>NZ_JAVRFI010000007.1:0-304185 GCF_031845785.1 Streptomyces hesseae
GGGGCGGGCGGGGCCCAGCGTTTGGTCTGCCGTGGCACGCCGCGGGACACAGCGGGCGAAAGCCCGGAGGGGGCGCCCGACGACGGGCCGGGCGGGCCGTCCGCGGCCCCGGCGGCCCTCCTGGGCGGCTCGGGCCGTCGCGGCTCCGCTCTCGGACGAAGAGGTTCCGGACCGACCACCGCCGAGGCGGAGGAGAACCGTTCGTCGAGGCTGTCGCCGACGGCGCCGCCTCCCGTGTCGGGTTCACTCCTGCCGTACAACTCACGCCACCAGGCGTCCTCTTGTTCGGCGTACTGGTCCCCCTGCTGACTCATGCCCTTATTGTCCACACTGTGGGGCATACGGGAAGAGTGCACGGCGAACACCACCCCAGGGATGATGTCCCGAGCCATAGCTCGGTCGCGGGGATGGGGAGGAATGTCGCGTGCTCGGTTCCATGGGTGTGGACGCCATACGACGGACGGCACACGCGGAAAGTCCAGCGGAGCAGCCTGTCGGGGCGGGGGCGGTGGAGGTCGTGACGGGTGCCGGGGCGGTCGCCCGGCGGCTGTCGGGGCTCCGGCTGAGCGCGGCGGAAGAAGTGTGCGTCATGTTGACGGGCCGGGTAGGGGTGTTGACGGAGGGGGCCGCGGTGGCCCACCGGACGGTCGTCGAGGGCACCGCGTCGTTCCCCGGCCGGTGCCGGGTGGTCGACCGGATACCCGCCGAACTGGTGATCGTGGACCGCGGGGTCGCACTGCTGCCTCTCGCCTCGGGCACCGCCGGCGCGACCGACACCGCCGCCCTCGTCGTCCACTCCGGCACGCTGCTGGACTCGCTGATCGACCTGTTCGAGGGCGCCTGGCGCGAGGGCCGTCCCCTGCGCGCGGACGGGAGACCCGGCGCCGGCCCGGCCGAGCCCGACGCCACCGACCTGGAGGTGCTGTCCCTGTTGCTGGCGGGGCTGACGGACGCGAGCGTCGCCAAACAGCTCGGGCTGGGCCTGCGGACCGTTCAGCGCCGGGTGCGGCGGCTGATGGAGCTGGCCGGGGTGACCACCCGGCTCCAACTGGGCTGGCAGGCCGCCGAGCGTGGCTGGACGATACGCCGGTGAAGCTCTGACCGAATTCGCCCGGGGGCGGCCGCGTCCGGGTTCCGGCAACCTTGACGCATGGGGACGTGGCAGCTGCTCCTGGTCGGCCTGGTGATGCTGCTCGGCCTGCTCGGCGTCGTGACCCCGGGCGTACCCGGGCCGCTGATCGTCTGGGCGGGCACGCTCTGGTGGACGATGGCCGAACTCTCGGCCGTGGCCTGGGCGGTGCTCGTCGGCGGGACCGGGCTCCTGCTGCTCGACCAGGCCTTCGTCCGGCTACGGCCACCGCCGCCGTCGCCGCGCCGGACGACGGCCACGGTCGCGGAGGAGGCGTGGGCGACGACGCTCTTCGCCTGCCTGGCGGTGGTCGGGGCCTGGGTGGCGGCGGTGGTCCTGGGCTGAGGCCGTGGCCACATGGCCCCTCCCACCACCGCGGCTACGCGACGCCCTCGAGTTCGAGGAGCAGCCGCTTGCGGTCCAGTCCCCCCGCGTACCCCGTCAGGGACCCGTCCGCCCCGATCACCCGATGACACGGCCGGAGGATCAGCAGCGGATTGGCCCCGACGGCGCCGCCGATCGCGCGGACGGCCGCACGCGAGGCCCCGATACGGGCGGCCAGCCCGCCGTACGTCGTGGTGGCGCCGTACGGGATGGAGTCGAGCGCCTCCCACACCCTGCGCCGGAAGTCCGTGCCCTCGGCGGCGAATTCGAGGTGGAATTCCTTGGCCCGGCCCGTGAAGTAGGCGTCGAGCTGGCGCTCGGCCTCCGCGAACGCGGCGGGGTCCTCGCGCCAGTCCGGGCCGACGGCCGGGGCGTTCTTCTGGCCGGGCACGGTGAGGGAGGTCAGGGCGGTGCCGCCGGGGGCCGTGGCGGAGGGCAGGCCGGTGAGCAGCAGCGGGCCCAGCGGGCCGGGGACGTGTGTGTACAGCATGGTCAGGAGTCCTTCGGTGCGTTCCACAGGTGATGGAGGGCGTAGGAGCGCCAGGGGCGCCAGGCGTCGGCGTCGCCGACCGTGGCGCCGAGGGCGGCGAGTCCATGGCGTACCCCGGCGTCGCCCGGGAGGAAGACGTCCGGATCACCGAGGGCCCGCATGCGGATGTAGCCGGCGGTCCAGGGGCCGATGCCCGGCAGGGCGAGCAGGGCGCGCTCGGTCTCGTCACGGTCCACGCCCCCGTCGAGGCGGACCGCGCCGTCCGCGAGGGCGGTGGCGAGGGTGCGCAGGGTCCGCCGGCGGGTGTCGGGCATGCCCAGCTCGGCGAGGTCGGCGGCGGCGAGGGTGGCGGCGGCGGGGAAGAGGTGGGTGAGCCCGCCGTCCGGCGCGGCCAGTGGTTTTCCGTACGCGGCCACGAGCGTGGCCGCGAGGCGGGCGGCGGCCGGGACGGAGATCTGCTGGCCGAGGACGGCCCGTACGGCGAGTTCGTCGCCGTCGGCGGCGCCCGGGGAGCGGAGTCCGGGGCGGGCCTCGACCAGCGGGCGGAGCAGCGGGTCGGCGCCGAGCCGCTCGGCGACGGCGAAGGGGTCGGCGTCGAGGTCGAACAGGCGCCGGACGCGCTGGACGGCGGCGGCCGTGTCGCGGGGGTCGGTGAGGTGGAGCCGGCAGTCGAGCCAGTCGCCGTGCCGGCGGGTCCCGGCGGGGTCCGGCTCGTGGATCTCGGCTGTGCCGGTGCCGTAGGGGAGGCTCAGGGTGCGGCGGTAGACCCGGGAGCCGGGGGTGCCGAGGACTTCCTCGATGCCGGTGATGGCGCGGCGCTGGAGGAAGTCGAAGACCTCGCGTGCGGCGTACGGGCCCCGGTGGGCGAGCCGCAGCGGGACGCCGGCGCCGGTCCCGCGCCGCTGGGCGGGGCGGGCGCGCAGTTCGCTGGGGGTGCGGGCGTGGACGGCACGGATGGTGTCGTTGAACTGCCGGACGCTGGCGAAGCCCGCCGCGAAGGCGATCTCGGTGACCGGCAGGTCGGTGGTCTGGAGCAGCACCCGCGCGGTGTGCGCGCGCTGGGCCCGGGCGAGGGCGACCGGGCCCGCGCCCAGCTCCTCGGTGAGCTGGCGGTGCACCTGGCGGGAGCTGTAGCCGAGGCGCGTGGCGAGCCCTGCGACGCCCTCGCGGTCGACGACGCCGTCGCCGATCAGCCGCATGGCACGGCCGACGAGGTCGGCGCGGACGTTCCACTCGGGCGACCCCGGCGCGGCGTCCGGCCGGCACCGTCGACAGGCCCGGAACCCGGCACGCTGGGCGGCGGCGGCCGACGGATGGAAGCGGACATTGGCCCGCTTCGGGGTCACGGCGGGGCAGCTCGGCCGGCAGTAGATGCCGGTGGTGACGACGGCGAGGTAGAACACCCCGTCGAAACGCGCGTCCCGGCTGGTCACGGCCTGGTACCGGGTGTCGTCGTCGAGGGGTGGGGGGTGGCCCGTCGTGCGTTCCATGTGTCCAGTCTGCGGGAGCGCCTGCCGCCGGGCTGGCGGAAATCGGACACGGCCCTCGGGGCGGTGTCCGCTCCCGCGCCGGGGGCAGGAGCCGAACAGGGCTGGAAGCCCGTACGGCCCCCACAGCGTCCGAACGGTCAGCGCGTCACTCCGGCCGCACCTGCTCGGCTTGCATGCCCTTCTGTCCCCGCGCGGCGACGAAGCTCACGCGCTGTCCCTCGTTCAGGGACTTGAACCCGTCCGATTCGATCGCCCTGAAGTGCACGAAGAGATCGTCCCCTCCGCCGTCCGGGGTGATGAACCCGTATCCCTTTTCGTCGTTGAAGAACTTCACCGTGCCGGTCTGCCGGTCAGCCATGAACACTCCCTGAATCAAGCGCGGGCCGCGATGTCCCCGGCCATCACAGACGCGATCGCGCCACAATCGACGACGGCGCGTAAGCAATATCTCACAATATGTAGCGGGGCGCAGGCCCCGTTCAGAACCCCCCGGGCTACGCCCAGGGGCACCCCGCCCCCAGCTCACCCCCGCTTCCGCGCCATCGCCGCCCTCCCCTCCGCCTGCTTCCGCTTCCAGTCGCGGCGGATCTCCGCCCGCAGGCGGGCGTCGGTGCGGGAGGCGATCCATTCGTTCTCGCGGAGGAGCTTGCGGTAGCTGTCGAGGCGGCGGGGCTGCAAGGTGCCGTCCTCGAGCGCCGCGAGGACCGCGCAGCCCGGTTCGCCTCCGTGGCCGCAGTCCTGGAAGCGGCAGTCCTCGGCGAGGGCCTCGATCTCGGCGAAGGTGCGGCCGACGCCGCCCTCCGCGTCCCACAGGCCCACTCCCCGCAGCCCGGGGGTGTCGATGAGGACCCCGCCGCCGGGCAGCGGCAGCAGGTTGCGCGTGGTGGTGGTGTGGCGGCCCTTGCCGTCGCGGTCGCGGATCGCCTGTACGGTCTGGACCTCGCCGCCGACGAGGGCGTTGGCCAGCGTGGACTTGCCGGCGCCGGACTGGCCGATGAGGACGGACGCGCCGCCCGACAGCACGGCCGCGAGGGCGTCGACGCCGTCGCCCGCCTCGGCGCTGACGGCCAGCACCTGAACGCCCGGCGCCGCCGTCTCCGTGTCGGCGACGAGGTGGGCCAGGGTGGCGGGGTCGGGGACGAGGTCGGCCTTGGTGAGGACGACGAGCGGAGTGGCGCCGCTCTCCCAGGCCAGCGTCAGGAACCGTTCGATCCGGCCCAGGTCGAGCTCGGCGGCCAGCGAGACCGCGACGACGGCGTGGTCGACGTTGGCGGCGAGGACCTGGCCCTCGGAGCGCTTGGAGGACGTGGAGCGGACGAAGGCGGTGCGGCGCGGCAGCAGGGCCCGTACATAGCCTCCGGAGAGGTCGACGGCGGCCCAGTCGCCGGTGCACATGATGTTCAGCGGGTCGCCCGTGGTGACGAGCGAGGTGTCGGCCATGACATGGCGGACGCCGGCCTCGCCGTCGGCGACGACGACGTCGCAGCGGCCGCGGTCGACGCGGACGATACGCCCGGGGACGAGCCCCTCGGCGGCGTACGGGGTGAAGCCGTCAGCGAACCCCGTGTCCCAGCCGTAGGCGGAGAGGGGGTGCGGAGCATTGAGCTCGGACAAGACTGTGGTCCTTCAGGAGGGAGGTGGGGATGGTCTTCTGAGCGCGGGCGCGGCCCGTGGCGACGACAGTCATCGCGTGCTCACCTCCTGTGGAGCGGTCCGAGTGCCTGGAGCGGTTCGTCCTGGCGCAAGCGATCGTAGGGGCGAACGCCGACGGGCCGCGAGTGGTTTTCTCACGGCCCGTCGGCGGTCCTGATCACGTGTCCCGTTTGTTGTTCGGTTTGGCGTGCTTGGGCGGCTGGTCCGGTTTGTGGAGCCGGGAGCGGACGTCCTCGGGGGGCAGGAACTGGGCCCAGCGCTCGGGGAATTCCGAGGGGGGTTCCCGGTCCTGGCCGATGACGCCCTCCTCGGGCTCCCAGGGGTCGTCGTCGATCTCGTGGACCAGGGCCCGGGCGGCCCGCTCGGCGGCCGCGCGGGTGGCGGCGGCCTCGCGCTGCCGGTCGACCTCGGCACGGGCGGCGGCGGTGGTGACGGAGGGCCAGACCCGGTCGATCGCGGCGTTCACGGCGGCGCCGACGAGCACCGCGAAGGCGGAGACGCCGATCCACAGGAGCACGGCGACGGGCGCGGCCAGCGAGCTGTAGATGGTGACGCCCTCGACGGTGTGGGTGAGATAGACGCGCAGCAGGAGGCTGCCGAGGACCCACATGGTGAGGGCGACGAAGGCACCGGGGATGTCCTCCGCCCAGGGGGAGCGCACGGGGACGGACACGTGGTAGAGCGTGGTGAGGAAGGCGATGGACAGGAGGGTGACGACGGGCCAGTAGAGGAAGCGGACGACGTCCCCGCTCCAGGGCACGACGTTCACCACCGTCTCCGGCCCGGCCACCATCAGCGGCAGCGCCACCGCCCCGATGACGAGGGCGACGACGTAGAGGAGGAAGGCCAGCAGCCTGGTCCTGACGATGCCGCGCTTGCCCTCCAGCCCGTACATGATCGTGATGGTGTCCACGAAGACGTTCACGGCCCGGGAGCCGGACCACAGGGCGATGGCGAAGCCGACGGAGATGATGTCCGGGCTGCCGAGCTTGAGGACGTCCCGGACCAGCGGCTCGGCGATCTCCTTGGTGCCCTTGTCCGACAGGACGGCGGAGGACACGGTGAGGATGCTCTCCTGGATGCCGAGGATGGTGCGGGTGCCCGTCCAGTCGTCCAGGTAGCGCAGCAGCCCGAGGAGGGCGAGGAGCAACGGGGGCAGCGACAGCAGGGTGAAGAAGGCGGCTTCGGCGGCCAGTCCCGTGACGCGGTACTCCATGCAGGAGTTGACGGTGTCCTTCAGGAGCAGCCACGCCATCCTGCGTTTGGAGACATTTCGGTACAGAGCCCTAGCCCTGCGGAGCCGGCCGACCTCCCGGCCCGAATGTTCTTTTGCTGCCTGCACGACCTAACCGTATCCGCCGCGGGCGGGTCGGTTCATCCTGCGGCCCGGCGCCGGGCCGGGCCGGGCCGTTGCAGGTGGGAGGCCGCGGAGGGTGATGCTGCGCCGACTCGGCACCACCCTCCGGCCGCTCCCCTTCACCTTCCGCCCGGGACGGGTGCGTTCGCAATGGTTGCAAGGCGTTGCAATATCGCGGATGACCCGGCGCGGAGCGGCTCGCGACGGCACCATTGCAGCGTGAAGCGCATACCGATCGACGCGGGACTGCTGCCCGCCATCCGGGAGGCCGCCCTCGGCGGCATGGAGTCGCCCGTGCGACCGCGTCCGGTGATCGGCGAGTCGTGGCACCGCGCCCGCCGCCACGGTCTCGACCCCGACACCGGCGGGCCCGTCGCCCTGATCTCGGCGGCCGAGGTGGAGCACCTGCGCCGGAGCTCCCCGCTGGGCGGGCTGCTGCCGCAGGTGCGGGAGGGGCTGCGCGAGGCGGTGGACGCCGTGCGGCATCTGATCGTGGTCTCGGACGCCGAGGGCCGGGTGCTGTGGCGGGAGGGCAGCCCCGGGGTGCGCCGGAGCGCGGACCGGCTGGGCTTCGAGGTGGGCGCGTCCTGGACCGAGGAGCTGGTGGGCACCAACGGCATCGGGCTGGCGCTGGTGGAGCGCCGGCCGGTGCAGGTCCATTCCGCCGAGCACTTCGTACGGTCGCACCACGCCTGGACGTGCGCGGCGGCCCCGCTGCACGACCCGCGCGACGGGCGGCTGCTGGGCGTGCTGAACGTGTCGGGGCCCGTGCCCGCGTTCAACCCGACGACGCTGGCCCTGGTGACGGCCGTGGCCAAGGTGTCCGAGGCGGAGCTGCGCGCCCGGCACTGGGAGTCGGTGGACCGGCTGCGTACGGTCGCGGCGCCGATGCTGGCCCGGCTGGGCGGCCGGGCGCTGGCGGTGGACCGCGACGGCTGGACGGCGGCCGTGACGGGGATGGCGCCGGTGAGCCGGGTGGTGCTGCCCCGGGAGGCGGCCCCGGGGCGGGTGTGGCTGCCGTCCCTGGGTCCGTGCACGCTGGAACCGCTGCCGGACGGCTGGCTGGTCCGGCTGGACCGGGGCGCGGACGAGGAGGCGCCGCCCGGGCGGCTGGTGCTGGACCTGCGCCAGCCGCGCACGTGGACGGTGAGCGTCGCCGGGGCGGCGGGCCAGTGGTCGCACGACCTCAGCCCGCGCCACGCCGAGTTGCTGTACGTGCTGGCCCGGCACCGGGCGGGGCGGACGGCCGCCCAGCTGGCGGCGGACCTCTTCGGCGACGCCTCGCGCACGGTGACGGTGCGGGCGGAGCTGTCCCGGCTGCGGCGCACCCTGGCGGGGGTGCTCAGCCACCGCCCGTACCGCTTCACCGACGGGCTGGAGGTGCATCTGCTGGAACCGGAGGTCCCCGAGGACCTGCTGCCCGCCTCGACGGCACCGCTGGTGCTGGCGGCGCGCCGGGGGCTGCCCGTGGAGTGCTGACAGCAGTGTGATGAGGTTTCGGCCATGAGCGACAGCACGACGACGACCGTGACCACCTGGTCGCTGGAGCAGACCACGCCGGCCGATCTCGTCCCGGCCCGCGTTCCGGACGCTTCGTCCGGCATCCGGATCGAACGGGCGGCCGTACCCTGCCCCGAGTTCAGCCGTTTCCTGTACACCGCCGTGGGCGGGGACATCACCTGGACGGACCGGCTGAGCTGGTCGTACGAGCGGTGGGCGGAGTTCCTGGAGCGGCCGGGGACGGAGACCTGGGTGGCGTACGAGCACGGCACGCCGGCCGGGTACGTGGAGCTGGACGCCCAGCCGGAGGGGGCCGTCGAGATCGCCTACTTCGGGCTGATCCCGAGGTTCCGGGGGCGGCGGATCGGGGGCCATCTGCTGAGCGTCGGGACCGCGCGGGCCTGGGACCTGGCCGCGCGGTGGCCGGAGCGGGAGCCCACGAAGCGGGTGTGGGTGCACACGTGCAGCCTGGACGGACCGCACGCGCTCGGCAATTACGAGCGGCGCGGCTTCCGGGTGTTCGCCACCGAGGTGACGGAAGAGCCGGACGTGCCCACTCCGGGCCCCTGGCCTGGCGCTCACCCGGAGAAGGCGGCCTAGCCGCAGCGGACGGGGCGATGGCGGGCGGCGCCCGCGAGCACAATGGACCATTCCACATTCCGGAATGGTCCATCTTGTTATTCGGACAACAGTGGACTGGCCGAAGACTGCCGTGCCACGCTGCCGTCATGTCCCGAGCTGGAATCGCCTTGGTGAGTCGGCGTCACGTCGACCTCGGCCGCATGTCCAGCGCCATCTGTCCGGCGGGCTGACAGTCACAGCACCACCGCCCCTCCCCTCAGTCGGCCCTGTCGTGCCGACGAGGTGACCCCTGCCTCCCCTTCGTATGCCGTGCCCGGCACACCCATTGGGGACACATGCGGATTTTAAGGACATTTCTCTATGACTGACACCCCTTCCCGCTCCCCCGCCGCCCCGGCGCGGCGCAAGTCCGGCCGCCACCGAGGCGAAGGCCAGTGGGCCGTCGGTCACTTCACCCCGCTGAACGCCAACGAGCAGTTCAAGAAGGACGACGACGGTCTCAATGTGCGGACACGCATTGAGACGATCTACTCCAAGGCCGGCTTCGACTCCATCGACCCCAGCGATCTCCGCGGCCGGATGCGCTGGTGGGGCCTCTACACCCAGCGCAAGCCCGGTATCGACGGCGGCCGCACGGCCGTCCTGCCCCCGGAGGAGCTGGACGACGAGTTCTTCATGCTGCGGGTGCGCATCGACGGCGGCCGGCTGACCACCGCGCAACTGCGCGTCGTCGGCGAGGTCTCCCAGGAGTTCGCCCGGGGCACCGCCGACATCACCGACCGGCAGAACATCCAGTACCACTGGATCCGGATCGAGGACGTGCCGGAGATCTGGCGGCGGCTGGAGGCCGTCGGCCTGTCCACCACCGAGGCCTGCGGGGACACACCCCGGGTGATCCTGGGCTCGCCCGTGGCCGGTATCGCCGAGGACGAGATCCTCGACGGCACCCCGGCCGTCGAGGAGATCCACCGCCGTTTCATCGGCAACCCCGACTTCTCCAATCTGCCCCGGAAGTTCAAGTCGGCCGTCTCCGGCTCCCCGCTGCTCGACGTCGCCCACGAGATCAACGACGTGGCGTTCGTCGGCGTCCGTCACCCCGAGCACGGCCCGGGCTTCGACCTGTGGGTGGGCGGCGGGCTGTCCACCAACCCCCGGATCGGCGTCCGGCTCGGCGCGTGGGTGCCGCTGGACGAGGTGGCGGACGTCTTCGGCGCCGTCATCGGCATCTTCCGCGACTACGGCTACCGGCGGCTGCGCAACCGGGCCCGGCTGAAGTTCCTCGTCGCCGACTGGGGTGCCGAACGGTTTCGCCAGGTGCTGGAGGACGAGTACCTCGGCCGCCGGCTCGTCGACGGCCCGGCCCCCGAACAGCCCCTGCACCGCTGGCGGGACCACGTCGGCGTGCACCGGCAGCAGGACGGCCGCTTCTACGTCGGCTTCGCCCCGCGCGTCGGCCGGGTCGACGGCGCCACGCTCACCAAGATCGCGGAGCTGGCCGAGCAGCACGGCTCGGGCCGGATACGCACCACGGCCGAGCAGAAGATGATCGTCCTGGACGTGCCGGAGGAGCAGGTCTCCTCGCTGGTGGCGGGCCTGGAGGCGCTGGATCTGCGGGTGGCGCCCTCCCCGTTCCGGCGCGGCACGATGGCCTGCACGGGCATCGAGTTCTGCAAGCTCGCGATCGTGGAGACCAAGGCGCGCGGCTCTGCGCTCATCGACGAACTCGAGCGCCGGCTGCCGGACTTCGACGAGCCCGTCACGATCAACATCAACGGCTGCCCCAACGCCTGCGCCCGTATCCAGGTCGCGGACATCGGTCTCAAAGGCCAGTTGGTCACCGACGAGCGGGGCGAGCAGGTCGAGGGATTCCAGGTGCACCTGGGCGGGGCGCTCGGCCTCGCGGCCGGGTTCGGCCGCAAGGTGCGCGGCCTGAAGGTCACTTCGGCGGAGCTCCCGGACTACGTGGAGCGCGTCCTGCGGCGCTTCCAGGCGGAGAGAGCCGAGGGGGAACGGTTCGCCCAATGGGCGGCCCGGGCGGACGAGGAGGCCCTCTCATGAGTGAGCGCGCCGCCCCCTTCTACTGCCCCTACTGCGGGGACGAGGACCTGCGGCCCGGTGAGCAGGGTCATGGCGCCTGGGAGTGCGGCGCCTGCAACCGCGCCTTCAAGCTCTCCTTCCTCGGGCTCCTGACCCGGGGCCTGGTCAAGGGGCGGGCAGATGGTCAAGGGGCGGACACATGACCGGTCTTGAGAAACTGGCGGTCGAGGCGGGCCGGGAGCTGGAGGACGCGCCCGCCCTGGAGATCCTGCGCTGGGCGGCCGACACCTTCGGTGAGCGCTTCTGCGTCACCGCCTCCATGGCGGACGCCGTCGTCGCCCACCTCGCCTCGCGCGTCCACCCCGGCGTCGACGTGGTCTTCCTGGACACCGGCTACCACTTCCCGGAGACCATCGGCACCCGCGACGCGGTCGAGGCCGTCATGGACGTCCACGTCCTCACCCTCACCCCGCGCCGCAGCGTCGCCGAGCAGGACGCGGCGTACGGGCCGCGGCTGTACGAGCGCGACCCGGACCTGTGCTGCCGGATGCGGAAGGTCGAGCCGCTGGCGGAGGGCCTGGCCGCGTACGACGCCTGGGCGACCGGCCTGCGCCGTGACGAGTCCCCCACCCGGGCCGGCACCCCGGTCGTGGGCTGGGACGCCCGGCGCGGCAAGGTCAAGGTCTCCCCGATCGCCCGCTGGACCGAGGCGGACGTGGACGCGTACGTCGCCGAGCACGGCGTGCTCGTCAACCCGCTGCTGATGGACGGCTACACCTCCGTCGGCTGCGCGCCCTGCACGCGTCGCACGCTGACGGGCGAGGACGCGCGGGCCGGCCGCTGGGCGGGCACGGGCAAGACGGAATGCGGGCTGCACGGATGACGGAACTCCTGGAGCTGGAGAGGAATATGAGCGTGGGCGCCACCGTGTGGCTCACCGGCCTGCCGAGCGCGGGCAAGACGACGATCGCCCGTGCGCTCGCGGACCGGCTGCGTACCGAGGGGCGGCCGGTGGAGGTGCTGGACGGCGACGAGATCCGGGAGTTCCTCTCGGCGGGCCTGGGCTTCTCCCGCGAGGACCGGCACACCAACGTCCAGCGGATCGGCTTCGTCGCCCGACTGCTGGCCGCGCACGGCGTGACGGTGCTCGTGCCCGTCATCGCGCCCTACGCGGACTCCCGCGAGGCGGTGCGCAAGCGCCATCAGGCGAGCGGCACGGGCTATGTGGAGGTCCATGTGGCCACCCCGGTGGACGTGTGCTCCGCCCGGGACGTGAAGGGCCTGTACGCCAAGCGGGCGGCGGGCGAGATATCCGGCCTGACCGGCGTCGACGACCCGTACGAGGCGCCGGCCGAACCGGACCTGCGGATCCCCGTGCACGAGCAGAGCGTCGGGGAATCGGCGGCGGCGCTGTACACGCTGCTGACGGAAAGGGGGCTGCTGTGAGTACCGCAGCGGACAGCCCGTACGCCCTGACGCATCTGGACGCGCTGGAGTCCGAGGCGGTGCACGTCTTCCGCGAGGTGGCGGGCGAGTTCGAACGGCCGGTGCTGCTGTTCTCCGGCGGCAAGGACTCCATCGTCATGCTGCACCTCGCCCTCAAGGCGTTCGCCCCGGCGGCCGTGCCCTTCCCGCTGCTGCACGTGGACACCGGGCACAACTTCCCCGAGGTCCTCGCCTACCGCGACCGCACGGTCGCCGAGCTGGGCCTACGGCTGCACGTGGCCTCCGTGCAGGACTTCATCGACCGGGGCGAGCTGCGCGAACGCCCCGACGGTACCCGCAACCCGCTCCAGACGGTCCCGCTGCTGGACGCCATCAGCGGTAACCGCTTCGACGCGGTCTTCGGCGGCGGGCGGCGCGACGAGGAGAAGGCCCGGGCCAAGGAGCGGGTGTTCTCGCTGCGGGACGAGTTCGGCGGCTGGGACCCGCGCCGGCAGCGCCCCGAGCTGTGGCAGCTCTACAACGGCCGCCACTCCCCCGGCGAACACGTGCGCGTCTTCCCGCTGTCCAACTGGACCGAGCTGGACGTCTGGCAGTACATCGCCCGCGAGAAGATCGAACTGCCCTCGATCTACTACGCCCACGAGCGGGAGGTCTTCCCCCGCGACGGCATGTGGCTGGCCCCGGGCGACTGGGGAGGCCCCCGCGACGGCGAGCGGGTGGAGAGACGCCTGGTGCGCTACCGCACCGTCGGGGACATGTCCTGCACCGGCGCCGTCGACTCCGATGCCGCCACCATCCACGCCGTCATCGCCGAGATCGCGGCGTCCCGGCTCACCGAGCGGGGCGCGACCCGGGCCGACGACAAGCTGTCGGAGGCCGCGATGGAGGACCGCAAGCGCGAGGGGTACTTCTAGCCATGAGCACCGACACCGCCACCGACCAGGCCACCTCACTGCTGCGCTTCGCCACCGCCGGAAGCGTCGACGACGGCAAGTCCACCCTCGTCGGACGCCTGCTCCACGACTCCAAGTCGGTCCTGGCCGACCAGTTGGAGGCCGTCGAACGGGCGTCGCTGGGCCGCGGCCAGGACGCCCCCGACCTGGCGCTGCTCACCGACGGGCTGCGCGCCGAGCGCGAGCAGGGCATCACCATCGACGTGGCCCACCGCTACTTCGCCACCCCACGCCGTCGTTTCATCCTCGCCGACACCCCCGGCCACGTTCAGTACACCCGCAACATGGTCACCGGCGCCTCCACCGCCGAGCTGGCCGTGGTGCTGGTCGACGCCCGCAACGGCGTCGTCGAGCAGACCCGCCGCCACGCCGCCGTCGCCGCGCTGCTGCGCGTCCCGCACGTGGTGCTGGCCGTCAACAAGATGGACCTCGTCGGCTACGCCGAGTCCGCCTTCGCCACGATCGCCGGGGAGTTCGGCGCGTACGCCGCCTCGCTCGGGGTGCCCGAGGTCACCGCGATCCCGATCTCGGCGCTCGCGGGCGACAACGTGGTGACCCCGTCCGCCCACATGGACTGGTACGGCGGCCCGACCGTGCTGGAGCACCTGGAGACCGTGCCCGTCGGCGACGACCCCACCGCCGAACCCGCCCGCTTCCCCGTCCAGTACGTCATCCGCCCGCAGACCCCCGGGCACCGTGACTACCGGGGCTACGCCGGCCGGATCGCCTCCGGCGTACTGCGCGTCGGCGAGCCGGTGACGGTGCTGCCGTCGGGGCGTACGAGCACGATCGCCGCCATCGACGGCCTGGCCGGACCGGTGGACGTGGCCTGGGCGCCGCAGTCGGTCACCCTGCGGCTCGCCGACGACCTCGACATCTCGCGCGGCGATCTCATCGCCCCCGCCGGCGCGGCGCCCGGCACCACCCAGGACGTCGAGGCCACCGTCTGCCACGTGGCCGACCGCCCGCTGCGCACCGGCGACCGGGTGCTGCTCAAGCACACCACGCGGACGGTGAAGGCACTGGTCAAAGCGGTGCCGTCGCGGCTGGCCCTCGACGACCTCACCCAGTACCCGGACCCCGGCGAGCTGGCCGCCAACGACATCGGCCGGGTCGTCCTGCGCACCGCCGAGCCGCTCGCGCTGGACGCGTACGCCGACTCCCGGCGCACCGGCTCGTTCCTGCTGATCGACCCCGCCGACGGCACGACGCTGACGGCGGGCATGGCCGGGACGGCATTCGCGGTTAAGGCCCCGCGCGCGGCGGCCGACGACGACGGCTGGGACTTCTAGGGATGGCGGGCCGGGTCCAGGACGTCTTCGCGACGTTCGACAAGGAGGGCGGCCGCATCGGCAGCGGTGCCCTCGGCAGCGGCCAGGGCGGCGTGGGGCGATGTGCGGGCTGACGTCCGTCCCCGTCCCCCATACCGCGCATATCGCGTACACCGCGTGTATCGCTGAACGAGAGGAACCCCCCTCGTGTCATCCCCCGCCCGCCGGGCGCTGTCGGCGCTCGCCGCCCTGCCGCTGCTGACCGTCGCCCTGGGCGCCTGCGGCTACGGTTCCCAGAAGGCCTCCGGCACCACCGCCGGCCCCGCGGCCGTCACCGGCGCGAAGCTCTCCGCCAACACCGTGCGGATCGGCTACTTCCCCAACATCACGCACGCCACGCCGCTGGTCGGCGAGCAGGCGGGCATCCTCCAGAAGGAGCTGGGCACAACCAAGCTCACCTCGACCACCTTCAACGCCGGGCCGTCGGAGATCGAGGCGCTCAACGCGGGCTCCATCGACATCGGCTGGATCGGCCCCTCGCCCGCCATCAACGGCTATGTGAAGTCCAAGGGCAAGAACCTGCGGATCGTGGCGGGTTCGGCCTCCGGCGGGGTGAAGCTGGTCGTCGACCCCAAGAAGATCTCCTCGCTGGAGGACGTCAAGGGCAAGCGGATCGCCACCCCGCAGAAGGGCAACACCCAGGACGTGGCATTCCTCAACTGGATCTCCGGGCAGGGCTGGAAGGTCGACCCGCAGAGCGGCAAGGGCGATGTCTCGGTCGTCCGCACGGACAACAAGGTGACGCCCGACGCCTTCAAGTCCGGTTCCGTGGACGGCGCCTGGGTGCCCGAGCCGACGGCCTCCAAGCTGGTGTCGGAGGGCGGGAAGGTGCTGCTGGACGAGAGCACCCTCTGGCCGGACGGCAAGTTCGTCATCACCAATGTGGTCGTGTCGCAGAAGTTCCTCGACGCGCACCCGGACGTGGTGGAGGCCGTGCTGCGGGGCTCGGTGAAGACCAACGCCTGGATCGCCGCGAACCCCGAGCGGGCCAAGGCCTCGGCCAACGCGGCGCTGAAGAAGCTGTCGGGCAAGGAACTGCCGCCGGAGATCCTCGATCCGGCGTGGCAGTCCATCAGGACGACGGACGACCCGCTGGCCGCCACCCTCCAGGCCGAGGCGGACCACGCGGTCAAGGCGGGGCTGCTGGAGAAGCCGGATCTGACCGGCATCTACGACCTGACCCTGCTCAACAAGGTCCTGGCGGCCGGGGGCAGGCCCACGGTCGGCGCGGCGCAGCTCGGCAGGCAGTGACGTGTACGCGGCAGTAGGGGCTCGTATGCCCGCTCCCCGACCAGGAGGTGACCGGATGGCACCGGCACTGAGTACCGATACGTCCGGCAGTACGCCCGCCTTGGCCGTCGTCGGTGACGACGCGCCGGCGGCCGTCCGGATCGACCACGTCCACAAGAGCTACGGCGGCCGCTCGCACGACGGGCGCCCCGTGCTCGACGACATCACCCTCGACGTCCGCCCCGGTGAGTTCGTGTGCCTGCTGGGCGCCTCGGGCTGTGGCAAGTCGACGCTGCTGAACCTGGTGGCAGGTCTGGACCGCCCGTCCGCCGGCACCATCGAGGTGCCCGGCGGCCGCCCGGCGCTGATGTTCCAGGAGCACGCGCTGTTCCCCTGGCTGACGGCGGGCCGCAATATCGAGCTGGCGCTGCGGCTGCGCGGCGTGCCGAGGGCGGAACGCCGGGCGGAGGCGGAGCGGTTGCTCCAGCTCGTCCGGCTGGGCGGCTCGTACGGCAAGCGCGTGCACGAGCTGTCGGGCGGGATGCGGCAGCGCGTCGCGCTGGCGCGGGCCCTGGCGCAGGACAGCCGGGTGCTGCTGATGGACGAGCCGTTCGCCGCGCTGGACGCCATCACCCGGGACGTGCTGCACCACGAGCTGACGCGCATCTGGTCGGAGACCTCGCTGTCGGTGCTGTTCGTCACCCACAACGTCCGGGAGGCGGTACGGCTCGGCCAGCGGGTGGTGCTGCTGTCGTCCCGGCCGGGGCGCGTGGTGCGGGAGTGGACGGTGGACATCCCGCAGCCGCGCCGGATCGAGGACGCGGCGGTGGCCGACCTGTCGGTCGAGATCACCGAAGAGCTCCGGGGGGAGATCCGCCGCCATGGCCGGGACTGAGACCGAACGGCCCCGGGCCGCGGAAGGGGATCTGGCCGGCCTGGAAGCCGGGCTCGACGCCCTCGACACGGTACCGGTGAAGCGCACGCCGCTGCGGGAGGTGCTGCTGCGCAAGGTGCTGCCGCCGGTCACCGCCGTCGTGCTGGTACTGGTCGTGTGGAAGCTGCTGGTCCTGGCCGGTGTCACGGACGACTACAAGCTCCCCGACCCGTCGGCCGTCTGGGGCGCGCTGCGCAGGCTGTGGCTGGAGGGCACGCTCTTCGGCATCGTCTGGACCAGCGTCTCGCGCGGCCTGCTCGGCTTCCTCGCCGCCCTCGCCCTCGGCACCCCCCTGGGACTCCTGGTGGCCAGGGTGCCGCTGATACGGGCAGCGCTGGGGCCCGTCCTGTCGGGGCTGCAATCCCTCCCGTCGGTGGCCTGGGTGCCGGCGGCCGTCATCTGGCTGGGCATCACGGACTCGGCGATGTACGCGGTGATCCTGCTGGGCGCCGTGCCGTCCATCGCCAACGGCCTGGTCTCCGGCATCGACCAGGTGCCCCCGCTGTATCTGCGCGCGGGCCGCACGATGGGCGCGACGGGCGTGCGCGGGGCGTGGCACGTGCTGCTGCCGGCGGCCCTGCCGGGATACCTCGCCGGGCTGAAGCAGGGCTGGGCCTTCTCCTGGCGATCGCTGATGGCGGCGGAGCTCATCGCCTCCTCGCCCGATCTGGGCCTGGGCCTGGGCCAGTACCTGGAGAACGCCCGCACCGACTCCGACATGCCGGGAGTGCTGCTGGGCATCACCCTCATCCTGTTCGTCGGCATCGCCATCGACCTGATCGTCTTCAGCCCGCTGGAGCGCAGGGTGCTGCGCTCGCGCGGCCTGGCGACGCGGTAGGGGCTTTTCCGTGGTGCTGCTCCTCGTCGCCCACGGCAGCCGCGACCCCCGGCACGCGGCGACGGTCGCCGCCCTGCGGGCGAGGGTCGCGGCCCGTCGGCCGGGCCTCCGGGTGGAGGTCGGCTTCCTGGACTTCTGCGCGCCGGGCGTGCCTCGCGTCCTGGAACGGCTGGCGGCGGAGGGCGTACGGGAGGTGGTGGCGGTTCCGCTGCTGCTGACACGGGCGTTCCACGCCAAGTCCGACATCCCGGCCGCGCTGGCCGGGGCGACCGCCCGATTGCCGGGGCTGACCGTCCACCAGGCGGACGTCCTCGGCCCCTCAGCCCTGCTGACGGACGCGCTGGAACGGCGGCTGCGGCAGGCCGGAGTGCGGGACGCCGACCGGAGCTCGACCGGGGTCGTCCTGGCCTCGGCGGGCTCATCGGACCCGGAGGCGATCGCGGTGATCGCAGAAATCGCGCGGGAGTGGCGGCACACGAGTGGTTGGTGTGCCGTGCGACCCGCGTTCGCCTCCGCCTCCCTCCCCCGCACGGAGGACGCGGTACGCGCGCTGCGGCGCGCCGAGGGCGTACGGCGCGTGGCGGTCGCGCCGTACGTCCTGGCACCGGGCCGCCTGCCGGACCGCATCGCGGCGGGGGCGCGGGAGGCCGACTTCGTCGCGGACGTCCTGGGCCCGGCCCCGGAGGTGGCCGCGCTGGTGCTGCGGCGGTACGAGGAGGCGCGGGTGGTGCCCGCACGGATTGTGGCGGCTACCGGGTGAGCAGGTCGAGGACGTTGACGAAGGCGGTCAGGAGGGCCGCGCGGTCGGCGGGGGTGGTGTCGGTGCGTGACAGGATCGCGGTGAACGCTGCGATGAGGATGAGCAGTTCGAGAGTCATGCGCTGAACTTCCGTGATTTCGCGTTCACCGGCGTTCACGCGTATGAAGATGAACGCATGGGTGTTGATCCAGAGGCGTCGGGGGCGCTGATCGAACTGTCCGTACGCTTACGCCGGTTGCGGTTTGAGCGCGGGTTGACGTATGTGGCGCTGGAGCGGCGGGCGGGTCTGGGGCACACGACCGTCAGCCGGACCCTCAATGGACGGAAGCTCCCGACGGAGGGCACGGTGGTGGCGCTCGCCAAGGCCCTTGGCGCTGACCCGGGCCCATTGCTGGTGCTGCGGGAAAGAGCGGCAGAGGAGATCGGCCAGGCCGCCGTCAGGGCGGATGACGTCCCATTCGAAGAACGGTATTGCCGCTGCATCGTCGAGCGGCACAGCGGGCTCACCATTGTCGGCCTCGACCTGCGGGGCGCGCAGCCGGCGAGCTGGCCGCTGGAGCCCGCCTACGTCAGCCTGGAACTGACCAGCAGGCGCGACGACTCCCTCACCGTCGTCGAACGTGCCGAGAAGGCATTGGCGGGGCAGCAGCGAGCGCTGGTCCGCGGGCTCGCGGGCAGCGGCAAGACCACACTCGTGCAGTGGCTGGCCGTGACCTCCGCCCGGCGCGGAAGCATCCCCTTCGTCATTCCCCTGCGCAGGCTCGACCTCAAGAGCGCCCCACCCGCTCCGGAGCGATTCCTGGAAGCCATCAGGAGCCCGCTCGCCGCGGCGCAGCCGCCGGGCTGGGCCGACCGCGTCCTCACGGAGGGGCGGGCGCTGTTGCTCGTCGACGGCATCGACGAGGTCCCCGCGCAACGGCGCGAGGAGACGAAGGAGTGGCTCCGCGACTTGATCGCCGCCTACCCTCGTTCGAGCTTCATCGTCACCACACGGCCGACGGCCGTGCCCGAGCGGTGGCTCGAGAGCGCAGGGTTCGCGGAGCTGACCGTACGGCCGATGAACCGGAAGGACGTCCTCGTCTTCGCCACGCGCTGGCACACGGCGGCAGGCACCGCCTCCGACCTCGAAGAACGGTTCAAGGACGCGGTACGGGCCCAGCGCCCGTTGGCTCAATTGGCGACGACCCCTCTGATGTGCGCCTTGATGTGCGCGCTCCACCGCGACCGCCGGGGTCGTCTGCCCCGGAGCCGGATGGAGCTGTATGAAGCGGCGCTGGCCATGCTGCTGGGCCGGAGGGACGACGAGCGGGGCATCGAGGCCCCCGAGGGGATCAGTCTCACGCAACACGAGGCGGTTCAGCTGCTACAGCGGCTGGCGTACTGGCTCATTCGTAACGGCCAGGCGGAGATGGAGGAGAAGACCGCCCTGACCGTCTTTGAGGATGCCCTCCCGGCGATGCCGGCCGTCGCCGGGCAGGGCGACGCCCGTCAGGTTCTCACCCATCTGGTCTCCCGCTGCGGGCTGCTGCGCAGGCCCACGGCGGACACCGTCGACTTCGTCCACCGCACGTTCCAGGACTACCTCGGTGCGAAAGCCGCCGTGGAGGGGCACGACCTCGGCCTGTTGGTGCGGAACGCCGACGACGACCGGTGGGAGGACGTCATACGGATGGCCGTGGCCCACGCACGGCCCGCCGAACGGGCGGCACTTCTACGCCAGCTCATGGCACGCGGCGATCAAGCTCCCGACCACCGGACGCGGCTGCACCTGCTGGCCATGGCCTGCCTGGAGCAGGCCACCGAACTGGACCCCGAGGTCCGGGCGAAGGTGGAGGAGCGGGCGGCGACGCTGCTACCGCCACGCAGCTACGCCGAGGCCCAGAATCTGGCCACGGTGGGGCCGGTGATCCTCGATCTGCTGCCGGGTCCGCAAGACCTGCCGGAGAGACAGGCGGAGGCTGTCGTCCACGCGGCGGCGGCCGTGGGCGGGGACGCCGCTCTGACGTTGCTCAAGCGATACCGCGACTGCCGGAGCCCGCGCGTTTTCAGTGCGCTGTCGAGAAGCTGGGGCTCATTCGACACCGAGGAGTTCGCCAAAGAGATCCTCAACCACCTGCCGGCCGAGTGCGACATCACCGTCCGCAGCCGCGCTGCTCTGGAACTCGTCCCCAGCCTCCCGCAGAATTTGAACATCCAATTCATGGGGGACCTCTCCGCGGATGAAATCCTGGCGGCGGTCGATCCGGACCGATTGACGAGCATCGCCTTGTCCGCCAACCAACAGCTGAGCGATGTGGCCTTCCTCCAGAGCCTGCCGAAGCTGCGCGAACTCCGGTTGTTCCAGTGCCCTGAGATCACTGACTTGTCGCCACTCGACGGACTTCCGCTCACCACGCTACTCATCCACGACACTCGGCCGCACGACCTGCGCCGCGTGACCAAGCTCCCCGAGCTGAAGGAGCTGAATCTCGACCTCCCCATCCGCCGGTCACACACGTCATCGCTGCCCGCCATGCCCAAACTACGGAAGCTTTACGTATGGCAGCGGAACGCATCGCGATCCCTGACGGGACTGGAAGCGTTCGACGGACTGGAATATCTCGGCATCAATGCCCTCAAATTCCCTGAGGGGGGCCGCGAGGAGCTTACGCGCCTGCCACAACTGACTCACTTGATGATTTCCGAGCAGGACATGACCCGGCTCGCCATGAGCCCCACGCTCCCTCAGGTGCGGGAACTCACGCTTTCGCGTGCCTCGCATCCCGTCGATCTCACAGCTATAAGCAAGATCTTCCCGGAGCTCCGGCTGCTCAGGATCTCCTGCGACTGGACGCAGCACACGGTCGTCGACCTGACCGCTCTTGCCTCCATCGAACATCTCGACGTGGTAGTCGAGGATGCCAAGGCGATCTTGGGCCTGGATCTCTTCCCGCCCGGCCGGGTCACCCTCTTCCCCGGCCCCCGCTATTAACCCTCCACCGCCGTCCCCACCCCCAGCGCCACCAGCACTCCGCCCGTGGTCCGCTCCAGGTTGCGGTGGACGCGGGGGCGGCGGAGCCAGCCCAGCAGGCGTGTGGCGCCGGCCGCGACGAGGAGTAGCCAGGCGCCCGCGACCGCCGCGTCGACCGCGCCGAACAACAGCGTCGTGCCCAGCGCGGACCCGTCGCCCTCCGGGAGGAACTGCGGCACCACGGCCACGAAGAAGACCCCCACCTTGGGGTTGAGCAGACAGCTCAGCAGCCCCTGCCGGAAGGCCTCACCCACCCCCGGGGCGGCCCCGCTCTCGGCCGGTGCCTCCGCTGCGACCGCACCCGCGCGGCGCTGGGCCCAGAGCACCTGTGCGCCCAGAAAGACCAGGTATGCCGCCCCCGCCAGCCTGACGACCGTGAAGGCCGTGTCCCAGCGCTGGAGTGCCGCTGCCAGGCCGAAGGCCGCGGCGACGCCCCAGGCGAGGGAGCCGGCCGCCGCGCCGAGGGCGGTCGCGATGCCTGTGCGGCGGCCGCCGCGCAGGCAGTTGCGCAGCACGAGGAGGGTGTCCGGGCCCGGTGCCATGGCCACCAGCAGGGAGAAAAGGGCGAAGCCGAGTATCGCGGCGGTCATGGGCGAAAGCTCCTCTCACAAGATCACGCAGATATGGAGGGAGCTTATCGAGACGGCCGCCGTGCCCCGTGGGGGTTGGGCACGGCAGCCGATGGGACGCGACCGTACCAGGGGTTACGTGATGGACCGAACTCCCGGCGTGTCCGGCCACCGCCGCGCATGAGGGAGACTGGCGGGATCGCGTACGCGCGTACGGCGGAGAAGCGGAAGGAACGGCGTGGCATTCACCGAACAACGGGCGCGGGAGCTCCTCGCGGCGGCGGGCGCTCCGCTTCCGGCCGGCGAGGCCGAGCTGCTGGCCCTCGGGGAGAACGCGGTGTTCGCCGCCGACGGCCTCGTCGCGAAGGTGGGGCGGGACGCCTCCCTCGTGGAGCGCGCCGGCCGGGAGCTGCGGATCGCCGCCTGGCTCGCGGAGGCCGGGGTGCCGGCCGTGCGCGCGGCGGAGCCCGGGGTGCTGGTCGCCGACGGGCATCCGGTGACGCTCTGGCACCGGCTCCCGGCGGCGGAGCGCCCTGCCGGTCCCGCCGACCTGGCCGCCCTGCTCCGGCAGGTGCACGCCCTGCCTGAGCCGGGGTTCGGGCTGCCCCGGCGTGATCTGCTGGGCGGCGTCGAGCGGTGGCTGCGGCTGGCCGGGACGGCGATCGATCCGGCCGACGCCGACTATCTGCGCGAGCGCCGCGACGGGTTCGCCGCCGCGGCCGCCGCCCTCATCCCGCATCTGCCGCCGGGGGCGATCCACGGTGACGCCCTCCCCCGCAATGTCCACATCGGGCCGGACGGGCCCGTACTCGTCGACCTGGAGACGTTCGCCTCGGACCTGCGGGAGCACGACCTGGTGGTGATGGCCCTCAGCAAGGACCGGTACGGGCTGGACCCGGACGCCTATCACTCCTTCGTCCGCGCCTACGGCTGGGACGTCCGGGAGTGGGAGGGCTGCGCCGTGCTGCGCGGGGCCCGGGAGACGGCGAGCTGTGCCTGGGTGGCTCAGCACGCGCCGGGCAATCCGGCCGCCCTCGCGGAGTTCCGCCGCCGGGTCGCCTCGCTGCGGGAGGACGACCCGGCGGTGCGGTGGTACCCCTTCTGACCGGCTTCCGGCCGGCTTCCGGCCGGCGCGGCTACGCGGTGTGGAACGAGGCGCGCGGTCCGTCGAGGGTGGCGTTCATGCGCGTCAACTGGCCCTCCGTGAACATGAACATGGCCGCGTCGTCGACGTAGTCCATGTAGTTCATGAACATGTCGCCGTCGGGTGCGTTGTTGCACGTGACGCGGGGGAAGTCCGGCTTGCCGAAATTGGGCCCGCCCTGGTTGGGCGTGTCGGCCACGAAGTCGGTGCCGTTGCAGGCCGTGCCGTCGTCGCCCCAGATGTGGAAGAGATTCAGCCAGTGGCCCACTTCGTGGGTCGCGGTGCGGCCCAGGTTGAAGGGTGCCGTCGCGGTCCCGCTGGTGCCGAACGCGGAGTGGAGGATGACCACCCCGTCGGTGGCCGCCGGTCCGCCGGGGAACTGTGCGTACCCGAGCAGCCCGCCACCCAGCTCACAGGACCACAGGTTGAGATAGCGATCGGTGGGCCAGGGGTCCTGGCCACCGGTCGCCGTCGACTTCACGGCGTCGTCGGTGCCGAAACTTGCGGTCGCCGTCTGTGTGCGGGTGATGCCGTTGGTCGGCGCCCCGGACGGGTCGGTGGTGGCCAGCTGGAATTCGATGTTGCAGTCGGCTGCCAACGCCTGCCAGACGGCCGGGACGCCGGAGACATCCGTATTGGTCTTGCGGTAGTCCCGGTTGAGGGCCTCGACCTGGCTGGTGACCTGGGCGTCGTCGATGTTCTGCGCGCCGTTCTGGTGCACGACGTGGACGACGACCTGGATGAGGGTCACTCCGGCACGGGTGGTCCGCTCGCGCCCCTTCTCATAGGCGAAGGCCTTGTTCTCCAGGGCCGCACGCGCCGCCGCGTACGGGGCGTGTTCGGTGAGCAGTCTGCGGTGGACTTCCATGGTCCCGCACAGCAGGCTCTCGGGTGACCTCTCGGCTGTGCCGTTCTGCCGGTTCTCGGGCATGCCGCACCTCCTCTGACCGCTGTGAAACGCGGCGAGTTACGGGAGAGAGTCGGGCCCGATGACGTCTACGGTAGACCCGTAGGACGTGAAAAGAGATGGATACCGCGGAATTCAATTCCAACCGTATGCCAACCTTCCGGATCCCGCCATTCAGGTGAATCCGGGTAATTGCTGAGGTATTTGAGGAATGAACGAGCCACCCCCGGCTCTCTTCCGGAGCTGGACGCACTCCCGTGAAGAGGACTCCGCCGACATCGCCGTCTACCGGCCCGCCGACCATCCCTTCCCGCCCTCGCGAGGGCGGGAAGGGATGGAGTTCGCCGCCGACGGAACATTCATCGACCACCCCATCGGGCGCGGTGACGCCCCCGACTCCGTGCCCGGCGTCTGGCAGACCAAGGACGGCGTCCGGCTGACGATCTCCTTCCCCGCGGCCGGGCGGCCCGGACGGGAGCTGGAGATCGTCTCCTGCGACGAGAGCGTGCTCAGGGTGCGGGGCTAGTTCCAGGGCCGTGCCGGTCGCCCGCGCGCATCCGGCTCGGCTCAGGGGCTCGACGGCTCGGCTCCGCTCAGCGCAGCGGCCAGGCGCCCTCCACCACCGCCTCCGGGTTCCCCTGACGCCGCAGCCACTTCTGATAGCCGGCCGCCCACTCCCCGTACCACCGCTCCTGGTCGCGGTGGAGCTCCCACAGGTCGGCCGCCGCGATGTGCTCGTACCGCTCGGCTATCGCGCGGGCCACGCGCACGGCCGCCAGGGCGTCCGCGCCCGCCTCGTGCGCCCCGTCGAGCACGACGCCGTACTCCCCGCAGGCGGCGGCCAGAGTGCGCCGGCCCTTGCGGAAGCGGTCGACGGCACGGTCGATGGTGAGGGGGTCGACGACCGGGCCCACGGCCGCCGCCGGCGCACCCGCGCCGTCCCCACCCAGCCGCTCGTCCAGCCGCTCGCTCAGCGACCGCAGGCCGTACCGCCCCAGCTCGGCCGAGAGCAGGCTCAGATCGAAGGCCGCGTTGTACGCGACGACCGGCACGCCCATCGACCAGTGGCCGGCCAGGGCGGTGGCCACCTCCTCCGCCACCTCGCGAGCGGGCCGCCCGCAGTCGGCGGCCCGCTCGGTCGTGATGCCGTGGATCGCCGTGGTCTCGGCCGGTATCGGCGTGCCCGGGTCGGCCAGCCAGGACCGGCTCGCGACGACCTCGCCGCCCTTGGTCTCCACGACCGCCGCGGTGACGATCCGGGCCGTCGACGGGTCGGTGCCCGTCGTCTCCAGATCGAAGCCGACCAGACGCTCCTCGTGCCAGGACATCGCGATCCCCCCTCAGGTTGTGCTTCCCCCGTGTGGTCCCCAGCGTCGCACGGCCCACTGACAACGGGCCCGGGGCCTTGAGCAGGGGTCCGCTACGACACCGGCCGGGAGTCCTCCCACACGCCCTCGAACTCCTCGCGGTAGGTCTCGAAGAGGCCGCCGTCCGCGTCGGCCCGGCCCTCCCGCAGCACGCCCCGGCCGTGGCCGCCGCGCAGGACGAGCACGGGCGACTCCATGCCGCGGGCCTTGCGCAGGTAGGACTGGACGACGGCCACGCCGTCCGAGCCGTCGCCGTTGATCAGGTAGGCGGTGAAGCGGGGCGTCTCGTCGAAGACGCGGATCTCGAAGGCGCCGGGGTCGCGCAGCCGGTCGCGGACCCGCCGCATGTGCATGATGTTCATCTCCACGGACCGGCTCATCTCGCCCTTCTTGATCCCCAGTTCCCGCTCCCGGCGGCGCACGGCGCTGCTGGCGGGGTTGAGGAAGAGCAGCCGGGTGCGGCAGCCGGCCTCGGCGAGGCGGACCAGGCGCCGCCCGGAGTAGTTCTGGACGAGCAGGTTCAGGCCTATGCCGACGGCGTCGAGGCGGCGGGCGCTGCCGAAGAGGTCCTCGACGGGGAGCTGGCGCTGGAGGCGCACCCGGTCGGGGTGGACGCCGACGACGTCGGCGTAGCGGTCGCCGACGAGGTCCTCGACGGCGTCTATGGGCAGCCGGTCGGCGGAGGGCGTGCCCGTGCCGTGGCCGCTGCCGAGGATGTCCAGCAGCCGGGCCGAGGCGCGTTCGGCCTGGGCGAGGACGGTCTGGGAGAGCGCCCGGTTGCGGGAGACGATGTTGCGGGTCACCTCGAGCTCGTCCAGTGCGAGTTCGAGTTCGCGCCGGTCGTCGAGGTAGGGCTCGAAGCACGGCCAGTGCTGGACGACCAGTTCGCGCAGCTGGGGCAGGGTGAGGAAGCTGAGGACGTTGTCGTCGGCCGGGTCGAGCAGATAGCCCTTGCGGCGGCTGACCTCGCGGACGGCGACGGCGCGCTGCACCCACTCCTGGCCGGCCGGGCCGGCGGCCGCGACGACCCATTCCTCGTCGCCGTGGACCGGTTCGTAGACCGGGCGCAGCACGGCGGCGACGACGGCGCGCAGCCGCTGCTCGACCAGATTGAGCCATATGTAGGCACGCCCCGCCCGGCGGGCGCGTGTGCGCACCTCGCCCCAGGCGTCGGCGCCCCAGTCCAGTTCCGCCCCGATCTCCCTCGGGCGGGTCAGGGAGACCACGCCCGGAGGGGTGTCGGACGTGCAGTCCTCTTCCGGACAGCCGTCCCCAGGAGGCAGCTCCAGCCCGCCCGAGCTCACCTGCGCACCGCCTTCCGCCCCCGTCCCAACGATCAAGGCAGACTACTGTGCGGGCGGGAGCGGGTGCATCCGCGTCCGGCGGGCGTTCGGCCAACTCTGCCGTCGGACGTGCCGGTTGTCCGAAAGCCGGACGCCGGACGTGATCTGATTCATAGCCAGAAGTAGCCGGAAGGGTGGTGTCACCCGCTCGGCGGAGCCCTCGGGGCGGGCGGCGGACCGGCTTTTGCCGAAGATCTGCGGAAAGCGCGTCCCGGGGTGGAAGACTTCTGGGCATGCAGGTCTGGCCGGGACAGGCGTACCCCCTCGGTGCCACGTACGACGGCGCCGGGACCAATTTCGCGGTCTTCTCGGAGGCCGCCGAACGGATCGAGTTGTGTCTGCTGCACGAGGACGGCTCGGAGACGGCGGTGGAGCTGCGGGAGACCGACGCGTTCGTATGGCACGCGTATCTACCGGGTGTGATGCCGGGTCAGCGGTACGGCTTCCGGGCGCACGGCCCGTACGAGCCGCAGCGGGGGCCGCGCTGCAACTCCGCCAAGCTGCTGCTCGACCCGTACGCGAAGGCCGTGAGCGGCGCGGTGGACTGGGGGGAGGCGGTCTACGGCTATCGCTTCGGGCGGCCGGAGAAGCGCAATGACATGGACTCGGCGCCGCACATGATGACTTCGGTGGTGGTCAATCCGTACTTCGACTGGGGGGACGACCGGCCGCCCCGGACGGAGTATCACCGCACGGTCATCTATGAGGCCCATGTGAAGGGCCTGACGATGCTTCACCCGGCGCTGCCGGAGGAGATCCGGGGCACGTACGCGGCGCTGGCGCATCCGGCGGTGATCGGGCATCTGACGGAGCTGGGGGTCACGGCGATCGAACTGATGCCGGTCCATCAGTTCGTGCACGACCACCGGCTGGTGGACGCGGGGCTGGTCAACTACTGGGGCTACAACACCATCGGCTTCTTCGCGCCGCACAACGCGTACGCGTCGTGGGGCGACCGGGGTCAGCAGGTGCTGGAGTTCAAGACGGCGGTGCGGGCGCTGCACGCGGCGGGCATCGAGGTGATTCTGGATGTAGTGTACAACCACACGGCCGAGGGCAGCCATCTGGGGCCGACGCTGTCGTTCCGGGGGCTGGACAACGCGTCGTACTACCGGCTGAGCGACGATCCGCGCTACTACATGGACACCACCGGCACCGGCAATTCGCTGCTGATGCGGAGTCCGCATGTGCTCCAGCTCATCATGGACTCGCTGCGCTACTGGGTGACCGAGATGCGCGTGGACGGTTTCCGCTTCGATCTGGCGGCGACGCTGGCGCGGCAGTTCCACGAGGTGGACCGGCTGTCGTCGTTCTTCGACCTGGTGCAGCAGGATCCGGTGGTCAGTCAGGTGAAGCTGATCGCGGAGCCGTGGGACGTGGGCGAGGGCGGCTATCAGGTCGGCAACTTCCCGCCCCTGTGGACCGAGTGGAACGGAAAGTTCCGGGACACCGCGCGGGATCTGTGGCGGGGCGAGCCGGCCACTCTGGCGGAGTTCGGCTCCCGGCTGACCGGCTCCTCCGACCTCTACCAGGGCGACAGCCGGCGCCCGCTGGCCTCCGTCAACTTCGTCACCTGTCACGACGGCTTCACCCTCCACGACCTCGTCTCGTACGACGTCAAGCACAACGAGGCCAACGGCGAGGACAACCGGGACGGCGAGAGCCACAACCGTTCCTGGAACTGCGGGACCGAGGGGCCGACCGACGATCCGGGGATCCTCGCCCTGCGCGAGCGGCAGATGCGCAATTTCATCGCCACCCTGATGGTGTCGCAGGGCGTGCCGATGCTCAGCCACGGCGACGAGTTCGCCCGCACCCAGCGGGGCAACAACAACGCGTACTGCCAGGACGGCGAGCTGTCCTGGGTGCACTGGCCGGGCCGCCCGGAGGAGGCGGAGGAGGACGTCGACGAGGCGACGGCGCGGGCGCTGCGGATGCTGCGCTTCACCCGCTCGCTGGTCTGGCTCCGCCGCGACCACCCCGTCTTCCGCCGCCGGCGCTTCTTCCACGGCCGCCCGGTGCAGGGCACCCACGACGAACTCTCCGATATCGCCTGGTTCACCCCGGAAGGGGAGGAAATGCGGGACGGCGACTGGCACGTCGCCCACGCCAGGTCCCTGACCGTCTTCCTCAACGGGGGCGCCATCTCCGAGCCCGGGCCGCGGGGCGAGCCGGTGACCGACGACTCCTTCCTGCTGATGTTCAACGCGCACGACCGGCCGCTGGACTTCACCGTCCCGGCCGACCACGGCGCGCAGTGGCAGGTCGTCGTCGACACCGCGCGCCCGGAGGGAGTGGCGGCGGATGGGCCGAAGGTCCGGGCCGGGGAGCGGTTGACGCTTGTCGACCGCAGCTTGGCGGTGTTGCAGCGGCCGGCGTGAGCCGTTCGGCTGCCGGCCGGTGGGGGTTGATCGCGCAGTTCCCCGCGCCCCTTACGGGGCCCTGGGGTGGGTACGTATGTTCCTGTGAAGCCCGACAGCCGTCACCCGCCCACCGCCACGTACCGGCTCCAGCTCCAGCCCGCGTTCCCCTTCGCGGCGGCCGAGCGGGCCGTGCCCCGGCTCGCCGGGCTCGGCGTGTCCCATCTGCATCTCTCCCCGCTCCTGGAGGCCGTCCCGGGCTCCACCCACGGCTACGACGTCGTCGACCACACGGCGGTACGGGCGGAGCTGGGCGGCGAGGACGGGCTGCGCTCGCTGGCCCGTACCGCCCACGCGCACGGGCTGGGCCTGATCGCCGACATCGTGCCCAACCACATGGCCCTGCCCGCCGCCGGACGCCCGGGCGGCGCCCTGTGGCACGTGCTGCGCGACGGCCCGGCCTCCCCGTACGCCCGCTGGTTCGACATCGACTGGGCCGAGCACGGCGGCAAGGTGCTGCTGCCCGTGCTCGCCGACCGGATCGGCGCCGAGCTGGACCGCTGCACCGCCGCCGACGGCGTGCTGCGCTACGGCGACCACGCCCTCCCCCTGCGTCCCGGCACCGAACGGCTGCCGCTGCCCGAGCTGCTCGACGCCCAGTGGTACCGCCTCGCCTGGTGGCGGCTGGCCCGCACCGAGCTCAACTACCGGCGCTTCTTCACCGTCTCCGAGCTGATCGCGGTGCGTGTGGAGGACCCCGAGGTCTTCGCCGCCACCCACGCCACCGTGCTGCGGCTGCTGAGCGAAGGCGTCCTCGACGGGCTGCGCGTCGACCACCCCGACGGGCTCGCCGACCCGCCCGGCTATCTGCGGCGGCTGCGCGACGCCACCGGCGGGCGGTGGACGGTCGTGGAGAAGATCCTCGCCGGGGACGAACGGCTGCCCGCCGACTGGCCCGTCGCCGGCACCACCGGCTACGACGCCCTGCGGCACCTCGACGGCCTCTTCACCGACCCCGCCGGGCTCGGCGAACTCACCGCCGCCTACCTCGCCTTCACCGGCTGCCCGCCCGACCGGGGCGGCGACTGGCCCGCGACCGTGCGCCGCGCCGCCTACCGGGTCATCGGCCACGAGCTGGCCGCCGAGGCCGAGCGGCTCGTCCGCACCGCCGTCCGGCTCTGCGAGACCTCCCACACGCTGCGCGACCACGCCCCCTGGGCGCTGCGCACCGCCCTGTGCGAGATCCTCGTCCGGCTGCCCGTCTACCGCCCGTACGTCACGGCCGGCCGGCCCGCCGCGCCCGCGGACGCCGCGCTGCTGGACGAGGCCGCCCGGGGGGCCCGTACCGCCTTCGCCGTGCCCGGCGAGGCCCGGGCCGTCGACCTGATCCGCGACGCCGCCCTCGGCCGCCTCGGCGACGGCCCCGATCAGCGGGACTTCTGCGCGCGCTTCGCCCAGACGGCGTCGGCGCTCCGCGCCAAGTCCGTCGAGGACACCGCCTTCTACCGCTACGCGCCCCTGCTGTCGGCGACGGAGGTGGGCGGCACCCCCGACCGGCCGGCGATCGCCCCGGAGGAGTTCCACGCCTTCTGCGCCCGCGCGCAGCGCGACCGGCCCCACGGCGGGACCGTGCTGTCCACCCACGACACCAAGCGCAGCGCGGACGCGCGGGCGCGGATCGCCGCGCTGAGCGAACACCCGGCGCGCTGGGCCCGGCTGATGGACCGGCTCCGGTCCGGCTCCCCCGCGCCGGACCCCCATCTGGCGTGGACCGCCTGGCAGAACGCCTTCGGGCTCGGCGCCCCCGATGCCGCCCGGCTCGTGCCCGCCGTGCTGAAGAGCGCCCGGGAGGCCGCGCTGCTGACGACGTGGACGGAACCGGACGCGGCGTACGAGGCGGCGGTGGAGGAGTTCGTCACCACCGGCCCGTGCGGGGCGGCGGGCCGGGAGGCACTGGCCGCGTTCGGGGAGGAGGCCGGGGCCGCGATACGCGCCAACACTCTGGGGGCGGCGCTGCTGCATCTGACGATGCCGGGGGTGCCGGATGTGTACATGGGAACGGAAGGGGTGTACCGGGCGCTCGTCGACCCGGACAACCGGTCGGTGCCGCCCTTCCCCGATGAATCCGATGAATCCGATGAATCCGGCGAAGCGGAGGACGGTCTCTCCGCCGAGAAGCTACGACTGACGCGGGCGGCGCTGGGGCTCCGGCGCGAGCACCCGGAGTGGTTCGGGGAGGAGGGGGCTTATGTACCGCTGTACGCGGATGGGGTGGCGGCCGGTCACTGCGTGGCCTTCGCCCGCGCGGGCGGGGCGGTCGCCGTGGCGACGCGGCTGGCGGGGCGGCTGAGGGAAGCGGGCGGCTGGCGGGACACCGACCTGGAACTGCCCGGGGACACGGCGTGGCGGGACCTGCTGGGGGGCGGGGAGTGGCGGGGGCGGGTGGCGATGGCGGAGCTGCTGGGGGCGGCGCCGGTGGCGTTGCTCGTCGCTTGCGCCTGAACCTCCTGGGAAGGATCCCACCGTCGAGAGGAGCCGTCGTGCTGTTCGAGGTGTGGGCACCACAGGCCCGGCACGTCGCCCTGGAGGCGGACGGCCGCACGTACGCCATGGAGCCGGACCCGGCCCGTCCCGGCTGGTGGCGGGGCGAGGCCCGCGCCGGGCACGGCACCCGCTACGGCTTCGCCCTCGACGGCGGCCCGACCCGGCCCGACCCGCGCTCGCGGCGGCAGCCGGACGGGCCGGACGGGCCCAGCGCCGTCGTCGACTTCGCCCGCTTCGCCTGGCGGCACCCGTGGTCCGGCCGGGGGCTGCCCGGCGCGGTCCTGTACGAGCTGCACACCGGCACGTACACCCCCGAGGGCACCTTCGACGCGGCGGCCGCGCGGCTGCCGCACCTCGCCGACCTGGGCGTCACCCACGTGGAGCTGATGCCCGTCTGCCCGTTCCCGGGCCGGCACGGCTGGGGGTACGACGGGGTGGCCCCCTGGGCCGTGCACGAGCCCTACGGCGGCCCGGACGGGCTGCGCCGCTTCGTGGACGCCGCGCACGGCCTCGGCCTGGGCGTCGTGCTCGACGTCGTCCACAACCACCTGGGCCCGTCGGGCAACCACCTGCCCGCGTACGGCCCGTACTTCACCGACACCCACCACACCCCCTGGGGCGCGGCCGTCAACCTCGACGCGCCCGGATCCCCGGAGGTACGGGCGTACCTCATCGGCAGCGCCCTGGCCTGGCTGCGCGACTACCGGCTCGACGGGCTGCGGCTGGACGCCGTGCACGCGCTCGCCGACACCGGCCCGCGGCACTTCCTCGCCGACCTGTCCGCCGCCGTCGACGAGCTGGCCGGCCGGCTGGGCAGGCCGCTGTTCCTCGTCGCCGAGTCCGACCTCAACGACCCGGCCACCACCGCCCCGCGCGACGCGGGCGGCCACGGCCTCCACGCCCAGTGGAACGACGACTTCCATCACGCCCTGCACACCGCGCTCACCGGCGAGTCCCAGGGCTACTACGCCGACTTCGCCGCCGACCCGGCCCGCGCCCTGGCCAAGACCCTGCGCGGCGGCTTCTTCCACGACGGCACCCACTCCGCCTTCCGCGCCCGCCCCCACGGCCGCCCCCTGGACCCGGGCGCCACCCCCGCCCACCGGCTCCTCGGCTACGCCCAGACCCACGACCAGGTCGGCAACCGGGCGCTCGGCGACCGCCTCTCCGCCCGGCTCTCCCCGGGCCTGCTGGCCTGCGCGGCCGCGCTCGTGCTGTGCGCGCCCTTCACCCCCATGCTGTTCATGGGCGAGGAGTGGGGCGCCCGGACGCCCTGGCAGTACTTCACCGACCACCCGGACCCGGCCCTGGCGGAGGCCGTACGGACCGGCCGGCGCCGCGAGTTCGAGGCCCACGGCTGGCCCGCCGAGGAGATCCCCGACCCCCAGGACCCGGCCACCCGCGACCGCTCCTGCCTGGACTGGACGGAACCCGGCCGCCCCCCGCACGCCCGGCTCCTCGCCTGGTACCGCCGCCTGATCGCCCTGCGGCGCGCCGAGCCCGCCCTGACGGATCCGCGCTGGCGGTACGAGGCGCTGTCCGTCACCGGCGAGGGCGTCGTCTCCTTCCGGCGCGGCCCGCTGCACATCGCGGTCAACCTCACCGCCCGCCCGGCCGCCCTACGCCTGGCGGGCCCGGTGACGGAGGCCGTCGCGGCGTGGCGGCCGGTGGGCCTGCCGGACGGCGACGACGGCGTGCTGCGGCTGCCGCCGGAGACGGCGGCCGTGCTGCGCTGAATCGCCCGCGCTTGCGCCACCGGGCGCACCGGGCCGACCCTGGAAGTGACGCGACCTCGCAGGTGAAGGAGTGAGGGCCATGCGCATGCTCTTGCGGGCCCGGTTGGACACCCACACGTCGAACGCGGGGGTCAAGGACGGCAGCCTGCCCAGGCTGATGGAGAAGATCGTGGAGGAGCTCAAGCCCGAAGCCGCCTACTTCGCGCCCCTGGACGGCGGCCGGTCCTGTCTCATGGTCTTCGACATGCAGGACTCCTCGCAGATCGTCGGGATCGGCGAGAAGTTCTTCCAGGAAGCGGACGCCGAGGTCGAGCTGAACCCGGTGATGAACCTGGACGACCTGAAGAAGGGCCTCGCGGACTTCACCGGGTGAGCGCTCCGCTCAGCCCTCGTCCGGGCGCAGCCGCAGCGAGATGGAGTTGATGCAGTACCGCTGGTCCGTGGGGGTGGGGTAGCCCTCGCCCTCGAAGACGTGGCCCAGGTGGGAGCCGCAGCGGGCGCAGCGGACCTCGACGCGGACCATGCCGTGGGTGCGGTCCTCCAGGAGCTCGACGGCGTCGGAGTCCTTCGGGTCGAAGAAGCTCGGCCAGCCGCAGTGGCTCTCGAACTTCTCCGTGGAGCGGAACAGCTCCGCGTCGCAGGCCCGGCAGGTGTAGACGCCCACCGTCTTCGTGTCGGTGTACTCACCGCGGAAGGCGGGCTCGGTGCCCGCCCGGCGGAGCACCTGGTACTCCGCCGGCGTCAGCTCCGCGCGCCACTGTTCGTCCGTCTTCTCGACCTCGTACGCCATGCCGTACGCCCTCCGCGGTGTGTGGGTCAGTTCTCCAGGCGGGCCAGGATCTTCGGACCGAGGTCCGTGACGTCACCCGCGCCCATCGTCAGAACGAGATCACCGGGGCGGGCCATTCCCGCGATCACGTCCGGGATCGCCGCCATGTCGTGCTCGGGGCGGACGTCCGCGCCGGCCTTCTCGGCCGCGTCGATGATCAGGGTGCTGGTGATGCCCGGGATCGGGTCCTCGCGGGCGGGGTAGATGTCGAGGACCACGGAGGCGTCGGCCAGGGTCAGGGACTGTCCCATCTCCGTGCCGAGCTCCTGGGTGCGGCTGAAGAGGTGGGGCTGGAAGACGACCAGGACGCGGGAGCCGGCGGCGGCGCCCCGGATGGCCTCCAGGTCGGCGGTCATCTCGGTGGGGTGGTGCGCGTAGGAGTCGATGACCTGCACGCCGTTCGCCTCGCCCTTGAGCTGGAGGCGGCGGCCGACGCCGGTGAACTTGCCGAGCGCGGAGGCGAGGTTGTGCGCCGGGATGCCGAGGGCGACGCCCGCGGCGAGGGCGGCGACGGCGTTGTGCGCGTAGTGGCTGCCGGGCACGGAGACGGCGAAGGTGAGCATCTTGCCGTTCAGCAGGATGGTGACCTCGCTGGCCAGGCCGCGCGGGGTGACCTTCAGGACGCGCACGTCGGCGTCCTCGGCCGTGCCGTAGGTGACGATCTCGATGTCGTGGCGGCCGGAGACCCGCTCGGTGAGCTCGCGGGCGCCCGCCTGGTCGGCGGAGACGACGAGCGTGCCGCCGGGGCGGACGCGGCCGACGAACGTCTCGAAGGACTCGTAGATCTCGTCCATCGACGCGTAGTTCGCGTGGTGGTCCAGCTCCACGTTGAGGATGATCGCGACCTCGGGCGCGTACTTGTGGAAGCTGCGGTCGCTTTCGTCCGCCTCGGCGACGAAGATCTCGCCGGAGCCGTGGAGGGCGTTGGTGCCGGGGCCGGCGAGGTCGCCGCCGATGGCGTACGACGGGGCCAGGCCCAGGGCGTCCAGGGAGACGGCGAGCATCGACGTCGTGGTCGTCTTGCCGTGGGTGCCCGCGACGGCGATCGGGCGCAGCCCGTCCATCAGCCGGGCCAGCGCGTCGGAGCGGTGGACGACCGGGACGCCGCGCTCGGCGGCCGCGGCCAGCTCGGGGTTGTCGGCGCGGATGGCGCTGGAGACGACGACGCAGGTGGCGTCGGCCGCCAGGTGCTCCGCGGCGTGGCCGATGTGCACCGTGACGCCCAGCTCGCGCAGGGACGCGGCGGTGGCCGAGTCCTTCGCGTCGCTGCCGGCGACGGCCGCGCCGCGCTGGGCGAGGATCTTCGCGATGCCCGACATGCCGGCGCCGCCGATGCCGATGAAGTGCGGTCGGTCCATCGTCGTGGGGACGGCCGGTGCCATGTGCGGTGCTCCCTGAAGGTCGGTGCTCATTGCGGGTAACTCTATTCCCCGGCTCGGACAGCCCCGGCCACGCCCGTCACACCGCCCGGATCAGCCCCGCCGCCAGGCCCGCCGCGACCGCCGCCGTGCGGCTGTCGACGCCGAGCTTGTCGTAGATGTGCACGAGGTGGGTCTTGACCGTCGCCTCGCTGATGAAGAGCCGTTTGGAGATCTGCCGGTTGGCCAGGCCCTCGGCCACCAGGCCCAGGATCTCCGTCTCGCGCGGGGAGAGCGCGGGCCGGCCGCCGGCCCGTACCCGGCCCAGCAGGCGGGCGGCGACGGGCGGGGCGAGGACGGTCTCGCCGCGGGCGGCAGCGTGGACGGCTGCCGCGACCTCCTCGGGCGGGGCGTCCTTGAGGAGGTAGCCGGTGGCTCCGGCCTCGACGGCGGCCAGGATGTCGGCGTCGGTGCTGTAGGTGGTGAGGATCAGCACGGCGGGCGGGGACGGCAGCGCGGTGATGCGCCGGGTGGCCTCCACACCGTGCATTCCGGCACCCATCTGGAGGTCCATGAGGACGACGTCCGGGCGTACCCCTTCGGCGAGCAGCCGCAGTGCCTCGGCGCCGTCGGCGGCCTCGCCCACGGCCTCCACGTCGGGCAGGTCGTCGACCATGGCGCGCAGTCCGCGCCGCACCACGGGGTGGTCGTCGACGAGGAGGACCCCGATGCCGGCGCTCATGCCGCCGCTCCCACGACGCGGATCTCCTTCGGCGCCGTCGGCACCGTCGCCGCGATGGCCGTGCCTTCGCCGGGGGCGGACTCGACGGTGAAGGTGCCGCCGAGGCCTGCGATGCGCTCGCGCATGCCGTGCAGGCCGAAGGTGCGGCGGCCGTCGGCCGGGCCCCGGCCGGGGGCGAAGCCGACACCGTCGTCGTAGATGTCGAGGGCAACCTGTCCGTCGAGGAAGGCGAGGGTGACGGCGGTGTGCTCGGCGCGCGCGTGGCGGGCCACGTTGGCCAGGGCCTCCTGGGTCAGGCGCAGCAGGGCGACCTCGGTCTCCACGGGCAGGGGGCAGGGTTCGCCGTCGAGGCGGAAGACGGCCCCGGGGACGGTGCGCGCGGTCACCCGGCGCAGCGCCTCGGGCAGGGGCGCGTCCTCCAGTGCGGGCGGGGTGAGGGCCTGGACGAAGCGGCGGGCCTCGGCGAGGTTGTCGGCGGCGGTCAGCCCGATCTCGCGGACCCGTTCCCGGGCCGTGTCCCGTTCGGCGGTCTCGGCGGCGCGGGCGAGCAGGACGATGCTGGACAGGCCCTGGGCGAGGGTGTCGTGGATCTCGCGGGCGAGCCGCTGCCGCTCGGCGAGCCGGCCCGCCTCGCGCTGGGCGGCGGCGAGCTCGTCCCGGGTGCGCACGAGGTCGTCGATCAGCCGCTCGCGGCGCTGGCTCTCGCGGTGGAGCGCGGCGTAGCCGTAGGCGGTGAGGATCGCGACGGCGGCCCCGGCGGCGGGGCCGATGACCTTCGCGACGGTGAGCCCGCCGGGCGCGGTCGCCTGGGCGGCGACGACGGCCGCCGTGGCGGCGGCGACGGCGGGGTGCGCCCAGCGGACGGGGAGGGCGCGCAGGAAGAGGAAGAACAGCGGGAAGGCGACGTAGCTGAAGCCGTGGTCCAGGGCGAGGAGCGCCAGCCACAGGGCCGTGACGGCGGAGAGCCAGAGTCCGGGGCGGCGGGCGGGGCGGACGGTCCCGGCCGCGTACACGGCGGCGAGCAGCGCGCCCAGCGGCAGTACGGCCAGGGGTCCCGCCGACGGGCGGCCGGCCAGGGTGGGGGCCAGGGCGACGCCGAGCAGCGCGTAGAAGGCGCCGTGGAAGGCGAGGCGGACCAGGCGCAGCGGGGGCACGTCGGAGGCCTCGCGTCCGCGCGGGAGCGCGGCGGGCGCGCCGGGGTCGGGAGGGCTCGTTCGGCTCATCCCATTGAGCGTACGGGCCCGTGCCGGACGCTCCGGAACCGGCCGCCATCAACCGTTCGATTGATTTCCGGGTACATCGGACGGACGGTCCGTGAACCGTCCCCCGGCCCGATGGCGGCGCGGGTGCGGGGCGGCAGCCTGGAGTCCGCATTCGATCCGGCACCGGAGGGAATCTCTTGTTCGTCGCGCTCCGCGACATCCGTTTCGCCCGGGGGCGCTTCGCCCTCATGGGCACGGTCGTCGCGCTCATCACCACGCTCGTGGTCTTCCTCTACGGCCTGACCGACGGTCTGGCCCGGGAGGCGTCGTCGGCCGTGGCGGGGCTGCCGGCGGGCCGCGTGGTCTTCGGTGCCCCGGCGGGGGCCGCGCCCGAGGTGTCGTTCTCCAACAGCACCGTCGACGAGCGGCAGGCCGAGGCGTGGCGCCGGGCCCCGGGGGTGCGGTCCGCGGAGCCGTTCGGCGTGGGGATGACCCGGCTGACGGCGGGCGGCTCGGCGGAGTCGGTGAGTGTGATCGGCGGCCCGGAGCGGCTGGCTCCGGCGCCCGAGGAGGGAGCCGCTCCCGCCGACGGGCAGGTGGCCGTGAGCCGGCGGATCGCCCGGGAGCACGGGCTGCGGCCCGGGGACCGGATCACCCTGGGCACCCGGGAGCTGACCGTCTCCGGCGTCACGCCCGACCGTGGCCACGGGCACGCGCCGACCGTCTGGACGACGCTCGCCACCTGGCGCGACGTGAGCCATCTGCCGCGGCCGACCGCGCTGGCCGTGACCGGTTCCGGTACGCCCTCGGGGGCCGTCGCCCGCACCACGAAGGCCGTCGCCCTCGACGACGCGCTGGACGGCATCGACGGCTACGCCGCCGAGCACGGCACGCTCCGGATGGTCCAGGGCTTCCTGTTCGTGGTGAGCGCGCTCGTGGTGGGGGCCTTCTTCACCGTGTGGACGGTGCAGCGGCGGCCCGACGTGGCGGTGCTCAAGGCCGTGGGCGCGAGCAGCGGCTATCTGGTGCGGGACGCGCTCGGGCAGGCGGCGGTGGTGCTGGCCGCCGGAGCGGCCACGGGCGCCGTAGCCGGTGCGGCGGGCGGGGCGCTGGCATCGGCGGCCGTGCCGTTCGAGCTGAGCGCGGCGGCGGTGGCCGTACCGGTGGCCGCCATGGTGCTGCTGGGGCTGGCCGGCTCGGCGCTCGCCGTCGCCCGCATCACGTCCGTCGACCCGCTGACCGCGCTGGGAGCCACCCGATGACCGCCTCGCCCGCTCTTTCGTTGCAGGACGCCGTCCTCACCTACCCCGACGGGGACCGCGCGCTCACCGCCCTGGACCGGGTGTCGCTGACCGTGGCGCCCGGCGAGCTGGTGGCGGTCGTGGGGCCGTCGGGCTCGGGCAAGTCCAGCCTGCTGGCGGTCGCGGCGACGCTGCGCAGCCCCGACGCGGGGCGGGTGGTGGTGGCGGGGTGCGACACGGGGCCGCTGAGCGCCAAGGAACGCACCGCGCTGCGGCGCGAACGGATCGGCATCGTCTTCCAGCAGCCGAACCTGCTGCCGTCGCTGACGGCCGAGGAACAACTGCTGGCGGTCGCGCACCTGCGCGGCGGGGGTGTGCGTGCGGCCCGGGCGCGGGCGGCGGAGCTGCTGGAGTCGGTCGGGCTGGACGCGGCGAAGCGGAGGCGGCGTCCCCATCAGCTGTCCGGGGGCGAGCGGCAGCGCGTGAACATCGCCCGCGCGCTGTTCGGCGACCCCGCCGTGCTGCTGGTGGACGAGCCGACGTCGGCCCTGGACCACGAGCGCGGCGAGCGGGTCGTCGAGCTGCTGGCCGAGGTCACGCGCCGGCACCGCACGGCGACGGTGCTGGTCACCCACGACCGGGGGCTGCTCGGCCGGGCGGACCGGGTACTGACGATGCGCGACGGCAGGCTGGGGTGACGCCCCGGGCGCGGCGCGGCGGACGAGCGCGGCGTGGCGTGGCGCGCCGTCCGGCTCAGTCGCGCTCGCCCGCCGCCGGCGCCTCCTCGCCTTCCCCTTCCCCCTCGCCATCCGCGTGCGCGTAGAGCTTGAGGACGGGCACCCCGACCTTGTGGCGGGCGCGCGAGGCCCAGTCGCGGTGGAAGAACTCCTCGACGAGGTGGGGCGCGGTCAGCACGATCACCTCGTCGGCGTGGGTCTGCTCCACGACGGAGCGCAGGAGGTCCAGCGGGTGGCCGTCGATGAGCTGGCCGACGGCCTCGCAGCCCGCCTCGCGCAGCAGGCGCAGCGAGTGCTCCAGGGCCACCGCGGCGGGCCGTACGGCCGCGTCGCCCTCGGGCTCGTCGGCCTCGTGGAGCGCCTGCTCCAGTTCGCCGAGGGCCACGTCGTCGATGGCGCGCAGCAGCCGGTCCTCGTCGCCTCTGGGACGCATGAGGACCACGAACGACATGCTGTCGTCGTGGAGGGTGGTGACGAAGTCGACATCCGTCGCGGAGAGCGGCTGCTCGATCATCAATACGCTCGTGAACACGGTGGGAGCCCTTCTACTCCATGGGCCACCGGGCCCCAACAGAAACCATCCTGCGCGGGCTCCCCGGGAACCCGCCTGTTTTGATCCTGTGCCCCCGGGGGAGCGTCTGACTCAATTCTGCCCACCCCGAGTTAAACCGGAACGGTAAATTCCGCCGATTGTCAGACCCGCCGACGGACCACCGGGGCGTCAAACCCGTCGGTACCGGGTGAAGAGGAAACCGCCGTCCTCCAGCACCGACCCCAGCGCGAAGCGCTCGGGCACCGCCAGCGGCGGCCCCGCCATGATCCGCGGCGCCGTCCCGGTGGCCACCACCGGCGCCAGCGACAGGCACATCTCGTCCAGCACCCCGGCCGCCGCGAACTGACCCAGCAGCCGGGGGCCGCCCTCGGTCAGCAGCCGCGTCAGCCCCCGCCCGGCCAGCAGCCCCGGCACCCGCGCCACGTCGACGCCCGGCCCCTCGCCCGCCACGAGCACCTCGGCGCCCGCCGCCCGCGCCGCGGCCACGCGCTCCGCCGGGGCGTCCGCCCCGGTCAGCACGACCGTCGGCACCAGCGGCTCGGTGAACAACGGAAGCGAGAAGTCCAGGTCGAGCCCCGCGCTCACCACGGCTATGACCGGCGCGGGCCCCTGGCCGAGCGCCGCCCGCCGCGCCGCGAAGGCCTCCCGGGCCCGCGCGGGCCGGTAGCCCTCCTGCCGTACGGTCTCCGCGCCGACCACCACCGCGTCGGCCAGACCCCGCAGCGTGCCGAAGATCCGCATGTCGGCGGCCGAGGACAGCGGCTGCGACCGGCCCTCGTGATGCGCCGCGCCGTCCAGCGAGGAGACCATGTTGGCCCGCAGCCACGCCGTCCCGGCGGGAAGACCGGCCGGGTACGCGTAGAGGTCGGCGAGCTCGTCCAGCCCCCATTCTCGGTCGTCGAGGTCGGCGGGGCTGAACGGGGAGGGGAACAGGCGTCGCATAGGCCGCAGTGTGACATGGCTCGCTCCTCGCGGGCGGGCCACCGCACTTTCAGGGGCTACGCTGGACAGCTGTGTCGTCCTCCACCGCATCACCCGCAAGCGCCACGGGCCCCGCGACCCCCGGTCCGATAACCGGCGGCCCGGCCGGAACCCCCGTCGCCCTCACCTCGCGCGCCCCGCACGTCCCGGCCGACCGCCTGGTCGCCGAGATGGTGCCCCCGCCGCGCTTCGACTCGGTGCGCTTCGACACGTACATCCCCGACCCCAACCAGCCCAGCCAGACCGAGGCCGTCAAGATCCTCGACGGATTCGCGGGCGGGCTCGGCGGCGAGGCCGCCGGCGGCCGCAAGCGCTGGTTCCGGCGCGAGACGAAGCCCGCCGCCCCCGCCGGCCCGCGCGGCGTCTACCTCGACGGCGGCTACGGCGTCGGCAAGACCCACCTGCTGGCCTCCCTCTGGCACGCCACCCCGGCCGCCCCCGAGCGGAAGGCCTTCGGCACGTTCGTGGAGCTGACGAACCTCGTCGGCGCCCTGGGCTTCCAGCAGACCGTCCAGACCCTCAGCGGCCACAAGCTGCTGTGCATCGACGAGTTCGAGCTCGACGACCCGGGCGACACCGTCCTCGTCTCCACCCTGCTGGGCAAGCTGGTCGACGCGGGCGTGGCGCTCGCCGCGACCTCCAACACCCTGCCCGGCAAGCTCGGCGAGGGCCGCTTCGCCGCCGCCGACTTCCTCCGCGAGATCCAGGGCCTCTCCGCCCACTTCCGCCCCCTGCGCATCGACGGCGAGGACTACCGCCACCGCGGCCTGCCGCAGGCCCCCGCCCCGTACGACGACGGGACCGTCGAGCGGGTGGCGCACCGCACCGAGGGCGCCTCCCTGGACGCCTTCCCCGACCTCCTCGACCACCTCTCCAAGGTCCACCCGAGCCGCTACGGCGCCATGTGCGACGGCGTCCGGGCCGTCTGCCTGACCGGCGTCCGGGCCGTGCCGGACCAGTCGACCGCACTGCGCCTGGTCGTCCTCGCCGACCGGCTCTACGACCGCGAGGTCCCGGTGCTGGCGTCCGGGCGGCCCTTCGACGAGCTGTTCAGCGAGGAGATGCTGAACGGCGGCTACCGCAAGAAGTACTTCCGGGCGATCTCCCGGCTCACGGCGCTGGCGCGCGACGCGAAGCCGCTCGTCGACACCGGCGAGTGACGGCCCCGGCCGGTCCATACGCACGGTGAGCGCTTCGACAACCCCGGGCTCATCGCGACGCTCCGGAACCTGAAGGTGCCCGCTTCAGTCTTCATGACCGGCAGATGGGGCCAGTTGCCAGGGCCAAAGCCCCACCTTGAGCCGCGGCATGCGGAAGGTGGGGCGTACGTACCCCCTAATCCTCCGGCACGAAGTCGATCCGTTCCTGCGTCACCGGATACCCCGCCCTGGCGAAGCTCGCCGCCATCGGGGTGTTGCCCTTGTCCGTGGCGGCCGCGATTCTCGTGGCGCCCCGGGCGGCCAGGTCGTGGGTGCAGTCCACGAGCAGGTCGTGGGAGTAGCCGTGGCCGCGCTGTTCGGGGACGACGCCGATGTAGCCGACGCACGGGCCGGCCGGGTTGCGGGCGGGGACGTGGAGGCCCGCGAGGTCTCCGTCGGGGGTGAAGGCGAGCCGCCACCATTCACGGGGCGAGGGCATCCAGTGGAGGAGGGCCATCATGTCGTCGACGGCGGCCTCCAGGCCGGACTCGGTGATGGTGCGGCGGTCGTGGGCGTCCAGCGTGCCGTCCATGGTGCGGCGCACGGCGTCCCCGAACACCGTGTCGTCCGGCTCGGGCCGGTACTCCAGGCGGCCGGTGCGTTCCTGCAGCGGGCAGGCGGGCGTCCATTCGTAGCGGTACCGCTCGACCAGCCGCCGCATCCCGGCGGCCTCGGCCGCCGCGGCGCGGGCCTCGACGGCGGCCCGTACACGCGGCCGGTCGCGCCAGCCGGGCGGGGCGAGCAGGGCGTACTCGGCGCTCAGCGGGACGGTGCGCAGCAGTCGGACGGCCGCCTCGGTCTCGCCGTCGGCGAAGTCGAACCAGTCGAGGGCCTTGGGCGTCTCGTCGTCGGGCCCGCCCCACCAGGCGGCTCGGGCGACGACGCGGCCGTCGCGCAGTGCCACCCAGGTCCAGTCGGGGCGGTACTCGCCGCCGAGGTGGACGGGCGTGTAGGTCCGGCCGAAGGCGGCCCTGCCGACGAGGGCGGGGGCGGTGTCGAGGGAGGTGAAGAGTGCGGTGTCGTGCTCGGTGAGGGCACGGATGACCAGGGAGGTCATGGGGATCCTTCCGGAGGCGGGTGGTCGCGCTCCCGGTCGGACGGGATGTCAGACGGAGGACGCCCGGCGGAGGGGGCGGGAGCGCGGGACAGTGCTGTCGGTGCGGTTCATCTCTCGCCCCTCCTTTCCGGGTTCTCGGACGTCTGCGGCGACTTTAGGAGCCGTCGGGCGTGGGCGTCCATCGATTTACCGCGGTAAACGATCTGCCGTGGCGCTACGGCTGGTGCAGGCCCCGGCCCGCGAGGGCGAGCATGACCTCGCCGACCGCCTCCGAGAGCGTCGGGTGCGGGTGGATGTGCTGGGCGACGTCGGCGGCCTCCGCGTCCCAGCCGACGACGAGCTGGCTCTCGGCGATCATCTCGGAGACGTGCGGGCCCACGAGGTGGACGCCCAGTACCCGGCCCCCGTCCTGTTCGGCGACGACCTTCACCATGCCTCCCTGGCCGTGCACCATGCCCTTGGCGGTGGCGGTCAGCGGCATCGTGACGGCCCGGACCCGGTGGCCCAGCTCCAGCGCCCCGGCCTCGGTGAGGCCCACGGAGGCCGTCTGCGGGCTGGAGTACGTGACGCGGGGCACGGCCGCGTAGTCGACGGGCCGGGGCGTGAGGCCCGCCAGGGTCTCGGCGACCACCAGGCCCTCCGCGAAGGATGCGTGGGCCAGGCCCGGCGACGGCGGCGGCAGCAGATCGCCGACGACGTGGACGCCGGGGACGGCCGTCTCCAGCCGGGACCAGTCGGCCGGGGCGACGAAGCCCCGGGCGTCGGTGGCCAGTCCGGCCGCCGCGAGGCCGAGGCCGTCGGTGACCGGAGCCCGGCCCACGGCCACCAGCAGCCGCTCCGTCTCCAGCGTCCGCGTCTCGCCGCGCGCCGTGCGGAGGACGACCCGTACACCCCCGTCGTACGGGTGGGCCTCCGTGAGGCGCGCGCCGGTCAGGACGTCGATGCCGCGCTTCTTCAGACCGCGCGTCAGATGGCGGCCGACGTCGGCGTCCTCCAGCGGCAGCAGCCGGTCGGCGGCCTCCAGCAGCGTCACCTCGGCGCCCATGGAGCGGTGCAGCGAGGCGTACTCGACGCCGATCGCCCCGCCGCCCAGCACCACGACCGAGCCCGGCAGCCCGGGTGCGAACAGCGCGTCGTCGCTGGTGACGACCCTGACGCCGTCCGGTTCCAGCCCGGGGAGCGTACGGGGCCGCGAACCGGTGGCGAGGACGACGCCGCGCCGGGCCCGCCACGCGGTGCCGGCCTCGGCGCTGGTGCCGATCCGTATCCCACGGGGTCCGGTCAGGGTGGCCGAGCCCCGGACGACACGTACGCCCGCGTGCGTCAGCTTGCCCTCCACCCCGCGGTGGTTGCGGGAGACGATGTCGTCGCGGGTCGCGGTCAGGGCGGACCAGTCGACGGACTCGAGCGTCGCCTTCACCCCCCACCGTTCACGCGCCTCCACGATTCCGTCGACGAGCTCCGCCGCGTGCAGCATCGCCTTGCTGGGGACGCAGCCGCGGTGCAGACACGTGCCGCCGACGAGGTCGCGCTCCACGAGGACGACACCGAGTCCGAGGGCCACCGCGCGCAACGCCGTGCTGTAGCCGCCGGTACCGCCGCCGATGACGATGACATCTGTCTCATGCATGCCTCAACCCTCCGCCCACCGGCGATGATGAGTCCAACGCAAGTTCTTGATGGGATCGATGACGGCTCTTCATAGGGTTGGCCGGGAGAGGCGTACGGATGAGTCTGCGGCAGATGGAGTACCTGGTCGCGGTCGTGGAGGAACGGTCCTTCAGCCGGGCCGCGCACACCCTCAACGTCACCCAGTCCGCGCTGTCCCACCAGATCAAGGCGCTGGAACGGACCGTCGGCGGCCCCCTGCTGGAGCGCCTGCCGCGCGGCGTGGAACTCACGCCGATGGGCCGGGCCTTCCTGCCCCACGCCGAGCTCGCCGTGCGCAGCGCGGGCCGGGCCCGCCGCGCGGCCCGGGCCGCCGCCGGGGCGGAGGGCGGTGAGCTGCACATCGTGACGTTGCACGCGCTGGCGGCCGGCGTTCTGCCACTGGTACTCGCGCGCTGGCGGGCCGAGTTCCCGGGGGTCGCGCTGCGACTGCACGAGTGCGTCACCACGGACGAGCTGCGGGACCGCATGGAGCGCGGTGTCGCGGACCTGGCCGTGGGGCCCCGCCCGCAGGGCTGGCCGGGGCCGGTGGTCTCCCTCGGCGAGGAGGAGATCGTCCTGGTCGTCTCCGCCGACGACCCCTTGGCCGGACGTACGGCTCCGGTCGCGCTGGAGGAACTGGCGGACCGGGCGTGGGTGCGGTGCGCGCTGGAGCCGGTGGTGGGCGGGCGGCGGTGGCTGGACGTGGTGTGCGAGGAGCGGGGCTTCACTCCGGTGACGGCGGTGGAGACGGAGCAGTCGTCGACGGCGGTGCGGATGGCCGCCGCCGGGGTGGGGATCGTGGCGGCGCCCCGGCACCTCGCCACCGCGACGGCGGGCACGGTGCCGGTGGCCGTCGATGCGCGCTGGCGGCGGGAGCAGACGGTGTTCTCGCGGGTGGAGCCGACTGGGGTGGCGGCCGTGTTCGTGGCGCGGTGCGTGGAGATCCTGCGCGGGGAGTCGCTGGGGGCGGCTGGCAGACTGGGGGTGTGACCAGCACCGATACCGTCCCGTACGACGAGGACCCGCGCGACAGCGCCCCCCAGTTCGTCCTGCCCCTCGTGGTGCGGATCGAGAAGGCCGCGCCCCCGGCGCGCACGGACGCGCTGGAGACGGCGGCGCGGGCGGTGCTGTTCCTGCTGTCGGACGAGCGGGCGGCCGGGGACGGCGAGTGGGCCCGGGCGGTGGCGGACTGGCAGGACGCCCGCATCCGCAAGGTCGTGCGGCGGGCGCGCGGGGCGGAGTGGCGCAAGGCGTCCGCGCTGCCGGGCATCGAGGTCGCGGGCGAGGCCGCCGAGGTGCGGGTCTTCCCGCCCGTGCCGCTGGACGGCTGGCCCAAGGAGCTGGTGAAGCTCCAGGTGTCGGGCACCGACCTGGACGACCCCGAGCCGCCGGCCGCGCCGGACCCCGCCCGGCCGGTGCTGTGGCTCAACCCGGAGCTGGAGATGTCGGCGGGCAAGACCATGGCCCAGGCCGGGCACGGCGCGCAGCTCGCGTGGTGGGCCCTGGACGACGCAGCGCGGGACGCCTGGCGGAAGGACGGCTTCGCGCTGTCGGTGCGCACGGCCGAGCCCGGGCGCTGGGCGGAGCTGACGACGAGCGGGCTGCCGGTGGTGAGGGACGCCGGTTTCACGGAGATCGCTCCCGGTTCGTCCACGGTCGTCGCGGACCATCCCTTGCTGCGGAGCTGTCACACCCGCCTGTGATACTGGCGCCTGAACATCTGTACCGGTGCCAGGGAGTACGACGTTGTCGAAGGCGTTCTCGAAGACGTTCTCGAAGAGGTCTGTCTACGGTCCGACAGCGCTGGGCTCCATATGCATAGCGACGGCGCTGGTCGTCGTGCTGACGCAGGGCGACGGGGGCGAAGGCCGCCAGGGCAACGCCTCGTCGTCGTCCGAGCGGGCCGGTGGGACGGACGCGGCAGGTGACGGCAAGAAGCAGGACGAGGAGCCCTGGGACGGCAAGGTCAAGGTCCTCGGGGACGGCTCGACGTCCTTCACCGGCCCGCAGCCGAAGGTCGCCAAGCCCGAGAAGCTGAAGCCCGGCGAGAAGCCCCCGCAGTTCGTCGTCTTCTCCTGGGACGGCGCCCTGGAGGGCGACGACCACCTGTTCTCCCATTTCCGGCAGGTCGCCAAGCAGAACAACGCGCAGATGACGTTCTTCCTGACCGCCATGTATCTGCTGCCGAAATCGAAGGCGACGCTGTACAAGCCGCCGCAGCACAAGCCGGGCGACGCGGCGATATCCTTCGCGACCGACCAGCACATCCGGGACACCCTGAACCAGGTGCGCGGCGCCTGGCTGGACGGCAATGAGATCGGCACCCACTTCAACGGCCATTTCTGCGGCACCAAGGGCGGTGGCGACTGGAGCCCGGCGGAGTGGAAGAGCGAGATCGAGCAGTCGTACTCCTTCGTGGAGAACTGGAAGACGAACACCGGTTACAAGGACCTGCCCCCGCTGCCCTTCGACTACAAGAAGGAGCTGGTGGGCGGCCGCGCCCCCTGCCTTGAGGGGCAGAAGAACCTGCTGACGGCGGCGAAGGACTTCGGCTGGCGCTACGACGCCAGCTCGCCCGGCGACTTCCAGCTGTGGCCGTCCAAGCTGAGCGGCATGTGGAATTTCCCGCTCCAGCTGCTCCCGTACCCCAAGAGCGACAAGCAGGTCCTGTCCATGGACTTCAACTTCCTCTACAACCAGTCCGGCGACAACACCAAGGGCGACCCGGCGAAGTACGAGGAGTGGCGGAAGCTGACGCGCGACGGCTATCTCAACGGCTTCAATCGCGTCTACAACGGCAGCCGGGCGCCGCTTTTCATAGGCAACCACTTCGAGGACTGGAACGACGGCATCTATATGAAGGCCGTGGAGGACGTCATGAAGTCGGTGTGCAGGAAGGACGGGGTGCGCTGCGTGTCCTTCGAGCAGCTGGCCGACTGGCTGGACGCCCAGGACCCCAAGGTGCTGGCGAAGCTGCGCGGCCTGGACCCCGCACAGGCGCCGGACTGGAAGACGTTCCTGAAGTGATGAAGTGATGAAGTGAGCCGGGCGGGCCGGCGGCCCATTACACCGCCCCCGCCCCGAAGTCCTCTTCGAAGTAGCTGTCGTGCCGCACACGGAACTCCTTGAGTTCCTCGCTGCCGCGCTGTGACATCTCCGCGACCCTTTCGAAGAACTCCTGGCGCGGGGCGCCCGGGGTGAAGAGCATGAGCATCGACATGGGCTCGTCCGTCGCGTTCTTGAAGGCGTGGAGGCCGCCGGGCGGCACGTACAGGAAGTCGCCGGCGCCGCCCGTCACCCACTTCTCGCCGTTGAAGAGCTCCAGCTTCCCGGAGAGGACGTAGAAGGCCTCCGACATCGCCTTGTGGAAGTGCGGCTTGGCGCCGGCGGCCCGTGCCGCCAGGTCCACCTTGTACAGGCCGTACTCGCCGCCGGTCGACTCGTGTGTGGCGAGGTAGTGGTAGGCGTCGCCGCGGGGCGAGGTGAGGTCCGGCGGGGTGTCGGCGGTACGGAAGGACGCGTTCACTTCGCCCTTGTCTCCGTGGTAGCGGGGGGCGGGGTAGGACATGGTGGCGCTCCGGAGAGGTGTTTCAACGCTGAGGTCTTTTGACGTTGAAAGAAAACCACGCTTGTCCTTCGATGGCAAGCTTCTTAAGGTTGAAACAAATGGCGCGGGAGGAGACCCGGAATGACCGATGCGGTGGACCTGATCGGCGAGCAGTGGCGCAAGGAGTGTCCCGAGCTGGCCGACGCCCTGGAGGCGATGGAGATCTTCGGGCGCGTCCAGCGGATGCGGCGCGTCTGTGACCAGCACTTCAAGAAGCTGTCCGACGAGTTCGGCCTGAACCTCGGCGAATTCGACATGATCTTCACGCTGCGCCGCTCCGGACCGCCTTACACCCTCACCGCCGGAGCCTTCGTCAAGGCCGCCATGGTGACCGCCGGCGCCGTCACCAACCGCCTCGACCGCCTGGAGGGCAAGGGCCTGATCGAACGCGTCCGCGAGAGCAGCGACCGCCGCTCGGTGCAGATCCGCCTCACCGAACGCGGCCGGACCCTCGCAGTCGAGGCGCTCGCCGCCCACCTGCGCGACTACGCGGAGATCCTCTCGCCCCTCGACCCGCAGGAACGCGAGCAGGTCTCCTCCGGCCTGCGCAAGATCCTCACCGCCCAGGGCGACACCGCACTCGGCTGACGGCGAGCGACTGTCGATATGCGGCTGCCGCCGCCGGCCAAGCGCTAGCGCTTGGCCATGTACCGCGTCCAGATGTCGCCCGGGTACGTGCTCCCCTGAACCGTCTTCGCGGTGCCGCCCAGCCCGTCCAGCGGCAGCAGCTCCTGCGTCTTGGGGTCTATGCGGGAGAGCGAGACGGCCGTCGAGACCGTGCCCCGGTAGCCGGCGAACCAGGCGGACTTGTTGTCCGGGCCGGTGCCGGCGGTGGCCGCCGTGCCCGCCCCGGCGGCCTTGGCCGCGGCCCCGTGCCCGTTCTGCACGCCTTGGCGCAGGGCGTCGTCCACCGCGCCGGCGACGCTCGCGAACAGCGCGCGCACGGCCACGGACTTCTCCACGGACACGGGGTCGCCGTTGCGGCTGACCTCCGTGACGGAGTACGGCTCGGCGTTCATGCCCTTGGCCGCGAAGGTGGCGTAGGCGGCGGCCATGCGGATGGCGCTGGGCCGGGTGGTGCCGAGGGAGAAGGCGGGCACCTGCGGGCCGAGGCTGTCCTCCAGGATCCCGCACTGGACGGCCGTGCGGCTGACCTTGTCCAGGCCGACGTCCATGCCGAGCTGCATGATCGAGGAGTTGACGGACTGGGCCACCGCCTCCCGCAGCGGGATCTTCCCCCAGGACTTGTCGCCCTCGTTGCGCCCCTTGACGATCTTCCCGGAGCGGTCCCAGTAGGGGCCCTCGGGCGTCCGTATCGCGATCTTGTCGTCACCGTCGTAGACGGTGGCGGGCGTGACGGGGATGCGGGGGCCGCCACGTTCGCGCTGGATGCCGTTGGTCAGGGCCGAGGCGTAGACGAACGGGGAGAAGGCCGTCCCCGCCGGGACGACGGTGGAATTGGCGTCGTTGAAGCCCTGCTTGAGATAATCCGGCCCGCCGTAGAGGGCGACTATCCGCCCGTCGGCCATGACCGAGGCGGCCCCGATCCGTACGTCCCGGTCGGCTTCCCGCTTGTCGGGGTCGAGGCCGCGGGTGGCGTCGGCGACGGCCTTGGCCAGGCCGTCGGCCTTGGGCTTCTCGAAGGTGGTGTGGATCTGGTAGCCGCCGAGGTCGAAGTCCTTGTCGGAGACGTCGGTGTGGGCGATGGCGTAGGCGTGAGCGGTGTCCACGAGATAGCCGGTCTGCCCGGTCAGCCCGGCCGGCTTGGGCGGGGCCTTGGGCTCGGGGAAGGTCGTGTACGTGGCCCGCTCCTGCGGCGAGAGCTTGCCGATGACGACCATGCGGTCGAGGATCCACTTCCAGCGCTCCACGGCCCGCTCGTGGTTCTTGGGGCCGAGCGAGGGGTCGTAGAGGCCGGCGCCCTTGAGGAGGGCGGCGAGGAAGGCGCCCTCGCTGGGGGTGAGCTCCGAGACGTCCTTGCCGTAGTAGGCGTGGGCGGCGCGCTGGATGCCGTAGCTGCCGCGCCCGTACCAGCTGGTGTTGAGATAGCCCTGGAGGATGTCCGATTTGCTCATCTTGTTGTCGAGCTTGACGGCGATGAACATCTCGGTGAGCTTGCGCGTGAAGGTCTGCCGCTGGTTGAGGTAGGCGTTCTTCACGTACTGCTGGGTGATGGTGGAGCCGCCTTGGGTGTCCCCTCCGCCGATCATCCTGGTGACGGCCCGGGTCATACCGCTGACGGAGACCCCGCTGTCGGTGTAGAAGGTCTCGTTCTCGGCGGCCAGGGCGGCCCAGCGCACCTTCTCGGGGACCTTGTCCAGGGCGGCGTCCTGGCGGTTCACGGGCCCCGTGCGGGCCATCTCGCTGCCGTCGGCCCAGTAGTAGACGTTGTCCTGCTGGGTGGCGAAGGCGTTGAGGTCGGTGGGGATGTCGGTGGTGGCGTAGAGGACCGCCACGGCGGCGGCGAGGGTGCCGAAGAGGCAGCCGAACAGGCCGAGGGTCTGGCGCCACGAGGGTATCCAGCGGCGCGCGCCCGTCCGGCCCGGGCGGGGGTAGGCGGGCCGCAGCCGGGCCAGGCGGGTGCCGAGGGTGCCGAGGGCACCGGTGGTACCGGCGGCGCCCCGGCGGGGACGGGCCGCCCGGCGGCCGGAGGAGCCCGTGCCGACGCCCGGGCCGGCGCCCGCACCGGTACCCGTGGCGGCTCGCTGCCCACGGCGGCCGCGCACGGAAGCGAAGGGTTTACGGGCACGCGCCCTGCTGCGCCGTTCGCTCACCGCTCTTGTCCCCACCCTTGCCCGAACATCCGTCTTCGGTTCTCCCGACCGATTACCGGGAGTCTGCCATACCGGAATCTGAAGGTCCGTCCGTTAGGTCACCCGGAGTGCAGGAGTCCTTTACACTCCTGTAGAGGTCATGGCGGGCACAGCGGAAGGAACGCCGGAAGAGATGGAAGCGGCCGCACCCGCCGACGACGTGCGCCGGGGCCGGCGCCGTGCCAACGGCGCGCTGGAGGGCGAGGTCCTCGCCGCGCTACAGCGCGCGGGCACCCCGCTGACCCCCCGCGAGGTCCAGAGCACCCTGCCGGGCGAGCTGACCTACAGCACGGTGGTCACGATCCTCTCCCGGCTGCTCGTCAAGGACGTGCTCACCCGCACCCCGCGCGGCCGCGCCTACGCCTACGCTCCCCTCACCGACGAGGCCGGGCTCGCCGCCCGCCGGATGCACAAGGTGCTCGAGGGCCGCCCCGACCGGGAGATCGTGCTGACCCGCTTCGCCGACGGCCTGGCCCCCGAGGACGCGGACCTGCTGCGGCAGCTCCTCACCGGCATCCCCCGGCCCCGCTGACCCCTCCCTCTCCCCCTCCCGGAGCCGTCGCCGGTCACGCCCGGAGCCAGACGCGCCGGTTGCGCGCCACGGTGTGGATCCGGTCCACCCGCTCCGGGCGCAGCACGCCGCCCAGCCTGCCGAGCCCCGGTACGTCCCGCTCCCGCAGCACCCGTACGTCCGCCGGCGGCTCGGTCGTCCCGACCTCGGCCGCGCCGACCAGCACCAGGACGGGCCGCGCCCGTACCGGGAAGTCGCAGCCGCGCGAGAGCACGAGCGAGGACCGCGCCGCGCTGTGCCGGATCCGCCGGACGTACGGGCGGGGGTGGCGCTCTCCCGCGTAGCGGACGGCGGTGTCGTCCACCGTGAGCCGCGCCCCGTGGGCGGGCTCGGGGGCGACGCAGAACACTCCTCCGGGGCCGATCAGCAGATGGGGGATCACGTCGTCCCCCGGCAGGACGATCGAGTGGACGACCTCCCAGCCGCCGGCTGTCAGCATCTCCAGCGCCGACCCGACGAGCTGCTGGACGGCCAGCTCACGGCGCCAGGCGTCCTCCACGGGCCGCCGGCCGAGCAGCCGGGCGAGCACGAGCCCGACCCGGCCGGTCCGGGACGCCTCCAGCCGGGCGCGCAGGGTCTCCCCGGGCCGGTTCGGGGCGAGGTCGTCGTCGGGTGGGAGGAAAAGCCTCTCGGGGTCGTAAGCCTTTCCGTTCGCGCTCCTCTTCGCTTCCGGCCGCTCGCGCACGCCCATCACCCCCACCCGCCATACTGCCGCAGAAGTGCGGGAACCAACCCAATCGGACGTCCGTTGAACCGGTCGAGGCCCCGCGGCATCCCCCCGACCGCGGGGCCTCGTCCATGCCCGGGCCGGCGGCGGAAGCGCGCACCCTACCGGCGGCGGCCCGCTCCTCGGGCGCCCTCGCCCCGGAAGTGACGTGGCGCACAATCTCCCGCCGGAATCCTCCGGAGCGGTGGAGCCGCAGGTCGGCCCGGTGTTCCGGGGCCCGGCCGCCGGCAGGGCTTCCCGGAATCCCCTTGGCGATCAGCACCGGGCCCCTAACGTGCGGTGCCGCACAAGGAGGTGCCATGCGATCCCCGAAAGGCGCCGTACGTTCCCTCACCGGCACGGGTCTGGTCGTCACCGCCCTGGTGGCGACGGCCGCCGCGCTGCTCTTCCCCCTCTGGTCGTACCGCGACCGCGCGGGCCCCGGCACGGGCGCCGCCGATCTCACGGCGGGCTCGGTGTCCACCCGCTTCGGGCCGCTGTCGGCGGCCGACCGCGACTTCGTCGCCCGGGTCCGCCAGGCCGGGCTCTGGGAGCTGCCCGCCGGCCAGCAGGCCATGGAGCGGGGCGGCACGGCGGCCGTGAAACGGGCGGGCGAGCACCTCGTCGAGGGCCACACCTCGCTCGACCGGCACGTCCGCGACGTGGCCGCGCGGCTGGGCGTCGATCTGCCCAGCCAGGCCACCGCCGAGCAGCGCGGCTGGCTGTCGCGGCTGGACGCCGCGCACGGCTCCGCGTACGACCGCGAGTTCACCAATGTTCTGCGGCTCGCGCACGGCCGGGTCTTCGCGCTGGTCGGGCAGATCCGCGCGGCCACCCGCAACGCGGCCGTGCGCGAGCTGGCCGAGGACGCCAACGCGACCGTCCTGGACCACATGAAGGTGCTGGAGGACACCGGTCTCGTCGACTTCGACGCCCTCACCGCGCAGCTGGGGCAGCTGGGGGCGCCGCCGTCCGGGGCTCCGGCCCCGTCGTCGTCCCCGGGTGCCGCCGTCACCGGTCCGCCCCCGTCGGCCATGGTCCCGTCCGCCGAGTCGCCGGCGCCGCCGTCCTCGTCCATGTCGGTGTCCCCGCCCTCGCCCGAAGCACCCTCGTCCTCCCCCTCACCACAGGCTTCCTCCCCCGCGTCCCCCTCACCCTCCGAAGGGAACTGAGCCGCCATGACCGCCGCTCACCGGCGCCGCCTCGGCGCCCGGCACCTGATCCTCGTCGCACTGCTCGCGTTACTCGGCTCGGCGGGCACCTTCGCCGCCGTCACCGGCAGCGCCTCCGCCCATCCGAGTCCGTCACCCAGAGTGACAGGCCCCACTGACAGTCACGCCCACGGCGGCCCCTCCCCCGCCGATTTCGCCGACATCCGCCGCGCCCGCCCCGACGCGCGACCGCCCCGGAACCAGCCCTCCGCCTCCACCGGGACCTTCACCGCCCGCTGCGGCCGCAACGAGAACGGCCACCGCAACCCCGACAACTTCATCGTCACGCCGGGCGTGCGCAACGGCGCCCACCACCTCCACGACTACGTCGGCAACCTCTCCACCGACGCCTCCTCCACCGACGGCTCGCTGCGGGCGGCCGGCACCACCTGCGCCCGGGGCGACAAGTCGGCGTACTTCTGGCCCGTCCTGCGGCTGACGGGCGCCGAGCCGGACACGGAGGGGGGCGAGGGAGACGGCGGCGGCAACTCCGGCCGCGTCCTGACCCCCGACAGCGTGGCCCTCACCTTCCGCGGCAACCCCACGGCCAAGGTCACCGCCATGCCGGAGGGGCTGCGCGCGATCACCGGTGACGCGAAGGCCTTCACCAACGGCACCAAGGACGCCCGCGCCCGCTGGAGCTGCACCGGTTTCGCCGACCGGCACCTCACCGACAAGTACCCGCTCTGCCCGCGCGGCAGCGCGGTCGTACGGCTGCTGGACTTCCCCAGCTGCTGGGACGGGCAGCACACCGACTCGGCCGGGCACCGGACGCACCTGGTCTTCCCCGACAGCGCCACGGGGCGCTGTGGGCGCGGGTTCACGCCCGTGCCGCAGCTGCGCATGGAGCTGACCTACAGCGTTCCCCGGGGCCCCTCCTTCGCCGTGGACAGCTTCCCCGAGCAGCTCCGCAAGCCCGTCACCGACCACGCCGACTTCGCCGACGTGATGCCCGCCGGGCTGATGGCGACCGTCGTGCGCTGCGTCAACGAGGGGCGGCGCTGCGGCTGAGCCGGGACCGGCCTCTCTTCGGGCGCATCGCACCCGACATCGCACCCCGGTGCTTTACTTCATCAACTACTGGCCTAATTATCCCTTTTGCCGCATTACATATGAAGGGACGGCGCCAGTGCCACTGAGAGCAGCAGCCCTGTACGGAACCCTCGGATCCCTGGTCCTCACAGGGCTCACCGGCCTCCCCTCCGCCCCGGCCCATGCCCAGGACGGGCGGGCCGAGGCCCACGGCGTCGCCCAGGCGGCCAAGCTGGCCGCCGCCCGGGGCGTCGACTTCGACGACTGCCCCGCCTCGGAGGGCCTGCCCGCCCCCATCGAGTGCGGCACCGTGACCGTGCCGCTGGACTACGCCCACCCGGGCGGCAAACAGATCAACCTCACCGTCAGCCGCGCCCGCGCCCTCGGCCGGGAGGAGGACCGGCAGGGCGCCATCGTCTTCAACCCCGGGGGCCCCGGCGGCAACGGCATGTTCTACCCGCTGCTCACCCGCCTTCCCCAGTGGCGGAACGTCGCCGAGGAATACGACCTGGTCGGCTACGCCCCCCGTGGCGTGGGCCGCTCCGCGCCGCTGTCCTGCGTGAACCCGGCGGGCTTCGGCAAGGGCCCCACCCAGGCGCCCGAGCACCCCACCGAGGCGTACAAGAAGGACCAGGTCAAGAAGGCCAAGGCCTACGCCCAGGGATGCTCCCGCCGCAACGGCGCCGACCTGCGCCACTTCACCAGCGTCAACAACGCCCGGGACCTCGACGTCCTGCGGGCCGCGCTCGGCGAGCGGAAGCTGACGTACGTGGGCGCCTCCTACGGCACCTACTTCGGCGCCCTCTACGCCACGCTCTTCCCCACGCACGTACGCCGCATGGTCTTCGACAGCGTCGTCAACCCCGACCCCCGCAAGGTCTGGTACGGCAACAACCTGGAGCAGTCCGCCGCCTTCGACCGCCGCTGGGCCGACTGGCGCCGCTGGGCCGCCCGGCACCACGCCGTCTACCACCTGGGCCGCACCCCCCAGGAGGTGCTGGCCTCCTACGAGAAGGCGATCCACGCGCTGACCCGCCGGGCCGCCGGCGGCAGGGTCGGCCCCGGCCAGCTCCAGGGCGTCTTCCTCAAGGCCGGCTACACCGACAGCTTCTGGGCGCGCGCCGCGCAGGTCCTCTCCGCGTACCTCCAGGGCGACGACAAGCCGCTGCTCGCTGTCGTCGGCGGCGGCGAGGAGGGCGCGCGGATGGCGGCCGAGAACGAGAACGCCGTCTACACGGCCGTCGAGTGCAACGACACCCCCTGGCCGCACTCCTGGGAGGTGTGGGACCGCGACAACAGCAAGCTCGCCGAGCGTGCGCCGTTCGAGACGTGGAGCAACGCCTTCATGAACCTGCCGTGCGCCTACTGGCAGGGACCACGGCAGAAGCCGCTGGACGTCAGACTGGGCCGGAAGTCCGGTCTGCCGCCCACGCTGCTGCTGGCCGCCGAGCGGGACGCGGCCACCCCCTACAAGGGCGCGCTGGAGCTCCAGAAGCGGCTCCCGGGCTCGTCCCTGGTCACCGAGCGGGAGGCGGGCACCCACGGCATCGGCGGCGGGCCCAACACCTGCGTCAACCGCTACCTGGAGACGTACCTGCTGACGGGCGACGTCCCGGCCCGTCGCGTCTACTGCGCGCCCCGCCCGGAGCCACGCGCGACGACGTGACGACGTTTACGCACGAACGACGCCGGGCGGACCGACCCTGTCAGTCCGCCCGGCGTCGTCGTCCGGCTCAGGCGAGCCCGGCCACCAGGTCGGCCACGTCCTTGCGGCGACCCGTGTAGAACGGGACTTCCTCCCGCACGTGCATCCGCGCCTCGGAGGCCCGCAGGTGACGCATCAGGTCGACGATGCGGTACAGGTCGTTCGCCTCGAAGGCGAGGATCCACTCGTAGTCGCCCAGCGAAAACGAGGCGACCGTGTTGGCCCGGACGTCGGGGTAACCGCGCGCCATCTTGCCGTGGTCGGCGAGCATGCGACGGCGGTCCTCGTCGGGCAGCAGGTACCAGTCGTAGGAGCGCACGAACGGGTAGACGCTGACGTAGTCGCGCGGCGTCTCGTCGGCGAGGAACGCCGGGATGTGCGACTTGTTGAACTCGGCGGGGCGGTGCAGCGCCATGTTCGACCAGACCGGCTCCAGGGCGCGGCCCAGCTTGGTGCGGCGGAAGAGGTTGTACGCGTCCTGGAGGGCGTCCGAGGTCTCGGAGTGCCACCAGATCATCACGTCGGCGTCGGCCCGCAGACCCGACAGGTCGTACGTACCGCGCACCGTGACGTCCTTCTCCGCCAGCTGGGCGAAGAGCTCCTCGACCTCCTCGGCATAGCCGGCGCGGTCCTGCGGCAGCACGTCGCGCAGCTTGAACACCGACCAGAGGGTGTAGCGGATGACCTCGTTGAGGTCCTTGGCCTTCTTGCCGGCGTTCGGGGACTTCACAGGGGCGTCAGAGGCGTCAGTCATGTCCCTATTCTCACTCGCCGCCGTCGGCGTCTTCCGTCAGGGTCTGCGTGAGCGTCGCCAGGACCTCGTCGGCGGCCCGCCGGCCGCTCGCGACGCAGGCGGGGATGCCCACACCGTCGTAGGCGGCCCCGCAGACGCGCAGACCGGGCAGGCGGGAGACCTCCTCGCGGATGCGGGCGACCCGGGTGAGGTGGCCCACCGGGTACTGCGGCAGCCCGCCGTGCCAGCGGGTCACCCGGGTCTCCACCGGGGCCGCCGCGAGGCCGACGGCGTCACCGAGGTCCTTCAGCGACATCGATACCAGCTCGGAATCCTCGCGCTTCAGATCCTCCTCGTCGCCAAACCGCCCGATCGAGGTACGCAGTACGAAGAGGTCCGGGGCGGAGTCGGCGTTCCAGCGCCACTTGTTGCTGGAGAACGTGGACGCCTTGATCTTGCGGCCGTCGACGGGCGGCACGAGGAAGCCGCTGCCCTGCAGCAGCCCCGCCACGTCGGAGCGGCGGAAGGCCATGGTGACCAGGGCCATGGAGGCGTACTCGACGCCGGCGAGCTCGGCGGAAGCCTTCGGGGTCGCGGTGTGGAGGATCCGCGCGGCCTCCGGCGCGGGCGCGGCCAGCACGACCGCGTCGGCCTCCATGATCCAGTCGGAGGAGTGGATCTCCCACTCGTCGCCGACCCACCGCAGATCGTGCACGTAGGTGTTGAGGTAGATCTCGCCGCCCTTCGCCCGCACCGTGTCCGCGACGGCACCCGGCAGCGTTCCGATACCGCCGTCGATGCCCATGAAGACCGGCCCCGACTGCTGCGGCGCGGCGGCCGCCCGCTCCTGGAGCGCCCGTACGGCCGCGGTCAGGGTGCCGTGCGCGCGCGCCGCCTCGAAGAGCTGGGGGACGGCGGTCCGCAGGGAGATCCGGTAGGCGTCGCCCGCGTAGACGCCGCCGAGCAGCGGCTCGACCAGCCTGTCGACGACCTCGTGGCCCATCCGCTCGGCGACGTAACTGCCGATGGCAACGTCCTCGCCGAGCTCGGTGGGCGGCAGCTCCTCGTCCTTCGCGACCCGGGCCAGGCCCTCGGCGGACAGGACGCCGGAGGCGGCCACCTCGGCGAGGTCGCCGGGGACGCCCATCATGTGGCCCTTGGGCAGGGGCCGCAGCTCACCGCGGGTCCAGAGCGACGCGGTGGCGGCAGGCGCCATCAGCCGGCCGCCGAGGCCGGCCGCGCGGGCCAGGTCCACGGCCTCGGGGCGGCGCGCGAGCACCGACTCGGCGCCCAGGTCCACGGGCGCGCCCGCGATCTCGCCCGCGAGCAGCTTCCCGCCGACGCGCCCGGAGGCCTCCAGGACCGTCACGCGCGCTCCGCCCTCCAGCAGCCGCAAGGCCGCCGCAAGGCCGGAGACGCCGCCGCCGATGACCACCACATGCCGCGAGGGGGTGTGCGCTGCGCTCATGGTTCCACTGTCTCAAACCGCCCTTCCGGGCCGGTCGGCACCCCATTGACAGTGATCGGGACCGGGCCGAGACTCGCGCGCAACACGACCGTCCCACCGTCCCACCCGCCACGAACGTTTACGGAGATCCCATGAACGACCGCATCCGGGATGTGTACATCGTCGACGCCGTCCGCACCCCGGTCGGGAAGTACGGCGGCGCCCTCGCCTCCGTACGCCCCGACGACCTGGCCGCACACGTCGTGCGCGCCCTGGTGGACCGGTCCCCCGACCTGGACCCGGCCCGCGTCGACGACGTGGTGCTCGGCAACGCCAACGGCGCGGGAGAGGAGAACCGCAATGTGGCCCGGATGGCGGTCCTGCTCGCCGGGCTGCCCGTCTCCGTGCCCGGCGCGACCGTCAACCGGCTGTGCGCGTCCGGCATGGAGGCCGTCGTCCAGGCGTACCGGGCCGTCGCCATGGGGGACGCGTCCGTGGTGATCGCGGGCGGGGTGGAGTCGATGAGCCGCGCCCCCTGGGTGCTGCCCAAGCCGGAGCGGGCGTTCCCGGCCGGTCACCAGGAGCTGTACTCGACGACGCTGGGCTGGCGGATGACCAACCCGGACATGCCGCCGCAGTGGACGGTCTCCCTCGGCGAGGGCGCGGAGCTGATCGCCGACAAGCACGGCATCACGCGCGCGGATCAGGACGCCTTCGCGCTGGCCAGCCACCGCAAGGCGGCCGCGGCGTGGCGGGAGGGCCGCTACGACGCCGAGGTCGTGCCCCTCGACAGGGTGGCCCTCGCGCGGGACGAGTCGATCCGCGACAGTACGTCGGCGGAGGCGCTCGCCGCGCTGAAGCCCGCCTTCCGGAAGTCCGGCGGCACGGTGACCGCGGGCAACTCCTCCCCTCTCAACGACGGCGCGGCGGCGCTGCTGCTCTGCGACGAGGAGGGGCTGCGCGCGACCGGCCGCGAGCCGCTGGCGCGGATCCGGGCGACGGCGGTCACCGGCGTCGAACCGGACCTCTTCGGCCTCGGCCCCGTCGAGGCGGTGCGGCGGGCGCTGACGAAGGCGGGCCGCACGTTCGCGGATGTGACGGACTTCGAGCTGAACGAGGCGTTCGCCGCCCAGGCCCTGGGGTGCCTCGCGGAGTGGCCCGAGCTGGACCCCTCCGTCGTCAACCGGCGCGGCGGGGCGATCGCCGTCGGCCACCCGCTGGGCTGCTCGGGCGCCCGGCTGACGGGCTCGGTCGCCCACGCCCTCGCGGCGGCCGGGTCGGGGACGGGGCTGGCGGCGCTGTGCGTCGGCGTCGGCCAGGGGCAGGCGCTGGTCCTCGAACGCTGACAAGCGCCCGAAACGCTGACCGACAATCGCCGGTCCGGCGGGGATCACCGCCGCCGGACCGGGGTAGGCCATGGCCATGGCAGCGCCCGAAGCGATACGCGAACAGGAACGTGACCGGCGTGACCGGACCGGGGCACCTGCCCCCGAGCCCTATCTGGGCCCCGCCGAACGCCACCCCCGGCAGCCGCTCGTACCGCTCGCGCTCTCCCCCGGCGCCGTCGAGCTGACCGGGCCCGTCTTCGGCGCGGCCGATGTGAGCCCGCTGGACGCCGATCTGACGCGGCAGCACCCGGGCGAGCCGATCGGCGAGCGCATCACGGTCTCCGGCCGGATCGTGGACGGCCGGGGGCGCCCCGTGCGGGGCCAGCTGGTGGAGGTGTGGCAGGCCAACGCCGCCGGCCGCTACACCCACCGGCTCGACCGCCACCCGGCGCCGCTCGACCCCAACTTCACCGGCACCGGCCGCTGCCTGACCGACGACGAGGGCCGCTACCGCTTCACCACGATCCGGCCCGGCGCCTATCCGCTCTTCCCGGACGCGAACGTCTGGCGCCCGCCGCATGTGCACTTCTCGCTCTTCGGCACGGCGTTCACCCAGCGCCTGGTCACCCAGATGTACTTCCCCGGCGACCCGCTCCTCCCCCACGACGGGGTGTGGCACTCCGTCGCCGACCCGGCCGCCCGGCGACGGCTGATCGCCGCCTACGACCCCGGGCTGAACGATCCTGCGGCGTCCACGCTCGGCTACCGCTGGGACATCGTCCTGGACGGCCCGGCCGCCACCCGGTCCGAGGAGGGCCGTCGCTGATGCCGTCGTCGTCGCGCGCCACGTCGCACGCCACGCCCTCGCAGACCATCGGGCCCTTCTACGGCACGGCCCTGCCCTTCCCGGGCGGCCCCGACGCCGCCCCCGTCGGTCACCCCGACGCGATCACCGTCCACGGCCGGGTCCTCGACGGCGAGGGCGTGCCGGTGCCGGACGCGCTCCTGGAGTTCTGGCAGGCGGCCCCGGACGGCTCCCTCACCGGGTCCCCGGGCAGCCTCCACCGCGACGGGGCACGCTTCACGGGCTTCGCCCGCGTCCCCACGGGCGGCGACGGCCACTACGCGCTGCGGACGCTGCCGCCGACGGAGGGGGTGCCGTATCTGGCGCTGTGCCTCTTCGTCCGGGGGCTGCCGCGGAATCTCTTCACGCGGGTCTACTTCCGGGAGCCGGACGGGGACCCGCTGCTGGGCGCGCTGCCGCCGGAGCGGCGGGCGACGCTGCTGGCCGCGCCCGATCCGGGCGGGCACCGGGCGTACCGCTTCGACGTGCGGTTGCAGGGGGAAGCGGAGACGGTGTTCCTCGACTTCGCCACGGCGTAGGGGGGTCCGGGGGCGGAGCCCCCGGACAACTCAGCGTGCCGTGCGCTCGTGCACGTACTCCACCAGGTGCGTGAGCGCATCCGGATCCATCGTGGGCATGACGCCGTGCCCGAGGTTGAAGACGTGGCCCTCAAGCCCACGCGCGGCGGCCAGCACCTCGTCCGTCTTCGCCTCGACCGCCTCGCGCGGCGCGAAGAGCACGGCCGGGTCCAGGTTGCCCTGGAGCGCCTTGCCGGGGCCCACGCGCCGGGCGGCCTCGTCCAGGGAGACGCGCCAGTCGACGCCGACGACGTCCGCGCCGGCCTCGCTCATCAGGCCCAGCAGCTCGCCCGTGCCCACGCCGAAGTGGATGCGCGGCACGTCGTAGCCGGAGACGGCGTCGAAGACCTTGCGGGAGGCGGGCATGACGTAGCGCCGGTAGTCGGCGGGGGCGAGGGCGCCCGCCCAGGAGTCGAAGAGCTGGATCGCGCTCGCGCCGGCCTCGATCTGGACGCGCAGGAAGGCGGCGGTGATGTCCGCGAGGCGGTCGACCAGGTCGGCCCACAGCTCCGGGTCGCCGTACATCATGGCCTTGGTGTTCTCGTACGTGCGCGACGGGCCGCCCTCGATGAGGTAGCTGGCCAGCGTGAAGGGCGCCCCGGCGAAGCCGATGAGGGGCGTGGTGCCCAGCTCGGCGGTGAGCATGCCGATGGCCTCGGTGACGTAGGGGACGTCGGAGGGGTCGAGGGCACGCAGCCGGTCCAGGTCGGCGCGGGTGCGGACGGGCTCGGCGACGACCGGGCCGACACCGGGCTTGATGTCGAGGTCGACGCCGATGGCCTTCAGCGGCACCACGATGTCGCTGAAGAAGATCGCGGCGTCGACGCCGTGCCGGCGGACCGGCTGGAGGGTGATCTCGGTGACGAGCTCGGGCCGCATGCAGGACTCGAGCATGGGGATGCCCTCGCGCACCTTGCGGTACTCGGGGAGCGAGCGGCCCGCCTGCCGCATGAACCACACGGGCGTGTGCGGCACGGGCTCACGGCGGCACGCCTTCAGAAACGCCGAATCGTGTGCCGCGGTGCGGCCGGTCTGCTGCTGGCTGCGCTCACTCATGCCCCAAATCTTCGCACGGGCCGAACGAGTGACCCGCCCGTGTGGGTGTCCCTACCCGGAACAGCGGGTCCTTCCGCCTAGTCTTCCGGGCATGGCTGCGGCGCAGGGACACCTCTCGGACGGTCCGGACGACGCGGATGGGGAGGGCACCCCGTCCGTCTTCCGGCAGGCGGTCGCCGGGTTGCAAGGGGTACGCCTGCGGCCCGAGATCGAGCTGGACGCGACACCGCCGCCCCAGCGGCTCGCCCCGTACTCGTACGCGCTGGAGGCGGCGGTCGTCGTGGACGACCAGGAGCTGGCGGACGGGCGGCTGATCCTGCTGCACGATCCGGCGGGTCACGACGCCTGGGGCGGCACGTTCCGGCTGGTGACGCTGGTGCACGCGGAGCTGGAGCCGGAGATGGCGGCGGACCCGCTGCTGCCGGAGGTGTGCTGGTCCTGGCTGACGGGGGCGCTGGAGGCGCGCCGGGTGCCGTACGCGGCGATCAGCGGCACGGTGACACGCGCCGGCTCCCACTACTTCGGGGGGCTGCGGGAGCGGGAGCCGTCGACGCGGATCGAGATCCGGGCGTCGTGGTCGCCGGCCCCCGCGAAGGGGCCGGCGGGTGCCGAGCGGGCGGTGCCGGACACGGCGGCGCATCTGTCGGCGTGGTGCGACCTGCTGTGCCAGATCGCGGGGCTGCCGCCGGGGGGCGCGCCCGAGGCGGGCATCGTGTCGCTGCCGCAGCGCCGGGGGCCGCAGAGCAGCCGCTGACGGGGGCCGCCGACCGGTGGCCGACTCCTGACGAACCACCCTTGACCGGCGGTTTTCGGTCAAGGGTGGTGGGTTATCCGGTCATGATTCCGGCCGGGGAAACAGTCGAATCGATCGGGCAATCGTCTCAATTGCCCGAATTGTTACTCATCAATTCGTGATCATTCCCTAAAGCCGGGCCCTTTCATTGCCGAAGGACCTTGTGACCCTTCCCATACGGATCGCCCCGGCTTATCCCCAAAGTCGGCACCCGTCCCGCCACTCCCCCCACTGGAGGCCTGGTGTCCGTTCTCCTCGAGCAACCCGCTAGCCTCGCCTACCGCCCGAACAAACCCACGGCCATGGTCGTCGTCGCCGACCCCCGGGTCCGCTCCACCGTCACCCGGCATCTCTGGGCGCTGGGCGTGCGCGACGTGATCGAGGCCTCGTCCATCGCCGAGGCGCGGCCGCGCATCGGCAACCCACGCGACATCTGCGTGGCCGACGTCCACCTCCCGGACGGCTCCGGCCTGACGCTGCTCTCCGAGACCCGCGCCGCGGGCTGGCCCAACGGTCTGGCCCTGTCCGCAGCCGATGACATCGGCGCCGTGCGCAACGCCCTCGCGGGCGGCGTCAAAGGCTATGTCGTCACCGGAACCCGTACGAACCTCGGCATCCCCGGTCGTCCCGGGGCCGCCCCCATCGGCTCCGCCGCCGCCCGGATGCAGCGCCGGCCCCCCGGCGCCCCCGGCCACCCGGGTGGCTACCGCGAGCTGTCCGGACGCGAGGTGGAGGTGCTGCGGCTGGTTGCGGAGGGCCAGTCCAACAAGGCCATCGGCGTCTCGATGGGGCTCTCGGCACTCACCGTCAAGAGCCACCTCGCCCGGATCGCCCGCAAACTCGGCACCGGGGACCGCGCCGGGATGGTGGCCGTCGCGCTGCGCACCGGCATCATCCACTGAGCGCCCCCCGAAATCCCCGCCGCGCCCGTCGCCGGAACGTTCCGGCGACGGGCGCTTGCCATACACAGATACCCTTGACCAGTGACCGACGCCCAAGAGACCGCAGAAGACACGACACTGCGAACCACCGGGGGCGGCCCCCCGGACGACGTCGATTCGGCGCCGATCCCCCTGCTGGAGCCACGCGAAGGCATGCCCCCGGTCGTCGCCGACGCCGACGCCCTGGCCCGGGTCGTCGCGGCCTTCGCCGCGGGCACCGGGCCCGTCGCCGTGGACGCCGAGCGGGCCTCCGGCTACCGCTACGGTCAGCGCGCCTACCTCGTCCAGCTGCGCCGCGAGGGCGCCGGCACCGCGCTGATCGACCCGGTCGGCTGCCCCGACCTGTCCGCCCTCGGCGAGGCCATCGGCGACGCCGAATGGGTGCTGCACGCCGCCACCCAGGACCTGCCGTGCCTGCGCGAGATAGGGATGACCCCGTCGCGGCTCTTCGACACCGAGCTGGCGGGCCGGCTCGCCGGCTTCGCCCGGGTCGGGCTCGGCGCGATGGTCGAGAACGTCCTCGGGTACGCCCTGGAGAAGGGCCACTCCGCCGTCGACTGGTCCACCCGCCCGCTGCCCGAGCCCTGGCTGCGCTACGCCGCGCTGGACGTGGAGCTCCTGGTCGACCTCCGCGACGCGCTGGAGACGGAGCTGTCCCGGCAGGGGAAGCTGGAGTGGGCCCACGAGGAGTTCGACGCCATCGCCTCCGCCCCGCCCCCGCCGCCGCGCAAGGACCCCTGGCGGCGCACGTCCGGGATGCACAAGGTCCGCCGCCGCCGGCAGATGGCCGTGGTGCGGGAGCTGTGGACCACCCGCGACAACGTGGCCCAGCGACGCGACGTCTCCCCCGGCAAGGTGCTCGGCGACGGCGCGATCATCGAGGCCGCGCTCAACATCCCGCCCAACACCCACGCGCTCGCCGAGCTGCCCGGCTTCGGGCACCGGATGAGCCGCAAGCAGCTCGAGCAGTGGCAGTCCGCGATCGACCGGGCCAAGGCCGTCCCGGACGCGGAGCTCCCGCAGCCCGGCCAGGCGCTGACCGGCCCGCCCCCGCCGCGCGCCTGGGCGGACAAGGACCCGCTGGCCGCCGCCCGGCTGGCCGCGGCGCGCTCCGCCGTGTCCGAGATCGCCGAGCGGCTCACCATGCCCCAGGAGAACCTGATCACCCCGGACACGGTGCGCCGGCTGTGCTGGGAGCCGCCGAGGCACCCCACCGTGGAGTCCGTCGCCGAGGCCCTCGCGGCCCACGGCGCACGCGCCTGGCAGGTGGACCAGGTGACGACGGCACTGGTGAAGGCGCTGACGGAGGCGTCGGCCTAAAGGCTGCTGTGCTCTGTCCTCAAACGCCGGACGGGCTGACTTCTGTCAGCCCGTCCGGCGTTTGAGGACCGGGGTCCGGGGCGGAGCCCCGGAAGCGGCGCCGCACACGGAATGTGACCTTCGCCGCTCCCGCCCAGGGGTCTGGGCAGCGTGGTTACCCGCAAGTAGCATGACGGTGTCAGCCCGCACCGCGGCGGAGCCGTCTAGGCATGCCCGCGCGCAGCGATCCGCACCTGGAGGAGAGCCAACGTGCCTCGTACCGCTAGGGACGTCGTTTTCGTCGACGGCGTCCGCACCCCGTTCGGCAAGGCGGGCCCGAAGGGCATCTACCACGAGACCCGCGCCGACGACCTGGTCGTGAAGGTCATCCGGGAGCTGCTGCGCCGCAACCCGGACCTCGACCCGGCCCGGATCGACGAGGTCGCCATCGCCGCGACGACGCAGATCGGCGACCAGGGCCTGACCCTGGGCCGTACGGCCGGCATCCTCGCGGGCCTCCCGCAGTCCGTGCCCGGCTACTCCATCGACCGCATGTGCGCCGGCGCCATGACCGCCGTGACCGCCGTCGCCGGCGGTGTCGCCCTCGGTGCCTACGACATCGCCCTGGCCGGCGGCGTCGAGCACATGGGCCGTCACCCCATGGGCGAGGGCGTCGACCCCAACCCGCGCTTCGTGTCGGAGAAGCTGGTCGACGAGTCGGCCCTCTTCATGGGCATGACGGCGGAGAACCTCCACGACCGCCTGCCGCACATCACCAAGCAGCGTGCCGACGAGTACGCGGTGCGCAGCCAGGAGAAGGCCGCCAAGGCGTACGCCGACGGCAAGATCCAGGCCGACCTGGTACCGATCTCCATCCGCCGCACCTCGCCCGAGGGCGGGGAGACGGGCTGGGGCCTGGCCACCGCCGACGAGCCGATGCGCCCGGGCACCACACTGGAGAACCTGGCCGGTCTGAAGACGCCGTTCCGTCCGCACGGCCGGGTCACCGCGGGCAACGCGGCCGGTCTCAACGACGGTGCCACCGCCTCGCTGATCGCCGCCGAGGACGTGGCGCGCGAGCTGGGCCTGCCGGTCAAGATGCGTCTGGTCTCCTACGCCTTCGCCGGTGTGGAGCCCGAGGTCATGGGCATCGGCCCGGTCCCGGCGACCGAGAAGGCGCTGGCCAAGGCCGGTCTGACGATCGACGACATCGGTCTGTTCGAGATCAACGAGGCCTTCGCCGTCCAGGTGCTCTCGCTCCTGGACCACTACGGCATCGCGGACGACGACCCGCGCGTCAACCAGTACGGCGGCGCGATCGCCTTCGGTCACCCGCTGGCCTCCTCCGGCGTCCGGCTGATGACGCAGCTGGCCCGGCAGTTCGAGGAGCAGCCGCACGTCCGCTACGGCATCACCTCGATGTGCGTCGGCTTCGGCATGGGCGGAACGGTCATCTGGGAGAACCCGCACTTCGACGGAGGCAACAAGTGAGCACCACCACTGAGCTCCTGAAGGGCGCGGCCGAGCTGTTCCCCGACGAGGTCGTGACCCAGGCGCACGTGCGCCACCTCGACCTGCCCGGCGCGGGGCGCTTCGCGCTCATCACGCTGGACAACGGCCTGGACCACACCAAGCCGACCACGTTCGGCCCGCAGTCCCTCGCCAACCTCGACAAGGCGATCGACCAGGTCGAGGCGGAGGCCAAGGCCGGCGAGATCACCGGCGCCGGCATCACCGGCAAGCCGTTCATCTTCGCCGTCGGCGCCGACCTCAAGGGCGTCGAGCTGCTGAAGAAGCACGAGGAGGCCCTGGCCATCGGCAAGGGCGGCCACGACGTCTTCAAGCGGCTGTCGGCGCTGGCGGTCCCGACCTTCGCGTACTACAACGGCGCGGCGATGGGCGGCGGCGTCGAGGTCGGTCTGCACTGCACCTACCGCACGGTGTCCAAGGCCATCCCGGCCTTCTCGCTGCCCGAGGTCTTCCTCGGCCTGGTGCCCGGCTGGGGCGGCTGCGCCCTGCTGCCGAACCTCATCGGCGCGGACCGCGCGGTCTCGGTGATCATCGAGAACTCGCTGAACCAGAACAAGCAGCTGCGCGGCAAGCAGGTCTTCGACCTGGGCATCGCCGACGCCCTCTTCGAGGGCGCGGACTTCCTGGAGCAGTCGCTGCTGTGGACGGCCTCCGTCCTCAAGGGCGAGACCGAGGTCGTCCGGCCCGAGGTCGACCGCGGCGAGGCCTGGGACCAGGCCATCGAGCGCGGCCGCGCCTTCGCCGACTCCAAGGTGCACGGCGCCGCCCCGGCCGCCTACCGGGCGCTGGACATCATGGCCGCCGCCAAGAACGGCGACCTGCGTCAGGGCTTCGACGCCGAGGACCAGGCCCTCGCGGACCTGATCATGGGCGGCGAGCTGCGCAGCGGCATCTACGCCTTCAACCTGGTGCAGAAGCGCGGCAAGCGTCCGGCCGGCGCGCCGGACAGGTCGCTCGCGCGCCCGGTGAACAAGGTCGGCGTCGTGGGCGCCGGTCTGATGGCGTCCCAGCTGGCGCTGCTGTTCGTCCGCCGTCTCGAGGTGCCGGTCGTGCTGACCGACATCGACCAGGAGCGCGTGGACAAGGGCGTGGGCTACGTCCACGGCGAGATCGACAAGCTGCTGCTCAAGGGCCGTATCAACCAGGACAAGGCCAACCGCCTGAAGGCCTCGGTGACCGGCTCGCTGGACAAGGCCGCCGCCTTCGGCGACGCGGACTTCGTCATCGAGGCCGTCTTCGAGGAGATGGGCGTCAAGCAGCAGGTGTTCGCCGAGCTCGAGGCGGTCGTGCCCGAGCACGCGATCCTGGCGACCAACACCTCCTCCCTCTCGGTCACCGAGATGGCGTCGAAGCTGAAGCACCCCGAGCGGGTCGTCGGCTTCCACTTCTTCAACCCGGTCGCGATCCTTCCGCTGCTGGAGATCGTGCGCGGCGAGCGGACCGACGACGGGGCGCTGGCCACGGCGTTCGGCGTCGCCAAGAAGCTGAAGAAGACGGCGGTGCTGGTGAAGGACGCCCCGGCGTTCGTCGTCAACCGCATCCTGGTCCGCTTCATGGGCGAGATCCAGAACATCATCGACGAGGGCACGCCGGTCGCGGTGGCGGAGAAGGGCGTCGAGCCGCTCGGTCTGCCGATGTCGCCGCTGGTGCTGCTGGAGCTGGTCGGCCCGGCGATCGGTCTGCACGTCTCCGAGACGCTGGCCGCCGCCTTCCCCGACCGCTTCAAGGTCTCGCCGAACCTGGCCGCCGTGGTCAAGGCCGGCAAGCGCGGCTTCTACGTCTACGACTCCGGCAAGCCGGAGCTGGATCCGGAGGTCGCCGCCCTTCTGGTGCAGGGCGACACCGTCCTGACGGAGGAGCAGGTCCGGGCGCGCGTCCTGGAGGCCATCGCCCAGGAGATCGGCCTGATGCTGGACGAGGGCGTCGTCGCCGAGGCGCAGGACATCGACCTGTGCCTGATCACCGGCGCCGGCTGGCCCTTCCACCTGGGCGGCGTCACGCCGTACCTGGACCGCGAGGGCATCTCCGAGCGCGTCATCGGCCGCCGCTTCCTGCCGCAGGGCGTGGCGAGCGTTCCGGCGTAGCCGCAGCCGACGCGACGGGGGCCCGGGGCTTTCGCCCCGGGCCCCCGTCCGTTTCCGCGCGCCGCGCGCGCGTCAGGAGCGCCCCGCACTCCAGCCTTGGACGACCTCCGTCAACGCGCGCACCGCCTCCGCCATGAGCGCGTCGTCGAACCGCACCCGCCGGCTGTGCTCGACGTGCAGGAACGGCGCCCCGACCCCGTCCGCGTGGTCGCCCTCGACGTTCGTACGGCCCTCCAGGCGGCCGCAGTAGCGCCGCCATACTTCGCAGACCCGCAACTGCCGCTTCCGCAGGCTCGCCGCGAGGCGGCTCGCGGCGGGCAGGCCCGCGTCACCCTTGCCCGGTGAGACGACCACGTCGCGGTCGGGAAGGCTGCTGTCGGCGAAGCCGTGCACCTGTACGGCGGGCAGCCCCCGGTCGGCGAGCACGGCGGCGACCGCGGCGAAGACGGAGTCCGCGCGGTGGGCGACATCGGCGGCATCCGCGTCAGCGGAATCGGCGGCATTGCGATGCGCACCGGCAAGAATCAGCACCCCGCCCGGCGCTCCGCGCAGCAGACCGATGCCGAGTTGTTCGGTGCGCTGGTCGGCGCTGGGGTGCGGCACCTGTACGGACCAGCGCGCCGGGCCGTGGAGGTCGAGGTAGACGCGGCCCCAGCCCCGGCCGGTCTCGCCCTCCGGCGTGGCGTCGGCGATCTCGGCGTAGCGGCGGCCGTCCTGCCGGTCGGCGAGGGTGCGCAGGGCGTAGCCGACGCCGGCCAGCGACCGTTCGGCGGCGGCGCGGTCCCCGTCGAGGAGGTGGCGGACGCCGTCGGTGACGGCCCGTCGGTCGCTGTCGGCCGGGACGCGGTAGTGCCCGTTCTGGGTGATGCGGTCGGTGAAGCCCGTGATCCGGGCACCGAGGTCGACCGTGCCCGCCGCGTCCGATGCCCCGGCGTCGGGGGCGCCCTGGCGGGGGCGGCCGGAGGGGTCGGCACAGCCGGTCAGCCCGGTGAGCGCCGTCAGCGTCAGCGCGCCGAGCAGCACGGACGCCAAGGGCGAGGAGATTTCGGGCTTGAGCCTCATGGCGGTAAAAATACCCCGGTGAAACGCTTCCTCCGTCGCCCCGTCCTCCTCTCCACAGCCCTGGCGCTCCTCGTCGGTGGCTCGACGGCGGGCTATCTGTACGCCCGCGCGGAACCGGGCGGGGTGGAGGCGTCGTTCACGCTCGCCGCGGGCGGGGACGTGCTCATCCATCCGGAGATCACGGAGCAGGCTGTCAAGGACGCCCGGGAGGCGGGCCGGCCGGGGCCGGACTTCGGTGCCGTCATGGCCGGGATCAAGCCGGTCGTCGCCAAGGCGGACCTCGCGGTCTGCCATATGGAGACCGCCATGGCCGAGCCCGAGGGCCCCTTCCTCGGCTACCGGAAGTTCAGCGTGCCGCCGCAGATCGCCGGCACGCTCAAGGACCTCGGCTACGACACCTGCTCGACGGCCTCCAATCACACCCTCGACCACGGCCCCGAGGGCGTACGGCGGACGCTGGACGCCCTCGACGCGGCCGGGCTGCGGCACACCGGGTCGGCGCGCGACGCACGGGAGGCCGCCACGCCCCTCGTCCTGGACGTCAAGGGCGTGAAGGTGGCGCAGCTGTCGTACACGTACGGGCTCAACGACACGACCGTGCCGAAGGACAAGCCCTGGCTGGTCAACATCACCGATGTGCGGCGGATGGCGGAGGACGAGAAGCGGGCCCGGGCGGCGGGCGCCGAGGTGGTCTTCGCGAGCGTCCACTGGGGGCGCGAGGGGCGGGCCGAGGTGAGCAGGACACAGGCGCGGCTGGCCGAGCGGATCGCCGAGGAGACCGGCATCGACCTGGTCGTCGGCCATCACGCGCATGTGGTGCAGCCCTTCGAGAAGGTGGGGAGCACCTGGTTCGCCTACGGTCTGGGCAATCAGGTGGCCCGGCACGCGAAGCCGCTGGGCGTCACCGAGGAGGGCGTGCTGGGCTGGTTCTCCTTCACCAAGCGGAAGGGCGCGTGGTCGGTGTCCGACGCCCGGTTCGTCCCGACCCTGGTGGAGCTGGAGCCGAGGATCCGGCTGGTGGACGTGGGGGCGGCGCTGAAGGGCGGGGGCCTGACGGCGGAGCAGCGCTCGCGGTACCGGACGGCCTTCGAGCGGACCCGGGGCACGGTGCTCAACCGGGGTGCGGAGAAGGACGGTCTGCGTCCGCTGACCATCACTGAATAGCCGCGCCAAAAAGGACAGAGTTGATCATGTCCATACAATCGACTTGGTCAATTCTTTAAAGTCTGCCTAGAATCCGGACGATTCACGCTCCAAAACGCAGTGCGGCAGACAGTTAGGGCCAGGACCTCACGGTTCCGGTGAGCATGCCCCGCGCGCTCACCACCGAGAGGAACCCCGTTGTCCGCATCGCGCGGCTCCCGTCGGCGCAAGACGCGCCGCCGCGCCGACATGCCCCTGCTGGGCGGCGCCCGCCCGCCGATCGCCGCCCTGCTGGCGCTGCTCCTGGCGGTCGCGGGCACGACGGCCCTGGTGCTCGGCGACCGCGACCGGGCCCTCGTCGACCGGGCCGTGCTGACCTCCCAGCAGCACGTGGCCGAGGACGGCGCCCTGTCGCTGCGGGCCTCCCTCGACGAGAGCGTCACCGACATCCAGCGCGCCGCCGACCGGTTCGGCGGTGAGAAGGCGGGCGCCCCCGACGCCCTGATGGACCAGCTCGGCAAGGTCTACGGCAAGTGGCGCGGCACCGCCGTCGTCGACCCGGGCAGCGGCACCCTCCTCGCCGCGCGCGGCGAGAACATCCCCCTGGCGACCGTCCTCGGCGGCAGGGCCGGGCAGCCGGGCACGAAGGACGCCAAACCCGGTGAAGCCGGGGGCACCACCCCGCTCGGCCCGCAGCTGGTGCGGCTGCCCTCCGGCGAGACCCGGATGCTCGTCATGGCGGCCCTGCGCGGCGAACGGCCCCGGCTGCTCGTCGCCTCCGGCACCCTCAACGTTCCCGGCATCTCCTCCGGCGAGGACCGCTCGCTGCTGGTCGTCGACTCCGCCGGCACCGTCCTGGCCAGCGACGGCCCGTCCGTCGCCCGCAAGGCGTGGGCGAAGAACGCCCGCAAGAAGGCCGCCGCCGAATCCTCGAAGACCCCCGAGCCCGGCGGTCACCCCGGCGCGAGCGGCCACCTCATGGGCACCGGGCGCGGCGACACCCGGATGGCCGTGGGCTACGCGGCCGCCGGGCGCGCCCCCGGCGAGACGAGCCCCGCGGGCGCCCTCGGCCTGTCCGTCGTCACCTCCGTCGAGGCCACCGAGGACCCGTCCGCCGTACGCACCCAGGCCTTCGGGCTCGCCGCCGCCGGCGTCCTGCTCGTCCTCGCCCTGATCGTGGGCTGGGTGCTGCTGACCACCGTCCAGCGGCCGCTGCTCCAGCTGTACCTGGAGAGCCGCCGGCTCGCCCGGGGCGAACTGGACCGGCCCGTCCGCCGTTTCAGGGGCCGTGAGCCGGCCCGGGTCGGCGCCGCCCTGGAGAGCCTGCGCCGCCAGCTGCTCGGCGGACGGCCCACCCGTACCGGCCGGGCGCGCGGCGGCTTCGGCACCCGCGGCTCCGTGATCGTATGCGCCGTGGTCCTGCTCGCCTGGGCCGCGCCGCTGCTGCTGCTCGCGGGCCGCGCGGGCGGCGCCGTGACCGTGCCCCAGCAGCTGGTGGAGGACCAGCGCCGCCGGACCGACACCGCCTCCGACCGGGTGCGCAAGGCGCTCAACGAGGGCTGGGCCGACGTCGCCTCCGTGGCGCAGGCCCTCGGCGCGGACGACCGCGAGGCGTCGGAGGCCGCCGACAAGTCCGTCCTCGACAAGACGCTGCGCGAACACGGCCGCTACCGCGCGGTCTACGTCCTCGACGGCGCGGGCAAGGTCCTCACGCGCGCCGGAGCCGCCCCGCACCACCCGGTCGGCAAGGCGCCGCATGAGGACTCCGTCGTCCAGCTCAACACCTCCGGCAAGGAACCGCTGATCGCCGCCTACGCGGCCGTGCCCGGCGGCAAGGGCCGCGCGGTGGTCGGCGAGTACGACCCGCAGTTCCTCGTCTCGATGGTCACCCGGCCCGGCCTCGGCCAGGTCTGGCTGATCGACAAGGCCCACCGGATCGTCGCCGCCGACCGCGCCCACGGCTTCCGGGCCTTCGCCAAGCTGCCCTCGGGCCACCTCGACGACCTCGCGGTCACCGCCGCGAAGCACCCCGGCAAGACCTCCGGCACCGCCGTCCTCCACCGCGGCAAGGGCACCTCCGACATCACGGCCGCCGCCCCCTTCACCGGCGGCGGCGCGGTCAAGGACCTCGGCTGGCAGGTCGTCAGCTCCCAGCCGACGTCCTGGCTGGAGCTTCCCGAGTACCGCGCCCAGCGGCGCACCATGCTCGCCGGGCTCCTCGGCGTGACCGCCGCCGTGGCCTGCCTGGGCTGGCTGCACATCATCGTGATCCGCCCGCTGCGCAAGCTCGCCGGCCAGGCGGAGGCGCTGGCCGGAGGCGACCGCAAGACCGTCCTGTTCCCCCAGCACCACGACGAGACGGGCGCGGTCGTCCGCAACCTCGAACTGATCCGGCAGCAGCTGGCGCGCCCCTCCGGAAGGACCTGACGCGTGCTCTTCCTCTATACGGTCCTGGTGATCTGCTGCGCGATCCTCCTGGTCGCGGGCGTGATCGAGCAACGCCGGCACTTCACCAACCTCGACGCGATCCCCACCCGGGTGCTGATCAACGGCATCCGGGGGAAGAGCTCCATCACCCGGCTGTGCGCGGGCGCGCTGCGCGGCGGCGGGCTGGTCACGGTCGCCAAGACCACCGGCACCGCGGCCCGCTTCATCCACCCGGACGCCACCGAGGAGCCCGTCTACCGCAAGTTCGGCATCGCCAACGTCGTCGAGCAGATCGGCATCGTGCGCCGGGCCGCCGCCTACCGCCCGAACGCCCTGGTCATCGAGTGCATGGCCGTGATGCCGGCCCTTCAGGAGGTCAACCAGACCAAGCTGATCCGCTCCACCATCGGCGTGCTGTGCAACGTCCGCGAGGACCACCTCGCCGAGATGGGCCCGACCCTCGACGATGTGGCCCGCTCCCTGAGCCGGTCCATGCCGGTCGGCGGCATCTGCGTCACCGCCGAGCGCGACCGGCTGCACATCCTGCGCGAGGAGGCCGGCAGGCGCGACTGCCGGCTGATCGCCGTGGACCCGGAGACGGTCACCGACGAGGAGCTGCGCGGCTTCAGCTGGTTCACGTTCAAGGAGAACGTGGCCATCGCGCTCGCCGTCGCCGAGCTCCTCGGCGTGGACCGGGCCACCGCCCTGCGGGGCATGTACGACGCGCCGCCGGACCCCGGTGTGCTGTCCGTGGAGCGCTACCGCACCCCCGAGGGCGTGCCGTTCCGTTTCGCCAACATCTTCGCGGCCAACGACCCCGAGTCGACGCTGATGAACGTCGAGCAGCTGCTGGGCCTCGGCGCCGTCGACCGCCCCCTGCACGTACTGATCAACTGCCGTCCCGACCGTGTCGAGCGCAACGGCCAGATGGGCGAGCTGATCCCCCGGCTCGCCCCGGAGTCGGTCTTCCTGATCGGCCACCCGACGAAGAGCGCCGCCGACGCGATCCCCGCCGAGTGGCGCTCACGGATCGTCGACCTGGGCGGCGACCGCCGCGACCCGGCCGAGCTGGAGCGGGAGATCCTGGGCCGGCTCGGCCCCGGCGCCTCGCTCATCGCCATCGGCAACATCCACGGCCAGGGCGAGCTGCTGCTGGAACGCCTGGCCGAACTCCCCTCCGACGACCCATCGCAGCCGACGCCGCAGCCGCAGCACACAGGAGACTTCCGTTGATCCCCGCCGTCCTCACTCCGGAGATCGCCGCCATCGGGATCGCGCTGGGGCTGCTGTTCTCGCTGGTCTGCTACCTCACCACCAACCTCTCCCCCGGCGGCATGATCACCCCCGGCTGGCTGGCCCTGACCCTGGTGGAGGACCTCCAGCGCGCCGCGATGGTCGTCGGCATCACCGTCCTGACCTATCTGGGCACGCTGCTGCTCCAGCGTCACGTCATCCTCTACGGCAAGCGGCTCTTCGCCGCCGTCGTGCTGACCGGCGTGGTCCTCCAGGCGACGCTCCACATCATCCTCCAGCAGCAGTTCCCCCTGATGTACGCGAACCAGACCCTGGGCTTCATCGTCCCGGGCCTGATCGCCTATCAGCTGGTCCGCCAGCCGCGCGGCGCGACCCTGCTGGCGACGGCGACGGTGTCGCTCGCCAACTACGTCGTCCTGACCGCCGGGATCCTGCTCGGCTTCATGCCCACCGTCTGACCACGGAGCTCATCCTCATGTCCCGGAAGCACAGCACCCGCCGCAAGGGCGGCGGCCCGAACGGCAGGCGCGCCCTCCACGCCCTCGTCCTCCTGGGGCTGCTCGGCACCAGCGCCTACCTCACGGTGGAGCTGCGCGACCGGCAGGACGACCCGGCCCCGCCGGTACGCACCATCGGCCCGGCGAGCAAGGCCGCCGGCAAGGCCACCGCCACGGGCGAGCGCCGCTTCGAGCGCCTCTCCTCCCCGGCCCGTACGGTCGTGCGCTCCGCCGACGGCTCGGTGCTCGCCACCTTCACCGACAGCGCCCGCACCGCCGTGCTCACCGGCCCCAGCCGGACCTTCACCGAGCCCAACTACACCTCGGCGAAGGTCACCACCGACAGCTGGGTGCGGCTGCTGCCGGAGAGGTGGAAGGAGGGCGCGGAGCAGGCCCCCTGGTTCAAGGAGTGGTTCGCCACCCAGCTCGGCAGCCAGGAGCCGGACATCTTCGCGTTCTCCATGGAGTACCTCGACGGCGCCCCGCAGAAGAAGGACGCCCACGGCATCCCCTACGCGGGCGACGCCCAGTTCGGCCCGCTGAACCCCAACGGCTCCGAGGCCGGGGACATGCGCCTGGAGCAGTCCGACTTCTACGACTACCTGGGCATCCCCTACACCTTCCGCGACGGCACGGTGGAGAAGCCCGAGACGCAGCGCTTCCGCGCGATGGACTGCTCCGGCTTCGTCCGCACGGTCTTCGGCTACCGCGCCCGCTACCCCCTGCTGGGCAAGGACACCAAGGGCGACGGCCTGCCGCGCACGGCCAACGGCATGGCCCGCCTCGCCCCGGGCGTGCCGGTGCTGGAACTGACGGGCAAGCGCCCGGCGGCCATCGACAAGCTCCAGCCGGGCGACCTGGTCTTCTTCGACATCGACAAGCGCACCGGCGAACGCCTCGACCACGTCGGCGTCTACCTGGGCCTCGACACCGACGGCAAGCCCCGCTTCATCTCCAGCCGCGAGGAGGCCAACGGCCCCACCTTCGGCGACAAGGGCGGCACGGCCCGCCTCGACGGCAACGGCTTCTATGCGACGGGGTTGCGCAGCGCGACGCGTTTGTAATGTCCTCGAGCGCCGGACGGGCTGACAAAGTCAGCCCGTCCGGCGCTCGAGACAAGAACTATGCTCGCGCCCACGGCCCGAGGTCGAACCCGGCCGCATCCCCGCGCTGCCGCGCGACCCGCAGCCCTCCGTCGGGGGCGACGGCCGCCACGACGACACGGCCCTCCGCGTCGTACGCCACCGCCGGCGCCCCCACGCACTCCTGCCCCGTGTCGGTCCACGATCCGTCCTCGCCCACCGCGACGAGGACCCGGCCGGCACCCGATCGCTGCACCAGCACGTCGCCCAGGGCGGCCACCGGACCGCTCCCGTCACCTCCCAGCGACGGCAGGGCCCGCGACTCACCCGCGCACTGGGTGTGCAGGACCGAGTCCCCTTCCGTACGCCAGTAGTGGGCGACGTCCGCGCCGGCTCCGGCCGAGGCGGACGAAAAAGACCCCGGCAGGGACTTCACCGCCGTGTCGGGCATCCGCTTCAGCGGCCCGCCCGGCTCCTCCTGGCGCCACCGCAGGACGTGGTCCGGCGCGGGCGCGACGAGCTCGACGTGCCCGTCGGCGGAGACGGCCGCGGATCCCGACTCGACGACCTTGCTGCCGGCGAGGTCCAGCCAGCGGCCCCAGATGCCCTTGGCGTCCTGGCGGCGTCCGCTTATGCCGCGGCCGGCGTTGCGGAAATAGAGGTGGAGGCCGACGCCGTCGACGGCGGCCACAGGGAAGCCGATCCGTCCGGCCTTCTCCCAGTCGCCGCCGTGGGGCGTGCCGATGGACCGCCACTGCGTCATGGCGCGGCCCGACTGGAACTGCGTGCTGTAGACCACGTCGGTCTCGGCGCGGCCGTCCTCGTGGGGGCGGCGGCGGAGCCCGGCGAGGTACACATAGCCCTCGGCGCTCCGGGTTATGGAGAGGTACGGCTCCAGCCCCGGCACGTCCACCCGCTCGGGGCCCGTCCATTCGGGGCCGCCGGGGCGGGCCTCGGTCCAGCGGAGGAGACCGCCCGAGACCGGGACGTAGGCCGTCAGCCGGCCGTCGTCACCCCGCAGCAACCAGCCGGTGGTGGTGGCCGTGCGCACTGCCATGACTCGCTGACCAGCCTCTCTTGGAAAGCCTTTACCGATTTTGTCGATCCTCGACATTAACACTGCGGATTCCGCCCGCTGACGGCGTGCCAAGCTGATCGCCATGACCGCACCGGCCCCGGAATCCCCCAGAACCCCTGATTCCGCTCTTCTTGTCGTGGACGCCGCCAACGTCGTCGGTTCGGTGCCGGACGGCTGGTGGCACGACCGGCGCGGGGCGGCCGAGCGGCTGCGGGACCTGCTGGCGGGCTACGCGCGGGAAGGGCTTCCGGAGGGGGTGGTGGAGCCGCCGCCGGCCGTCCCTCCGGAGATCGTGCTGGTGGTGGAGGGCGCGGCGCGCGGCACCGCGCCGGTGCCCGGGGTGGGCGTCGAGGCGGCCGGCGGCAGCGGGGACGACCGGATCGTGGAGCTGGTCGCCGCGCGGGCGCCGGGGCGGCGCTGTGTGGTCGTCACGGCGGACCGGGAACTGCGCGAGCGGGTGAGGGCGCTGGGCGCCGAGGTGGTGGGGCCGCGGGCGGTACGCCCGTAGACCGCGGCCCCCGGGTCCGGGCCTGGGTCCGGGTCAGATGGTGGGCGGCCCGCTCCGCTGCGCCTGGCTCACCCGGCTCATCCTCCTCCCGTAGGCGAAGTAGACGACGACGCCGATGAGCATCCACACGGCGAACCGCACCCAGGTCTCCGCCGGCAGGTTGAGCATCAGCCACAGCGAAGCGAGCACCGACAGCACGGGGACGTAGGGCACGAACGGGGTACGGAAGGCTCGCGGCAGGTCGGGGCGGCTGCGGCGCAGGACGACCACGCCCGCCGCGACGACGACGAAGGCGAACAGCGTGCCGATGTTGACGAGCTCGGCGAGGACGTCGATCGAGGTGAAGCCCGCGACGATCGCGACGACGACGCCCAGGAGGACCGTGGAGCGATAGGGCGTGCCGAAGCGCGGGTGGACGGTCGAGAAGAAGCGGGGCAGGAGCCCGTCACGGCTCATGGCGAAGAACACCCGGCTCTGCCCGAGGAGCAGGATCATGCAGACGGAGGTGAGGCCGACGGCCGCGCCGAAGCTGATCAGCCCGGCCCAGAAGGGGTGCCCGGCGTCCTTGAAGGCGTCGGCGAGCGGCGCCTTCGTGGAGAGCTTGTCGTACTTCTGCATACCGGTGACGACGATGGACACGGCCACGTAGAGCACAGTGCAGATGACGAGGGAGCCGAGGATGCCGCGCGGCAGGTCGCGCTGGGGGTTGCGGGTCTCCTCGGCCGCGGTGGCCACGATGTCGAAGCCGATGAAGGCGAAGAAGACCACGGCGGCCGCGGAGAAGATGCCCATGACGCCGAAGTTGGACGGGGTGAAGCCGAACATCAGCTGGACCAGCGGCGCGGCGAGCCCGTTGCCGCCCGCGGTGCCCTTCGACGGCGGGACGAAGGGCTCGTAGTTGGACCCGTTGATGAAGAAGGCGCCCACGATGATGACGATGAGCACCACGGTGACCTTCACCCCGACCACGACGGCCGTCACCCGTGAGGACAGCTTCATCCCGGCGACCAGAATGGCCGTCAGCACCAGGACGAGGACGGCGGCGAGGAGGTCGAAGCCGAAGCTGCCGCCATGGGCGCCGGTCAGCGGCCCCGGCAGATGCCAGCCGGCGTTGGCCAGCAGCGACTGGATGTAGCCGGACCAGCCGACGGCCACCACGGCGCAGCCCAGCGCCAGCTCCAGGATCAGGTCCCAGCCGATGATCCACGCGGGGAGCTCGCCGAGCGTCGCGTACGAGAAGGTGTACGCGGACCCGGCCACCGGCACGGTGGAGGCGAACTCGGCGTAGCACAGCGCCGCGAGCCCGCAGACGATACCGGCGAGGACGAAGGCGAGGGCCACGGCGGGCCCGGCGTTCTCCTTGGCGACCTTTCCGGTGAGGACGAAGATGCCGGTGCCGATGACGACGCCGACGCCGAACACGGTGAGGTCGAGGGCGGACAGGTCCCTCCGGAGGGAGTGTTCCGGTTCCTCGGTGTCCTGGATGGACTGCTCCACCGTCTTGGTCCGGAACATGCCGCTTCTGCCGCGGCCGCTCCGGACGGGTCGCTCTGCGCTCATCGGCTCACCTCCACCTGCTCGGCGTCGCTCGCCCTGCCCGAACTGAGCGAGTGTCCGCGATGATCGGGGCGTGATGCGGGCGGCCACAGCCACCCACCCCCAGGATTCACCCGATGGAGGACAGACGCATCCATGCGGAAGGGCCGACCGGACCACCCCTGCGGGTGGTGCGGCCGGCCCTTCGGGACGGCGATGGGCCCGTCAGTCGCGGACGGCCTCGGCGGTCTCCCCCGCCTCGGAGGACTCGTTGGAGCCGGTGGCCTCGGCGGCCTTCAGCGCCTCCGCGGTCGCGTCGGCGCCGTCGAGGCGCCCGTCGAGCTTGGCGACGAGGCCGGTGACCTGGCGGGCGATGTCGGGGGCGGTGAGCCCGATCTCCGCCATGACCTCCTTGCGGGAGGCGTGGTCGAGGAAGCGCGGCGGGATGCCGAAGTCGCGCAGCGGCAGGTCCACCCCGGCGTCGCGCAGCGCCTGCGCGACCGCCGAGCCGACACCGCCGACACGGCCGTTGTCCTCGACGGTGACGACGACGCGGTGCTCGGCGGCCAGGCCCGGCAGGGCCTCGTCGACGGGCTTGACCCAGCGCGGGTCGACGACGGTCGCGGAGATGCCCTGCTTGTCGAGGAGGTCGGCGATCTCCAGGCACATCGGGGCGAGCGCGCCGACGGAGACGATGAGGACGTCCGGCTTCTCGGTGGCGTCGGCGGGGCGGCGCAGCACGTCCATGCCGCCGATGCGGCAGACGGCCTCGACGGCGGGGCCGACGGTGCCCTTGGAGTAGCGGACGACGGTGGGGGCGTCCTTGACCTCGACGGCCTCGCGCAGCTGGGCGCGGACCTGGTCGGCGTCGCGGGGGGCGGCGATCCGCAGGCCGGGGACGACCTGGAGGATCGACATGTCCCACATGCCGTTGTGGGAGGCGCCGTCGTCGCCGGTGACGCCGGCCCGGTCCAGGACGAACGTCACGCCGCACTTGTGCAGGGCGACGTCCATCAGGACCTGGTCGAAGGCGCGGTTGAGGAACGTGGCGTAGACGGCGAAGACCGGGTGGACGCCGCCGGTGGCCAGGCCCGCCGCGGAGGTCGCGGCGTGCTGCTCGGCGATGCCGACGTCGTAGACGCGCTCGGGGAAGGCCTTGGCGAACTTGCCGAGGCCGACGGGCTGCATCATCGCGGCGGTGATGGCCACGATGTCCTCCCGCTCCTGGCCGAGCTTGACCATCTCGTCGGCGAAGACGGAGGTCCAGCTGGCGCCGCCGGAGGAGACGGGCAGGCCGGTGTCGGGGTGGATGGCGCCGATGCCGTGGAAGCGGTCGGCCTCGTTCTGCTCGGCGTGCTTGTAGCCGCGGCCCTTCTGGGTGAGGCAGTGCACGAGGACGGGGCCGCCGAAGCGCTTGGCGCGCTGGAGCGCGGATTCCAGGGCCTCGATGTCGTGGCCGTCGATCGGGCCGACGTACTTCAGGCCGAGGTCCTCGAACATGCCCTGCGGGGCGATGAAGTCCTTCAGGCCCTTCTTGGCGCCGTGGAGCGTCTCGTAGAGGGGCTTGCCGAGGACCGGCGTGCGCTCCAGGAGGTCCTTGCCGCGGGCGAGGAAGCGCTCGTAGCCGTCGGTGGTGCGCAGGGTGGCCAGGTGGTTGGCGAGGCCGCCGATGGTGGGCTCGTAGGAGCGCTCGTTGTCGTTGACGACGATGACGAGCGGGCGGTCCTTGGCGACGGCGATGTTGTTCAGCGCCTCCCAGGCCATGCCGCCGGTGAGCGCGCCGTCGCCGATGACGGCGACGACGTGGTCCTTCCTGCCCAGGATCTGGTTGGCCTTGGCGAGGCCGTCGGCCCAGCCCAGGACGGTCGAGGCGTGGCTGTTCTCGATCACGTCGTGCTCGGACTCGGCGCGCGAGGGGTAGCCGGACAGGCCGCCCTTGGCGCGGAGCTGCGAGAAGTCCTGGCGGCCGGTGAGCAGCTTGTGGACGTACGCCTGGTGGCCGGTGTCGAAGAGCACCTTGTCCCTGGGCGAGTCGAAGACCCGGTGCATGGCGATGGTGAGCTCGACGACGCCGAGGTTGGGCCCGAGGTGTCCGCCGGTCTTGGAGACGGCGTCGACGAGGAAGGTGCGGATCTCCGCGGCCAGCCGGTCGAGCTGCTCCGGGGTGAGCCGGTCCAGATCGCGCGGTTCCCTGATGCGGGTCAGCAGCGCCACCCGTGCCTCCTTGTTCGAGCTGTCGAGCCTGGTCGAGCTCGCCGGTCCGTCGAGTCTAATGTTCCGCCCCTGGTCCGCCTGCAATGGCGGTGAACGGGTGATGCGAGCTATCTCACGCGTTCGGCGGAGCGAGATCACACACCCTATGAAAGGCCGGGCGGACGCGCACGGCGAGGGGCCCGGACCGGCCATCCGGCCCGGGCCCCTCGCCCGTACGCCCGCCCGCGCCCGCTACACCCGGCCGGCCGTCTTCTGGGTCCGGCGGGAGAGGGAGTCGATCACCACGGCGGCCAGCAGCACCGCGCCCGTGATCATGTACTGGACCGCCGAGGCGATGCCCAGCAGGGCCATCCCGGAGGCGATCGACTGGATCACCAGCACGCCCAGCAGCGCCGACCAGGTCGAGCCCCGGCCGCCGAAGAGGCTGGTGCCGCCGATGACGGCCGCCGCGATGGCGTTCATCAGCAGGCTGCCGGCGCCCGAGGACTGGTTGGCGGCGTTGATCTGGGAGGCCAGGAACATGCCCCCGAGCGCCGCCATCGTGCCGGACAGCGCGAAGACCGAGATCCGCACCGCCGCGACGTTGACGCCGGCCCTGCGGGCCGCCTCGACGCTGCCGCCGAGGGCGAAGATCTTGCGCCCGTAGGAGGTACGGCGCAGCACGAAGTCCAGCGCGACCACCACCCCGAGGAAGATCACCAAGGCCAGTGGCAGGCCCTTGTACTGGTTGAGGAGCCAGGCCACCGCATAGGCGGGCACCGCGAGGACGGCCGTGCGCAGCACGATCTCGCTGAGCGGGCGGCTGGGGACGCCGGCCGCCTCGCGCCGCCTGCTGTCGCGCCAGGAGGCCAGGAAGAACACCGCCGCGCCAAGGGTGGCCAGCCCGTAGGCGGCGGAGATGTCGGTGAAGTAGTGATTGGTCAGATCGGCGACCAGCCCGGAGTCGTCGAGGTTGATGGTGCCGTTGGAGCCGAGCACCTGGAGCATCAGACCGTTCCAGCCGAGCAGGCCGGCCAGGGTGACGACGAAGGCGGGTACGCCGATCCGGGCGAAGAAGAAGCCGTGCAGCACCCCGGCGAGGGCCCCGGTGACCAGGGCGATCACCAGGGCGAGCCACTCGGGCACGCCGTGGTGGACGTTGAGCACGGCGAGGACGGCGGCGGCCAGGCCGCTGACCGAGCCCACTGACAGATCGATCTCGCCGAGGATCAGCACGAAGACGATGCCGACCGCGATCAGGCCGGTGCCCGCGGCGGTGACGAACAGGTTGGAGAGGTTCTCGGCGCCCAGGAAGGCCGAATCCCGCAGCTGGAAGACCAGGCCGATGACGATCAGCCCGACCACCACGGGCAGCGACCCCAGCTCACCGCTGCGCAGCTTCCGGCGGAATTCGCTCCAGTAGCCGGCGAAGCCCTCCTCGCGGACCAGCAGCCGGGGGTCGACGGGCGGGGCCGCGGCCTCCGCGGCGGGCGCGGCGGCGTCCCGGGGCTCCTTGGCTCCAGTTTTCTTGGACATATCGGCGGTCACGGCGTTCCCTCCCCGGTCGTGCGGGCCCTACGCCGGGTGACAGCGTTGTCGGTCGCGCCGGTGATGGCCGAGATGATCTCCTCCTGGGAGGTCGTCCGCACCTCGAAGGTGCCGTTGTTGCGGCCGAGGCGCAGCACCGCGACCCGGTCGGCGACGGCCTTCACGTCCGCCATGTTGTGGCTGATGAGGATCACGCCCAGGCCGCGCTCGCGCAGCCGCTCGACCAGGTCGAGGACCTGGGCGGTCTGCTCCACGCCCAGGGCGGCGGTGGGCTCGTCGAGGATGACGACCTTGGGCTCGCCCAGCAGCGAACGGGCGATGGCGACGGTCTGCCGCTGCCCGCCCGAGAGCGAGGCGACGGGGATCCGGACGCTGGGGATGCGGATGGACAGGGTGGCGAGGAGCTCCCGGGAGCGGCGTTCCATCTCGACCTCGTCCAGCACCCCGGCGCGGGCGATCTCCCGGCCGAGGAAGAGGTTGCCGACGACGTCGAGGTTGTCGCAGAGGGCGAGGTCCTGGTAGACGGTCGCGATGCCCAGTTCCTGGGCGGTGTGCGGCCGGTCCACGGTGACGGGCCGGCCCTGCCACTCGATGACGCCGTCGTCGGCCGGGCCGACGCCCGCGATGGTCTTGACCAGGGTGGACTTGCCGGCGCCGTTGTCGCCGACGAGGGCGACCACCTCACCGGCGTGGATCTCCAGTTCCACGTCGGTGAGCGCCTGGACGGCCCCGAAGCGCTTGGAGATCCCTCGCAGCGCCAGCACGGGCGGAGCGGACATGTGCGTCATCCCCTCACTTCAGCCCGGCCGCGTCGCACTGCGCGCGGTACTTGGCGGTGCAGATCTCGTCCTTGGTGAAGAAGCCCTCCTGGCCGACGTACTTCGCGATGTCCGCCTTGGTGAGGGCGAAGGGCGTGACGATGACGGCGGGGACCTTCTTGGTGGTGCCGCTGGAGACGGTGGCCTTGGCGATGTCGCCGACGGCCTTGCCCCGGGCGAGGGCGACGGCCAGTTCGGCGGCCGCGTCCGCCTCGGGCTTGTAGGGCTTGTAGACGCTCATGAACTGCTCGTCCGCGAGGATCCGCTGGACGGCCGAGAGCTCGGCGTCCTGGCCGGTGACCGGCGGGAGCTTGTCGAAGCCGGCGCTGCGCAGGGCCGTGATGATGCCGCCGGCCATGCCGTCGTTGGCCGAGTAGACGCCGATGATGTTGTCCTTGCCGAGGGAGGAGATGGCGCCCTTCATATTCTCGTTGGCGTTCTCCGGCTTCCATTCCTTGGTGTCGTACTCCCTTCCGACCTTGACCTTGCCGTCGAGCACGGAATGGGCGCCGGCCTTGTACATCTTGGCGTTGGGGTCGGTGATCGCGCCGTTCATCATCACGATCTGGCCCTTCGAGGCGTTGTCGCCGAGTTCCTTGAGCAAGGATTCACCCTGGATCCTGCCCACGCGCTCGTTGTCGACGGAGGTGTACGCCTTGACCGGGCCCTCGGCGAGGCGGTCGTAGGCGACGACGGGAATTCCCTTGTCGTTGGCCTTCTTGACCGAGCTCGCTATCGACTTGGCGTCCACCGCGTCGAGGATCAGGGCGTCGACCTTCTTGGTGATCATCGTGTCGACCTGCTGCTGCTGGACCGAGGCGTCCTGCTTGGCGTTGTCGTAGAGGATGACGGTGTCGGCGCCCGCGAGTTCCTTGAGCTTCTTCTCGATCAGCGGCCGGTCGAACCGCTCGTAGCGGGCGGTCTGGTTCTCCGGCAGCAGCAGACCGATGGTCAGCGGGCCCTTCTTGTCCTTCTTCGCGGTACCGCCGCCCGCTTCCTTGGCACTGCCACAGGCCGCCAGCCCGGCGGCCATCGAGGCGGCGGCCAAGACCACAGCCGCACGACGCAGATGAGCGTTCACTTGCAGTTACCTCCCTGACGAGGCCGCGCCATTGCGGCCGAGGTGACCGGAAGTCAACTCGGCCGCCAAAGGAGCGTCAAGAAGTAAATTCTTAACGAGATGGCAACGATGCCATTCGTTATCTGTGTGAACTCAAGAGGTGACGCATCGCGGCGTCGGCGTGTCTTTTCCCGGACCTTTCCGGACCCGCCCGGACCTTTCCGGATCCTTCCGGGCCCTTCCGGAGCGCGCGAAAGCGCTGTGCGCGCCCCGCGCGTGGTCCGGAAAGGGCCGTCAGGCCTCAGGCCGGTATCGCGGAACGCGGCGGGCCGGCCGGATCCAGCAGGGTCGAGTCGCCCATCTCGCTGAGAACGAGCGCCAGCGCGCCCAGCACCTCGGAGCGGCCGCCCAGCGCCCCCGGCACGACCTCCAGCCGGCGGGCGGCACTCGGGATCGCGTACCGCGAGACGGACTCGCGGATGGGCGCGAGCACCAGCTCGCCCGAGTCGGCGAGGTCGCCGCCGAGGACGACCCGGCTGGGGTTGAGGAGGTTGCAGAGGTTGGCCACGCCGCTGCCGATGTACCGGCCGACGTCGGAGATCACCCGGCGGCAGCCCGGGTCGCCCTCGCGGGCGAGCTCCACCACGCGCGGCACGGTCAGATCGGTGCCGTGGGCCGAATGGAGGAGCGGCAGGATGTATCGGGCGGCGGTGAAGGTCTCCAGGCAGCCGCGGTTGCCGCAGCGGCAGACCGGGCCGGACTCGTCCAGGGTGATGTGGCCGATCTCCCCGGCGGTGCCGCCCGGGCCCCGGTAGATCTTGCCGTTGATCACCAGGCCCGCGCCCACGCCGCTGGCGACCTTGATGTACGCCAGGTCCGTGGCGCCCCGGCCCGCGCCCCACACCAGCTCGCCGAGGGCGCCGAGATTGGCGTCGTTGTCGACGTGGACGGGCACGCCGAGGCGGGCGGCGAGGTCGTCGCGGGGATTGGTGCCGGCCCAGCCGGGCAGGATCGCGGTCGAGCCCAGCACCCCGGACTCCGCGTCGATCGGGCCGGGGACGCCCAGCCCCACCCCGACGATCTTGCCCGGGTTGATCCCGGCCTTGGTGATCAGGGTCCTGACCAGGTATTCGGCCCGCTGCAACCCCTGCTCCGCGGAGGCGTCCACATCGAGCGGCTCGGCGTCCTCGGCCAGCACCTGGTGGGCGAGGTTGCCGACGGCGACCCGCAGGTGGGTATGGCCGAAGTCCACGCCCACGACGATCCCGGCGTCGCCGGAGAGCGAGACGCTGCGGGCGCGCCGGCCGCCGGAGGAGGTGGGGGTCACCTCGACCGTCCCGCCGTCCTTCAGCTCCCGGACGATATTGGAGACGGTGGCGGCGGACAGCCCGGTGGTCCGGGCGATCTCCGCCTGGGTGAGCGAGCCCGCCATGCGCACCGCGCGTACGACCCGCTCCAGGTTGGCCCGGTGCAGCGACGACTGCGACCCCGGAGTCTCCACGCCCATCCACTCCCGCCTCACCGGGCCGGCCCGACCGCCGCCCCGAGGCCGGACTACGGCTCTGGAGCCCGGCCATCCCTACAACATATGAACCCTAAGCTCAGCCGTAGGGCTTCCGTCCCGTCAAGGGTCCGACGCCACAGCGTAAGGGCCGGGCGGGCCGGGGGGCCATTTCCGGCCACCCGGCCCGAGGCCGGCCGGCGCTGCTTCGCCGGAGCCGCCGGCACTACTTCAGGGCCCCGGCCGTCAGCCCCGCCTGGACCTGCCGCTGGAAGACGATGTACGCGGCCAGCACCGGCAGCATCGCCATGACCAGGCCCGCGAAGAGCCCCGACCAGTCCCCCTTGTACCCCTGGCTGACCGCGAGGGCGACCAGCCCCTGGGGCAGCAGCTTCTTGTCGTCGTCCCCCACATTGAGCACCGTGGGCAGGAGGTACTGGTTCCACTGGCCCAGGAAATTGAAGATGCCGACGCTGATCAGGCCCGGCTTCGCCATGGGCAGCATCACCTGGAAGAAGGTCCGGGTGTGCGAGGCCCCGTCGATCAGCGCCGCCTCGGCGACGGAGGTCGGCAGGGTCCTGAAGAACCCGCTGAGGAAGAAGATCGTGAACGGCAGCGAATAGGCGATGTAGACCAGGATCAGCCCGTGGTAGGTGTCGAGCAGCTGCATGTTCTTCATCACGAAGAACAGCGGCACGAGCGCCAGGATGATCGGGAAGCTCATCCCGCCGACGAAGAGGAAGTAGATGAAGCGGTTGCCGGGGAATTCGAAGCGGGCCAGGACATAGGCGGCCATCGACCCGAGCAGCATCGTGCCGGCGAGCGAACCGGCCACGACGATGACGGAATTGAGGAAGTACTCGCTCATGTGCGCCTGGGACCAGGCCCGGCCCCAGGCGTCGAAATGCAGCCCCTTGGGCAGCGCCCAGGGCGAGGTGAAGATCTCCTTGTCGGTCTTGAAGGCGCTCATCACCGCCCACAGCAGGGGCAGGGTGACCATCAGGCCCCAGATGAAGAGCACACCGTGGGAGAAGACATTGAGGACGCCGCCCTCGCGGCCCATGCTCTTGCGGGGCGCCCCGGAGCCGGCGGCCGTCCCGGCCCCCGGTGTCGCGGTGCCGCTCCCCTCGGTGGGTTCCGCCGTCACGGCCATCAGTACTCCAGCCTTTCGCGCCGGCCGAGCTTCAGCACGACGCCCGCGAAGATCATGGTGACGATGAGCAGGGCGACACCGACCGTCGTGGCGTATCCGGCCTGCCCGTCACGGAACGCCTTGGTGTAGAGGTAGAAGGACAGCACTTCCGTGGAGTAGTCCGGCCCGCCCGGGCCCACGGTCATGATCTGTACGACGGCGAACGAGTCGAGCGCCATGATGCCCATATAGACCCAGCCGGTCTGCACGGTGTCCCAGAGCAGCGGGAGCGTGACCCGGAAGAAGGTCTGGAGGCGATTGGCGCCGTCGAGCAGGGCGGCCTCGTAGAAGTCCCGGGGAATGGCGCTCATGCCCGCCGAGAACAGCACCACGTAGAAGCCGACGTTGCTCCACACCATCACCGCCGTCACGCACCACAGCGCGAGCCTGGGGTCGCCCAGCCATTCCGGCCGTACGGAATCCAGGCCGACGGCGCTCAGAAAGGAGTTCAGGGCGCCGCTGTTGGGGTTGTAGGCGAACTGGAACAGCAGGGCGACGATGGCGATCGACAGCACCTGGGGAAAGAAGTAGACGACCTTGTAGAGGCCCGACCCGCGTACCCCGGCGACCGCCGCGTTCTTCCTGCGGCGGCCGCCGACGTTGAGCATGAAGGCGAAGAACAGCCCGAGCCCGAGCGTCACCACCGGCAGTACGAGCAGCAGCAGGACGTTGTGCCCGACGGCCTTCCAGAACACGTCGTCGTTCCAGAGCCGTTGGTAGTTCTTGAACCCCGTCATCCGGAAGTCGGGGCTCAGTCCGGTCCAGTCCGTGAAGGAGTAGTAGATGGCCTGGACGAACGGCGAGATGACGAAGATGCCGTAGAGCGCCAGGGGCAGGATCAGAAAACCCGCGATGAAGCGGTACTTACCGTGCTGCATGGCCGCCGCTCACTTGTGCCGGTACTTCTTGACGGAGTCGTCCTTCGCGGTCTCGTCGGCGAAGCGCTGGATCTTGGTGATCGCCTCGTCGGGGGTCAGCCGGCCGGCCATCATCTCGCCGAGCGCCCCCACGCCGATCTTCTCCTTCTGGAGGGCCACGTACCAGTCGACGAGGCGCGGGTTGACCACGTTCTTCCCGGCCTTGGTGAGCGCCTCCTGGGAGGAGGCGAGGCCCGACGGGAGGGCCAGGCCCTCGGTGCCGCCGTTGAGGGAGGTGAGCGAGGAGACGGACTTGATGAAGTTCTGGGAGGACTTCTTGCCCAGCATGAGCCGCAGCAACTCCATGCCGCCCTGGGGGTTCCTGGCGTTCTTCGGCACGATGAAGGGCTCGCCGCCGGAGGCCCACAGGGTGCCGAACGGCAGCTTGTCGCTCTTGTCGAGGCCGGAGGGTGCGCCCACGGCCATCCGGAAATCGGCGGGCGTGGTCTTCTTCGACTCGTTCTCGACCCATGAGCCATTGGGGAGGAACAGCGCCTTCCCCTCGTTCCACGCCGTCTGTGACTCGATATGGGTCAGGCCCGGGGTGCCCTGGAGGATATAGCCCTTCTTGTAGAGCTCGTAATAGGCCTCGAAGGCGGCCTTGACGGCCGGGTCCTTCCAGGCGTTGGGCTCCAGGTTGTCGATTCTCTTCAGCACCTCGACACCGCCGATCTTGGCGATGAACGGGTAGAGGCTGAACGGCAGGTAGTACGGGTACTTGCCCGCGTACGTCCAGCCGGCGATGCCCTTCTTCTTCGCCGCCTCGCAGACCTTGAGCATGTCGTCCCAGGTCTCGGGGTACTGGGCGTCGAGCTTCGCCAGGTTCGTCTTCGAGTACCAGACGCCGTAGACCGTATAGGCGTAGTACAGGACCCAGGTCTCGTTGCTGTCGAACTGGCCCATTTCCACGACGCCGGGGCGCAGGGTGTCGCGCACCTTCTTCGACGGGTCGTCATAAGAGGGCGCGTCCAGCAGGGCGTTGAGATCGGTCAGCTGCTTCTTGGCGACGAGGGTGCCCATGTCCATCTGTTTGGCACCGGAGTTGTCGATGAGGTCCGGCGGGGTGCCACCGTTGAACCGGGGCTGGAGCTGGGTCTGGATCTCCTGGGTGGCGGAGTGCTTCACCTGGGCCTTGGGGAAGGCCTTCTGGTATTCGGCCTCGGCGTCCTTGGCGTACTGCTGGCCGAAACCGCCGTCGAAGATGACGACGTCCAGGGCGGCGCTCCCATTGACCGCGAGCGGGTTCTTGTCGCTCTTCTCGCCCTTGTCGACCTGGTTCCCGCCGCCGCTGTCCCCGCTGGCGCAGGCGCTCAGCACGCTCATCGTCGGCACCGCGATCAGGCCTATCGCCGCGGCTCGTTTGATCAGGTCGCGCCGGCTGAATTCCGGGGTGGTTCCCATGCTCAAGTCCTCGCCTTCTCCAGGACTCAGGCGGTGCACCGGTCTCCCCCTTGCGAACTCGTCACCGCCGAAGGGCCCGACACCGCGGGTCAGTTGAAGCTTGGTGCTGGGTGCGCTCCGGGAAGAATCCCCCGCGGCGTGCTCGTGCGCCGCCCTCCCCCTGGCCCGACGGCGGCCACGGCCGCCCGGACTGTTCGACAGGTATAGTCCACTCCGATCAACTGGGCAAGATCGAAAGCGGCTTTGACCGTCAGTCTTTCCCGAGTTGAGACCTCTCCGGCCGCCCCTCGGAGCCCCCCGGGACCCCCCTGGGACCCGTCCGGCGACACCAGCCCCGAGACCCTTGACACCACTGGTGTCTCACGCACTACTTAACACTGCGCGTCATGGGTGACAACGTTGTCTGAGTCGTCCGGCCGTCCGTGCCGGGTTCAGCGGAGAGGCAAAGGGATGCGAACGGGAACCGGGTACCGCAGATGGCGTACGCTCGCCCGTCCCACGGCGCTCCTGGTGGCCACCGTACTGATGACGGGGGCTCAGGTCACGCAGGGCCAGATCGTCGGGGCGTCGCCGCCCCGGGCCGCCGCGGCCGCCGACGAGCGCTTCGCCTCCTCCTTCGAGCCCGGCGACCCGCGGCCCGACTGGACCGACAGCGTCGAGACCGGCCGCGACGGCCGCCCGCGCACCGCCGGGGTCGACGGCGACGACACCAGCGGCATCCCCGGCAATGTCACCGACCGGGTCACCGCCGTCCGCGCCAGCGGCGAGCACGCCGAGGCGGGCGAGGTCAAGGAGAACCTGGTCGACGGCGAGAGCGCGACCAAGTGGCTCGCCTTCGAACGCACCGCCTGGCTGGAATTCGAGCTGGACCGGCCCGTCACGGCCGTGCGCTACGCCCTGACCTCCGCGAACGACGCCCCCGGCCGCGACCCCCGGGACTGGGTGCTCAAGGGTTCCGACGACGGCAGCGGCTGGCAGGTGCTCGACACCCGCCAGGGCGAGGCCTTCGAAAAGCGGCTCCAGACCCGGGAGTTCTCCTTCTCCGGGAACCGTCCCTACCGCCAGTACCGGCTGGAGATAACGCGCAACAACGGCGAGCCCGTCACCCAGCTCGCCGAGTTCCAGCTGGCGGCGGGCGACACCGGCACCCCGCCGCCCGCCGACATGCGCAGCCACATCGACCGCGGCCCCACCGGCTCCCCCACCGCCAAGGCCCGCGCCGGCTTCACCGGCACCCACGCGCTGCGCTACGGGGGCATGCACCAGGCCACCGGCCACGCCTACTCGTACAACAAGATCTTCCGGACCCGGCTGCGCGTCACCCCCAGGACCCTGCTCTCCTACAAGATCTTCCCCGCCCTCCCCGAGCCGGACGCCCGCTATCCCGCCACCCATGTCGCCGTCGACCTCGCCTTCACCGACGGCACCTACCTCAGCGAGCTCGGCGCGGTCGACCAGCACGGCGCGCGGCTGACCCCGCAGGGCCAGGCCGCCTCCAGAACGCTCTACGTCAACCAGTGGAACAGCAAGGAGTCGCGCATCGGGGCCGTCGCCTCGGGGAAGACCGTGGAACGGGTGCTGATCGCGTACGACTCGCCCGTGGGCCCGGCGAAGTTCCGCGGCTGGGTCGACGACATCTCCCTCGCCCCGGCCCCCCAGGAGCCACCCGTCGCCCATCCGGCGGACCGGGCCGTCACCACCCGGGGCACCCACTCCAGCTCCAACTTCTCCCGCGGCAACACCTTCCCGGCCACCGCCGTCCCCCATGGCTTCAACTTCTGGACGCCCGTCACCAACGCGGGCGTCACGGACTGGCTCTACCAGTACGCGGCGACCAACAACGCCGACAACCTCCCCACCCTCCAGGCCTTCTCCGCGAGCCATCAGCCCAGCCCCTGGATGGGCGACCGGCAGACGTTCCAGCTCATGCCCTCGGCGTCCCCGGGCGTCCCGCCCGCCTCCCGCGCCGCCCGCGCCCTGCCCTTCCGGCACGAGAACGAGACCGCCCGGCCCCACTACTACGCCGTCACCTTCGAGAACGGCCTCAAGGCGGAGGTCACCCCGAGCGACCACGCCGCGATGATCCGCTTCACCTTCCCCTCGGACCAGGCGAGCGTCCTCCTCGACAACGTCAAGGACCGCGGCGGACTGACCCTCGACCCCGAGCACCGCTCCTTCAGCGCCTACTCGGACGTCCGGAGCGGGCTGTCCACCGGCGCCGGGCGCCTCTTCGTCCACGGCGTCTTCGACACGCCCGTCATCGCGAGCGGCAAGCTCAAGGGCGACACCGGCAGCGACGCCGTCACCGGCTATCTGCGCTTCGCGCCCGGCAAGAGCCGTACGGTCACCCTGCGCGTGGCGACCTCCCTCATCGGCACCGACCAGGCCCGGGCCAACCTCGAGCAGGAGATCCCGGCGAGCACCGGCTTCGACCAGGTCATGACCCACGCCCGCACCGCCTGGGACACCCTCCTCGGCCGCGTCGAGGTCGAGGGCGCGACCCGAGACCAGCTCACCACCCTCTACTCCAGCCTCTACCGGATCTACCTCTATCCCAACTCCGGATTCGAGAACACCGGCACCCCCACCCGCCCCCGGCCGCGCTACGCCAGCCCCTTCTCCCCGCCCGCCGGCGAGAACACCCCGACCACGACCGGCGCCCAGATCGTCGACGGCGAGATCTACGTCAACAACGGCTTCTGGGACACCTACCGCACCACCTGGCCCGCGTACTCCCTACTGACTCCCCGCCAGGCGGGCAGACTGATCGACGGCTTCGTCCAGCAGTACAAGGACGGCGGCTGGATCTCCCGCTGGTCCTCCCCCGGCTACGCCGACCTGATGACGGGCACCAGTTCCGACGTCGCCTTCGCCGACGCCTACGTCAAGGGCGTCCCCTTCGACGCCGAGGCGGCGTACGCGGCCGCGCTGAAGAACGCCACCGTCGCCCCGGACAGCCCCGGCACCGGCCGCAAGGGCATGGAGACCTCCGTCTTCCTCGGCTACACCAGCACCCGGACCCGCGAGGGCCTGTCCTGGGCGCTCGAGGGCTACCTCAATGACTTCGGCCTGGGCCGGATGGCCCGCGCCCTCTACGAGAAGACCCACAAGGAGCGCTACCGCGAGGAGTCCGGCTACTTCCTCAACCGCGCCCGGAACTACGTCAAGCTCTTCGACCCCCGCATCGGCTTCTTCCAGGGCCGCGACGCGAACGGCGCCTGGCGCCTGCCGCCCGCCTCCTACGACCCGCGCGTCTGGGGCAACGACTACACCGAGACCAACGGCTGGAACTTCGCCTTCACCGCCCCCCAGGACACCCGCGGCCTGGCCAACCTCCACGGCGGCCGCGCGGGCCTGGCCAAGAAGCTCGACACCTACTTCGCCACCCCCGAGACGGGCGCCCCCGAGTTCGCCGGCTCGTACGGCGGCGTCATCCACGAGATGACCGAGGCCCGGGACGTCCGCATGGGCATGTACGGCCACAGCAACCAGCCCTCGCACCACATCGCCTACATGTACGACGCGGCGGGCCAGCCGTGGAAGACCCAGGAGAAGGTCCGCGAAATCCTCTCCCGCCTCTACCTCGGCAGCGAGATCGGCCAGGGCTACCCCGGCGACGAGGACAACGGCGAGATGTCCGCCTGGTACGTCTTCAGCGCCCTCGGCTTCTACCCGCTCGTGATGGGCCAGGGCGAGTACGCAATCGGCTCGCCCCTCTTCACCAAAGCCACCGTCCATCTGGAGAACGGCCGCGACCTGGTGATCCGCGCCCCGCGCAACAGCGCCCGCAACGTCTACGTCCAGGGCCTGCGCGTCAACGGCCGCGCGTGGAACAGCACCGCCCTCCCCCACGCCCTGCTGTCCAGGGGTGGCACCCTGGACTTCGCCATGGGCCCCGGCCCGTCCCGCTGGGCCACGGCCCCGGACGCGGGCCCGGCCTCCCTCACGACGGACGACAAGCCGCCGGCCCCGCTCACCGACGTCACGACCCACGACGGCTCGGCCCTCACCGACGACACGTCCCGCACGTCGGCGTCCTTCACCACCGCCACGTTCGACACACCGGGGGACTCCCGGGTGACGTCCTACACCCTCACCTCCGCCGACCGCGCCAAGGCCCCCACCGGCTGGGTGCTCCGCGGCTCGACAGACGGCACCACCTGGACCGAGGTCGACCGCCGCACCGCCGAGTCCTTCACCTGGGACCGCCAGACCCGCGTCTTCGCCCTCCGCGCTCCGGCGGCCTACCGCCACTGGCGCCTGGAGCCGACGGGGGGCCAGGAGGCGACGCTGGCGGAGGTGGAGCTGCTGGGGGCGCAGGGCTGAGCCGACGCCGTTGACGCGGACGTCCACGTAGGGGCTGTACCTCCTGGGGAGGTACAGCCCCTTTCTGTCCGGAAGTCACCTAGACATCCGAAGATCTCATGTAATGATGATCAAGGTCTTGCTACGGCCCATCTCGGGACGCAGCATCCTGACATTAGACAATGGGGGGCATTACATGAGGATTCACTTCGGTCGTAAGCGCGGGCGCGGGCTGTCGGGCCTGGTCGGCACCACCGCGGTTGCCGCCGCCCTGGTCGGCCTCACCGCCGGAACGGCGGCCGCCGCCGGCACCGCGCCGGGCGCGAAGGCCGCCCCGAAGATACCCTCGGCCGGCGCCCCCCAGTTCCCGCTGTTCGCGGAGAAGCGCGCCCAGGACGTCAAGGACGTCCAGGACATCTACAAGTACCAGCCGAACGGCCGGGGCGGCTTCGAGGACGTCGAGAAGTACGGCTTCTACGGTTCGGCGCCGCGTGTCTCGGAAACCGCGACCGTCGACCACGACCACGACGGCAAGATGGACGGCTGGTACCACCAGCACAGCGACAACAGCCTGCTGGAGTACCACGGCTCCCGCGGCGACAAGGCGATCGGCCCCGGCTGGGACGCCTTCGACCGCATCTTCTCCCCCGGTGACCTCGGCGGCTCGCTCGAGTCCGATCTCCTCGCCCGCGACAAGAACGGCGTCCTGTGGCTCTACCTGGCCCGTGAGGACGGCACCCTGGAGAACCCGTACCGCGTCGGCCCGGGGTGGGACCAGTACACCGACATCGTCGGCAAGGGCAGCCTCAACGGCGACGGCAGGGCCGACATCGTCGCCAAGGACAAGAACGGCGACCTCTGGTACTACAAGGGCACCGGCGAGTCCCACGCTCCCCTCTCCGACCGCGTCAAGATCGGCGGCGGCTGGAACCAGTACGACAAGCTCGTGAGCACGGGTGACGTCGACGGTGACGGCCGCAGCGACCTGCTCGCCCGTGACAAGTCCGGCGTCCTGTGGCTCTACAAGGGCAACGACAGCCAGACCGACCCCTTCGAGAAGCGCGTGAAGATCGGCGGCGGCTGGGACCAGTACAACAACCTGTTCTGATCCTGCCTCACGCCCGCGCCGTGTGGGAGCCGTGACATCCGGGGCCGCGCTTGCGACAAGCGCAGCCCCGGATGTGACTTCCGACTCCTGATAAATCGGTTGATGTGCGTGCACCCCATGGGAATGATCAAGGTGAATCGGCGATGCTTCCGGGCATCGCTCACCGAATCGCCTCCAAGGGAGAACCAAGTGGGCAATCTCTCCGGTCGTAAGCGTGGACGCGTGCTCTCCGGTCTCGTCACCGCGGCGATAGCCACCGCGCTGGTCGGCGCCGCTTCCGCGACCGCATCCGCCGACGGCCCGGCAGGCACCTCCGCCGCCAAGGCGCACCAGCGCGCCGAAGGGGCCCACAAGAAGGCCCCCCAGAACGCCCCCAAGCCGCGTGCCGGCCTGCTGCGGGCCGCCACCGCCGACGGCAAGGGCACGGCCGCGGCTCCGCAGTTCGACCTCTACGCGGCCGACCGCGACGGCCTCGTGTACCTGTACGCGGCCAACGGCAACGGCGGCTTCAAGGACGCCTGGTTCCTCGACTCCGGCTGGCAGAACTTCACCGAGGCCACCCAGGTCGACCACGACCGCAACGGCGAGAGCGACGGCTGGTACGTCCGGCACGCCGACGGCCAGATGGAGTACACCGGCGAGGCCGGCAACAAGATGATCGGCGGCGGCTGGAACGCCTACGACCGCGTCTTCTCCCCCGGTGACCTCGGCGGCGCCGGCGAGTCCGACCTCCTCGCCCGCGACAGGTCCGGCGTGCTCTGGATCTACCTCGCCCGCCCCGACGGCACCCTGACCGACCGCTACCGCGTCGGCCCCGGCTGGGACCAGTACACCGACATCACCGGCCGCGGCGACCTCAACGGTGACGGCAAGGCCGACATCGTCGCCAAGGACAAGAACGGCGACCTCTGGTTCTACAAGGGCACGGGCGACTACAAGGACCCGTTCGAGAGCCGCGTCAAGGTCGGCGGCGGCTGGAACATCTTCGACAAGCTCGTGGGCATCGGCGACCTCGACCACGACGGCCGCAGCGACATGCTCGCCCGCGACAAGTCGGGCGTCCTGTGGCTCTACAAGGGCAACGGCAACCAGAACGACCCCTTCGAGAACCGTACGAAGATCGGCCCCGGCTGGGGCAAGTTCTCCCTGATGTTCTGATCCATCAGTCCCCTGCGATGCGCAGGGGTACGGCACGGCTACAGGGGCCGCATCCCAATAGGGGATGCGGCCCCTCCGTATGTGAAGGGCTTGTGGCATGATCCGGTCGTCTCGCGGTCCCCGACCGAGGGGCACCGCGTTTTTCTCACCACAGGAGTACTAGGTGGCCCACACCTTCGGCCGTAAGGGCGCACGCGTCCTCTCGCGCCTCACTGCCGCGGCGATAGCCGTGGCCCTGACCGGCATCACGGCGGGCACCGCCGCCGCCACCGGTCCGTCCCCCGACTACCGTCCGACCGTCGCGGCGCCGTACTTCCCGCTTGAGGCGACGAAGTCGACCGGCGAAGTCTTCGTGTACGAGCCCAATGGTCAGGGTGGCTTCGGCGACCGGGAGCAGATCACCGGCGTCGACTCGCGCGACTTCACCGCCACGGTGAACGTCGACCACGCCCAGAACGGGTACTACGACAGCGCCTACTTCCGGACGACCGACGGCACGCTGGTCTACTCGCCCGAGGGGAAGGACGGGGCGGACGAGCCCGCTCCCATCCGGATCGGCGGCGGCTGGAACATCTACGACCGCATCCTCTCCCCCGGCAACATCGGCGGCACCAAGGAGGCCGACCTCCTCGCCCGCGACAAGTCGGGCGTGCTGTGGCTCTACCAGGCCCGTCCCGACGGCACCCTCGGCGACCGCGTGCGCGTCGGCGGCGGCTGGGACATCTTCACCGACATCGTCGGCAAGGGTGACCTGAACGGCGACGGCAAGGCCGACATGCTCGCCAAGGACAAGAACGGCGACCTCTGGTTCTACAAGGGCACCGGCGACGTCAAGGACCCCTTCGCCAGCCGGGTCAAGGTCGGCGGCGGCTGGAACATCTTCGACAAGCTCATCGCCACCGGTGACGTGAACCTGGACGGCCGCAGCGACCTGCTCGCCCGCGACAAGTCCGGCGTCCTGTGGCTCTACAAGGGCAACGGCAAGCAGACCGACCCCTTCGAGAGCCGCGTGCGCATCGGCGGCGGCTGGGGCCAGTACAACGACCTGTTCTGATCCCTCCCGCGCATGACCGAGGGCCGCACCCGACCAACCGGGGGTGCGGCCCTTGTCATGATCGGCCCGTATGGCAGGATCCCGGCGTATCGCGGCATCCCGGACCCGTGGATGTCGCGTCTTTCTCATACAGGAGAGCCATATGGCCCACATTTCCGGGCACAAGCGCAGACGCGCCCTGTCGCGTCTCGCCACCGCGGCGATAGCCGCGGCCCTGATCGGCACCACGGCGGGCACCGCCGCCGCCGACGCCCCGGCTCCGTCCGCTCAGGACCTCCAGAAGGCCGCCCAGTCCGTCGCCCCGGTGACGTCGGGCAAGGCACCCGTCTCGGAATCGCCGGCCGACGCGCCCCGGTTCCCGCTGATGGCGGTCAACGGTACGACCCTGTACCGCTATGTCCCCGACGGCCATGGCGGGTTCTCCGACCGGAAGTCCCTCAACACGGACTGGCGGGGCATCACCTCCACCGTCCAGGTCGACCTGAACCAGGACGGCCTCGCGGATTCTCACTACATGCGGACGATCGACGGATCGCTGTTCTACGTCCACGGCGGCAGCAAGGACGTCCCGGCGACCCACCTGCGCATCGGCGGCGGCTGGAACATCTACAACCGCATCACCTCCCCGGGCAACCTCGGCGGCAGCGGCCAGGCCGACCTCATCGCCAGGGACCAGTCCGGTGTGCTGTGGCTGTACGTGGCCCGTCCCGACGGCACGCTCGGTGACCGCGTCCGTGTCGGTGGCGGCTGGGACCAGTACACCGACATCGTCGGTCGCGGCGACCTCAACGGTGACGGCAAGGCCGACATCGTCGCCAAGGACAGGAACGGCGTCCTCTGGTTCTACAAGGGCACCGGCGACGTCAACGACCCGTTCGCCGGCCGGGTCAAGGTCGGCAGCGGCTGGGACGCGTACGACATGCTGGTGTCCAGCGGCGACGTGGACCTCGACAACCGCAGCGACCTGCTCGCGCGTGACAAGTCCGGCGTCCTGTGGCTCTACAAGGGCAACGGCAACCAGAACGACCCGTTCGCGAACCGCGTGCGCATCGGCGGCGGCTGGGGCCAGTACGACACGATGTTCTAGTAGGTGACCCGCCTGCGTGGGGCCGCCCGCCTCACGCAGGCCCGGCTCGGCTGTCGGGCTCAGCCGCCGGCCCGGCGGGCACCCGGCCGTCGCCACGCCAGCCGGACCAGCGCCCGCACCGGCCGTCCCACCACCAGCGCCAGCCCCGCCAGCGGCAGGACGAGCAACACCGCCTGAAGGCACGCCGCGACCATGGCCAGGACCTGATCGCCGGACGCGCCAGAGGCGCCCGCGTGCTCCATCAGCGACGTGATGATGCGCCAGTCCGCCGCGAGCAGCTCCGGCAGGTTCACCAGCACCAGGCCGAGTTGCAGGGACAGTACCGGTACCAGGAAGAGCACCCACACCGCGACCACGACCTGCGGCCAGCGCTTCAGGGCCCGCAGCCGGTCGTCCTGGGGGCGGCGGAGGAACACCCGCCGCAGGATGGGCGCGATGTACTTGAACAGGTCGGGAATGCCGATCAGGTCGGCGACGATGTAGTAGCCGTCGAACCGCAGTGTGGGGAGCAGTTGCTGGACCATCTCCAGGTGGACGGAGAGGATCGCGACGAGCAGCGGCTGGAAGCCGGTCGTCGCGTACAGCGCGCCCAGGCCCAGGACGAAGACGGCGTTGAAGTAGACGCCGCCGAGGTCGGCGCGGATACGGCCCGCGCGGCCCAGCCGGTAGGAGTTGGTGATGTCCGTGTAGAAGGCGGGCCACACCAGGTAGATGCCGCAGCCCATCGCGCCGGGCCTAACGCCTCCGTAGCGGCAGGCCGCGCCGTGGCCCAGTTCGTGGAACGCGCACGAGGCGATGGCCAGGAGGACGACGAGCAGGACGTCGGCCGGTGAGGTGAGGACGTCCCGCAGCGCGGCGCCCGTGTCCTGGGTCGTCCACAGCCATGCCTCGCCCGCGACGAACGCGCCGAGCCCGAGAACGACGACCGCCGGGCGGAACAGCCAGGCGAAGAGGCCGGAGAGGAACCAGGTGACGTGCTCCGGCAGTACGGCCAGCCGGAAGCGGAAGGCGAGGAACGGGTCGTTCTTCGTCGTCGGGGGTGGCGGTGAGCCGTCGCTGTAGGTGGTGATGCCGAGCGGGGCGAGCTTCTTGTCGATGAGGAAGACGATGTGTTCCTCGGTGAACCGCCGGCCCGTCTCCTCCGAGAGGTCGGCGGCGATCCGGGCCATGGCGGGCTCGGGGCCGAGGGGCAGGGGGCCGGCCAGGGCGCGTACCACCCGGTAGAGCAGGGGCGGGAGCCGGACGATCTGGCCGTCGGGACGGCAGACCAGTTGCGGCGGCTCACGGTAGCCGGAGCCCTCGAACTCGCCGACGAGTTCCATGCCGGCCACCAGGCTGGGGGTGGCGCAGGGCGCTGACATGGACGTCCTCCGGGAGGTGGCGGGCGGGGAAGGGCTGGGAGAGCGGGCCCGGCCCTTCCCCGGGTGTTACGGCGGGCCGTCAGGCGATCAGTGGCCGATCAGTGGCTGGCCACGGCCGCCGGGGTGCAGACCACGCTGGCGGTCGGGTTCTCGGAGCCCAGGCCGAGGGAGCCGAGCAGGCCGGGAGTGCCCTGCCGGTCGATGGACTGGCAGGCGGACAGCATCGTGGTGCCGTGGTCGTGAGGAACGGGGGCGAAGACGCCGCCGCCCGTGGCCGCCGCGGAGCTGGAGCTGCCGGCGGCCGCGCCGGCACCGGGGTCGCCCGGGCCGACAAGGTTGAGCGGGGTGGCGATGACGCCCATGACGGTCCGCTCGGGCAGCACCTCTCCCGTGATCTGGTCGAGTTCCTCGAAGCTGATGGCGTTGTCCATTTCGTTCCCCTTCTCTGGTGTCCGCTCCCGGCCCGCCGAACGGCGCCCGGGCATGCCGCCCCCGCCGGATCGGCCGGGGACGGAGTCCTTGGGGGGTTGAGACGGTGACGCGTGTGGTGTCAGCGGCTGTGAACGGCCGCCGGGACACAGGTCATGGTGTAGCCGGGCGTACTGGGCGCCAAGCCCAGGGCGACGAGGAGGCCGAGGCCGCCGGGGTTCTCCCTGTACTGGCAGGCGTAGGCCACGGTCGTGCCGTGCTCGGTTCTCATGAGCGCCGGATAGACGGGGTGATGGTCGGCGCCCGGGCCGGTGGCGGCTCCGGCGGGCAGCAGGCTCGACAGGGCGATCCGCGCGGGCAGCTCCTCGCCGTACAGCCGGCCGAGCTCCCCGAAGGTCATGGCGGATCCCATGGACTCATCCCTCCCTCTGGGACGACGCCGTCGCGTCCATCCCGCCGGGGAGCCTAACCCGCATGGGAATGCACAACACTTCATCAATCCCCCTATCACCCGGTCGTGTTGGGAGATGCCCCGGGAGGGTGGCCGGGGGAACGCCCGGCCGGGCACGCGAAAGGGCCGCACCCCGTTCGGAACGGGGTGCGGCCCTCAACCACGCAGCAGAAACCGCCTAGTTGCGGATCAACGCTCAGTTGCGGATCAGGTTGCGCAGCACGTACTGCATGATGCCGCCGTTGCGGTAGTAGTCGGCCTCACCGGGGGTGTCGATGCGGACGATCGCGTCGAACTCGACACCGGTGTCGGTGGTGACCTTGACCGTGCTCGGGGTGCGGCCCTCGTTGAGCTCGGTGACGCCCGCGATGGAGAAGGTCTCCTCGCCGGTCAGGCCGAGCGAGTCGGCCGACTGGCCGGCCGGGAACTGGAGCGGCAGGACGCCCATGCCGATGAGGTTCGAGCGGTGGATGCGCTCGTACGACTCGGTGATGACGGCCTTGACGCCGAGGAGGGCCGTGCCCTTGGCCGCCCAGTCGCGGGACGAGCCGGAGCCGTACTCCTTGCCGCCCAGGATGACCAGCGGGATGCCGGCGGCCTGGTAGTTCTGCGAGGCGTCGTAGATGAACGACACCGGGGCGTCGGCCTGGGTGAAGTCGCGGGTGAAGCCGCCCTCGGTGCCCGGCGCGATCTGGTTGCGCAGGCGGATGTTGGCGAACGTACCGCGGATCATGACCTCGTGGTTGCCTCGGCGGGAGCCGTAGGAGTTGAAGTCACGACGCTCGACACCGTGCTCGGTGAGGTACTTGCCCGCCGGGGTGTCGGCCTTGATGGCACCGGCCGGGGAGATGTGGTCGGTGGTGACCGAGTCGCCCAGCTTGGCCAGGACGCGGGCGCCGGCGATGTCGGCGACCGGGGCCGGCTCCATCTGCATGCCCTCGAAGTAAGGGGGCTTACGGACGTAGGTGGACTCGGTGTCCCACTCGAAGGTGTTGCCGGTCGGGATCGGCAGGGCCTGCCACTGGGCGTCGCCCGCGAAGACGTCCTGGTAGGACTTGTTGAACATGTCCTCGCCGATGGCGTTGGTCACGACCTCGTTGACCTCGGCCTCGGAGGGCCAGATGTCCTTGAGGAAGACCGGGTTGCCGTCGGTGTCGATGCCGAGCGCGTCGCGGGTGATGTCCACCTTCATGGAGCCCGCGAGGGCGTAGGCGACGACCAGCGGCGGGGACGCCAGGTAGTTCATCTTGACGTCGGGGTTGATCCGGCCCTCGAAGTTGCGGTTGCCGGAGAGCACCGAGGTAACGGCGAGGTCGTGGTCGTTGACGGCCTTGGAGACCTCCTCCGGCAGCGGGCCGGAGTTGCCGATGCAGGTGGTGCAGCCGTAGCCGACGAGGTTGAAGCCGACCTTGTCGAGGTAGGGGGTCAGGCCCGCCTTGTCGAAGTAGTCGGTGACGACCTTGGAGCCCGGGGCGAGGGTGGTCTTGACCCACGGCTTGCGGGTCAGGCCCTTCTCGACCGCCTTCTTGGCCACGAGCGCGGCGGCGACCATGACGTAGGGGTTCGAGGTGTTGGTGCAGGAGGTGATCGCGGCGACGGTGACGGCGCCGTGGTCGATCGTGTAGGTGCTGCCGTCGGGGGCGGTGACGGTGACCGGGTTCGACGGGACGCCGTTGGAGGCGGCCGGGGAGTCGGAGGCCGGGAAGGACTCCTCGCCCGCCTCGTCGGCGGTGGAGACGTAGTTGAGGACGTCACGCTCGAACTGGGCCTTGGCGTCGGCCAGGACGATGCGGTCCTGCGGGCGCTTCGGGCCGGCGATGGAGGGGACGACCGTGGAGAGGTCGAGCTCCAGCTTCTCGGAGAAGTCGGGCTCGGCGGCCGGGTCCAGCCACAGGCCCTGCTCCTTGGCGTACGCCTCGACGAGCGCGACCTGCTGCTCGGAGCGGCCGGTGAGCTTGAGGTAGTTCAGGGTCTCGCCGTCGATCGGGAAGATCGCGGCGGTGGAGCCGAACTCCGGCGACATGTTGCCGATGGTGGCGCGGTTGGCGAGGCTCGTCGCCGCCACACCCTCGCCGTAGAACTCGACGAACTTGCCGACGACGCCGTGCTTGCGCAGCATCTCGGTGATCGTGAGGACGAGGTCGGTGGCGGTGGTGCCGGCCGGGAGCTCACCGGTCAGCTTGAAGCCGACGACGCGCGGGATGAGCATGGAGACCGGCTGGCCGAGCATCGCGGCCTCGGCCTCGATGCCGCCGACACCCCAGCCCAGCACGCCGAGGCCGTTGACCATGGTGGTGTGCGAGTCGGTGCCGACGAGGGTGTCGGGGTAGGCCTGGCCGTTGCGGACCATGACCGTACGGGCCAGGTGCTCGATGTTCACCTGGTGGACGATGCCGGTGCCCGGGGGGACGACCTTGAAGTCGTCGAAGGCGGTCTGGCCCCAGCGCAGGAACTGGTAGCGCTCCTTGTTGCGGCCGTACTCCAGCTCGACGTTCTGGCCGAAGGCCTCCTTCGTGCCGAACTTGTCGGCGATGACGGAGTGGTCGATGACCAGCTCGGCCGGGGAGAGCGGGTTGACCTTCGCCGGGTCGCCGCCGAGCTCCTTGACGGCCTCACGCATGGTGGCGAGGTCGACGACGCAGGGCACGCCGGTGAAGTCCTGCATGATCACGCGGGCCGGCGTGAACTGGATCTCCTGGCTGGGCTGGGCCTGCGAGTCCCAGTTGCCCAGGGCGCGGATGTGGTCGGCGGTGATGTTCGCGCCGTCCTCGGTGCGGAGGAGGTTCTCCAGGAGCACCTTCAGGCTGTAGGGAAGGCGCGCGGAGCCCTCGACCTTGTCCAGCCGGAAGATCTCGTACGACTCGTCGCCCACGCGCAGCGTGGTGCGGGCGTCGAAGCTGTTCGCCGACACGACAGTCTCCTTCATGCATGAATTCGCGTACTGCGGCAATCCTGCCGCCCCGATGGCGCGCGCATCCGCTAAGGTGTGCCTAAGTTAGGTATGCCTTACTCGCGCGTGACAGCGGTACGCCTCTCGGCAGATATCTCGATGTCGAGATAACTCTAATACATCGCTGCCGATCGGTCATGCCCGGATACGCCGAGCGGGCCTGCACCCGGTGTCCGACAGCGGTTCCCCCGCGCGGCGGAGGCAGCTGCCCGTGATCTCGTCCCGGGGAGCGACGGCCGGGAACGCTCCGGCGGCCAGGATCGGACACGTTCCCGATCCGCCCCCTCCAGCACCGGAGAATCACGTGTCCATACGGGCCCCTCGCACGCTCACACTCCTCGCCCTCGCCGCCGCGCTGACCGCCCCGGCCGCCGTCCCCGCGGTGGCGGCGAGCCCCGCCGGGGGCGAGCCGCCGATCACGAGCACCTCCAGCCTCACGGGGTGGGGCCGGATGGACTACCCCATGCCCGGCAACGACATCCGCGTCACCGTCGACGCCCGCTCCTCCTATGGCCCCGGCCACCTCCCCGTACGGTCCGACGGCACCTTCCGCATCTCGCACCGCACGGACGCCATGAACGGACAGCCCGCGTCCGACCACTGGGGCGAATTCACCGTCGACTGCCTGACCACCGGCGGCCCGGTGGCGACCGTGACCGGCAGGCTCGTCCGCACCGACGCCGGCGGCCCCTGGGAGAAGGCGGGCTATCTGAAGCGGCACATCCGCATGGGCGTGAGCTTCTACGTCGCCGACGGCAAGAACGGCGGCCCGAGCCGGATCGGGCTGTCCGGGGGGACGGAGAAGAGCGACCTTCCCCTGAAGAAGTGCATGGCGCCGGCCCCCGACTCGGGGGTCGTGGCGGGCGGCTACACCCTCAAGGACAGGACGCCTGCGCGCTAGCGCGACCCGCGAGCCGGCGCGCGTCCGGCCCGGCGTCGGGGCTGGTTCACCAGTTCGGGTGAGCGTTGGGCCGAACGGGCGGGGCGGCGGAGCGGATTGCTGTAGACCATGGACAGTCGTCATGCTGCAGTCACGATGTCCTCGGGAGGACCGATGAGCGCACAGCCCCACACATACGCAGCCGACGACCCCGAAAAGGCGTTGAAGTATGCGATCCAGCACATCGAGGGAGATCGAGTGCAGATCGTGGAGGGGGTCATCCAGCCAGCCATGCCCACCTGGGACCACGAGAACGTAGCCGATGAGATTCGCGAGCAACTCGGCCCGGTACTACGGAAGCTCGAATGCAGAGCCGGCTCGGGCGACCTCGACCTGCCGGGCAGCCCCAACTGGTACGTCCCCGACCTGGCTGTGGTGCCACGCAAGTTGGCGAAGGGCGGAGGCGCCCTCGTGCCCGACCAAACGCTACTCGTCGTGGAAATCACCTCCGACTCGAACGGCGACACAGACAGGGTCGCGAAGCGCCGCCGCTACGCCGAATACGGCGCCCCCCTCTACCTCCTGGTCGACCGCCAGGAGCACACCTGCACGCTCTTCAGTAAGCCCGGGGGCGAACTCGGCTACACGCGAGCAGAAGGCCCCACCCCATTCGGAGCCCCCGTTCACCTCCCCGCCCCCTTCGACCTGGAGCTCGACACGTCGGACTTCTGATTTCCATACCCCTGTCCGATTGTTCGGATAGGAGCAGAACACGTGGAGAGGCCATGGCACGTGCAGAAGAAATCTCATATCTGAGATACCGTCTGACTCATGACAGACGCCTACCTCGGCCGTATCGGCAAGCTCATCCGCGACGCCCGGCAGCACCGTGGCTGGACCCAGTCGCAGCTCGCGGACGCGCTCGGGACCAGCCAGAGCGCGGTCAACCGCATTGAGCGGGGAAATCAGAACATCAGTCTTGATATGATCGCCCGCATCGGCGAGGCCCTCGACAGCGAGATCGTCTCCCTGGGATACGCCGGCCCGATGCATCTGCGCGTCGTCGGCGGACGTCGGCTCTCCGGTTCGATCGACGTCAAGACGAGCAAGAACGCCTGCGTGGCCCTGCTGTGCGCCACGCTGCTCAACGCCGGGCGGACCACCCTGCGGCGCGTGGCGCGGATCGAGGAGGTCTACCGGATCCTCGAGGTGCTCGCCAGCATCGGCGTACGGCACCGGTGGATCAACGACGGGAACGACCTCGAGATCGTGCCGCCCGCCGAGCTCGACCTGGGGGCGATGGACACCGAGGCCGCCCGCCGCACCCGTAGCGTCATCATGTTCCTGGGTCCCCTGCTGCACCGCATGGACCACTTCAAGATCCCCTACGCCGGCGGCTGCGACCTCGGCACCCGCACCGTCCAGCCGCACATGACGGCGCTTCGGCACTTCGGCCTGGAGGTCACGGCCACCGACGGCACGTACCACGCCCAGGTGGATCGTTCCGTCTCCCCCACCCGCGCCATCGTGCTGACCGAGCGCGGGGACACCGTCACCGAGAACGCCCTGCTGGCCGCCGCCCGCCACGACGGCGTGACCGTCATCCGCAACGCCAGCTCCAACTACATGGTCCAGGACCTCTGCTTCTTCCTGGAGGAGCTGGGCGTAAAGGTCGAGGGCGTGGGCACCACCACGCTCACCGTGCACGGCGTGGCCACCATCGACCGCGACGTGGACTACGCGCCCTCCGAGGACCCGGTCGAGGCCATGAGCCTGCTCGCCGCCGCCGTGGTGACGGAGTCGGAGCTGACGATCCGCCGGGTGCCGGTGGAGTTCATGGAGATCGAGCTCGCCGTCCTGGAGGAGATGGGCCTCGACCACGAGCGCAGCCCCGAGTACCGCGCCGACAACGGCCGTACGCGCCTGCTCGACCTGACCGTGCGCCCCTCCAAGCTGCGGGCGCCGATCGACAAGATCCACCCGATGCCGTTCCCGGGCCTGAACATCGACAACGTGCCGTTCTTCGCGGCCATCGCCGCGTTCGCCCAGGGCCAGACCCTCATCCACGACTGGGTCTACGACAACCGCGCCATCTACCTCACCGACCTCAACCGCCTCGGCGCGGACGTCAAGCTGCTCGACCCCCACCGCGTCCTGGTCGAGGGCCCCACCCGCTGGCGCTCGGCCGAGATGATGTGCCCGCCCGCGCTGCGCCCCGCCGTGGTCGTGCTGCTGGCGATGATGGCCGCCGAGGGCACCTCGGTGCTGCGCAACGTCTATGTCATCAACCGCGGTTACGAGGATCTGGCCGAGCGCCTCAACTCCATCGGCGCCCAGATCGAGACGTTCCGGGACATCTAGCACCCGCCCCCCGCTGGCCCCCTCACTGGCCCCACGCCGGCCACGAGCCCGGCGCGCACGCTCACGCGGGCGCGCCGGGCTCTCGCATGACGGCCAGCACGGCCATGTCGTCGTCCCGCGGGCCGCCCGTCCAGCGCTCGACGTCGCGGATCAGCGCGTCGATGACGTCCCCCGGTCCGCCGAACGGCCCGAGCCCCGGCAGCCGCTCCCGTGGGTCGTAGAAGACGCCCGCGCCGTCCCTGGCCTCGGTCACCCCGTCGGTGACCATCAGCAGGGTGTCGCCGGCAGCGAACGGCCAGCGGTCGGGGGCGGGGCGGGGGCCGGACGCGTCCAGGGCGCCCATCCCCAGGGGCAGGCCGGGCTCCCCCGCCGCCAGCGGCCGCACCCGCACGCCGTCGACGCCCCCGGTGAGGAGATACGCCGCCGGGTGCCCCCGGCTGAGCAGGGAGAGCCGGCCCGCGCCCGGCTCGAACTCGCCGAGCAGCGCCGTGATGAAGCCCTCCATCCGCAGTTCCTCCTCGCGCTCCCCCACCTCGCGCGCCACCGCGCGTTCAAGGCGGTCGGCGAGCTCTCCGAGGTCCGGGGCCGTCGCCGCGGCCTCCCGGAAGGCACCGAGCAGCAGCGCCACCGCGCCCACCGCGCCGAGTCCCTTTCCCCTGACGTCCGCGATCAGCACCCGGGTGCCGTACGGCGTGGCCTGCACGGCGTACGCGTCGCCGCCGATCTGCGCCTCCACCTGCGCGGCCCGGTAGCAGGCGGCGACGGCCAGCGGCCCGATCCGGGCCGGGGGCGCGGGCAGCACCGCCCGCTGGGCGGCCTCCGCCACCGAGCGGACGACGTCCAGCCGGCGCCCGTGGCGGGCGACCACCCGGTTCACGCCGACGCCGATCAGCGCGGCGAAGAGGGTGTTGGCCAGTTCGAGCCAGCCCGGAGGACGGCCCAGGTAGTCGTCCTTGGCGGTCAGCGCCAGCACGCCCACGACGATGACGGCGCCCACGACCACGGTGTGCCGCAGCGACAGGAGCGCGCCCGCCACCACACAGGCCGCCGCCATCATCGGGTCGCCCCAGTAGTTCTGCGGCGCCAGCGCGTTCCAGGTCAGCCCGGCCGCGATCAGGGCGCCGGGGGCGAGCCGCACGTAGCGCGGCCAGTACGTGGAGACGGACGCCATGCGCGCTTCCCGCTTCCCACTTCCCGGCGGCATCTGAACGGCACTATTTTATGCCGCTTTATCAATCGGCGACCTCCCCAAAGCACCCGAAAGGGCTCCCCCGGAGGGGTCGTTGTCGCTCCCCGGCGGGCATGCGTAGACTCCCGACTGACCGAGCGGTCAGACTTTTAACCGCACGGTCAGTCGTCGTCATCCACCGTGAGGGGAGCGGAAAGAAATGGAACGCACGACCTGCTGTGTGGTGGGGGGCGGGCCCGCGGGCATGATGCTCGGGCTGCTGCTCGCCAGGGCCGGCGTCGAGGTGACCGTGCTGGAGAAGCACAAGGACTTCCTGCGGGACTTCCGCGGCGACACGGTCCACCCGTCGACGCTGCGGCTACTCGACGAACTCGGCCTGGGCGAACGGTTCGCGCGGCTCCCGGCCCGCCGGCTGGACACGGTCCGGATGCACATCGGCGACACGATCGTGCCCCTGAGCGATCTGCGCCGCATCCCGGGCCCGCACAAGCACATCGCGATGGTCCCGCAGTGGGACTTCCTCGACCTGCTCGCGAGCGCGGCCGCCGAGGAGCCGTCCTTCACCCTGCGGATGCGCACGGCAGTCACGGACCTGCTCACCGAGGGCGGCCGGGTCACCGGCGTGCGCTACGAGGACGCGGACGGCGCCACCGGGGAGATCACGGCGGACCTCACGGTCGCCTGCGACGGCCGTGACTCGCTGGTCCGCGAGCTGGCGGGGCTGCGGCCCGACTACTTCGACGTCCCCATGGACGTCTGGCAGGTCCGGGTGCCCGCGCAGGCCGACGGCGCCAAGGACGGCGCGGTCTTCATGCGCGCCAAGGGCGACCAGTTCGCGACGACCATGGACCGCGGCGAGTACTACCAGACCTCCTACCTCATCAAGAAGGGCACCGACCAGGAGCTGCGGGCCAACGGGATCGAGTGGTTCCGCGCCCGGATAGGCGACCTGTTCGGCTGGGGCGAGGAGGTGACGGACACGATCCGCTCGTGGGACGACGTGAAGCTGCTCGACGTGACCATGGGCAGACTGCGGCGCTGGTACCGGCCGGGGCTGCTGTGCGTCGGGGACGCGGCGCACATCATGTCGCCGACCGGCGGCGTCGGCGTCAACCTCGCGGTGCAGGACGCCGTGGCGGCCGGGCGGATCCTCGCGGAGCCGCTGCGGAACGGCTCGGTCTGCGTGCACGACCTGGAGCGGGTGCAGAAGCGCCGGCTGCTGCCGGTGGCCGTCGTCCAGCGGTCGCAGCTCGCCGAGCACGAGACCCTGCTGCGGCCCGCCCTCGCCGGCACGCTCGACCCCGGCCGGCTGCCGGTGCCGTTCCGGCTGCTGCGGCGCGTTCCGGCGCTGCGGACGCTGACCGGGTATCTGGGCGGGGTGGGGATCCGCCCCGAGCACGTGCCCGCCTTCGCCCGGCGCTGACAAGGGCCTGGGGACGGGGGGGAACGAGGGGGCCGAGGGGGCCGAGGGGGCCGATCCGGTGCCGGGACCGTACGGGGGTCAGTCCTGGCGCCGGATCGCGCTCAGCGTGAACGCCTCCAGCTCGTCGGCCGCCGCGTCGAGGTCGTAGTCGGGGTGGACGAGCCAGTGGGAGATCACGTTGTCGATCGCGCCGCCGATGGCGAGCGCCACGGTGCGGGTGTCGAAGGCGCGTACCTGGCCGGCCTCCTGCCCCCGGGCCAGGAGGCCGGCCAGGTGCTGCCAGCGGTCGCCGGTGTCGTGGGAGCCCGGCGTCTTGAGCCGGGTGCCGTCCTGGTCGTCGAGGAGCATCTCGGTGATGACGCGGACGTGCCGGCGGTTGGCCTGCTGGTACGAGATCATCGCGCGGACGTACGCGACGATCGCGGCGCACGGCTCGGTCTCGCGCTCCACCCGCTCCTGGACATGGGCCGCGAACCGCTCCATCACGTGCTCGAGCGTGAGCCGGGCGAGGTTGTCCTTCGACGAGAAGTGGTAGAGGACGGCGGCCTTGGAGATGCCGGCCGCCTCGGCGATCGCCGAGAGCGAGGTGGCCGGGTAGCCCTTGGTGGAGATCAGGTCGATGGTGCACTCGACGATCTGCTGCCGCCGGGCCCGCTCGGTGAAGGTCAGGGCCTCGGGGTCGGCACTCCGACGAGGGGCCATCGACACGCCGCCTTTGCTCTCACTCGGCTCCGCTCTCGCTCGGCCACGGACGCCGCGAGGGCTTCCCCGGGCACGGTTCCACGAACGCTTCTGCGAACCGCTGCAAACGGTACACCGGGCGCCCCGGCCGGAGCAGCACGGCCACCGGACACCACCGTCAGGGCAGCACGGCCAGCCCCTCCAGCTCCACCAGCGCCTCCTCGTCCCAGAGCCGGACCACGCCGACGACGGCCATCGCCGGGTAGTCATGGCCCGCCAAGCGCCGCCAGATCCGGCCGAGTTCACGGGCGTGCGCCCGGTACGCCCCCACGTCCGTCGCGTAGACCGTCACCCGGGCCAGGTCCTCCGGGCCGCCCCCGGCGGCCCGGAGGGCGGTCAGGAGATTGGCCAGGGCCAGCTCGAACTGCTCCGGCAGGCCGCCCGCCACGACCGTCCCGTCCTCGTCGAGCGCGGTCTGCCCGGCCAGGAGGACCAGCCGGCCGCCGGTGGCGACGACGGCGTGGCTGAAGCCGCGGGGCGGGGCGAGAGTGGCGGGATCGATCCGTTCCAGACCCATCAGGACGGTTCCTCACTCACCGGGTCCCCGCTCACCTGTACAGCTCCTTCGCGATGATCGTGCGCTGCACCTCGCTCGCCCCCTCGTAGATCCGGGGGGCGCGCACCTCCCGGTAGAGGTGCTCCAGGAGGTGGCCGCGGGCCAGGGCGCGGGCGCCGTGGATCTGGACGGCGGAGTCGACGACGTACTGGGCGGTCTCGGTGGCGAAGAGCTTGGCCATCGCCGAGCGCGCGGCGACACCCGGCTCCCCCGCGTCGTAGGCCGAGGCGGCCGACTGGACGAGCAGGCCGGCCGCCTCGGTGCGGGTGGCCATCTCGGCGAGCAGATGGGAGACGGCCTGGAGGTCCTTCAACGGGCCGCCGAACGCCCGGCGTTCGCCCGCGTGGGCCACCGAGGCGTCCAGGGCGGCCCGGGCCATGCCCACCGCGAAGGCCCCGACGCTGGGGCGGAACAGGTCGAGGGTGGCCATGGCCAGCCGGAAGCCCCGGCCCACCTCGCCGACGACGTCGCCGGGGCCCACGGGCACGCCGTCGAAGGTGAGTGTGCCCAGGGGGTGCGGGCCGAGCATCTCCAGCGGTTCGCCGCCGAGGCCGGGGCGGTCGGCGGGTACGAGGAAGGCGGTGACCCCGGCCGCTCCGGACCCCGGGCCCGTCCGCGCGAAGACGGTGTAGACGTCGGCCTGGGGGGCGTTGGAGATCCAGCGCTTCTCGCCGTGGAGCCGCCAGCCCGCCGCCCCGGACGCCGGCCCGGACGCCGCCCCGGACGTCACCCCGGCCGGCTCCGCGCGCAGCTCCAGGGCGGCCGCGTCCGAGCCCGCGCCCGGCTCGCTCAGCGCGAACGCGGCCACGGCCCGGCCCGCCGCGATCTCCGGCAGCCAGCGCGCCCGCTGTGCCCGGTTGCCGTGGGCGACGACGGGGTGGGCGCCGAGACCTTGCAGGGCGAGGGCCGTCTCGGCCTCCGTGCAGGCGTACGCCAGCGATTCGCGCAACAGGCAGAGATCCAGGGCGCGTACGGGCCCGGCCAGGGGCACCACCCGGGAGAGCAGACCGAGTTCGCCGAGCGTCGCGAGGAGCGGCCTGTTGACCCTGCCGGGAGCGCCCCGGTCCGCGACGGGGCGCAAGCGGCGGGCGGCGAGCGCGCGCAGTTCCACGGAGCCCTTGCGCCGCTCCCCCTCCCCTGTGAACGGTGTGGCCATCCGACCCACCCTTCTCTCGCGTGGTTTATCGCGCCATCGCGCTCTATTGACTGCCGTCACCAACTCGATACGCTGACAGTGGATCCGCGTCGCTGGCAAGACCCCCGTTCACCTCCGTTTTCTCCGGTGATTCCGCCGACGAGGGGGCGCATCCGCGATGGAGCTCATGCCATCGGCCCATATCGACACCTTCCCGCGCGACCATCTCCCGCCCGCCGCCCAGTGGCCGGAACTCCGCTTCGGCCTCCCCGGTGCCCCGGACCTGCGCTACCCCGACCGCCTCAACTGCGCCGAGCGCCTGCTGGACGCCACGGTGGACCGGCTGGGCCCGGAGCGGCCCGCGGTCCTGGACGACACCGGGGGCGTCTGGTCGTACGGCCTGCTCAAGGAGCACGTCGACCGGATCGCGCACGCCCTCACCGAGGACCTGGGCGTCGTACCCGGTAACAGAGTGCTGCTGCGCGGCCCCACCACGCCCTGGCTCGCGGCCTGCTGGCTGGCCGTGCTCAAGGCGGGCGCGGTGGCGGTGACCGTCCTGGCCGCGCAGCGCCCGCACGAGCTGGCCACCGTCTGCCGGATCGCCCGCGTCCGGCACGCGCTGTGCGACGCCCGGTCGGCCGACGACCTGCACGCGGCGAACATAACGGACTTACGCATCACGCTGTACGGCGGAAACGCACCCGACGACCTTCTGCGGCTCTCGGCAAATAAACCCGCATCCTACGGTGCGGTGGACACCTCCGCCGACGACGTCGCCCTCATCGCCTTCACGTCCGGCACCACCGGACACCCCAAGGGATGCGTCCACTTCCACCGCGACGTCCTCGCCATCGCCGACACCTTCTCGGCGCGCGTACTGCGGCCCCGCCCGGACGACGTCTTCGCCGGCAGCCCGCCTCTCGGCTTCACCTACGGCCTCGGCGGCCTCCTCGTCTTCCCGCTGCACGCCGGCGCGTCCACCGTACTGACCGACTGGGGCGGCCCCGAGCGTCTGCTCGCCGCCGTTCAACGGCACCGCGTCTCCGTCCTGTTCACCGCGCCGACCGCCTACCGCGCGATGCTGGGCGCCCTCGGACCGTACGACGTGTCGTCCCTCCGCCGGTGCGTCTCCGCGGGCGAGCACCTGCCCGCCGACCTCTGGCACGCGTGGCGGCGTGCGACGGGATTACGCCTGATCAACGGCATCGGCGCCACCGAAATGCTGCACGTCTTCATCTCCGCCGCCGACGACCGCATCCGCCCTGGCACGACCGGCCTCCCCGTCCCCGGCTACGAGGCACGCGTCGTCGGCCCGGACGGCGCGCCCGTGCCCGACGGGTGCCCCGGCCTGCTGGCCGTACGCGGCCCCACCGGCTGCCGCTACCTCGCCGACGAACGGCAGCGCGTGTACGTACGCGACGGCTGGAACCTCACCGGCGACACCTACGTCCGCGAGCCGGACGGCTACTTCCGCTACGTGGCCCGCGCCGACGACATGATCGTCTCTGCCGGATACAACATCGCGGGCCCCGAGGTAGAGGAGGCCCTGCTGCGCCACCCCGACGTCCTGGAGGCGGCCGTCGTCGGCCGCCCGGACGAGCGGCGCGGACAGATCGTCGTCGCCCACGTCGTCCTGCGGGAGGGAGTGCCGTCCACCGCAGAAACGGTCGCGGACATACGAGAGTTCACCAAAAAGGAGATCGTTCCGTACAAGTGCCCTCGCGAGATCGTGTTCCTCACCGCCCTTCCCCGTACGCCCACAGGCAAATTGCAACGCTTTCGCCTGCGTTCCGGAGCTTTACAGTTTCCCCGTGACTGACCAGCAACCGCTTCACACCCCCCGCTCCCTCATCGTCACCTTCTACGGCGCGTACGGGCGCGGGGACGCCGGCGACCCCGCCGCGCCGGTGCCGATCGCGGCCCTGATCCGGCTGCTGGGCGCGGTGGGCGTGGACTCGCCCTCGGTGCGGTCGGCCGTCTCCCGGCTCAAACGCCGCGGCCTGCTCGTGGCCGGCCGCACCCCCGCCGGCGCGGCGGGCTACGGACTGTCCGACGGCGCCCGGCAGTTGCTGGACGACGGCGACCGGCGCATCTACGGCCGCTCCTCGGCCCGCGCGGGCCACGGCTGGCTGCTGGCCGTCTTCTCCGTACCCGAGCACGAGCGGCACAAGCGCCACCTGCTGCGCTCCCGGCTCTCCCGGCTGGGCTTCGGCACGGCGGCCCCCGGTGTGTGGATCGCCCCGGCCCATGTGCACGAGGAGACCCGGCACACCCTGGAGCGGCTCGGCCTGGCCTCCTACGTCGACCTGTTCCGGGGCAGCCACCTGGGCTTCGAGCCGACCGCCGAGTCGGTCGCCCGCTGGTGGGACCTCGACGCGCTGGCCGCGCAGCACCGCGCGTTCCTGGACGCCCACGAACCGGTCCTCCGCCGCTGGTCCCGCCGCAAGCCGGTGCCGCCGGAGGCGGCCTACCGCGACTACCTGCTGGCCCTCGACCGCTGGCGCCGCCTCCCGTACGCCGACCCCGGCCTCCCGGCGGGCCTCCTCCCCACCGACTGGCCGGGCGGCCGCGCGGCCCGAGTCTTCGCGGCTCTGCACGCACGCTTGCGGGACGCGGGCGCGCAGTTCGTGACACCGGCGCTGGCGTAACGCAATCCAGCCCGTCCAGGCGACCTATCCAGCCCCTCCGGCGTTTGAGGAGCGGGGTCCGGGGCGGAGCCCCGGGAAACCGGGGCCTCCTCCCTACGCCCGCCGCCCCGCAGGCGGCCTCCGACTCCCCGCCCGGTACGGCAAAGGCCAAGGCGCCCCCGGACCCGAATACCCCTGCTCCGCCGCCGCATGCAACGTCCAGTTCGGATCGTACAAATGCGGCCGCGCCAACGCGCAAAGATCCGCCCGCCCTGCCAGGATCAGCGAATTGACGTCGTCCCAGGACGCGATCGCCCCGACAGCGATCACCGGCACCCCCACCTCCCTGCGGATGCGATCCGCGAACGGCGTCTGGTACGAGCGCCCGAACGCGGGCCGCTCGTCCGGCACGACCTGCCCGGTGGAGACGTCGATCGCGTCCGCGCCGTGCTCGGCGAAGGCCCGGGCGATGGCGACGGCGTCGTCCGCGGTCGTACCGCCCTCGGCCCAGTCCGTCGCCGAGATCCGGACGGTCATCGGCCGCTCCGCCGGCCACACCGCGCGTACGGCGTCGAAAACCTCCAGCGGAAAGGCCAGCCGACCGGTGAGACCGCTGCCGTAGGCGTCGGTGCGCTGGTTGGTGAGCGGCGAGAGGAAGCCGGACAGCAGATAGCCGTGCGCGCAGTGCAGCTCCAGCAGATCGAACCCGGCGCGCGCCGCGGCCTCCGCCGACCGCACGAACTCATCCCGCAGAACGGCGAGTTCGGGCACGTTCAAGGCGTGCGGCGTCTGGTTGACCCCAGCCCGATACGGAATGGCCGAGGGGGCGACGAGGGGCCAGTTGCCCTCGGGGAGGGGCTGGTCGATGCCCTCCCACATCAGCCGCGTCGACCCCTTCCGTCCGGAGTGGCCGAGCTGGACCCCGATGGCCGTGCCGGGAGCCCGCCCGTGGACGAAACCGACGACGCGTTCCCACGCCCGCTCGTGCTCCGGCGCGTACATCCCCGTGCATCCCGGTGTGATGCGCCCTTGGGCGCTGACGCAGACCATCTCGGTCATCACCAGCCCCGCGCCGCCGAGGGCGCGGGCGCCGAGGTGGACGAGGTGGAAGTCGCCCGGAGTGCCGTCCGTGGCGGAGTACATGTCCATCGGGGAGACGACGACACGGTTGCGCAGGGTCAGCCCGCGCAGTTCGAAGGGCGTGAACATCGGCGGAGTACCGGCCGGGACGCCCGCCTCCTCCTCCACGGCGGCGACGAAACCGGGGTCGCGCAGCCGGAGGTTGTCGTGAGTGACGCGGCGGCTGCGGGTGAGGAGGTCGAAGGCGAACCGGCGGGGCGGCCCGTCGACGCGGACGGCGAGGTCCTCCATCCACTCCATGCTGGCGCGGGCCGCCCGCTGGAGGGACTCGACGACGGGGCGGCGCTCGGCCTCGTACGCCGCCAGGGCCTCGGTGACGCTCGTAACGCCGCCATCCAGATGAGCGGCGAGGGAGACCGCGTCCTCAAGGGCGAGTTTGGTGCCGGAGCCGATGGAGAAGTGGGCGGTGTGGGCGGCGTCCCCCAGCAGGACCGTACGCCCGTGGGACCAGCGCTCGTTGACGACCGTGCGGAAGACGTTCCAGGTGGAGCGGTTGGAGCGCAGGGCGTGGCCTTTCAGCAGCCTGGGGAACCAGCCGGCGCAGGCGTCGAGCGACGCCTGCTCGTCGCGGCCGTCCAGGCCGGTGCGGCGCCACACTTCCTCCCGCATCTCGACGATGACGGTGCTGGCGTCCGGCCCGAAGGGGTAGGCGTGGAGCTGCATGACGCCGTACGGGGTCTCGGTGATCTCGAAGCGGAACGCGTCCAGGGCGTAATCGGTGGCGAGCCAGATATAGCGGCAGCGGTGGGAGGTGACGGTGGGGCGGAAGTGGTCACGGTGGGTGTCGCGAATGCGGCTGCCGGCGCCGTCGGCGGCGATGACGAGGTCGTACGAGCGGGCCAGCTCGGCGGCGGGCGGCGCCTGCGCGCGGAAGCGGACGGTGACGCCGAGCTCGCGACAGCGCCGGTGGAGGAGGTCGAGGAGACGGTGACGGCCGAGGGCGGCGAAGCCGTGGCCGCCACAGGTGACGGTGCGGCCCCGGTGGACGACGTCGACGTCCTCCCAGCTGACGAGATCGCGGTGGAGGGCGGCGTGGAAGACGGGGTCGGCGGTCTCGATGCCGTCGAGGGTCTCGTCGGAGAGGACGACGCCGAAGCCGAAGGTGTCGTCGGGGGCGTTGCGCTCCCAGAGGACGATGTCGCGTTCGGGCGCCTGGCGTTTGAGCAGGGCGGCCGCGTAGAGACCGGCGGGGCCGCCGCCGACGACCGCGATCCGGGCCGCCGCCGGGGCGGTCACCGGGGAGGTCACCGGCCCCGCCACACGGGAGGCCGCTTCTCGGTGAAGGCGGCGTGGAACTCGGCGTAGTCCGCGCTGTTCATCAGGAGGGCCTGGGTGGCGGCGTCGAGTTCGAGGGAGGCGGCGAGGGGCATGTCGAGTTCGGCGTTGAGCAGGGCCTTGGTCTGGGCGTGGGCGAGGGCGGGCCCCTCGGCGAGCCGGCGGGCGAGGTCGCGGGCGGCGGCAGGCGCGCCGCCCGGTTCCGTCAACCGGCTGATGAGGCCGATGCGTTCGGCCTCGGGCGCGTGGACGGGCTCGCCGAGCATCAGCAGCCGGGTGGCGTGGCCGAGGCCGACGACGCGGGGCAGGAGGTAGGCCGCGCCCATGTCGCCGCCGGAGAGTCCGACCCGGGTGAAGAGGAAGGCGAAGCGCGCGGTCGGGTCGGCGACCCGGAAGTCGGCGGCGAGCGCGAGGACCGCGCCGGCGCCGGCCGCGACCCCGTGCACGGCGGCGACCACGGGGAAGGGGCAGTCGCGCAGGGCCCGGACGGTCTGGCCGGTCATGCGGTTGAAGTCGAGGAGGCGGGCGGTGTCCATGGCCAGGGTCGCGCCGATGATGTCGTCGACGTCGCCGCCGGAGCAGAAGCCGCGCCCCTCGCCGCCGAGGACCAGGGCGCGTACGGAGCCGTCGCGGGCCAGCTCGGGGAGGAGGTCGCGCAGGTCGGCGTAGGCGCCGAAGGTGAGGGCGTTGAGCCGGTCGGGGCGGTCGAGGGTGACGGTGGCGACGCCGGAATCGAGGGTCAGGCGCAGGTGCCGCCATTCCTCGGTGCGGGACGCGGAGCCGGTGAACGGGCTCATGGAGCACGGCCTCCTTCAGCCGGACGGCTGGTGCCTGCCCGGTGAAGCTATCACCGTTGTGTGACTGTCGTCACGAGTGCGCGATAGGGCTTGGGGCGGCTTGAAGCTCTGTCGCGCACTCGTGACGGTGAGGCGAAAGCGGTCGCGATGGGCGGGGTCAGCGGCCCAGGGTCGCCACCATCAGGGCCTTGATGGTGTGCATGCGGTTCTCGGCCTGATCGAAGACGACCGAGTGGGCGGACTCGAAGACCTCGTCGGTCACCTCCAGCGAGGTCAGGCCGTGACGCTCGTGGATCTCACGGCTGATCGAGGTGCCGAGGTCGTGGAAGGCGGGCAGGCAGTGCAGGAACTTCACGGCGGGGTTGCCGGTCGCGCGCAGAACGTCCATGGTGACCGCGTACGGCGCGAGGAGGGCGATACGGGCGTCCCAGACCTCCTTGGGCTCGCCCATCGACACCCAGACGTCGGTGGCGACGAAGTCCGCGCCGTGCACGCCCTCGGCGACGTCGTCCGTGAGCGTGATCCGGGCGCCGCTGGCCGCTGCCAGCCGCCCGGCCTCCTCGATGATCTCCTGGGCGGGCCACAGCTCCTTGGGCGCCACGATCCGGACGTCCATACCGAGGAGGGCGCCGGTGACGAGGTAGGAGTTGCCCATGTTGTAGCGGGCGTCGCCGAGGTAGGCGTAGGCGACGCGCTCCAGCGGCTTGGAGGTGTGCTCGGTCATGGTGAGCACGTCGGCCAGCATCTGGGTGGGGTGCCACTCGTCGGTGAGGCCGTTGTAGACGGGCACCCCGGCGTGGGCGCCGAGCTCCTCGACGACATCCTGACCATGACCCCGGTACTGGATGGCGTCGAACATCCTGCCGAGCACCCGTGCGGTGTCCCGGACGGACTCCTTGTGGCCGATCTGGGAACCCGCCGGATCGAGGTAGGTGGTGCGAGCGCCCTGGTCGGCGGCGGCCACCTCGAAGGCACAGCGGGTCCGGGTGGAGGTCTTCTCGAAGACGAGCGCGATGTTACGGCCCTGGAGACGGCGCTCCTCGGAGCCCGTGCGCTTGGCGGCCTTGAGCTCCGCGGCCAGTTCGATCAGGCCGTGGAACTCCTCGGCGGTGAGGTCCGTCTCCTTGAGGAGATGGCGGCCCTTGAGGTCTGTCGCCATGGCATGGGCTCCTACGTCGTCAGCGGCTGTAGCGAAAATCGGAAGTATATACAGCCTGCCACATTCTTATACACTCGCCTAGAGGGCTGCGGCCCAGTTCAAAAGGCTAGGCTCCCGGCACCGGGTCCCGCTCGACCGGGCAGCTCATACAGCGCGGCCCGCCCCGGCCCCGGCCCAGCTCGCTGCCCGGGATGGTGATGACCTCGATACCGTGCTTGCGCAGATATGTGTTGGTCGTCGCGTTGCGCTCGTAGGCGACCACGACGCCCGGCTCTATCGCCAGGACGTTGCAGCCGTCGTCCCACTGCTCGCGCTCGGCCGCGTGGACGTCCTGCCTGGCGGTCAGCACCCTGATGGAGTCGAGGCCCAGGGCAGCGGCGATGGCGCGGTGCATATGCTCCGGCGGGTGGTCGGTGACCTTGAGCTCGCTCTCGCCGACGCCGGGCTCGATCGTGTACGAGCGGAGCATGCCCAGGCCCGCGTACTGGGTGAAGGTGTCGCCGTCCACCATGGTCATCACGGTGTCCAGGTGCATGAACGCCCGCCGCTTGGGCATGTCCAGCGCCACGATCGTACGGGCCGACCCGGCCGCGAAAAGGCCTCTGGCCAGCATCTCCACGGCCTGCGGGGTGGTCCGCTCACTCATCCCGATGAGGACGGCACCCTCGCCGATGACCAGCACATCGCCGCCCTCGATGGTGGAGGGGTAGGCCACCTGCCCATCGCACCAGACGTGGAAGCCGCCCGGGGCGAAGAGCGGATGGTGACGGTAGACCGCCTCGTAGTGCACGGTCTCGTGCCAACGGGCGGGCCAGCGCATGGCGTTGATGCTCACCCCGTCGTAGATCCAGGCCGAGGTGTCGCGGGTGAAGAGGTGGTTGGGCAACGGATTGAGGAGGAAGTCGTCCAGGTCCATGGCGTGGAAGCGGATGGAGACAGGCTCGGCGTGCCGCTCCAGGAACTCCCGCTTGGTCATCCCTCCGACGAGCCAAGAGGTCAGCTCGGCGGCCGGCATCCCGTCGAAGGCGGCCCGCAGATGGTCGGTGGCGAGGGGGCCGTACTCCTTCTCGTCGAAGACCCGGTCCAGCACCAGCCCCCGGGCCGCCGGTGACCGCAGGCTCTCCTCCAGCAGGTCCTGGAAGAGATGCACCTCCACTCCGCGCTCACGGAGGACATCCGCGAAGCCGTCGTGCTCGGCGCGGGCGCGGCGGACCCAGAGCACGTCGTCGAAGAGAAGAGCATTCTTATTGGAGGGCGTGAGCCGCTTCAGCTCCAGGTCGGGGCGGTGCAGAATGACGCGGCGCAGCCGCCCGGCCTCGGAATCGACATGGAATCCCATTCCCCCATCCTGACCCCAACCCGCCACGTTCACTCGGCGACCGGGGCACGGAGTGCCAAGTGATCACGACCGGGGGGAGGCGGCCGACGCGCTACCGCGCCCCGTAAGGGGCGCGGGGCCGTGTCGATATGCGGCTACCGCCGCGTGGGCGCGACCAGCCCCCACCGGCCCGCAGGTGACCGGACCACCCGGACCGCGAAACCGCCGGAGGCGACGCGCGCTAGAGCCGCGGATCCACCGGCTCGGACTCCAGTGCGAGAACGGCGAAGACCGCCTCGTGGACCCGCCACAGCGGCTCCCCGGCCGCCAGCCGGTCCAGCGCCTCCAGGCCCAGCGCGTACTCGCGCAGGGCGAGTGACCGCTTGTGGCCGAGGTGGCGTATGCGCAGCCGCGCCAGATTCTCCGGGCGGGTGTACTCGGGCCCGTAGATGATCCGCAGATACTCGCGGCCCCGGCACTTGATGCCCGGCTGGACGAGTCTGCCGTCCTCCCCGCGCACATACGCCTGGAGCGGCTTGACGACCATGCCCTCACCACCGGCCGCGGTGAGGTCGAGCCACCAGCGGGTGCCCTCGGCGACGGACGTCTCGTCCCCGGTGTCGACGACGATGCGGCGGGTGGGAGCGAGCAGCCCGGCGGAGGCGCCCGCGTCCTGTGCCACGATCCGGTCGATCATCGCGAGCTGCTCGTCGTGCGGGACCGTGGCCAGGTTGCGGCCCTCGGCGGCCAGGATCTGGAACGGCGCCAGCCGGATCCCGTCCAGCCCGTCCCCGCCCTCGTCCCCGTCGGCCCGGCCGTCGGTGCCGGCGGCCGAGCCGACGGTCCAGCAGTAGCGGCGGTACGCCTCCGTGAAGGCCTCGGCGTCCTCGGCCCGCTCACGCTGCCGGCCGAGCAGTTCGGCGACGTCCAGCCCCCGCGCTGCGGCGGACTCCAGGGCCGCGAGCGCACCCGGGAAGACCACGCCGGAGGCCGCGCCCACGGCCGCGTACTGGTTGCGCAGCAGCCCCTGGGCCTTGAGGGACCAGGGCATCAGCTCGGCGTCCAGCAGCAGCCAGTCCGTGGTCAGCTCCTCCCACAGCCCGGCGCCCGCCACGCAGCGGCCCAGCCGTTCCAGGAGACGGGTGGCCACCTCGGTGTCGTCGAAGAACGGCCGGCCCGTGCGGGTGTACACCGCGCCGGGCACGCCCTCGGGCAGCCCGAAGCGCTCACGGGCCGTGTCCGCGTCACGGCAGACCAGAACCACGGCCCGGGAGCCCATGTGCTTCTCCTCGCACACCACCTGGCGCACACCGTCGGTGCGGTAGGCGGCGAAGGCCTCCGCCGGGTGCTCCAGGTAGCCCTCCTCCTTGGAGGTGGCGCAGGGGGCCATGGTCGGCGGCAGGTAGACCAGCCGGCGGGGCTCGACCGCGAAGCGGCTCATGACCTCCAGGGCCGCCGCCGCGTTCTCCTCCTTGACCGCCACCTTGCCCAGGTGCCGGGTCTCCACGACGCGGCGGCCGGTGACGTCGGCGAGGTCCAGCGGGCGGCCGTCGGCGCCGCCGGGCGCCTCGCCGATCAGCGGCCGCAGCGGCTCGTACCAGACGCGCTCGGCCGGCACGTCCACGAGCTCGCGCTCGGGCCAGCGCAGCGCGGTCAGCTTTCCGCCGAAGACGGCACCGGTGTCCAGGCAGATGGTGTTGTTGAGCCAGGTGGCCGTGGGGGTCGGGGTGTGGCCGTAGACCACGGCGGCCCGGCCGCGGTAGTCCTCCGCCCATGGGTAGCGCACGGGCAGGCCGAACTCATCGGTCTCGCCCGTCGTGTCGCCGTACAGCGCGTGCGAGCGGACCCGGCCGGAGGTGCGGCCGTGGTACTTCTCGGGCAGCCCCGCGTGGCAGACGACCAGCGCGCCGCCGTCGAGAACGTAATGGCTGACGAGCTCGCCGATGAACTCCCGCACCCGCTCCCGGAACTCCGGGTCCCGCTCCGCCTCCCGCTCGAGCTGCTCGATCGTCTCGGCGAGGCCGTGCGCGACCTTGACCTGACGGCCGCCGAGGAAGCGGCCGAGCTTGTTCTCGTGGTTGCCGGGGACGCACAGGGCGTGCCCGGCGGCGACCATGCCCATCACCAGGCGCAGCACACCGGGGCTGTCGGGGCCCCGGTCGACGAGGTCGCCGACGAAGACGGCGGTACGCCCCTCGGGGTGCGCGGCGTCCACGGGACGGCCGGCGTCGTCGCGCACGAGGTCGTAGCCCAGCCGGATCAGCAGGCTCTCCAGCTCGGAGCGGCAGCCGTGGATGTCACCGACGATGTCGAACGGGCCGGTGATGTGCCGCAGGTCGTTGAAGCGGCGTTCGCGCACGATCTCGGCGGAGTCCGTCCCGGCCGTGCCGCGCAGGACGTGCACCTTGCGGAAGCCCTCGCGCTCCAGGTGTCGCAGGGAGCGCCGGAGCTCGCGCTGGTGTCGCTGGATGACGCGACGGGTCAGGGCGGCCCGGTCGGGCCGGGTGGCGTTGCGCGCGGCGCAGACGTCCTCGGGGATGTCGAGGACGATCGCGACGGGCAGCACATCGTGCTCCCGTGCCAGGGCGACGAGCTGTTTACGGGCCTCGGGCTGGACGTTGGTGGCGTCGACGACGGTCAGCCTGCCGGCCGCGAGGCGCTTGCCGACGATGTAGTGCAGGACGTCGAAGGCGTCCTTGCTGGCGCTCTGGTCGTTCTCGTCGTCGCTGACCAGGCCTCGGCAGAAGTCGCTGGAGACGACCTCGGTCGGCTTGAAGTGCCGTGCGGCGAAGGTGGACTTGCCGGATCCGGTGGCCCCGACGAGGACCACGAGCGACAGGTCGGGAACGGCCAGGCTCACCCGGCCCTCAGCCATGCGCTCCTCGGCCGTGCCCTCTTCCGTGGTACGGCTCTCCGTTGTGCGGTTCTCGGTCATGCAGTCCTCGCCTCCTTCGCGCTCTCGTCGGTGCCGCGCGGTTTGTCACTCACACCATTAACGTCGTTCACATCGTTGTTCTTGCCCTTGTACGTCTTGCCCTTCGCGTCCGCGCCCTCGCTCGCGTCGTTCCTGTGGAACGCGGCCATCTGCGTCGGCGGCCCCACCTCGGGGTCGTCGGGGCCCACGGGCAGGAACTCCACCGCGTACCCATGGCGCTCGGCGACCCGCTCGGCCCAGGCCCGGAACTCCTTCCGGGTCCACTCGAAGCGGTGGTCCGCGTGGCGGACGTGCCCGGCCGGCAGGGTCTCCCAGCGGACGTTGTACTCCACATTGGGCGTCGTCACGATGACCGTCGCCGGGCGGGCCGCGCCGAACACCGCGTACTCCAGGGCGGGCAGCCTCGGCAGGTCCAGGTGCTCGATGACCTCGCTGAGCACGGCGGCGTCATAACCGGCGAGCCTGCGGTCGGTGTAGGCCAGGGAGCCCTGGAGCAGTGCCACACGGGCCGCCTGCCGCTCCGGCATCCGGTCCAGGCGCAGCCGCCGCGAGGCCTCCTTCAGCGCGCGTATCGACACATCGACGCCCACGATCTCGGTGAAACGGACGTCCTTCAGCAGCTCCCCCACCAGCTGTCCCTGGCCGCAGCCGAGGTCGAGCACCCGGGACGCCCCGGACCGGCGCAGTACGTCAAGGATCGCCGCACGGCGCTGCACCGCCAGCGGTACGGGCCGCTCCTCGGTGTCCGCCGTCTCGTCGACCGCATTGTCCAGCACCTCGGCCTCGGTGTCGTCGGTCTCTGCCAGCCGGGCCAGCGCCAGGCGGTCGAGAGCGTCACGGGTGAGGCCCCAGCGGCGGGAGAGATAGCGGCTGGTGATCAGTCGCTGCTCGGGGTGGTTTTCCAGCCAGCCCTCGCCGAAGCGCAGCAGCTTCTCCACCTCGTCGGGCGCGACCCAGTAGTGCTTGGCGTCGTCCAGCACCGGCAGCAGCACATACAGCTGCCGCAGCGCCTCGACCAGCCTCAGCTCCCCTTCCAGCGCCAGCGACACATAGCGCGAGTCGCCCCACTCGGGGAACCGCTCGTCCAGTGCCACCGGACGGGCGTCCACCGTCCAGCCCAGCGGTGCGAAGAGCCGCTCCACGAGCGCGGCACCACCCCGGGCGGGCAGCGCCGGGATCTCGATGCGCAACGGCCGTACCTGACTCGGCAGTTCGGGCCGGGCCGCGCACTGACCCTTGATGGCACTGGAGAACACGCTGCCGATCGCCACGGCCAGCAGCGAGGAGGCCGCATAGGGCCGGTCGTTGACATACTGCGCCAGCGCCGAGTCGGGAGCGCCACCCCTGCCCCGGCCCTTGCCGCGCCGGACGAGCGCCACCGGATCGACCTCGAGCAGCAGCGCCGCCGTGCAGCGCTCCACGCCGGCCTCGGGGTAGAGGACATGCGCGGTGCCATGGGAGGTGGAGAACCGCTGCGCCTTGTCGGGGTGCTTGTGCAGCAGGAATCCGAGGTCGGTCGCGGGGTTCTCGGCGTCGCCGGAAGTACTGATCGTCAGGAACACACGGCCGATTATCCGGGTCCGACTCGCCGGATTCCTACTGGTTTTCCAGCAGCGCGGCCAGCTCCGCGATCCGTTCCGGGCCAACGCGGCAACAGCCGCCGATGAGCCGGGCCCCTGCGGCCCGCCAGACCGCGACCCGCGCGGGATCGAATGTCGCACTCCCCCGCCAGTCCCTTGCTCGCGCATCCCATCCCTCCCCACTGTTCGGATAGACCACGACCGGTTTCCCCGTCACCCGCGCGGCGATCTCCACCGCCCGGTCCGCATCGCCCGGCGCACAGCAGTTGACCCCGACGGCGATCACCTGATCGTTCCCGGCGGCCACCGCGAACGCCTCCGCCAGCGGCTGCCCCGCCCTGGTGGCCCCACCCTCGATGCTGTACGACAGCCACACCGGCACCCCACAGCCCCGTACTGCCCGCAGCAGCGCCCGCGCCTCGTCCACATCCGGCACGGTCTCCAGCGCCAGCGCATCCGGCCCGGCCCCGGCCAGTGCCTCGATCCGCGGCCGGTGGAACCGCTCCAACTCCGCGACGCTCAGCCCGTACCGCCCCTTGTACTCGCTGCCGTCCGCGAGCATCGCCCCGTACGGCCCGACGGACGCGGCGACCCAGACCTCCCTCTCAGCCCGCGCGGCCGCCCGGCGCGCCAGCTCCGCACTCCGCCGCAGCAACGCGGCCGTCTCCTCCCTCCCCACGCCCCTTTTCGCGAACCCTTCGAAGGTCGCCTGATAGCTGGCCGTGATGAGCACCCGGGCACCCGCCCGGACATAGGCCGTGTGCGCGGCCTCGATCTGCGCGGGCTCATCGGCGAGCAGCCGCGCCGACCACAGCTCGTCGGTCAGGTCACAGCCCTGGGCCACCAGCTGATTGGACAGCCCGCCGTCCAGGACGAGCGGCCCGCGAGCGAGCGCGGCCGCGAGCGGTGCGACAGTCAGCGCGTCCGGCACATCAGACGCGTCGGGCACGTCAGACACGTCGGGCGATGTGACAGGCAACGCGTCAGACGACGTGACAGGCAAGGCATCGGACGGCATGCCGGGCGGTGTATCAGAGGCGGACATCAAGGGTGTTCCTCCAGCGCTGGGCGGGCCTCTCCCCACCACTATCACGCCTCCCTCCGCACACCTCCGTCCCACTTGCTCGAACAGACGTCAACAGGCCGCCTCACGCCTTCCCCTACTCACTCCGGCCGGGTGAAATTCCCCCGTGCCGGACGGCCCACGGCGCCTCCGCCAGTGTCCGCCGTGTCCAGCTGATCGTTGGCTCGGGCGGAGCCGGACCGCCCGGCCCGCGCACCGGTGCCCACTGCCGGAGGCGACGATCGCAACGCCGCCCGACCGCACGGGGAGGGCGAGGGCCGAGGAGGCCACCATGACCCAGGAAGCCGCGCCCGACGAGGCCATGCCCACCCAGGCCGCTTCCCCACAGCAGGGCGCACCCAAGGGCCTGCTGCAACAAATGGAGGAGCTGATGGCGGCGCTCAACGCCGATCTGACGCAGCTCGACGCCGACCTTCAGTCGTCGGAGCGACGAGCCGAGGACGAGCCCGAGGAGCCCGCCGAGCCCGCCTCGCCCAGGGGCGGCACCGGCAAGGACTGACCTCCACACCCCCGGGCCCCTCATGCCGCACCGCCTCGCGTCCGCAGGGCGAGCCGTCTGAGTAGCCCTCCGATCCTGTCGCTGGTCTCGTCGGCGGCGTCGATCGCCTCTATGCACTGCCAGTAGACGGCGTCCTCCTCGCAGGCGCCGGCGACGCCCACCAGCGCGATGCCGACCTCGCCCAGGAGCTCGCCGAGGTCCGTCAACGCCGCCCAGGGGTCGCGCACTTCGGCGAGCTGCGCCGCCCGTAGACCTCCGGACCGCAGCGCGGTCTGGCGCAGCGCTCCGGAGGCCCGGGCCCCGGCCTCGCTGAGGCCGAGGGCCGCCGCGCGCGCCTCGAAGGGTCCGTGCAGGGCGACATGGCTGCCGATGGCCTCGGCCAGCGCCTGTGCCTGCCATGCCTCCGCGACGATGTCCCGCACCTCCCTGGCCTGCGCCAGGGCGTGCCGAGTGGCCACGATGAGCCGCACTGCCTCCATGACCGTCCCCCATGTTTCCCGTCTGCCCGCTCTCACTACCCAGAGTGATGACTAACCGCCGGAAAAGCCAGGGGAATTCAGAAATCTGTGGATACCAAATGCGGTGTGGATAACTCAATCACTCCGGAGAGTGACGACCCTCTTGATTGTCGACGTCGCCGCCGACCCCCTTCGGTGCCGGAAATCGCCGCTCATTTCGGTCGATCTTCGCCGAAAGCGCTGCCAGGGCGTCGATCCCCAGCACCTCGCAGAACTGGAGCAGGTAGGCCAGAACGTCCGCGACCTCGTCCTCGACCCGCGCGGCCGTCGAGGGTTCCTCCATCACCCGGGCCGATTGCTCCGGCGTCAGCCACTGGAAGATCTCGACCAGTTCGGACGCCTCGACGCTGAGCGCCGCGACCAGGTTCTTGGGGGTGTGGAACCGTTGCCAGTCGCGTGCCGCGGCGAAGGCCGCCAGCCGGTCCTGCAACGCCCGGACGTCGAGTCCCGCCGGGGCGGCGGGCTCGTGGTGGGCGCCGCAATTACGGGTGTCGCGGTCGCGGCGGTCGCGGCGGTCTTCCTCAGGGTGTTCCTGATGTTCAGGGTGTTCGCTCACGCCCCCAGGTCTACCATCGACGCCCCGGCCACCTCGTCGGCCACTTCCGCCGCTGTTCCCCGTACCGTCCCCACCAGTCTGATGTGCCCCCGCTCGCACATCCGCGCCGCCAGCCCCAGCAGCTCCCGGGCCTGTCGCGCGTCGAGGCACCGGTCGAGGCCGTCCGCCAGGACCGTGAGCACCTGCCGTGCCTGCAGTACCTCGCCCACCGGGTCCACCGCCAGCACCCCGGGCCCCGTGAGCAGCACCAGGCACAGCGCCAGATAGCGCAGTTCGCCGTCCCCCAGCCGTTCCAGCGGGGTGGTCGCCCCGGCCTGCCGCGCCAGGACGGCCCGTACGAACCCGCCGTCGAGGCCCTCCACGGAAAGTCCGTCGACCGGGCCGCGGCATCCCGCAGCCGCAGCCGTGACCAGCAGGGCATGCCGGATGACGCACTCGTTGCGGGTGCGCCCCAGGACCGCGGCAACGTTGTCGCACGCGCCCCGCAGCCGCCCGTCACGCGCGGCGACCGGTGCGCGCATCAGCTCGGGCCGGGGGTCGCAGGGGAAGACCGAGCGCAGGGCGATCACCACTTGTTCGGCCGCGTCGAGGACCATCCGCTGCCCGGCGGTCTTCCCCGCGACCCGCAACGGCAGCAGCGCCGTGCCCAGCCGGTCATCGGGCAGGGGCGCGCGGGTGACGGGCACGGAACCCGCCGTGTGCCAGGCGGCCTCGACCCTCGGCAGCCCCGGGTCGCGCAGCGCCGTGGAGAGCAGCGTCAGCCCCGCCCCCGTCAGCCGTTCGCCGACCACGCGCAGTTCGGGCTCGGCCTGAACGGCCACGTCGAGCAGAACCGGGCCCATCGGCCCCTCCACCGTGCACCCGATCCGGAAGCCCCGTCTCCCCTGGGCGTCGGGCCTGGCCTGCTGCGGTACGCACGCCTGGGCGCCGCCGGCCACCGGGGCGAGCGCCTCGTCGAGGGTGTCACCGCCCGCGAGCCGGGCGAGGGTCTCGTACGCCTCCAGGGCGCTGGACTTGCCACTGCCGCTGCCGCCCCTGAACAGGGTCAGCGGGCCGAGGGCGAAGACAGCGTTACGGTGCGACTTGAAAGCGGAAACCCGCAGTTCGGTGACGACGGGGCGCTGGTGCGGATTGGCGGCGTCCATGCCTGAGGACCGTAGGCGGCACTTCGTCAGCCAAACCGTTTCATCTGATCATTCTTCCTACGATCGGGGTACCCGGAGGCCACCTCGGTCCCTTCGGGGGCCAGCAGGAAGACATTGGTGTCGACTCGGTGCATGGCACTGCCCAGCCCGAAGACGACACCGCTGGAGAAGTCGAGGATGCGCTTGGCCACATCGGTGTCGGCGCTCGTGAGGTCGAGCAGCACCGGAACGCGAGCGATCAGATGCTCGGCGACCTCGCGGGCGTCCGCGAAGATCTGCACCCGGAGCACGACGAGCCGTCGCTGTTTCTCCGCGGGCTCCTCCTCGGGCAGGGCCCGGTGGTCGGGCCAGGACGGCCATGCCTGGTGGCCCCTCAGCGGGACGACCTGGGCAAGCCCCTCCCACTGCTCATCGGTGGCCTCGGACCGGTTCACCGGATCACCCCTCCGGGGAACGTGCTGGGTATGTACATCCCGCGATTCTAGGGATAAAAACCCCCGTTAGGCCCAATGACACGCGCCCCGAAGGGGCCGATCGGCCCGGGGGTGGACTCTTCGGCACGCCATCGACGAAACGATACGTATCGCCTCGATCACTCGCTACACTCCCGTGTCATGCCCGACAAGACAGCACCCGACGCCGCCCGCCGCAGCCAGCGCTCACGCCAGGCGATCTGCGAGGCCGCCCTCTCCCTCGTGGGCGAGACCGGCTACGACAAGCTGACGATCGAGGGGATCGCGGCACGCGCCGGCGTCGGCAAGCAGACGATCTACCGCTGGTGGCCGTCCAAGGGGGCCGTCCTGCTCGACGCCTTCACCGAGACCATGGAGGCCGGCGAGGGCATGCTGCCCGACACCGGCGACCTCGCGACGGACCTCAAGGCCGTGCTGCGGGCGACGGTCGACGAATTCAACGACCCCGCGTTCCAGGCCCCGTACCGCGCGCTCTACGTGGCCATGGTGAACGACGCCGAGGTCTCCGCCGGTTTCACGAGCAAGGTGATGGAACCGGGCACGCAGGCCTACGTCGACCGGATCCGCGCCGCACAGGACGCGGGGGAAGTCGCCGAGGACGTCGACCCGCGTCTGGCCGCGGAGCTGATCCTCGGCCCCTTCTCCCAGCGCTGGCTGCTGCGAGGCCAGCCGCTGACGCACGAATTCGCCGACAGACTCGTCGACATGGCCCTCGCCGGGCTGCGCCCCCGGGCTCCCCGGGCCTGATACATCACCCATAACGGTACGATCGGTACGCGATGTTGAACCATATTGTGCGGTACCTGCGCTGCCCCCACTGCACCGCTCCCCTGGCCGCGAAGGGCCGTGCGCTGGTCTGCTCGAACGGCCACGCCTTCGATGTGGCGAAGCAGGGCTATGTGAACCTGCTCCCGGGTGCTGTCAAATACAGCGCCGACACCAGGGAGATGGTCGACGCCCGCGCGGAATTCCTGGGCGCCGGCCACTACGCCCCCATCGCCGACGCGCTGGTCTCCCTGGCACGTGACACGGCCGACTCGTCGGCCTCTCCGGCCGCGGGTTGCGTGGTCGACATCGGCGGCGGCACGGGCTACTACCAGTCCCATGTCATGGACGCCTTCCCCGAGGCCGAGGGAATCCTCCTCGACATCTCGAAGTTCGCCGCCCGCCGCGCCGCCAAGGCGCACGCGCGCATCGGCGCCGTGGTGGCCGACGCCTGGCAGGCGCTGCCGCTGCTGGACGCCTCCGCCGCCCTCGTCGTCAACACCTTCGCCCCGCGCAACGGCCCGGAACTCCGCCGGGTCCTCCACCCGCAGGGCGCCCTCCTGGTCGTCACCCCCCGCCCGGACCACCTCCAGGAGCTGATCGACACCCTGGGCCTGATGCGCGTGGACGAGCGCAAGGAAGAACGCCTCTCCGACCAGCTCGCCCCGCACTTCTCGACCACGACCTCGCGCGCCCTGACGACGACCATGACGCTCGACCACCACGCCCTGGCCCAGCTGGTCGGCATGGGCCCCAACGCCTGGCACCGTGACGGCGAGGGCTTGGCAGCACGGATCGCGGCGCTTCCGGAGCCGTACGAGGTCACACTGTCGGTGACGCTGACGGCGTACCGGCCGCTGACCTAGAGACGCCCCGTACAGCACTGACGCTCCCCATGGCTACCGTCGCCCTCCACGTCATTCCGCCTCCCCGAACACCCGCCGGACCGCCCGTCGCCAGCGGTTCGCCGGGAGGGTGGGACGGAGAGCCGCCAAGGCTCCGCAGTACTTGGTAAAGACGGCCGGGCGCACCCCATGGGCGTGCAACAACCGGTCGACGTCACTGAGATGGCCTGCCGATTTCGTCTCGACGAGGACGAGCGCTGCGTCACCGTGTACGGCCCGTCCCGTGCGCGGGTCGCCACAGACCAGACCCACGTCGCAGGTGACGCGTTCGCCGTCGGCCACCAGGGTCGTGCGCAGATAGTCCGTGGTGATGGAAGGGCACAGGATCATGGGCGCGTCGACGCCGTGGGCCCGCCGCAGGGTCTCGGCGAGATACGCGCGGCATCGGGCGTCGAGCGGGGTGTCTGCGCCGGTCAGAGCGCGACGGCGCTTGACCGTATCACCGCGTCCTCCCTTGAGTTTGACCTCGAATTGCCGCTCCCCCGAGTCCTCGTACACCCGCTCACGGATCTTGAAACGGAGCCGGCGGCCCTGGCGGTGGTCGTGGAAGGAACGGAGTTCGAGGGTGTCGTAGTAGACGGAGTGATAGCGGAAGGCTCGACGCCCGCCGATGGCGAGCACCCGGAAGGGGCCACCCGGCCACCGGGAATCCGTCAGACGACCGGCCACACTCAGGAAGACCGATGCGGGAACGAGGTACTTGCGGTCGAATCGGGTCAGCAGCTGGGCCCGTTCGTTCACTTCGGCGAGGGAGATGGGTGCGGCGTCCTCCGCGACCCGCGCGACAGCTCGTACGGCCGTCATGGTGGCTGTCCCCGGACCTGCCATGTCGGCGCTCACACCGGCTCGCAGGCGGGCGCGACTCGGAGCCCGGTCAGTACCTCCGCACCGAAGTGCACGCCCTCGTCCGGGTCGGGCTCGCGGTACCGGACGTCGACGACCATCAGGTCGCGGACGTAGTCCACCTCCATGACGGTCCACCGCAGCGGTTCGCCCAGTCGCCCGGCGAGGTCGGCCCGGAGTGCGAGGGGGTCACGGTGCACCCGGTCGAGAGTGACGACGGCGCGGCGCGAGCGGGCCAGAAGCCACTGGCTGTCGGCAGCCCAGAGCACGAGGAGCAGTACCGCGCTCAGCCCGGCCTTCACCGGAAGCGTCACATCCGGCAGCGCGCAGACAAGGCCGAGGACGAGCGTGGTGAAGTAGTACGCGACGTCCTCCTGCTGCACCGCGTCCGAGCGCAGCCGCACGATCGACAACACCCCGAAGAGCCCGAACCCGAGCCCGGCCGCCCCTCTGCCGCCCACCGCCGCCAGGGCCGCGACGACGGTGAACAGCCCGGTGTTCAGGGCCAGGTAGGCCGGTACGAGGTCACGGCGACGGTGCCGCGGATAGTAGATCGCGAAGGCCAGCAGACAGACGGCGGCGAGGTCCAGCACCAGGCCGGCGGCGATGTGCCGTAGAGCGTCCATGATTCGCTCCCTCTCGGGTCGGAAGGAGCACAGACGATAGGCCCACCTGAATCGAACATGCTTCACCCTGTGGAGAAACGTTCCTCCCGGAGAGGGTCAATGCGAACAGTTGCGGCGTGCAGTGCGAGTCGGCCCTGCCCGGAATAGACCACTGCCAGCGTTGCCTGTGTCGCCTGTGAGATTCCCGGCATTGCACATCCATGCCACGACTCATCGGACAGAATGACCGGGCGGTGACCCCGACACCCGCCCCCCCCAGCCCCGACCGGATACGCCCCCTTCGCTCACCTCACGGCCCCCAACTCCGCCCTCTGCCGGCGGACTATACGAACGTTCCTCACCGCCAAGGAGCGCTTCGCGGTGCACCTGCGCCCCGAGGACGTGCATGCCGCCCTGCCCGCCGCTGAGCGTCCGGCCGAGCTCGACGTCGTGGTCAAGGCACTTGACAGCCTCGTCGAATGGGGAAATCTGCGCGCCGATCCCGATACGGCCCGCGTCACCGCCGTCGAGGACTTCTACCGCAAGCGGTTCGTCTATCAGCTCACCCAGGCGGGAGAGGCAGCGGAGGAGGCGCTTTCCGCATACGACGAGGCGCTCGGCCGGCGGGGCGCGCTTCAAGCCGTCGCGTTGCACGACATCGTCACCCAACTGCGCGCCCTCCTCGTCCTGGGAGCCGAGAAAGAACCCGACCCGGCCAAGACCTATCTCGCACTCGACGCGCTGACCAGCCGGTTCGCGGCCCTCGCCGAGAACGCCCGGGCCTTCATGGGCTCCCTGCAGCGCACCATCGACCTCCACGATGTCGAGGAGGAGGTCTTCCTCGCCTACAAGGACCGCCTCATCCAGTATCTGGAGCGGTTCATCAAGGACTTGATCACTCTCGGCGGACGCATCGCCCAGCTGATCCTGGAACTGGAGGACGGCGACGTGATCGCACCGCTGCTCCGGACCGCCGCCGCTCGCGAGGCCGCCGGCCATGCCCCCGCAACACGGCCCAGGCAGACCACTCCGCCGCCGTCTCGATCTCGCGTACGGTATGCCGCCGCCTCAACCACTGGGCACTCGGAGCCCTGGCACTCCGGCCGGCCGCCTAACCGAAGGCTCGGTGCCGCCAGGCCTCGCAGGCTGCCTGGCAGCATCGAGACCCGCGCTCCTCATACATGATCCACGCCCTGCCCTAGAATGGTAAAGACCATCTCAGCGGCCCGACGGGCTTCCGCTCCGCTTCCGCGGAACCGAAGGACATGCCCCCACCCGCACGAGTTACTTCGTGTTGCCTGGGGGCATTTTCTTGCTGTTCCGTGAGTCCGCGGCGTCGTTGGCCAACCGCACTCACCTCGAGGGACGGCTGGCGGAACTCCTGACCGAGAACTTCCTGCACAAGCACCGCCATCGGCCCCAGCCGTCGGAAGTGCGCTCCTGGGAGCGGAGCATCCCAGCGCTGACCAACGCGCTCGTGGAAGCCGGACTCGGCGAGGTCGAGATACTTCTGGAGTACGGACTGCCGCTGACCAGCAAGCGCGCGGACGTGATACTGGCCGGCGTGCATCCGGCCACCGGTGAGCCGTCGTACGTGGTGGTCGAGCTGAAGCAGTGGAGCGAAGCTTCCCCGGAGGGGGACGATCCACTGCGGTGCCGCGTACCCGCCTACCCGGAGCCGGTCCTCAATCCGATCGAGCAAGTACGCGGCTACTGCGACTACCTGGTCTCGTTCAACGGAGCGCTGGAGCGGCTCCCCGAGTCGGTCGCAGGCGTGGCCTACCTGCACAATGCGACCGAGTTCGGGGTGGCGGGGCTGCGCGCCGTCATGGAGGACGACCGGGGCCGGATGTTCACCGGCGAGCAGCGCGGCGCCTTCCTGGGCTACCTGCGTTCCCGACTGGCGGAGAAGCCGGGAGCCGAGGCGGCCGACGCGCTGATGCAAGGCAAGGTCCGGCCGTCGAAGCAGCTAATGACCGTTGCCGCCGAAGAGGTCCGCAACCGGGAACAGTTCGTCCTGCTGGACGAGCAGCGGCTCGCCTACGAGACGGTGATGTCGGCAGTCCGCCAGGCCCGGCGGGCCAACCACAAGCAGGTCGGCGTGGTGGCTGGAGGTCCAGGCTCCGGCAAGAGCGTGATCGCCCTGTCTCTGCTGGGCGATCTATACCGGCGTGGGGTCCCTACCCTGCACGCCACCGGTTCGCAGTCGTTCACGAAGACGATACGCAAGGTCGCTGGTGCCCGGAAGCCCGAGGTCCAGAAGCTCTTCCGCTATTTCAACAGCTTCATGGAGGCCGAGCCCAACGATCTCGACGTGCTCATCTGCGACGAGGCACACCGTCTCCGCAAGGCTTCCGCTAACCGGTACACCAAGGCTGCGCTGCGTACCGGCCGCCGGCAGGTGGCAGAGCTGATGGACGCCGCCCGCGTACCGGTATTCCTGCTGGACCAGCACCAAGTGGTGCGTCCCGGTGAAATGGGCACAGTGGATCAGATCCGGGAGGCCGCCGCCGAACAGGGACTGGAGTGCACGGTGGTGGAGCTGGACAGCCAGTTCCGGTGCGGCGGCAGTGACGCTTACCTGAGCTGGGTGACCAGCCTGCTGGGGCTGAAGGGCGATGGACCTGCCGCGTGGGAGCCGGACGGCAAGGTGCGACTACTGACTGCCGACAGCCCGCAGGAGCTGGAAGACTTCCTCGCCTCACGACGGGCCGAGAACTACGGCGCCCGGATGTCCGCCGGCTACTGCTGGAGGTGGACGACGAAAATCACTCCGACCATGTCCGCCCTGCCTACCGACGTGGTCATCGGCGACTGGGCAAGGCCGTGGAACCTCTACGGCGACCGCGCCCTCCTCGGCGCGCCTCCCGCGCCGCTCTGGGCCACCGACCCCGCCGGGTTCGGGCAGGTCGGCTGTGTCTACACCGCGCAGGGCTTCGAGTACGACTGGTCGGGCGTGATCATGGGTCCAGACCTGGTCTGGCGGACCGACTGCTGGGTGGTCGACCGCACCGCGTCGAAGGACCCCGCCTTCACCAAGGCGACGCCGGACGAAGACGTCGACCGCCTCATCCGCAACACCTACAAGGTGCTGCTCACCCGGGGCATGATTGGGACGATCATCTATTCGACGGATACGGAGACTCGCGAGAAGCTCCGCTCTCTGATCTCTCCGACGCTGTAGACACCGATGGCTTCCAACGTCCCATGGGCGGCAGCGCGTTCGCACCATTGAGCCACCCTTGAAAGTCACATCTCATGAATCCGGCTCACGAGGTACCATCGTTGCGCTGCGCACCTTCCCGGAGGGTACGGGCTGTGGTCCAACACGTGCTTCAACGGCCGCGAGTGAGGAATGGTTGTGCCCGCCGTGTGGTGATACACGACGTGAGCGTGGATGCCCGGTAGGGCATCCCCCTGCCATTCCAATCTCACTGCTTTGGAGTGGTCATGACCCCGGTCGAGCACAAGCCTGCGCGTCGTGAACGGATCCGCGAGGTCCTGAACGAGATCGCTGTCGGAGTCGTCTCCAACCTTCTGGTGACGACCTTGACGTCGATTGCGAGCCTGCTCTTCTGATGCAGGCAAGTGGCGGGCCCGGCGAGTCCGCCACTCCACTTCCATGTCACCTTCCCTCAAAAGAGCCGCAGATCAGATTTCTGCGATCCACGCGACTTCCTGCCCTTTCGGCCACGTCCTCCTCTGCTGGGCCGGGGCAAATGCGGGCTGCGTGCCTCCGCCGGCAAGTTCCCCCAGGTGGGACGCAACCCGTGGATCTCCACCTCACCGACGAGTTTCTTGAGGTAGGCCCGGGTCTCCTCATCCGTGGAGTAGAGCACCGTCGCACGGCTGGCCCGGGTCATCAGCACGTTGTACGCCTGGCGGACAAGCCTGGCGAATTCCTCGTCATCGACGCTTCCGGACTTCACCTTCGGGTCGAACGAGCCGTGTTGAGCAACATACTTGACACCCGACTCCGGATCCTTGCGTTCCTTGCCCCGGCGGAAGACCCACCGGCCATCGCGGCGCACCATGTCCTCGCCCATGATCACACCGCACCAGTCCCATTCAAGGCCCTGTGCTGTGTACACGCAGCCGATCTGCCCGAGTCCGTTCTCATGCACGGACCAGATCCTTGACGGGGGCACCCCGTCCTTGCAGAAACTCTCGCTGTCAGCATTCCACGGCCGGTGCCAGCCGCCGATACGAACGTCCGCCTCCAGCCGTCTCTCCACGCCGAGCGGCTTCGTCCACGGCCAGCAGTAGCCGGCGACCATGCGTGCGGACGCGCCGGCCAGCGCTTCAGCACGGATGATCCGTTCGAGTTCCTCCGGGGTATCCGCCACCTCGATGTGCATCAGCCCGTCCGGTGTCCACAGCTCAGGTACTTCGTCGGTCATGCCGAGCACCGCGCGTACCCAGCGGACGTAGGCGTCGCTGCCACCGCACCGGAACTGTTCGCGGAGTCCGTAGCGGACGAGTCGGGCGTCATGCCTCCCAGCGGCCTCCTCGATAAGACCGACGGTGCCGACCTCGTTCGGTCGTACGGACTGCCCCTCGTCCAGGAAGAACACAGTCAGGCGAGACGCCGCGAGAAGCTCGTCCACCTGAGGACCGGTACCCCAGTCCTCAGGTTTCCAGAAGCGATTGGTCGAACGATCGCGAAGACGGTGTGCCTCGTCGCAGATCAGCACGTCCGGAGGCGGATCCGGTGGAGTGACAAAGTTGCTGAAGTAGGTGAACGTCTCCTTGAACTCTCGGTCCCCATAGCCAACATGCTCTTGGAGCGCGCCATTGAAGGCCCTGCTGCCGCTGGCGTAGTTGACCGTGCGGCCTTGGGCCTCCAACTCCGCCTTGATCTGCAGGCCGATCGCGCTCTTCCCGGTTCCGGCGCCACCGGTCACCAGGAAGACCACACGTCGCTCGTCCGGTATCCAGGTGGGGGACAGGGGGGCCGGGAGGACCTTGGAAGCCGTCTCCATGACCTGGTCGGCGACCTCCTTCTGCCGCCCGCGCAAAGTGAAAACGGTGTCGGCTCCACGGGACCGGATCATGGCGTCGAGCAGAGGAGTATTGTGCAGGCCCATGCTCCGCAGCATCGTCTCGGCCACAGAGGCGGCGCCTTCCCCGGCGAAGTGCTTCCGGAGGTCGGACAGCAATTGTGCGCGCCGGTCGCCCGTGTACACATGGGCGTAGGATCCTGTCGGCGCGTCCACCTCAAGCAGGGGGCGCACGGATTCTTGCGTAGCGTTGTGCATATAGGCGAAGCCGCCACAAGCGAAGTCGAGTCCCTGGAACGGCCCCCTGGAACTCGTGAACGCCTGGTAATATTCCCGCAATTGCAACGCAGGATGTTTCTTGCTGTCTTCCATGCCCGGCACATGCACCAGATCCGCGGTAGCCTGTTCCACCCTGGTCACGGTCGACCAGCGCTTCAACTCGACCAACTGCACCGATGGCACGTTCTCCACCGGATGACGGCCCACCAGAATCACATCGATGAGCTGGGGATCATCAGAGCGGTTCGACTCGTCGACCGTGGCAGCGCACTCGACGATCATCTCCACATTTCCGCGTCCCGCGGCAACGAGGTCCTTCGCGATACTCACCAGGCTCTCGGCCCACGCAGCCCGCTCGGTCCCCGAAACATCGGCCCCCCGGAAGTACCGCCAGCGAGCGGCGAGGTGCGGCACCATTCGACGACGCGAATTCAGAGTGAGCAGATCCTGCGCTGACAGCTTCAGCAGGAGCATGGACACGAGATGGTTCCCCCAGGGCACGAGTGACTCGTGCGGGTGGGGGCATGTCCTCGTCGGGAAGCCCGTCGGGCCGCAATCGGTTCTGGTGATCTTAGCCCGCGGAGACAGCACCATGAGTGCCGACCCGGACCACAGGTATCGCGGCCGGATCGCCTTTGTCCGGCTCGTAGGCTCAGGAGCGGGCCAGGCGGCATCTCCCCGTGAGCGCCCACGCTACATCGGTGTCGTCATGCGCAGCACGCCTGAACCCCTGTGCCAGTTGTCACACGGGGGCGAGATCTCGCCGTTGCTCTCAGCGAACCTTTTCTGCACGCTTCAGGATCGCCACGCACTCCACATGGTGCGTCATCGGAAGCATGTCACCCGGGTGAGTTCAGAGAAATCCGCAGGTCAGGTGCAATCTCTCATCTCCGTCTGGGAGTCACGAGGCGCGCAGAGCGTCAATCGAGCGTCACGGCGGAGAGAACAATGGCGCGCGGTGGTCCCAGCAAGGAGTGCACCAGACGCCGTCAACCGTGGTCTGGTTCAGCCTTTGGCACGCACCCGAGGGAACAACGATTATTGTCAGCGTCGATCATTGGGACGCCCCATGCAGGCGACGCCTTGCTCACGGAGCGGGTGACATGCTCCCCTCCTCCTTCGTTCCAGCCACCGGAAGCACGTACTCACCGGTGAGCCGTGCCAGGTGCAGCGGGAGGGGCCGGGCGAGCGGCGGGTAGTCGTCGTGGTAGCGCAGCTGGTGCGTGAGCGTCGCCCACTCCGCCGGCCGGTCGGGCTGGTCCCCTTCACGCCCCGAGTCCGCCAGCGCCTTCTCCGAGAGGCAGCTGAGCACGGTGATCTCCAGCTGCCCGGGGTTCCAGGCGGTCTTCCCGGGTGCTGTCCGGCCCTGTGCCGTGGGCGCCAGCTTCATGAGTCCCTTCGGTAGTTTCGCCGCCGTGTGCGGGGTCGAGGCAGTACTCGCGAAGACACGGCTCTCCGTCTCCGCCGTCCCCCACACGCCCTCGGCGAAGCCGACCCTGTCCTTGGCGTCGTGGGCGTACCATCCCGCCACTTCCTCCCGGGCGTTGGCATCCCGTACGAGCACCACCCGCAGGTCGTCGCCGTAGAGTGTGTGGCGCTGGGCGGGTTCGGTACCGAAGCCAAGCATGTCGCGGTGCAATTCGCCGTTGCGCAGTCCGGGCCAGCATTGGCGCAGATTGCCGGCGTCCGCCAGCAGAAGCGTCGGGCGGTCGCGGAGCTGGAAGAGCAGCGCGCGGATCTGCCGCTCGGTCTCCCGCTGTCTGTGCTGCTCCACGCCTGCGCGGGCAGCGGGCCGGGGCCCTCCTCGGGCGGTAGCGCCATCGCCAGGACCTTCCGCATTCGCCACCTCTCCCGCCTCCGCCACGGGTTCCACTGCCTGGGAGAGCAGCAGCAACAGCTGCGGATATGGCACCCATTCGGCGCGCTCGGCGTCCCACCCCTCGATGTCGCCCGGTCCGTCCCCGGGGCGGACCCTCACCGCGACCAGCCGGCGGACGGGGCACCGCGTGGGCCCCTTCCTCGTGTGGCGTACGAGCCAGAGCGCCGCGTACTGGAGGTCGCCGGGAATTCCGGCTCCCACCCGGTGGGCGGGCGGGCTGATCGCGCCGAGCTGTCTGAAGGCGTCCAGCCAGGTCCACTTGGCCCGGTGCTCCAGGCCACTGTCAGTGTCGTCGGGCAGGTTGACGAACTGGCTCAGCCGGCCCTGCCGCGCCCAGGCGATGCGTAGAGCGTGCTTGGGGTCGGAGTCGGGAACGGCAGCGAAGCGCTCCTTGCCGGCAATCTCCGCGATCACGACACCGGCCCCGTCGGGTCGCGGCACCATCCGATCCGCCACGAGCCGGCAGCGCCCTTCGATGGCTTCAGCCAGCCGGACGGCCCTGGGGCGCCTGCGCTCCCGGGAGACCGGCAGGGCGTCGGCCAGGGCCCCCGCGGGCCGGGCTCGTACGCGAATCTCGATCCCCTCGCCCCGCCACCGCCAGGTGTCGTCGTCGGCCGGCCCCACCCTCTCCCCGGGAGGGAAGCCGATGAGCTTCGGCAGTTCCGCCAGCAGTGCGGCGCGGGTCTCTGGGGACTGCCAGAAGACGTCGATCTCCATGGGGCGGCCGTTCAGTACGCGTGCCAGCGCCGCCCGCCGCTGCAAGGCCAGCTGCGCGTCCCGGACGCCCGGCCCACCCCCGGCACTCGAACGGGGCAGCAGCGAGGGGGTGTTATTTCGGGTCACCCGCGTGAGATCGGGGACCCGGGTCAGCATGGGGCGCAACCCTTCCTCGACCCAGGCGTCCAGATCCGACCGCTCCCGTGGCATCAGCCCGGGTCCGACCTCGTGCGGGCCGATCGACGGGTGGTAGACAATGCCGGCGGCCACGTTCCCGGACCCGTTGATCCAGCGTTCCGGATGGGTGAAGAGCGCGGCGGGCTGGGGGTAGTTGCGTACGATGTCCAGTCCGGGCACGAGCGGTGCGGGGCTGTGATGGCGCCAGGCCAGTTCCTTCAGACGCCAGTCGTAGCCGAGGGTGTTCACCATCAGCCGGTGGCCCCGGTCCGGCCCTCCCGGCCACGGCAGAGGGGCATCGAGCAGGACGGTCGTGCCGCCGAACTCGTGGGGGCGTAGGGCAAGCCGGGTGGCCCACCGGCGTACCTGGGTGGACACATGGACGCGAAACCGTGCGGCAAACGGCACGGTGTGGACGGTGATGTTGAGGCAGGCCGAGTAGTACCAGGTCTGCCCGCGTCGCTCGTACCGCTGAGGCGGCCAGGAGACGAGTCGCGCACCGTTGCCCGAGCTCTCGACTCGGAAGTGGAGAGTGGTGCCCCCGGTGCGGAACGTCCGGGCGGCCAGCCGGAAGGCGACCCACTCGGGCAGCAGGCTGTAGAGCCGCGCGGCGGGTTCGGCGGTTCCTCCCGCCGAGGTCACGGTCTCGGCGAGGTCGACCGATTCGGACTCCCAATGTGACAGCTGGACGGCCTCGGACGGGTCGTCGGAGCGGAGTCTGTCCTCCAGATCGGCGTCTTCGGTATCGTCCTCTTCCCGGTACATGCCCGCCGCCCAGGCGCCGATCACCGGGGCCAGTACCTCCGGCGGGACGGCTTCCCGCGCATAGAGCCACGGCAGGAAGCCGTCCGTTCCGGCGTTGCGGCCGGTCGCGATGACACCGGGGGCCATCGCCTGAAGCAGGGAGTTGAGCCTGCGTACGGGAAGCCGGTCGGGGCGGACGGAGCCCCTGAATGCCTCGGTGTGCATCCTGGTGAGCTCGGTGTGCAACTCCTCGCCGAGCCGCAGCACCCTCATCTCCTCCCGCCACGGCCCATGGAGCGGGTCGGGTTCGTAGGCCGCGACGCGAATGGTGCGATACACGAAATTGCCTCCTGGAAGATGGAGTTCGGCGCTTACGGGTGGGCCGGAGCGGGTGCAGGGGCGAGCAGGCGGGTGAGCATGCGCCGGAGCGGTTCATACAAGGCGCGGGCGATGAACTGCTCCTCCGCGCTCTTCGTTACGCCGTCGAAATACGGGTCCAGCACGTCGAGCGCACTGTGCAGCAGGCTGGAGCGGGGGGTGTCGGGGCGTGGGGGTACGGCCTCGCGGTTCGGGGCGAAGGCGGCGTCGACGAAGACCACCCGGGCCGGTACGCCGCCACGCACCAGTCGGCCGATCACCTGCCATATCAAGACGAGCATGTCCCAGGTGACCTGCTCCCGCACCTCGTCGCCGAGATGGCTCCACGCCATCGAGCGGGCGAGCACCTGATACCAGCGCGAACGGGCGAGGCGGCGGACCTCGTCGGCGCCTTCCTCGACGGTGTCCTGTCCCCGTACCCAGGTGTCGAAGTCACCGCCGGTGACGGCGCGGACGATCCAATCGTTGACGGCATGGACGGCCAGGGACAGGTCCTCGGGGTGCGGATTGGGCCGTGCCAGGAAGTAGACCGTGCCGATGGCCGCCTCGTCATCATCGTTGAGGATGTTGTGGCCCCGCTCCACGGCAAGCAGGGGCGCCACGAGGATGTCCGCGTCGAGGTCCTCCAGGTGCTCGACGTCGCCCCGGCGCAGTGACCGGGCGCGGTAGGCGGACGGCGCCTCGTCCTCCGGGGCGATCTCCTCGTCATCCGAGACCAGGCACAGCACGCTGTCGCGCCAGCGAGAGTTGAGGTTGTGCAGGGTGTCGGCCACGATACGCGCCTCGGTGTAACTGCCGACCAGCAGGAGGATCTGGTCTCGCCCCGGGGGAAGGGAGAGCAACTCGCGCTCCAGTGGGCCTCCTTCGGGGGCGTCGTACTCCCCCGCCCCGAGGTAGGTGGCGATGCGGCGCAGCTTCTCGGGGCGGTCGTCCGGGTGGGTTCCCGACAGCCGCAGTTTCTCGTCGCCGTCGTCGATGAACTCGAAGCGCATCAGGCTCTCGTCCGCGATGCGTTCGGTCACCTCGGCCGGCGGCTCGATGATCACACCGACCGGGACACAGACGTGGTAGCGGCTGGACGCGCCCGCCCAGCTGCTGCCGGACATGAGCAGCAGATGGGCGCCGGGTCGACCGTCGACGGAGGCCAGGTGGGGCATGGCGCGCAGCAGCTCACGTCCGACGCCACTGCAGCGGAAGAAGGTCAGCTCGCCGCTGCGGACTCCGCCATTGTCCTCGCCTGGGACCCGGAACTGGAAGCCGAGTACGTTGCCCATCGGGGCCTCGGGCACCATCGGGCCGTAGTCGAGCGGCCGACGGTACATCGTGTTGAAGCCCAGGCTAAGGGCGGCCTCGACGCGGGGCCACATGGCGTTGATCATGGCGAGCCGGGGTTCCAGGGCGCTGAGCAGCAGCGTGAACTCGAAGCGTTCGGCGAGCTTCTGCCGCCACTGCTCGGGGGTCTGGGGCGGCGGCTTGGGCTTCCGGCGATGCCCACGTTTCTTCTGCCGTTCTTCCTCCTCGCGCTTCCACTCGTCGTACTCCTCTTTGTACTTCTGCTTCCGAGCCGTCATGTACTGCGGGTCGATGCGGAAGACCTCGTCCATGACCTCGGTCAGGTGGCGCCGGGTGTTCTCCGGATTGCCGGTGTGGAGCAGTTCGTTGAGGAGGGCGGTGAGCTGGCTGGAGTCCTCCCCCGTCCTGCGGCGGCGGTCGCCGAAGGGGTTGTCGCGGAAGGCGTCGAGAAGTTTGCCGAGGGCCTGTCTGGGGGCGTAATTCTGGTGTTCCGGTCCGCTGCCGTCGGGGAGTTCGTAGCGTTCGTCGAGCAGTCCGAGCTGGAGCGTCCAGGCGCTGAAGTAGCCCGTCCGCACCCAGTTGCGCAGCTCGTACCCAGCGACGAGCATCGCGTACAGCCGGTCGGTGGCCGATCCGGCGGTGTTGAGGGCGGCGGCGAAGGTCTCCACGTCCCGCTCGGAGAGCTGGGTGCGCCCGCTCGCCGCGAGTTCCCGGATCTTGTGTCGACTCAGCTGGTCGATGAGGCCCTTGTCCTCGTCACTAGCGAGGACGACGGCGGGTGCGAAGGTCTGGTCGAGCTGCATCTGCACGCGGTCGGCCTCGTCGATGATCACGAGGTCGCTGCGGCGGCAGGCGAGTTCCAGGTAACGGATGCGCTCGCCGTTCTGGGGGCGGGGCGGCGAGGCGTCGATCAGTCCGGCCGGCGTGGCCACCCAGATCAGGGCGCCGACCAGGGTGCGGGCTCCGTGGTGCCGGGGGCAGGCCGACCAGTACGGGCAACTCGTCGCATTCTTCTGCCATTCGGAGGCCCGTCCGCCGCCCTTGTCGCGCCGCGGGTCCGACGGCGGCCTGAGCCGGGAGCAGGGCGCCTCGCCGAAGGCAAGCGGCTCGGTGGACGACATGGCGCCCTGCCGCCTGACGTTGAGCACGCAGGAGGTCCCGAGGTAGGCGAAGGCAGGGTCGTCGTGGGCAAGCAGCCGGTGCTCGCCCCGGCCGGCCAGCCGGCGGTGCAGCCTCTGTGCGTGCCGCTCCCGCCCGGAGGAGCCGAGCACGGGTGCGGCGGCGTCGTCGGTGTAGAGATTGTAGAGCTGGACGAGCTTCAGCACCTCCGCGACGTCGGTGACCACGACTGTGGTGCGCTTGCCGAGCTTGGCGAGATGGACGGCGACGATGTCGCGCAGCGTGCTCTTACCAACGCCGACGATGCCGAGCAGATGCTGGATCCCGTCGACCGTGAACGTGAAGTCCTCGTCCGTGCCGGCCTTGTGGAACGTTCCGCTCTCCTTGGTGGACAGGTCGAAGGCCCGCAGTCGCTCCAGCCAGCGAGGCGGCTTTTCTCCGGCGGTGCGGGCGTACGTGGCGTCCATCTCCGCCGCGGTGCGCTCCAGGCTCTTCCTGGTGAAGACGAGGGGATCTCCGCCACCGGCCGGTTCCAGATCCATGTCGTGGGCGACGAGGGGGGTGTGGGGGACCGGCGGCAGGTCGACGACGGCCATGGTGCGGCTGACGGGAAAGGCGTGCGGGCCCTGGCCCGCGACCGGCATACGTTTGCCAGCCAGCGGCGGTGCGCCACGCAGCAGTTGCTCGTAGACGGGGAAGCGGTCGCTGGCGACGGAGAGTTCGCGGCGAGTGGCTGGCGACTCGGTGTCCGGTACGTCGTAGCCGCGCACCCTGGGGTCGAACAGCTGGTAGCTATCCAGCGCCTCGCGCCAGGTTCGGCTCCTACGCAACGTCCACAGCGAGTACCGGGCGACACGCAGCGTCTGCGCCGTGTCCGGTGGCAGCGGCGCGCCGTACGCCTCGGCGAACCCGTATCCGCTGAACAGCACCCATGCGCTGCCCGCAGGGCTGCCCGGCATCAGCTTCTGCTGGAGGTACAGGCCGAGTTCCACCTGGCAGAGGGCTTCCAGGGCGGGCTTGGGGACGGGCGGCCCCAGGAACGCCTGGAGTGCGCGGAGTACGTCGTTCAGCGGCGGGGTGATGCTACGCATCGTCCTTCTCCTCTCCCCGGCCCCGTCCCAGGTCGGGCACGAGGTCCACGGGTGTGGTGAGCACCAGCCGGTCCCGCAGAAGCGCGGGAAGGGCGTTGGTGAAGGCCTCCCGGTAGCCGTCCCGCCCGGCGAGCGCGTCAGGGACCACGACGAGGGTGCGGTCCGCGAGGGGTGCGCCGTCGGTGAGATGTACGGCAAGGAGAGCCGGCTGCAGGCGGTCGTATACCTGGATGTCCACGATTCCGGGACCGGTGTCCCTCAGGCGGTAGGCGGACAGCGGCCCCGACAGGGCCTCGTGGTCGATCCCGGCGCGATCCAGTGCGTCCCGGGCGGCCTCTTCGGTCCGGTGCGGCAGTGCGAGGAACGTCCGCAGCGAACCCCGCAGGATCCACGCCTGGCCCGGCTCGCGGATCAGTTCCGGAGCGTCGTTGCGCGGGCATTCCTCCCCCTCGCACCAGATGTCCGCGCCGGTGGCGTGCGGCCCGGGTACGGGCACGGCCCCGTCCCGCGGCAGCGCGGGGAGCCCGCACGAGGGGCAGCGCAGGAAAACGTCTTCGACGAGCAGGGATTCGGGCAACGGCCCGTAGAGGCTCTTGACCCGGCTCCAGACGGCCTTGCTCCAACCGAGCCCGAAGCGGTCCTGCTGGTGGACCACTGGGTGACGGGCCAGGAACCTCCGGCACTGCCGGTAGCGCTCGCCCGTTACGCACCGCACCTCCAGGTCGCCCAGAAGCGCGCGGGCGTGCGCCGCGACGCCCCCGTCCGGCCTGTACGAGTCGATTTCGAGGCACGACCGGGTCGGCATCCGGCCGACCGGGTGCACCAGCGTCGTGCCCGGGGTGATCAGGGAGGCGGGAACCGCGAAGAGCGGATCGTCGGCCGGCCTGGTCCTGCACCACTCCCACAGTTCCGGAAGGCTCCTCGGCGGTGTCTCCCCGACGTCGAGACAGTGCATCACTGTGCGGTCCAGAGCACGCTGGGCGAGCCCGGGATAGGGCAGGACGAATGAGCGGAGTCCCTGGACCTCGGCGAGGGCCGCCACCATGTGCGCGAGTTCGCGGAAGAGTGCGCTGCCCACGCCCTCGGGCGCCTCTCCGGTGTCCGGTCGGCCGGCCCCGCGGGCCGCCCCCGCCCTCATGCCGCGGCCTCGGTAGCGGGCGACGACGAGCACCATCGGGCCACCTCGCACCGCTCGCAGGAGCGTCCGGGCACGGCCGCGTAGCGGTCGTCCCCGTGCCAGTCGGCCACCATCGCCTGCAGGATTTCCTCCGCCGCGGTCCGGTTGACGGAGGTGAAGGGGTCGATGATCTCCAGGTCGGCACCGCCGGGGCGCAGCACCTCCAGCTCGACCCGGGCACGGGACGCAGCGCCGCCTAGGTCACCGCGGGCGATCAGCACGACCGCCAGGGCCAGTTGGGGGTAGAACTCCAGCAGGGGGCGGTTGGGCCGCCGGTTGGTGGCAGAGGTCTTGGTCTCGCGCCATACCCATGAGTCAGCGTCCCGGTAGAGCAGGTCGGGTGCGGCGATGACCACCACGTCGGCGGCAGTGTCGTGCCGCACCACTCGGGGTTCGGTCCGCACGTCCGTCCCGTCCCTGACGCACCGCAGCGGGCAGACCGCGGCGTGCCGCTGCAACAGGAGTGTGCCGAGCGCGCGTTCGCGGTCGGGCAGGTCGAATCCGTCCGGCACCCACTTCTCGGGGACCTCGACCGTGCAGGGTCGTGGCGAACCGTGGCCGTGCCGGTTGGCGAGATAGGCGTGCAGGGCCCGGCCGCGCTCGGCCGTCACCTCGCGCTCAACGGAGTCCGCCCTGGGCAGGTGCAGCCGGCGCATGTGATCGCGGGCCGGGCAGGCCCGGTAGTTGCGTCCGTTGGTCACCGACCAGGTGCGGCGGGGCCTGTCCGGTGCCTCGATGCCCAGTAGTCCGGGCGCCGTACGCAGGGCCGGGCAGACCGACAGGTAGGGGCATCCGCCGCAGGCGGAACCGGGGCGGTATTCCCGTCCGTCCAGCACTCCGGCCAGGGCGTCGGGGCCGTGCTCGCGGTACCGGGCGAGCGCCTGCGTCCGGCTGCCGGCGAACAGCTCCCGCGTATGGCCGTCGAACAGCGCGAACTCCACGATCCGTACGTGCTCCGGCGGCGGCCCGGGGGTGCCCTCGGCCAGCACCAGGGCGACGACGGCGGTGAACCCGTCGGGCGGCAGGTCCCGGTTCAGTCGGTGCACGGGCAGACGGAGCTCACGGTAGGCGCCGTCGGCGGAGGCCAGGCATCGGCCCCACACGGTGAAGCGGTACTCCTGGGCGTTCCGCGGGTCGGGGCCGGACGGCCGGTAGCGGTACGTCCACGGCTCGGGAACCTCGTTCAGGGGGTGTTCCGGGTCGGCAGGGAAGGCCGCTTCGTATGCGTTCACACCATGGTCCGACCAGGCCCTCAGGCCGTCGTGCAAGGGCGCGGTACGTGTCCGGGGCGGGCTGCCGGAGGGCCGGGAGCGGGCGTCGCAGGCGGCCATGAAGGGGCCCAGAGCAAAGTGCTCCAACCGCTCGCGGCGGCGCGGTACGGGGTCAGTGGTGTGGTAGCCGCGGGTCTTGAGGGCGTCGGCGGCGGGGCACCGGAATTCTCCCCCCTTGAACATTCCGGCGGATACCGTGATGACTTCGGAGGTGCGGGTCACCCCGTCGGGGGGTAGCCATGGCTGTGACATTTCCTGCTCCATTTCCACACGGAGGGAAGAAGGGTGGCCATGAGGGAGATCGAAGAGATCGGCAATGTGGAGAAGCGCTACGAGGTGCTGGACATGGTCGGTGACGGCGGTCAGGGCGACCTCTTCCTCGGCCGTGACCGCAGAACCGGGGTAAGGGTGGCGCTGAAGCTCCAGAAGGCCCGGGATCTCGGCCCCGAGAGCGATTTTCACTGGGCCGGCAGCAACCTGCTCGAAGAGGGCTCCCGAATGATGATGCTGACGGGAATTCGAGAGATTCCCGAAATCATCGCCACCGGAACGCGCCGAGGACGCCGATGTCTAGTCATGGAATTCGTCCAGGGACGTCAACTACAGAACGTCCTGTTGGCGGCCCGGCCCGTTAGGCATTCCGGGAACGTCGCGTCCGTCATCGGCCAGCTGTGCGAAATTCTGCGGCAAGTGCACGACCGGAATCTGGTGCACTGCGATCTCAAACCCGAGAACGTCATCGTGCAACCGGACGGCCGTCTCCGTCTCATCGACATGGGCCACGCGATCATGGCGGGTGAGGAGACATCCCACGAGCGCGGCACGCGTGGCTGGGCCTCCCCCGAGCAGTCCGACGCGTGTCCCTCAGGTCTGACGCGGCGGGCAGACATCTTCGGGCTCGGCTGCATTCTGCTGGAAATGACCGTCATGCGGCTGCCCTACGGCGGACTGGAGGAGCGTGCGGAACCGGGTGGCCCGGTGCTGCCGGCCGACAAGCTCGCCGAGCTTCCCCCGGAGTTCGCCTCCCTCGCGCTGTGGATGGTCCGGTGGGAGGCGGAGGAGCGCCCGGCGGATGTCCGTGAGGTGTTCGACCGGCTCCGCCCGTACCTGCCCAGGCTGGGTTCACGGCGGCCATCGAAGCGGCTGCGCCCCGACCCGACCGAGTACTACCGCACGCATCCGCCCCGGCTGTGACGGTGACCCGGCGGTCGGCGGCCGGGCGGGTCACCTTAGGCCTTCCAGCAACTCACGGACTTCACGTACACCTTGGCCGCCCATCAGCTCGCGCAGCACGATGACTCTCTCCAACTCCCGTACCGCCTCGTCGGTCATACCGGCGGACACCAGGACGTCCGCGAAGAGCAGCCGTGCCTTGTCCTCGTTGGGCCAGTTCTCCTGTTCGCGGTAGATGCCGCAGGCCCGCCGGTACAGGGAAATGGCCTCGTCCCGCTCGGAGCGGGCCAGGTGCACCTTGGCCAGGGTGAACAGCACGTCGGCCAGGCCGCTGCGCTCTGTCGTGCGCTCAACCACACCTAGCGCGTCAGCACACCGTCGGAGTGCCTGCTCGTGTTCGCCATCGTCGTGATGGAGCGCGCCGAGGGCGTTCAGGGCGGCCGCCTCCCCGACCGGGTCGGAAACCTCCCGGCACAATTCCAGTGCCTGGGACAGCGCTCCCTCCGCGCCGGTCCGGTCGCCCTGCTTGCGCAGAGTGAGCCCTAGCCGGTGTAACGACCGGGCCAGACTCAGCCGACCCGCCTCGCTGTGGTCCTCCTCACTGAGCCGGACGGCCCGGCGCAGGTGGCCAACGGCCACGTCGTACTTGCCGAGTCGCCACTGTGTCCCTGCCAGCATGCGGTGGACCATGGCGCAATCGGCCGGGGCGGCGGATTCCGCTGCGTCAATGGCGTACCGGAGGTTCCTTTCCACGTCTTTGAGGAGGCGACGGCGCCACTGATAGGTGACCAGGGCCATCGGAAGCAGCCATTGGTACCGTTCGATGCCCTGGCCGGCGGCCAATCGGATGCCTCGTTGGACGGCGGAGTACTCCTCATCCAGGAACGCCATCGCCTGCCCCGGTTCCGCTGGGTCGGTGACCGTGACCCCGTCGGGCTCGCCAATGGGCAGGGTGCGCTCGTGGTCGAGCACCCGGTCGCAGGCACGGACGTTGTGCAGCTGGTGTTCCAGCACCTGCCGTACGGTCGCTCGCTCGATATCCGCCGTCTCTTCGTCCGGCCCCGGCTGCACATGCTGGCGGGCGAAGACCCGCACGAGGTCGTGCAGCCCGTAGCGGTCGCCCCGGGACTCCACCAGGTTCGCCGCCACGAGCTCCACCAGGGCCCGGTCGGTACGCCCGCCTTCGCCCGCCGCCCTCCCGAGGTCCATCACCGCCTCCCAGGAGGCGCTGGGCCCGGGATGAACGGCGAGCTGCCACAGCAGCAACCGAGCCTCCGCACCGAGCACGCGTACGGAGCAGTTCAGCGCGGCACGGACCGACAGTTCGTGCTCCGGCAGGTGCAGGGTGTCCAGCTTCGCCCGCTCCTCCTTCATCTCCCGCACCAGGGTGGGGAGGGTACGCAGCGGACGCCCACCGCCTTCCAGGAGCCGGGCCACCACGGTGAGGGCCAGCGGCAGCCGACCGCAGAGGCGGACCAGCTCGCTGAAGGCCTGAGCGTACTTCGACCGGTCCTCGGCCGATACCTTCTCCTGGAGCACCTCAAGGGCGTCCGCCTCTTGCAGCGGCTCCATCTTGCGGAACAGCACCTTTCTCTCGGACTGCAGGCGCAAGAGGTCGTTGCGGCTGGTGACGATCACGGCGCAGGTGCCGTCTCCGGGGAGCAGCGGCAGCACTTGCTGGGCGTTGAGCGCGTCGTCGAGGACGATGAGTACCGAGCGGTGGGCCAGTGCCGACCGCAGCGCACCACTCTTACTCTCCGGTCCGGTCACCGTGGAGTAGGGCGGCAGCGCGGCCAGGAACCTGTCCAGGACCTCGTCCGGCTCGGCGGGCTGCACATCTCCGTCGGCGAACCCGTTCAGTCCGGCGTAGAGCACCCCGTCGGGGAACCGCTCCCGCAGCCGACGGGCGACGTGGTGGGCCACCGTGCTCTTCCCGACACCCGCCATGCCGCTGATGAGGACCACCGCCAGGTTGCCGACGTCCTGTTCCTCGCACACGGCCTCGACGAGGCTGCGGATCAGATTGTCCTGCCCGACCGGCCTGCGTCTGCTGCCGGGCAACTGGTCGGGGACGGGCGGCAGAAGCGTCACGCCCGGCCGGTGCGCGACGCCCCGGACCTCGTCGATAACGCTCTGCAAATCGGCGTCCGGCTTTCCGTTGCGTTTCGTCCACTCCTCGATGAGCCGTTCACGCCGGCGCTCCGGCAGGTCGCCGTGGGCGCGCAGGTAGAACTGGAAGATCCGGGGCAGTTCCGGTGCGCGCTCGAACCACTTCTCCGTCTCCTCGCGGAGCCATTTCTCCTCCCTGGACTTCCAGGCGGCGTCCAGCCGGGCGTACACGGCGGCCATCAACTCGGCCCGCAGTTCCTCCCGGCGCAGATGGAAGCCGCTCGCGGTCAGCCCGTGCAGGGGTTCGTCGCCGTCCCACTCCTCCAGGGCCGCACCGAGCTGCTCGAAGCGCTCTGGATGGCTCAGCTCCTTAGCTTTCGCCACCCTGCCGCGGAAGCGGAGCAGATCGACGCTGCCCTCCGGCACACGGAGCGTGCAGTAACCCGACCTGCCGCCATGGGGCACAACCTCCCGGCCCAGTTGCTTCCGCAGGTCGGAGACGGCACGGTCCACCCGGTCGCCGGCGTTCTCGTCCTCCTCCCAGAGGACTTCGGCGATCTCCTTCCTGGTGCATCGGTAGCCCGGTGATGTCACCAGAAGCGCGAACAGCGCGGCCGGCTTCGAACCTACGGAGACCCTTCCGCCGCTGTTCCCTTCGGCTCTGACCGGGCCCAGCACGTGCCCCTCCATCGCCTTTCCCTTCTCCGCGCTGCAAGCAGTGGTCCCGCCCCTCGACGGCGCCCACTTCATCTGTGCGCTGCGGTGTGCCGCTTCACACGCGCTTGCTCCTTCACGCCCCCAGGTCTCAGTTTTCCCTCAGTTTCCGCTCTGCGGCCTCCTCCCGGCCCCGGGCACGATGGCACCAGCCGCTCGCAGAAGCGCGAATGGCGGCGTAGCCATACATCGATCCATCAGGAAGGAACCACAGGCCCTATGAACAACCGTCAGCGCAACCGTCGGGCGAGCCGTCTGCGCCAGTCCCCCGACTGGCCGCCGAGCCGCCGCCGGCGGGCGGTCGTCCGCCCTGAGGGCACCACGCAGGCGACCCCGCACTCCGAGGTGCCGGACGCTTCGCCCTCCGAGACCGCCTGACCTCGAAAGCTCGTGGGTGCCCGTCCCGGGCGGGCACCCACCCACCTCGGTCCCACCCCTCCGAACTCCTGTGACTGGCGAGCTCGCGACCTTTCCGCATCTGTCACACGCTCGTGGTCGAAGGCGGCGATTCCCGGTCGGCATGACCAACACCGCATACGTACGCATCAAAGTGGGACGCCTGGGGATTTTTCCTGGTCCGTCCGCATCTGGGGTGATGTAACCACCCCACAGGACTTCAACCCGTCCAGAACCGCGGCACCTCCGGCACTCTCAGCCCAGAGAGAGGATTTTTCCTGATGTATCTACCATCCAGCAGTATGTTCGCCTCGGTGCGGCGGCACTTCGACGAACCCCGGGTCGACGAGGCGGTCCTAGTGACCATTCCTAGCGACACCGAGGGGGCGGAGCCGGTCCGGCTGTCCGCCGCCGAGACGCACGAGGCCTTGTACGGTCCAGGTTCCGACCCGCAGTTCGCCGCCGCGGTCTGGAAGGAGGTACTCCGCACCGCGCTGAGTAACCTCGCTCCACACAGCACCGGCAAGCTCCTGATGATCTGGCTGGCCCTGCCCCGGTTGACCGGGACAGTCCACCGCGTCTGCACACGACTGCATGCCGACCGGTCGGACGTCGAGGCCGAGATGGTCCTGGCCCTCTTGGAGGAGCTGGCGGCCCCGAACGCCGCGAGCTGCCTCTCCGACTCCTCCCTGATCCACGCAGCGCGCACCAGGGCGTGGCGCTTTGCCCGCGACGGCTTGAGGGAGCTCCCCTCTACCCAGGTCGAGCGCATCGCCGAGAATCGTGCGCTCACCGCGTCCGAGGGGGAGGCGGACGCTCCGGCCGAGGAGGGCCTAGACGTGCGGGTCGACCGTCCGGACGGCCTGGACGGGCTGTGCGCACCGCTGCGCTTCTGGGTGCGCCCGGAGCATCTGCGCAAGGGGGCCTTCGTCGACACCGACGACGGGACACGGGACCGTTCGACGCGCCTCGGCCCCCGGAAGAAGCGACGGTCCGGGTGCCGCGTGGGCACCCGGCCGGTCCGCCCTGCGGGGAGGCGAGCGTGAAGGACCCGGCAGAGGGCCGACTCACTTTCACCGAGATGTTCGACCTGCCCGTCGCAGTGGACCTGCGGACGGCGGCCCGAGCACTCGGGATCGGCTCAACGACCGCGTACCGGCTGATCCGCAAAGACGAGTTCCCCTGCCTCGTCCTCCGCGTCGGAGGCAGGTACAGGATTCCGACCAACGAGCTGATGCGCGCCCTGGGGATCGAGGACCGTCCGCTGTACAACGTGGACCCGAAACTGGCCCCGGACGCCCCAGGCGCCAACTTCTGACAAGGAAGAAGAGGGGCCTCGTGTCCCCCACTGCCGTGCGGCCCCGTGGCATCAACTACGAGGCCGCACGGCCCTGCTTCTCCACGCCCCATCCGGTCCGTCACCCGGTGGTGGCCCGCTGAGTCGCCGCGCCCGGATGATCGTGCGCCATGGCAGAGCGGCCTGGTCGACCTGAGGAGAAACCTCAGCCCCGGTTGCGACACAGGGTTCGGGTTCCGCAGGCGGAGGAAGGCCTCCGTATGCCCACGGGGATCGAAGGCAAGGCAGTCGTAGTCCCAGCCCCGGAGACGCCCAACGAGTCGAGAACGAGCACTCCACAGAGCATGAGCAGCCGACCGATAGACGTGACACATCGTCAGAAGCAGCGTCGAAATGACTTCTTGCCATCCCCGCGATGATCGGGCCAGCGAACCCTTCATCCAGCATGACCTCCGCAGAACCGCAGGTCAGAGGCGCGCATCCGTCACGTGACAGGCTCCACGTCATGCACTCCGGGGAAACAGGTCGACCACACCATGCCACACCTGAGCAGCCTAGGAAAACCGGTCAGAGGCCCTTCGCCAGCGGCTTCAGGATCGCCACGCACTCCACATGGTGCGTCATCGGGAACAGGTCGAACGCCCGCAGCTTCACCGGCTCGTAGCCCTCCTCCGCGAAGTACTTGAGGTCGCGGGCAAGCGCCGCCGGGTCGCAGGCCACGTACGCGATGCGCCGCGCCCCCAGGGTGGCCAGGTGGCGGACGGTCTCGCGACCCGCACCAGCGCGCGGCGGGTCCAGGACGACGATGTCGGCGCTGTCGATGCGGGTGCGCGGGAGGACGGATTCGACCTTGCCCTGTTCGATGCGGACGCGGTCCAGGTCGCGGAGGTTGTGGCGGGCGTCCTCTACGGCGCGCTTGCTGGACTCGATGCCGAGGACGGCGCCCTTGTCGCCGACGCGCTCGGCGAGGGAGCCGGCGAAGAGGCCGACGCCGCAGTAGAGGTCGAGGGCCATGTCGCCCTTGCGGGGCATCAGGCCCTGCATGACGGCCTTGACGAGGGTGTCGGCGGCCTGGGGGTGGACCTGCCAGAAGCCGCCGGCGCCGACGCGGTAGGTGCGGTCGTCGGCGCGCTCGCGGACGAAGGCGCGGCCGTGGACGGGGTGGACCTGCTTGTCGCGCTCGCCGATGCGCATGACGGAGACCGGCTTGTCGAGTTCGACGATGGGCAGGCGGCCGCCCGGCTTGGGGGTGAGGATGACCTGGCGGTCGTGGGAGCCGGTGGCGGCGATGGCCTCGACGGAGGCGATCTGGGGCCACTCGCGCTTCTCGATGCCGAGCTCGGTGACGCCCGGGGCCGCGATCATGCAGTGGTCGATGACCTGGACGTCGTGCGAGCGGTGCTTGCGCAGGCCCGCGTGGCCCTCGGCGTCGATCGCGTACTGGACGCGGGTGCGCCAGGCCGGGACCTCGCCCGCCGGGAGCTTGTCGCCCTCGGCCGGCATGACCGTGCCGTCCCAGCCGGCCTCCTCCGGGGTGAGGCCCGCGAGGCGCTGGAGCTGCTCGGCGATGACCTCGCCCTTGAGGCGGCGCTGCGCGCCCGGCTTCGCGTGCTGCCAGTCGCAGCCACCGCACTTGCCCGGGCCGGAGAAGGGGCAGGGGGCCGGGACTCGGTCCTTGGACGCCGAGAGGATCTCCACCGCGTCCGCGCGGAGGAAGCGGGACGTCGACTCGCCCTCCGTCACCCTCGCCACCACGCGCTCGCCCGGCAGCGCGTGGCGTACGAACAGGACCCGGCCCGACTCCGTGCGGGCCACGCAGTGGCCGCCGTGGGCCACCGGGCCGACCTCGACCTCGTACTCGTGGCCGACCAGCGATGCTTCGGTCTCGTGCTGCATGACTGGTCGACTCCAGAAAGTGAAGGGTGCGGCGGGACGCCGCTGGACAACAGCCGTCCAGTTTACGTCCCGCCGCACCCCATCAGCGACATCGGTGCCCCGCGCCGCTACTTCTTCGTCGCGGCCTTTTCCTTCTTCGACTCGGCGACCGGGCCGCGGCGCACCGCGCCCGGCGCGTTCCACTCGGCGCGCTTGCGGGCGCGCCGCTTGGCGGCCTCGGAGGAGTCCAGCTGCCACGGCACGGAGGTGACCATCACGCCGGCGGTGAAGAGCAGGCGGCCCTTCAGGCGCAGGGCGCTCTGGTTGTGCAGCAGGTGCTCGTACCAGTGGCCGACCACGTACTCGGGGATGTAGACGCTGACCGCGTCGCGCGGGCTCTCCTTGCGGAGGCCCTTGACGTAGTCGATGACGGGCCGGGTGATCTCGCGGTAGGGCGAGTCGAGGATCTTCAGCGGGACGTCTATGCCGCGCCGCTGCCACTCGTCGCGCAGGGCCTTGGTCTCGGCCGCGTCGACGCTGATGCTCACGGCCTCCAGGGTGTCGGAGCGCATCAGCTTGGCGTAGGCCAGGGCCCGGAGGGTGGGCTTGTGGATCTTGGAGACCAGGACGATGGAGTGCACCCGGGAGGGGCGGACGGTCTCGTCGCCGGGCTCGTCGGGGGCGGCGATCTCCTCGGCGACCCGGTCGTAGTGGCGCCGGATGGCGGTCATGGTGGCGTAGAAGATCACCATGCCGAGGAGGGCGACCCAGGCGCCGTGGGTGAACTTCGTGACCAGCACGACGACCAGGACCAGGCCGGTGAGGAGGCCGCCGAAGGTGTTGATGGCGCGGGAGCGCATCATGCGGCGGCGCTTGGCTGGGTCGGTCTCGGACCGCAGGAGGCGGTTCCAGTGCCGGACCATGCCGGTCTGGCTCAGGGTGAAGGAGACGAAGACGCCGACGATGTACAGCTGGATCAGCTTGGTGGAGTCCGCGCCGTAGATGTACGTCAGGACGGCGGCGGCGCCGGCCAGCAGCACGATGCCGTTGGAGAACGCGAGCCGGTCGCCGCGGGTGTGGAGCTGGCGCGGCAGGTAGCGGTCCTGGGCGAGGATCGAGCCGAGCAGCGGGAAGCCGTTGTACGCGGTGTTGGCCGCGAGGAACAGCACCAGCGCGGTGGCGGCCGCCAGCACGATGAAGAGGAACGATCCGTTGCCGAAGACGGCCTCGGCGACCTGCGAGATCACCGGGTTCTGGGTGTAGCCGTCGCCGACCGGTGTGCCGTTCTTCAGCAGGTCGGTGGCCGGGTTCTCGGCCATCCGCACCTTGGTGGCCAGGGCCAGGGCGATGATGCCGCAGAACATGGTGACGGCCAGGCCGCCCATCAGGGCCAGGGTGCTGGCGGCGTTCTTGGACTTCGGCTTGCGGAAGGCGGGGACGCCGTTGCTGATCGCCTCGACGCCGGTGAGCGCGGCGCAGCCGGAGGAGAAGGCGCGGAGCAGCAGGAAGACGAGGGCGAAGCCCGCGAGGCCCGTGTGCTCGGCGTTGATCGTGTAGTCGGCGGTGGGGGCCTTCATGGTGTCGCCCGCGACCAGGCCGCGGTAGGCACCCCAGGCGATCATCACAAAGACGCCGCCGACGAAGACATAGGTGGGGATCGCGAAGAGCTTGCCGGACTCCTTGACGCCCCGGAGGTTCATCAGGGTCAGCAGCACGATCACGGCGATGGCGCACGCGGTCTTGTGCTCGACGACGAAGGGGATGGCGGAGCCGAGGTTCTCGATGCCGGAGGCGATGGAGACCGCGACGGTCAGGACGTAGTCGACGAGCAGGGCGCTGGCGACGGTCAGGCCCGCCCTGGGGCCGAGGTTGACGTTGGCGACCTCGTAGTCGCCGCCGCCGCTCGGGTAGGCGTGGACGTTCTGGCGGTACGAGGCGACCACCGTGAACATCAGCACGACGACCGCCACCGCGATCCATGGGCTGAAGTGGTAGGCGGACACGCCCGCCACGGACAGCACGAGAAGCACTTCGCCCGGCGCGTACGCCACGGAGGAGAGCGGGTCGGAGGCGAAGACGGGAAGGGCGATGCGCTTGGGGAGAAGGGTTTCTCCCAGCTTGTTGCTGTGCAACGCCCGGCCGATGAGGATCCGTTTCGGCAGGTCGGTCAGTTTGGACACGCAGAGGATCGTAAGGGTTCGATATGGCCGACGCCCACCCGCCACCCACCGGGAGTCGATCCTGCGTACGCTACGCGATCACTCCCGGTAGGTAAAGGGCAGTTCAAATGCTGACTACGGTCGCAGCCTTACGGGCAGCGCGCGATGGCCGTTGGAGATGAAGGACTCCACCGGGCTGAGCTTGTCCGGGGCCGCCGCCGGCGACATCTCGGGGAAGCGGGCGAAGAGCGCGGGCAGCGCGACGGCCGCCTCCAGCCGGGCCAGCGGGGCGCCGAGGCAGAAATGCACGCCGTGACCGAAGGAGAGGTGCTCCTTGGTGGCACGCATCACATCGAAACGACCGCCGTCGTCGCCGTAGAGACCGGGGTCGCGGCCCGCGGCGGCGTAGGCGGCGACGATGGCGTCGCCCTTGCGCAGCACCACTCCCCCGTCCAGCTCGATGTCCTCCACCGCGTAGCGCAGCGGGAGGTTGGCGACGGGTGCCTGGACGCGCAGGGTCTCCTCGATCACGTCGTCCCAGCCGGCCTTGCCGTCGCGGACGAGGGCGAGCTGCTCGGGGTGGGTGAGCAGGGCGTGGATGGCGTTGTCGAGGAGGTTGACGGTGGTCTCGTGGCCCGCGCCGATCATCAGCAGGAGGGTGTCGACGAGCTCCTGCTCGCCCAGTCTCCCGTCCTCCTCGTCGCGGGCGGAGATCAGCACGCTGGTCATGTCGTCGCCGGGGGTCTCCCGTTTGAGGGCGACGAGGCCGCGCAGCAGGCCGTAGAGCTCGCTGTAGGTGGCGGTGACCTCCTCCGGGTCGGCGGAGGTGTGGAAGATCGAGTCGACGCAGCGGCGCAGGCCCTCCCGCATGGACTCGTCCTCGACGCCGAAGAGCTCGCAGATGACCTGGATGGGGATGGGGTAGGCGTACTCCTCGCGCAGGTCGACGACCGCGCCGGGCGGGGTGGCGTCGAGGCGGTCGAGGAGGTCCGCCGCCATCCGCTCGATCCGCGGGCGCAGGGCGGCGGTGCGGCGGGCGGTGAAGGCCTTGGCGACGAGGGTGCGCAGCCGCTTGTGGTCACTTCCGTAGGCGGTGAACATATTGGTCACCGCGACCCAGGTGTAGAGCGGCCACTCCGGGGAGATCTCGCCGTTGATCCAGGCGGGCCAGTGCCGGTTCGGGTCCTTGGAGACCCTCGGGTCGGTCAGCAGCCGCTTGAGCAGTGGCTGGCTGGTCACTGCCCACGCCACCACGCCCCCAGGAAGCTCCACGGGGACCGCTTCCCCGAGGGCGCGGAGGCGGGCGGCCTCGCCGTGGATGTCACGGCCGGCGGGATCGATGGCGACGGGGCATGTGGGGCGGTCCATCGGCGGTCTCCAGAGGTCTCGGCCGGGGTCGGCGCGGACGGCTGAGGGCGGGGGGCCATACCGGGGTGTACGGGCGGGGGCGCCGGTACGGGGACGGGCACCGGGGGGAAGCGCACCGGCAGCGCGGTGAGCGCGCGGTGGAACGGGCCGGGCCGCCAGACGAGCCGGTCGGCGGGCACGGCCAGCTCCAGGTCCGGGAGCCGGTCCAGCAGCCGCTCGACGGCGGCGGCCGCGATGAGCCGGGCGGGGTCCTTGGCGGGGCAGTGGTGGGGGCCCGCGCTCCAGGCGAGGTGGGCACGGTTGCCGGCCCGGCTGCCGGCCGGGTGGCCGGTGCGCAGGGCGGGGTCGGTGTTGGCGGCGGCGAAGCTGACCACGACGGGCTCGCCCGCGCGCAGCGGGACGTCGCCGAGGCTGTCGTCGGTCAGGGGGTAGTGGACGGCGTAGTTGGCCATGGGCGGGTCGAGCCAGAGGACCTCGTCGAGGGCGTCGTCGACGGGCAGGCTGCCCCCGGCGAGGTCGCCTGCGAAGCGGTCGTCGGAGAGCAGCAGCCGCAGCGCGTTGGCGATCAGGTTCTGCTGGGGCTCGGTGCCCGCGCCGATCAGGACGACGAGCTGATGGAGCATCTCCTCGTCGCTGAGCTGGACGGGGTGGGCCATCAGCCAGGAGATCACGTCCGCACCGGGCTGCCGGCGCTTGAGGGCGATGAGCTCCAGGAGGCTGCTGGTGATCAGGGCGTCGGCGCGCTCGGCGTCGACGCCGTCGAAGATGCCGGAGAAGCCCTCGACGAGCCGGTCGCCGAGCTCGGGCGGGCAGCCGAAGAGCTGCTGGAAGACCAGCAGCGGGAGGGTCTTGGCGTAGCTGCCGAGCAGGTCGGCCTCGCCGAGCGCGGTGAAACGGTCGATGAGGCTGTCGGCGCTGCGCTCGACATAGCCGCGCAGCGCGTTGGGGTCGATCCGGGCGAGGCTGTCGTCGACGGCCTGGCGGTAGCGGCGGTGGTGGTCGCCGTCGGAGAACAGACAGTTGGGCCGGTAGGCCATCATCGGCACCACCGGGTTGTCCGCCTCGACACGGCCGTCGGCGAGGGCGCGCCAGTGGCGGGCGTCCTTGACGAACCGGTCGGGGCTGCGCAGGACCTCCAGCGCGGCGCGGTAGTCGGTGACGAGGACGGCCTTGACCCGGGGGGAGAGCTCCACGGGCGCGGCGGGCCCGTACTGCCGCAGCCGCTGGTAGACGACGTGCGGGTCGGCGGCGAAGTCGGGCCCGTAGAGCGGGGTGTACGTCGCCGGCGGCGCCTGCGAGGGGTGGGGCGTGGGCGGCGCCTGGTGCGCGGGGCACCCGGGGGGTGGTGCGTCCGGGCGGAAGGTCACACGTGCTCCTGGGCGATGCGGGCGCTGAGGTATTCGACGAGGGTGATCAGGGCGCGGGTCGAGGAGACCCGGTCACGGGCGTCACAGGTGATCAGCGGGGTCTCCGGGAGCAGGTCGAGGGCCTCGCGGATCTCCTCGTCGGGGTACGCGGGGGCGCCGTCGAAGTGGTTGACGGCGACCGCGTACGGCAGTCCGAGCTCCTCCAGCAGCCCCATGACCTCGAAGGACTGGTCCAGCCGCCGGGTGTCGGCGAGGACGAGCGCGCCGAGCGCGCCATGGGTCATGTCCTGCCAGAGCCGGGTGAAGCGCTGCTGGCCGGGCGCGCCGAAGAGATAGAGGACGAGGCTCTCGCTGAGGGTGAGCCGGCCGAAGTCCATGGCGACGGTCGTGGTGGTCTTGCCGTCGATACCGGCCAGGTCGTCGACGAACGCGCCGGCCTGGGTCATGGTCTCCTCGGTGCGCAGCGGCCGGATCTCCGACAGCGAGCCGACGAAGGTGGTCTTGCCGACCGCGAAGTGCCCCACGACGAGGATCTTCGCCGCGGTCCGGACGGTACGGGGCAGGTAGACGGCTCCGTCAGAGGCGAGCGCGGAGTCCATCGAGCACCTCCTGGAGGATCTGGGCCTCGGGCAGCTCTGCCGAGGGAATGGGGGCCCGGGTGGAGAGGTGGCCGCTGTCGACGAGATCGCCGAGCAGCACCTTGACGACGCTGACGGGCAGCATCAGATGACCGGCGATCTCGGCGACGGACAGGGCGCCGCCGAGACAGAGCTCCATGAGGGCGTGCTTCTCCGGACTGAGGCCGCCGAGCGGCCGGTCCTCATGCGCCATCACCAGGGTGACGAGGTCAAAGGTGTTGCGCGTGGGGTGGGAGCGGCCCTCGGTGACGACATACGGGCGGACCAGCCCTTTGTCGCGTCGCGGCGCCGGCGGGGTCATGCCTGGCTGCCCGGGCCGCCCTGCCAGGCGCCCATGCCCTGCCGGGGCGGGCTCACCAGTTCCTTGCCGAGCCTGTCGACGGTCTTCTGCATGCGGTAGGTGACGGCTTCCATGTCGACGTTCTCGCTCGCCGAGACGGCGAGGTAGGCGCCGGGGCCGGCGGCGATGAGGAAGACGTAGCCGTGGGCGAACTCGATGAGCGTCTGCCGCCACGGGCTGTCCTGGTTCTGCGGGTGGGTGCAGAACTCGGTGGTGGAGCGGCTGATGGACTGGAGCCCGGAGAGGGCGGCCGCCTGGCGCTCGGCCTCGTCGCGGTCGATGCCCTGGGAGTGGGCGCGCAGCATGCCGTCGGCGGAGAGCAGGATCGCGTGCCGGGCCTCCGGCATCTTGACGACCTCGTCCAGCATCCAGCCCAGCTCTTTGTTCATGTGGTCGTTCACGCGTGCGGGTTCCCTTCGTCTTCTACGGGGGTGGGGGCGTGGGCGTCGGCCTGTGGAAGCCGTTCCGGCAGCGGAAGCTGTTCCGGCAGCGGTCCGGGGCCGGGGACCCGGCCGGCGGGCCGGGCGTCCCGGTCGCCGGGGGCGCCAGGGGCGCCGGGCAGCGGCGGGAAGTGGTGCTCACCGGTGCGGCCGGTGCGGGTGCCGCGGGCGAACGCGCCCATGCGCCGGGCGGTCTCCTCCGCCGAGCGCTCCGGGGGAAGGTCGGTGGGCGGCATCGGCGCGGCCGGCCGGGAGTGACGCTGCTGTCCGGGCGCGGGCTGCCTGCGGCGGCGCTTGGGCAGCCCACCGGCGGTGGAGCCGGTGACGTGCGGGTTGCCGGCGGGGGGCGGGGTGCCGGGGTTGTGCGCGGTGTCGGGGAAGTCGTGTGCGGTGCCGGAGTCGTGCGCGGCGCCGGTGGCATGCGGAGTGGCGGGGTTGTCCGGGGCACCGGGGTGGTTGTGCGCGGTGTCGTGCAGTGCGCCACTGTTGTGAGAGGTACCGGTGCCGGGCGGCTGCGGCGTGGCGTGCGGGGCGGAGCGCGGGATGCCGGCACCTTCGGCGGGCCGGTCCGCGCCTCCGCCGTACGCGGGCGGCTCCTGCGGTGCGTGGGTGCGCTCCGGCTGGCGGGTGCGCGGACGGGAGGGGCCGCGCGGGGCGGGCACGGTCGGGGCGTGCCGCGCCTCCTCGTCCCGGCCGCGCTCCCGCAGGGGCGTCGTGCCGGGCCCGTCCAGCTCCAGCTGGGTGAGCAGCGCGGAGGGCAGGAACAGGACGGCGCGGACACCGCCGTACGGGGAGCGGGTGTCGACCGAGACGCTGAAGCCGTAGCGCGCGGCGAGCACGCCGATCACGGGGAAGCCGAACTGCGGCGGGTCGCCGAGGCGGGAGACGTCCACCGCCTGCCGGCCCGAGAGCATGGCGACGGCTTCCTGGATCTCACGGCCGTCCATGCCCACGCCCGCGTCGTCGATGACGACGCACGCGCCGTTGTGCACCGGCTGGAGGCTGACCTCGACGATGGTGTTGGGCTGGGAGTGGCGGGCGGCGTTGTCGAGGAGCTCGGCGACGGCGAGGACGACGGGCTCGACGACCCGGCTGACGACCGCGAGCTCGTTCTGGCCGCTGTGCACCCGCACGCGGCGGTAGTCGCGGATCCGGGAGGTGGCGCCCCGGACCACGTCGGTCAGCGGGGAGGCGACGCGCTGCCGGCCGGGCCAGGAGCCGCAGAGCACGGCGATGGCCTGTGCGCGCCGGCCGAACTGGGCGTTGGCGTGGTCGATCTCCAGCAGGTCGCGCAGGACGTCGGGGTTGTCGTGCCGCTCCTGCATCTCCGAGATGGCCAGCTGCTGCTCGTGCGCCAGCCCCTGGAGGGCGCGCATGGACGCCTTGAGCGCGGCCTTGGCGGACTGGTCCGCCCGGCTCTGCGCCTTCTCCACGGCCTGGGCGAAGAGGTCCATCACATCCTGGAGGCGCAGCGCGAAGAGGGTGCCGGCGAGCCGCGCGTCGAGCGGCCCGGGCAGCGGCACCTCCTGGTTGACGGCGTCCGCGACGGCGGGCAGCCGGACACCGACCAGATGCCCGATCTCCTCGTCACGTGCCTGGACGCTCTCCTCCAGCTGGGCGACGCGCCTGCGCAGTCCGGCGGTGATCGAGCGCTGACGGGTCAGCAGGACCGCCACGGCGGCCACCGCGACGACCAGACACCAGATCACCACCTGGGATATGTGATCAGACATCAATTCCTCTTGGACGAAGGGGGCTTGCGGTCGGAGGGACAGGTCGGCACCCTGACGTCCCGTCCAGAAGCGGAATACGCGGATCATCCTAACCGCGTACATGACCATGCGTCCGATCTCCGTCACGAGTCCCGAACATGCTTGCGCATGCCTTTCGTCCCTTCAAGGGGATGGGGTTCACGTCACCCCGATCCGGGACCGGCCCAGGACCGTTTCAGGACCGATCCAGGACCGATTCGGGGGTGCCGGGAAGGGCGTCGACGGGGGGTGTCGGCAGGGGCTCCGGGAGGGGTGTGGAACCCCCGTCCGGGGAGGGGCCGCGAGGGTCCGCGGCGCCCGCGGCAGGCCCGGTCGGAGGTCCTGGCGCCCGGTCGTCCGGGGGTTGCGGATACGGTGGTGGCATGCGCTCGGTGCGGACAAAACTCCCATCGAGCACATCGGTCGTACCCTCGGGCCCCCGCCTGTGGGGCCGTGAGTCGAGGAAGAAAGTTGTGAGCAGGGTGTTGGTGCAGGTCAGCGCGGTAGTCCGGAGCTTGGGGCAGGCGTAATGCACATCGTGATCATGGGGTGCGGGCGAGTGGGCTCGGCCCTCGCGCAGACCCTTGAGCAGCAGGGCCACACGGTCGCCGTGATCGACCAGGACCCGACGGCCTTCCGCCGTCTGGGCTCCGGGTTCGGCGGGCGCCGGGTGACCGGCGTCGGCTTCGACCAGGACACGCTGCGTGAGGCGGGCATCGAGGAGGCCGGCGCCTTCGCCGCCGTGAGCAGCGGCGACAACTCCAACATCATCGCGGCCCGGGTGGCCCGGGAGATGTTCGGCGTCGAGAACGTGGCGGCCCGTATCTACGACCCCCGCCGCGCCGAGGTCTACCAGCGGCTCGGCATCCCGACCGTGGCCACCGTGCGGTGGACCGCCGACCAGATGCTGCGGCGGCTGCTGCCGTCGGGCGCGGAGCCGCTGTGGCGCGACCCCAGCGGCGGTGTGCAGCTCGCGGAGGTCCCCATCGCCGAGGCGTGGGTCGGCCACAAGGTGAGCGCCCTCCAGGAGGAGACCGGGGTGCGCGTGGCGTTCCTCACCCGACTGGGCGAGGCGATGCTGCCGACGTCCTCCACGGTGCTTCAGGAGGGCGATCTGGTGCACGTGATGATGCGCACCGACGAGCTCGAGAAGGTCGAAGCGGCCTTCTCGCAGGGGCCCGAGGAGGCTCACCGATGAGGGTTGCCATTGCCGGTGCCGGCGCGGTGGGTCGTTCCATCGCGGGCGAGCTGCTGGAGAACGGGCACGAGGTCCTGCTGATCGACAAGGCCCCCTCGGCCATCTCGGTGGAGCGGGTGCCGCTGGCGGAGTGGCTGCTGGCCGACGCCTGCGAGATCACCTCGCTCGACGAGGCGGCGCTCCAGCGCTGCAATGTGGTCATCGCCGCGACCGGTGACGACAAGGTCAACCTGGTCGTCTCGCTGCTCGCCAAGACCGAGTACGGGGTGCCCCGGGTCGTGGCCCGGGTGAACAACCCCAAGAACGAGTGGCTCTTCAACGAGTCCTGGGGCGTGGACGTCGCCGTCTCCACCCCGCGTCTGATGTCGGCGCTGGTCGAGGAGGCCGTGAGCGTCGGCGACCTGGTGCGGCTGCTGCGTTTCAGCCAGGGCGACGCCAACCTCGTCGAGCTCACCCTGCCGCCGGAGTCGGCCCTGGCCGGCATCCGCGTCGGCGACGTGGACTGGCCGGAGGACACCTCGCTGGTCACCATCATCCGCGGCAACCGCGTGCTCACCCCCAACCGGGAGGACGCGCTGGAGGCCGGCGACGAGCTGCTGTTCGTGGCCGCCCCGGCCCGCGAGGAGCAGCTGGAGGACCTGCTGTCGGTGCGCCGCGAGGCCACTGCCGACTGAGTCCGGTCCGTACGGACCTTGCGTACGTGGAGGGCCCCCCCGGGAATAGTCCCGGGGGCCCTCCACGTCGTTCAGGGCGGTCGTACGGCCGCTCAGCGGGCCGTCGCCTCGGCCTCGCGCTCGCGCTCCGCGCGCTCGGCCGCCTCCATCTCCGCGAAGACGTCGATCGGCGGCGGGGCCTTGGAGAGGAAGATCCAGGTCAGATAGACCGACAGCAGCATCGGCGGGATGCCGAGGGCCACCTTCACCCAGCCCAGCTGGGTGACGTCACCCCACCAGTAGAGGGGGAAGAGCACCGCCGACTTGGCGAGCAGGATCAGCCCCCAGGCCCAGCTGGCCTTGGTGTAGGCGACCTTCCGGCCGGGGTTGCGGGTGCGCCAGGAGAGGTTCTCCTTGAACACCGGGCCCAGGATCAGGCCCATCAGCGGATAGCCGGCCACGGCCGAGACGATGTATCCCACCGCCAGGCCCAGGGAGTAGAGCATGCCCGGCAGGTAGAAGTTCTTGGCGTCGCCGGACATCATCGCGAAGACCGCGCCGAAGGCCACGCCGAAGACACCGCTGAAGGCGTGCTTGAGGGTGTCCTTGCGGACCAGGCGGGCGACGCCCAGGAGGAGCGAGAGGCCCAGCGCGGCTATGGCCGCGACGTGGATGTCGCGCTTGACCGTGTAGATCGCGACGAAGACCAGACCGGGAACGGTGGTCTCCACCATGCCGCGCACGCCGCCGAAGGCCTCGAAGAGGGCGGCCTCGGTGGCCGCCCTCGAGTCCGCGCCCTGCGCGTCCGGCGTCGCTTCCTGCTGGTCCGTCGGCTTGTCGAAGGACGGCAACGGCTACTCCTGTCCGAGCGGTCGGAGTTCGTATCGGGGATTGAACAGCACCCTCCGGCCGCGGCTCATGGAGATCCTCCCGGAGGCGATCAGCTTACGGCCGGGCTCTATGCCCGCGATGGAGCGGCGGCCCAGCCAGACCACGTCGAGCGCGGCCGAGCCGTCGAACAGCTCCGCCTCCAGGGCGGGCACCCCGGCGCGGGGCCGGAGGGTGACCGTCCGTAGCGTACCGGTGACCTTGACGATGTCACGGTCGTCGCAGTCGCAGATTCGGGTGCAGCCCGTGGCCTCCGTGTCCTGCTGAAGCTCGGCGTGGTGGAGCTCCTCCTGGGAGGACGACAGCCGGTCGAGCATCCGGCGGAAACGGCCGGTCGGCTTCTCGGAACGGGGTACGGCACTCATGTCCCCAGCGTACCGGGGGCCCACGCCGACGGGATCAGTCCCGACGGGCCCGGCGCGGTCCCCTCACACCCCGAACCGGTCCCCCTCACACCTCGGACCGGTCCCCTCACACCTCGAACCGGTACCCCATCCCCGGCTCCGTGATGAAGTGCTTCGGGTGCGACGGATCGAGCTCCAGCTTGCGGCGGAGCTGGGCCATGTATACCCGCAGGTAGTTCGTCTCCGTCCCGTACGACGGCCCCCAGACCTCCTGAAGCAGCTGCTTCTGGCTGACGAGACGGCCCGTATTGCGTACCAGCACCTCCAGCAGGTGCCACTCCGTCGGCGTGAGGCGTACGTCCTTGCCGCCGCGGTTGACCTTCTTCGCCGCGAGGTCGACCGTGAAGCCCTCGGTCTCGACGATCGCGTCGTCGCCCGCCGCCGACACGCCCGTCGGCTCGGCCCGCCGCACCGCGGCCCGCAGCCGGGCCAGCAGCTCGTCCATGCCGAACGGCTTGGTGACGTAGTCGTCGGCGCCCGCGTCGAGCGCCTCGACCTTCTCGTCGGAGGTCTGGCGGGCGGAGAGGACCAGGATCGGCACCCGGGTCCAGCCGCGCAGGCCCTTGATCACCTCGACGCCGTCCATGTCGGGCAGGCCGAGGTCGAGGATGACCACGTCGGGGTGGCGCGCGGCGGCGAGCTGGAGTGCTGTGGCGCCGTCGGGCGCGGCGTCGACCTCGTACTTCCGCGCCTTGAGGTTGATCACGAGCGCGCGCACGATCTGCGGCTCGTCATCCACCACGAGCACCCGGTTCATGCTGAACCACCTCTGCTGTTCATGCGGGCCCCGCCATGGGAGCCCGGGATTCCGTCGGGGTTGGTACGGGGGCCGCGCCCCGGTCCGGGCCTCACGAGGTGGCCTGGGCCGGGAGGTCCGGCCGTACGGGCGGCCGGCCGGCGGCCGCCCGCAGGGTCAGGACCATGGTCATCCCGCCGCCGGGGGTGTCCTCGGCGGCCAGTGTGCCGCCCATGGACTCGGCGAAGCCGCGGGCGACCGCGAGACCGAGGCCGACGCCGGCGCCGCGCGGCGCGTCGCCGTAACGCTGGAAGGGCTCGAAGATGCGGTCCTTGGCGCTGTCCGGGACGCCGGGCCCCTGGTCGGCGACCCGCACCTCGACCCGGTCCCCCAGGGCGCTGGCGGACACCAGGACGCGTGAGCCGTCGGGGCTGTACTTGACCGCGTTCTCCACGATGTTCGCCACGGCGCGCTCCAGGAGGCCCGGGTCGACGGCCACCATCGGCAGCGTCTCGGGGATGTCGAGAATGACGCTGCCCTCGGGGACGCCGCCCAGTGCCATCGGGACCACCTCGTCGAGGTCGATCTCCCTGATCAGCGGGGTGACGGTGCCGGTCTGGAGGCGGGACATGTCGAGGAGGTTGCCGACGAGGTGGTCGAGCCGGTCGGCGCCGTCCTCGATGCCGGCCAGCAGCTCGGCCTCGTCTTCCTCCGACCAGGCGACGTCGTCGGAGCGCAGCGAGGTGACGGACGCCTTGATGCCGGCCAGCGGGGTCCGCAGGTCGTGGCTGACGGCGGCCAGCAGGGCGGTGCGGATGCGGTTGCCCTCGGCGAGCGCGCGGGCCTCCTCCGCCCGGTCCACCAGTCGCTGCCGGTCCAGGACGACCGCGGCCTGCGCGGCGAAGGCGGCCAGCACCCGGCGGTCCTCGGCGGGCAGCACCCGGCCGGAGAGGGCGAGGGCCATGTTGTCGCCGACGGGCATGTCGACGTCGGCGTCCTCGGGGCGCAGCAGGGGCTTGCCGTTGTTGGTGACGACGCTGCTCGCGCAGGTCCAGGGGTCGACCTCGCTGGCGCGCTCCAGCAGCGCCACCGACTCCATGCCGAAGGTCTCGCGGACCCTCTCCAGCAGGGCGTCCAGGCTCGTCTCGCCGCGCAGGACGCTGCCGGCCAGGAAGGAGAGGATCTCCGACTCCGCGCGCAGCCGCGCGGCCTGGTGGGTGCGGCGGGCGGCGACGTCGACGACGGATGCCACGGAGATCGCCACGAAGACGAAGATCGTGATCGCGACGATGTTCTTGCTGTCCGTGATCGTCAGCCGGTGGACGGGCTCGACGAAGTAGTAGTTGAGCAGGAGCGAGCCGAAGGCCGCCGACGCCAGGGCCGGGAACATGCCGCCCAGGAGGGCCGCGCCGACCGTCGCGCACAGGAACATCAGCATGTCGTTGGCGAGCCCGAGGTCCGGGACGACGCGCGTCAGCAGCAGGCTGAGCAGTGCCGGGCCGGCCACGCCGACCAGCCAGCCGGCCACGATCCGTCCCCGGCCGAGCCGGGCGCCGCGGGCCACGGGCAGGCCGCGGCCCTTGGCGACCTCGCCGTGGGTGACGATGTGGACGTCGAGGTCGGGGCCGGAGTCCCGGGCGACGGTCGCGCCCACGCCGGGCCCGAAGATGTACTGCCAGGTCTTGCGGCGGCTGGAGCCGAGCACGATCTGGGTGGCGTTCACCCCGCGCGCGAACTCCAGCAGCGAGGCCGGGACGTCGTCCCCTATGACGTGGTGGAAGGTGCCGCCCAGGTCCTCGACCAGGGTTCGCTGGACCGCCAGCTCCTTGGGGGAGGCCGAGGTCAGCCCGTCGCTGCGGGCGATGTACACCGCGAGGATCTCGCTGCCGGAGCCCTTGGCCGCCATGCGGGAGGCGCGGCGGATGAGCGTACGGCCCTCGGGGCCGCCGGTGAGGCCGACGACGATGCGCTCACGGGCGTGCCAGATCGTCGAGACGTCGTGCTCGGTGCGGTACTGGCGGAGGTACTCGTCGACCCGGTCGGCCGTCCACAGCAGGGCCAGCTCGCGCAGGGCGGTCAGATTGCCGGGGCGGAAGTAGTTGGAGAGGGCCGCGTCGACCTTGTCGGGTTTGTAGATGTTGCCGTGCGCCATGCGGCGGCGCAGGGCCTGCGGCGACATGTCGACCAGCTCTATCTGGCCCGCGCGGCGCACGACTTCGTCGGGGACGGTCTCGCGCTGGCGGACGCCCGTTATCGACTCGACCACGTCGCCCAGCGATTCCAGGTGCTGGATGTTGACGGTGGAGACCACGTCGATGCCGGCCTGGAGCAGCTCCTCGACGTCCTGCCAGCGCTTGGTGTTGCGGGAGCCGGGGACGTTGGTGTGGGCGAGCTCGTCCACGAGGGCGACGGCCGGGCGGCGGGCGAGGAGCGCGTCCACGTCCATCTCGGTGAAGCGCGAGTCCCGGTAGACGAGCTCCCGCCGGGGCACCTCCTCCAGGCCGTGGAGCATGACCTCGGTGCGCGGACGGTTGTGGTGCTCCACGAAACCGACCACGACGTCCGTGCCACGCTCGACCCGGCGATGCGCCTCGGAGAGCATCGCGTAGGTCTTGCCGACGCCCGGTGCCGCGCCTAGGTAGATCCGGAGGTTGCCGCGTCCCATGGCCCCTATTGTCTTTCACGAGTCACGGCGGTGTGCAGGCTGCCGTGTATTCCCCGACCTTACGGCCAGGGTTTTGGACATTTCGGGCGGTAGTCGGTCGGGCGGCAGGTATTGACGCAGTCCTGACGCCTCGGGCCGTAACCGCCCGCCCGCAGGTCGGAGGCGTGGTGACGGCCGGGGGCGGGGAAATCCGGTGCGGCACTCCGGTCGCCCGGCGACAATGACGCGGCGGGACCCCCACACACCGACGTTCCATCCCCGCCGACGCGAGGAGGCCTCCACCATGCCCGAGCCGCGCACCGCGCACACCTCCGACCTCACCTCCGCCGAACTGGCCACGATCCGAGCCTTGCTGGACGACGCCTTCGGCGACCGCTTCACGGACGACGACTGGGACCACGCGGTGGGTGGCATGCACGCCATGGTGTGGGAGGACGGCGTCCTCCTCGCCCACGGCTCGCTGGTGCAGCGCCGGCTGCTGCACGGCGGGCGCGCGCTGCGCACGGGCTACGTCGAGGCCGTGGCCGTGCGCGCGGACCGCCGCCGCGAGGGCCTCGCTTCGGCGGTGATGACGGCGCTGGAGGGGGTGCTGCTGCGGGGCGCCTACGAGCTGGGTGCCCTCGGCTCCGGGGAGGCGGCGGCTCCGCTGTACACGGGCCGGGGCTGGCGCCTGTGGCGGGGTCCGCTGTCGGTTCTCGCCCCGTCGGGGATGCGGCGGATCCCGGAGGAGGACGGGAGCGTCTATGTCCTTCCGGTGGCCGCGCCGGGGCCGGACCTGGACGGCGAGCTCGTCTGCGACTGGCGGCCGGGCGACGTGTGGTGAGCCGGCGGGTCAGCCGGTCCGGCCGCCGTCCGCGTCCGTACGGGAGTGGGGCCGGCGGCCCAGCAGGTCCGCCAGCCCCTCCCGGGTCGCGGCCACGATCACCTCGTCCCCGGGGCCCAGGACCTGCCCGGGCGGTGGGTCCCAGCGCGGCGTCGCCTCCGGGCCGCACAGGGCGAGGACCCGCCAGGCGCCGGGGCGGGACGCCTCCCCCGCCGTACGGCCTTCGAGCGCGGCGTGGCCCTCGACCTCCACGGCGGCGATGAGGACGACCTTCCGTTCCACGGGGACCGCCCCCAGGATCCGACGGCCCATCATCGCGCCCGCGAAAGCCGGGGCCGCCAGGGAGGAGACGCTGCGGCTGCGGGTGAGCGCCTGGGGGTGGGAGTCCCGCAGGGTGCGGTAGACCGCGCCGGCGAAGCGGTCGTCGTACAGCCGCATGACCACTCGAAGGTCGGGTTTGACGCCTCGCGCGTACAGAACGGCTTCCAGGTTCGTGATGTCGCTACTGGTCAGCGCCAGCAGGGTCCGGCTGTCGGCGATCTTGGCCGCCTCCAGGACGCCCTCCTCCGTGATGTCACCGATGATCGTGGGGACCCGGAGCGAGCGGGCCAGGGCGACGCCCCGGGCCTGTGGATCGCGCTCCACACAGACCACCGGGATGCCGAGCTCCCGGAGCCGGGCCAGCACCCGCGCCCCGATCTTGCCGAGCCCCAGCAGCACCACATGCCCGGACAGCCCGCGCGGCACCCGCGCCAGCGCCGAGGCGGACCGGAACGTACCGAGGCCCTCCAGGCCCGCCGCCACCAGCAGCGGCAGCAACAACAGCCCCAGCAGCCCGGACAGCAGCTGGAGGATCTGCCGCCCCATGGGCTGCCCGATGGCCGGGTCGTTGATGGCGAAGAGGTCCAGGAGGGACAGATACGCCGCGTGCACCGGCGCCTCACCCGTCACCAGCCACGACGCGACCGCCAGCCCGCACACGGCCGCCGCCAGCCCCACCAGCGCCCAGCGCAGCCGCGGGGAGAAGAACGAACCCAGCGGCAGACTGCGCGCCGCCGCGAACCGCGAGGACGGCGGCGGTGGCGGCGCCGCGTACCGCACGGTCTCCAGCACGACGCGCCCCCGGCGTCCGGCCCGTGCCACCTGTCGCTCGTCGGGCAGCAGCACCGGCCCGTCGCCGTCCGAGAGCAGGGCGAGGATGACCGTCCCGGGCCCGGTGTCGTCCCCGCCCTGCCCCGGGGACGGCGCGGGCCGTTCCACGGCCCGCAGCAGCAGGTCCCCCGCCTCGATGGCCTTGCTGGTGCCCGTCACGGCGGCGGCCACCAGTGCCGGGGCGGCGGTGTCGGCGTCGGAGAGCACCGTGGTGGTCCCGGCGTCCGCGTCGCCCACGAGGGCGGCCTGGTCGAGGAGCTCCTCCAGGTACTGGCCGAGACGGCGGTTGTAGAGCCGGATGACCAGCCGCAGCCGGGGGTTGAGCCGCCGGGCGCGCATCGCGGCGTTGACGTTCGTCTCGTCGTCGTCATGGACGAGCGCCAGCGCGACGGCCCGTTCGACACCGGCCTCCGTCAGCGCCTCGTCGTCGGGCTCGACGGCCTCCACGACCCGTACCGCCCCACCGGACGAACCGTCGGGCCCGGTCGCCCGGTTGGAGCCGGTCGCCCTGCCGCTGGATCCGGTCGCCCTGTTGGCGCCGGACGAACCATTGGGACCGGACGAGCCATTGGGACCGGACGAGCCATTGGGGCCGTTCACGCCCCGTCCGACCGCGCCGGTCACCCGTCCGAAGAGCGCGGCGGCCCGTCCCGCCACCGCCACGGGGCGACGCCGGTCGTCGCGGGCGGGCGGCAGCACCAGGACGACCCGCTCGCCGTGCACACCGGACAGCTCCGCCGCGAGCCGGGGCGCCAGGCCGTCGTCACCGCACACGATCATGTGCGGTGCGGGCGAGGTGACATGGGACTGCTGAGGTAAGGAGGCCACGCCCCTACAGTGCCCTGCCGCGGCCCGGAACGCCGCGCGTTTTCCCTCCGGCGCGCGGGCCTGCCCCGCCTATGGGTGGGGCAGGTGGGGCGAACACAAGCCGTGCCGCCCAGGAGTGCGCCATGATGCGGGGCATGACCTTGACGCCGATGTGCCTGTGCCTGGTGACCCGGACCGCCGCCGACGGTGAACGGGAGGTCCTGCTCGGCCGGAAGAAGCGGGGCTTCGGCACGGGCAACATCGTGGGCCTCGGCGGCCACGTGGAGGTCGGGGAGAGCCCCGAGCGGGCCGCGGTGCGCGAGCTGCGGGAGGAGTCCTCGCTGGTCGCGCCCGAGTCGGCGCTGCGACCGGCGGCGAAGCTCGTCTTCCGCTTCCCGGCCCGCCCGGACCACGACCAGGAGGTGACCGTCTTCGTCACCGACACCGCCACCGGTACCCCGCGCGAGTGCGACGAGATCGCGCCCGCCTGGTACCCGGTGCGCGCGCTGCCGCTGGGGGCCATGTGGGACGACGCCGGGCACTGGATGCCCGATGTGCTCGAAGGGCGCTACGTCGACGCCGAGTTCGTCTTCGCCGACGACTGCCTGACCGTCGCCACGGCACAGGTCCGGGCGGAGCCGGTGGCGGGCTGACGACAGCCACTGAGCCTATGGGGCGTCACGGACAGGCGTCCGAACGGCGAACGGCCCGGCCCCCGGTCACCGCGGACGCGCGAGGTGACAAGGGGGCCGGGCCGTCGGTGCCTGACGCGGCTTACCGGAAGGGACATCAGCCCTTGGCGAGCTCCTTCAGGGCCACGTTGAGCTGGAGCACGTTGACGTGCTCGTCGCCCATGAAGCCGAGGATCCGGCCGTCCACGTGGTCCTCGACCAGCTTCTCGACCTTGGCCTCCGGCAGCCCGTTGGCCTTCGCCACGCGCTTGGCCTGGAGCCGGGCGTAGTCCGGGGAGATGTGCGGGTCGACGCCGGAGGCGGAGGCCGTCAGGGCGTCCACCGGCACCGAGGCCGGGGAGGCGCCGTTGAAGGCGGCGACGTCCGCGCGGCGCTGCTCGACGTTGGAGAGCAGGACCTTGCTGTCGGCGGCGAGGTTCGAGGCACCGGAGACCAGCAGCTTGTACTGGGTGTTCTCGGTGTTGGGACCGGCCGCCGAGGGGCGGGGCTGGAAGTACTTGGGGTCCGGCAGAGGGTTGCCGTCCTTGTCCTTCTTGTCCGCGAGGTTGAAGCTCTGGCCGAGCAGCTCGGAGCCCACGGACTTGCCGTCGACCTTGATCTCGGAGCCGTTGGCCTTGTCGTTGAAGGCCGCCTGGGCGATGCCGGTGACGACGAGCGGGTAGATCACACCGCAGATGACCGTGAGGACGAGCAGGGCGCGGAGCCCGGCGCCGACCAGCCGGATCGTGTTCTGTACGGAGTTGTTCATGACGTCACCCGATGCCAGGGATGAGGGAGATGAGCAGGTCGATGATCTTGATGCCGATGAACGGGGAGATCAGGCCGCCCAGTCCGTAGATCAGCAGGTTGCGGCGGAGCATGGCGTCCGCGCTCATCGGGCGGTAGCGCACGCCCTTGAGGGCGAGCGGCACCAGGGCCACGATGATCAGCGCGTTGAAGATGACGGCCGACAGGATCGCGGACTTCGGCGACTCCAGGCTCATGATGTTGAGCTTGTCGAGGCCGGGGTAGGCGACGGCGAACATCGCGGGGATGATCGCGAAGTACTTCGCGACGTCGTTGGCGATGGAGAAGGTGGTCAGCGCGCCACGGGTGATCAGCAACTGCTTGCCGATCTCGACGATCTCGATGAGCTTGGTGGGGTTGGAGTCCAGGTCCACCATGTTCCCGGCCTCCTTGGCGGCCGAGGTGCCGGTGTTCATGGCCACGCCCACGTCCGCCTGGGCCAGCGCCGGGGCGTCGTTGGTGCCGTCGCCGGTCATGGCCACGAGCTTGCCGCCGGCCTGCTCCCGCTTGATGAGCGCCATCTTGTCCTCGGGCGTGGCCTCGGCCAGGAAGTCGTCGACTCCCGCCTCCTCCGCGATGGCCCGAGCCGTCAGCGGGTTGTCACCCGTGATCATGACGGTCTTGATGCCCATGGCGCGCAGCTCGTCGAACCGCTCGCGCATGCCTTCCTTGACGACGTCCTTCAGGTGGATGACGCCCAGGACGCGGGGGCCCTTGTCGTCCTCGACCGCGACGAGGAGCGGGGTGCCGCCGGCCTGCGAGATGTCGTCGGTGAGCTTGGTGGCGTCCTCGGCGACGGTGCCGCCGCGCTCCTCCACCCAGGCCACGACCGAACCGGTCGCGCCCTTGCGGACCTTGCGGCCGTCGACGTCCACACCGGACATCCGGGTCTGGGCGGTGAAGGGGATCCACTCGGCGCCGACGAGCTCGCCCTCGTGGCGCTCGCGCAGGCCGTACTTCTCCTTGGCGAGGACGACGATCGAGCGGCCCTCGGGCGTCTCGTCGGACAGCGAGGAGAGCTGGGCGGCGTCGGCCACCTCGGCGGCCATGGTGCCCTTGACGGGCACGAACTCGGCCGCCTGGCGGTTGCCGTAGGTGATGGTGCCGGTCTTGTCGAGCAACAGCGTCGAGACGTCGCCCGCGGCCTCCACCGCGCGCCCGGACATCGCCAGGACGTTGCGCTGGACGAGCCGGTCCATGCCGGCGATGCCGATCGCGGAGAGCAGCGCGCCGATGGTCGTCGGGATGAGGCAGACGAGCAGGGCGGCCAGCACGATCATCGTCTGCTCGGCGCCCGCGTAGATCGCGAAGGGCTGGAGGGTGACGACGGCGAGCAGGAAGACGATGGTGAGCGAGGCCAGCAGGATGTTGAGGGCTATCTCGTTCGGCGTCTTCTGGCGGGCGGCGCCCTCGACCAGGTTGATCATCCGGTCGATGAAGGTCTCGCCCGGCTTGGTCGTGATCTTGATGACGATGCGGTCGGAGAGGACCTTCGTACCGCCGGTGACGGCCGAGCGGTCGCCGCCGGACTCCCGGATGACCGGGGCCGACTCGCCGGTGATGGCCGACTCGTCGACGGAGGCCACGCCCTCGACGACGTCGCCGTCGCCCGGGATGATGTCGCCCGCCTCGCAGACGACCAGGTCGCCCACGCGCAGCTCGGTGCCGGGCACCGACTCCTCGCCGCCGTCGCCGGTCATCCGGCGCGCGACCGTGTCGGTCTTGGCCTTGCGCAGGGTGTCGGCCTGGGCCTTGCCGCGGCCCTCGGCGACGGCCTCGGCGAGGTTGGCGAACAGGACGGTCAGCCACAGCCAGATCGTGATCGTCCAGCCGAACCAGTCGCCCGGGTTCTTCAGCGCCAGGCCGGTGGTGACCACCGAGCCGACCTCGACCACGAACATGACCGGGGACTTGACCATGACCCGGGGGTCGAGCTTGCGGAAGGCGTCCGGCAGGGACTTGACCAGCTGGGCGGGGTCGAAGAGCCCGCCGGAGACCCGGCCGGCCTCCTGGTCGCCGTGCGGGTGGACGTCCTTGGGGTCCTCGGATTCGGTACGGACAGGGGTGGTCGTGCTCATGAGAGTCCCTCCGCCATCGGGCCAAGGGCCAGGGCCGGGAAGTAGGTCAAGCCGGTGATGATGAGGATCGCGCCGACGAGCAGGCCCGCGAAGAGCGGCTTCTCGGTGCGCAGGGTTCCCGCCGTCTCGGGGACGGGCTTCTGCTCGGCGAGCGAACCGGCCAGCGCCAGGACGAAGACCATCGGCAGGAAGCGCCCGAGCAGCATCGCGAGGCCGATCGTGGTGTTGTACCAGGGCGTGTTCGCGTTGAGGCCGGCGAAGGCGGAGCCGTTGTTGTTGGCGCCGGAGGTGAAGGCGTAGAGGACCTCGGAGAAGCCGTGGGCGCCGCTGTTGTGCACCGAGTTGCCCGCGGTGTTGAGGATCGACTCCGGCGGCGAGGCCAGCGCCATGGACAGCGCGGTGAAGCCGAGGACCAGGGTCGGGGTGATGAGGATGTAGCACGCGGCGAGCTTGATCTCACGGGTGCCGATCTTCTTGCCGAGGTACTCGGGCGTACGGCCGACCATCAGGCCCGCGATGAAGACCGCGATGATCGCCATCACGAGCATGCCGTAGAGGCCGGAGCCCACGCCGCCGGGCGCGATCTCGCCGAGCATCATGCCCAGCAGGGTGATGCCGCCGCCGAGGCCGGTGAAGGAGGAGTGGAAGGAGTCCACCGCACCGGTCGAGGTGAGCGTGGTCGCGGTCGCGAAGATCGCGGAGGCGCCGACGCCGAAGCGCTGTTCCTTACCCTCCATCGCGCTGCCGGCGGCCTGGAGCGCCGCGCCGTGGTGCGCGTACTCGGTCCACATCATCAGCGCGGTGAAGCCGAGCCAGATGACGCCCATCGTCGCCAGGATCGCGTAGCCCTGCTTGACGTTGCCGACGAGCTTGCCGAAGGTGCGGGTCAGCGCGAAGGGGATGACGAGGATCAGGAACGGCTCGAAGAGGTTGGTGAAGGCGTTGGGGTTCTCGAACGGGTGGGCGGAGTTGGCGTTGAAGTAGCCGCCGCCGTTGGTGCCGAGCTCCTTGATGACCTCCTGCGAGGCCACGGCGCCGCCGTTGACCTGCTGGGTGCCGCCCGCCAGCTGCCCGATGTCGTGGATGCCGGCGAAGTTCTGGATGGCGCCGCACGCGACAAGGATCAGCGCGCCGACCACCGAGAGGGGGATCAGGACGCGGATCGTGCCGCGCACCAGGTCGGCCCAGAAGTTGCCCAGCTCGCCGGTGCGGGAGCGGGCGAAGCCCCGGACGAGGGCGACGGCCACGGCCATGCCGACGGCGGCCGAGACGAAGTTCTGCACCGCGAGGCCGAGCGTCTGCACGGCGTGGCCCATGGACTGCTCACCGGAGTACGACTGCCAGTTGGTGTTGGCCACGAACGAGGCGGCGGTGTTGAACGCCTGGTCCGGGCTGATCGCGTGGAAGCCGAGCGAGAGCGAGTCGGGCAGCACGCCCTGGACCCGCTGGAGCAGATAGAGGAAGAGGACGCTGACGGCGGAGAAGGCGAGAATGCCGCGCAGATAGGCGGGCCAGCGCATTTCCGCGTCGGGGTCGGCGCCTATCAGGCGGTAGACCCATTTCTCGGCGCGCAGGTGCTTCTCGGAGCTGTAGACGCGGGCCATGTAGTCGCCGAGCGGGACGTAGGCCAGGGCCAGCGCGCCCGTGAGCGCGACGAGCTGAAGAATTCCGGAGAGGACGGGACTCATGTCTGTGCTCAGAACCTCTCCGGGAAAACGAGGGCGAGGATCAGGTAGCCCAGCAGGGCGACGGCCACGACGAGGCCGACGATGTTCTCGGCGGTCACAGCTTCGTCACCCCCTTGGCGACGAGAGCCACCAGCACGAAGACCGCGACGGTGGTGACGACGAAGGCCACATCGGCCATCGTGTGCTCCTAGAGAGGTTCGGGAGAACGGACCTCTAGAGGAAACCTCCACTACCGCCCGGTAGCGCTTCCGTTGACGCCTCCCTTACGGCCATTAGCGCCCCCTTGACGAGATCCTTACGCGGACCTCGCGGACCTGCGAAAACGCTTCGGAAACGCCACTGGGCCGGAACCCGTATTACGGGTTCCGGCCCAGTGAAACGGCATGTTCCGGCCGCCCGGCGGCCGGAGGAGGCCCTCGGCGTCAGCGGATCTCGGAGATCTCCGGGCCGCGCTGGAGACGGTCCACGCCGCCCGCGAAGCGGGAGCCCGGCTCCTCCTGCTGCTGGAGCCCCTCGGCCACCATCTGCGCGTCGTCGGGCAACTTCAGGACGATCGGGTCGCGCGGCGCCATCGGGGACTCCCCGCGCACCACGACGGTGTCCCGGAAGACCTGCTCCAGCAGCCCGGCGGTCTGCGGCTGCACCGCGCCCTGGCCGGAGATCACACCGCGCAGGAACCAGCGCGGACCGTCACAGCCGATGAAACGGACGAGCTGGACGCCCTGAGTGCCGTCCGGCAGCGCCACGGGCACCTGGGCCCGCAGCTCCCAGCCGAGCGACCCCTCGACCTCGTCCACGACACCGCCCTGCTGGGTGATGCCGGCCGCGATCTCCTCGCGGACCTCGCCCCAGATGCCCTCGCGCTTGGGGGCGGCGAACGCCTGGAGCTGAACGGCGCTGTCGCGCAGCACCACGGTCGCGGCGACGATGGCGTCACCGGCGACCTCGACCCTCAGCTCCATGCCCTCGACGCCGGGCACGAACAGTCCGCCCAGGTCCACCCGGCCCTCGGCGGGGTCCCCGACCTCGGAGGCGTCCCACGGACCGTCGGGGCGCGGCCCCGGCTCCAGCCGGATCCGGCTCTCGGCCGCGGTGGCCTCTGCGGCCCGGGAGTCCTCAGTCAACTCCTCGGAGGCCACGTCGTCGATACGATCGACAACGTCCTCGCTGCGCTTGCGGCGACGACCGAACACGTCACTGTCCTTCCCGGTCGCAGGCGACCGAAGCGAATCCATTCCCCACGGCAGCGTGGCCACCGGTGGACCCGAAGCCCCCTTCGGCCCGCGCCGAGCCGGGAAGCTCCGCCACCTCGTGGAAGCGGACCTTCTCGACCTGCTGGACAACCAATTGGGCGACGCGGTCGAACCTCTCGAACCGGACGCTCTCGCGCGGGTCCAGATTGACCACAATCACCTTGATCTCTCCACGGTACCCGGCATCGATGGTGCCCGGGGCATTGACCATGGACACCCCGCAGCGGGCCGCCAGGCCCGACCGGGGGTGGACGAACGCCGCGTAGCCGTCGGGCAGCGCGATGGAGACGCCGGTGGGCAGCACCGCGCGCTCGCCGGGGGCGAGCTCGGCGGCCTCGGTGGTGACCAGGTCGCAGCCCGCGTCACCGGGGTGCCCGTACGAGGGAATGGGCACCTCGGGGTCGACCCGGCGGATCAGGACGTCCAGCTGCGGACGGGGCACGACGCTCACGGGTTCACCTCAAAGGCTCGGGCGACCTTCACCTGGTCGGGATCGGCGAGGGCGGCCTGGATCTCCTGCTTGCGGCCGTTCTCGATGAAGTGGTCGACCTTGACCTCGATGAACACCGCGTCCGCCTGCACCGCGACCGGGCCCTCCGGGCCGCCGACGCGGCCGGTGGCCGTGCAGTAGATCTTGCGGCCGTGCACCGCGACGACCTCGGCCGTCAGGTGCAGCACGGTGCCGACCGGCACGGGACGCGTGAAGTCCGTCTCCAGCCGTCCGGTGACCGCGATGGTGCGCAGCAGCCAGCCCAGCGAGCCCAGGGTCTCGTCCAGGGCCGTGGCCAGCACACCGCCGTGGGCCAGGCCGGGGGCGCCCTGGTGGGCCTCCCTGACCCGGAACTCGGCGGTGACGCTGACTCCCTCACCGGCGCGCGTCTCCAGGTGCAGCCCGTGCGGCTGACCGCCGCCACAGCCGAAGCAGTGTTCGTAGTGCGACCCGATGATCTCTCCGGGCGCGGGGGCTTCGGGGTGCCGCACCGGAGGCCGTGCGTCGGCCGGCGGTGTCAGCGCTGTCGTTCGTCCACTCACAGGGGCTGACCTTACCCGCGTGAACGGGGCCCGGTCCCGTCCGTGCCAAGCTTGTGCGTATGCAGCCTTACGAAGAACGCCTGACCGCGCCCCGCTCCTGGTGGGTCATCGCGGTCATGGCCGGCGTCGCCATGGCGCTGATCCTGCTGCCGCTGGGCACCCTGCCGATGCTGGGCGGGCTGATCGGCGGCTCGGCGCTGGCCGCGATGGCGGTCAGCTCGTACGGCTCCGCGCGGATCCGGGTCGTCGGCGACGCCCTGGTGGCGGGGGACGCGAAGATCCCCGTCGCGGCGCTGGGGGTGCCGGAGGTGCTGGACGCCGAGGAGGCCCGCGCCTGGCGCACCCACAAGGCGGACACCCGCGCCTTCATGCTGCTGCGCGGCTATGTGCCCACGGCGGTGCGGATCGAGGTCACCGATCCGGTGGACCCCACTCCGTATCTCTATCTCTCCACGCGTTTCCCCGAGCGACTGGCCGCCGCCGTCGAGGCCGTACGGGCTTGAGGGCGTACGGGCTTGAGGGCGGGCCCGCGCGGCTCCCTTGGCTCTCCCGGGCCCGGCGGTCACCCACAAGGGCCACAAGGGCCCCTGAGAGGCCCTTGTGGGCCGGTCCCATGGCTCAGGCCAGCCCCAGACCCTCGTCCGGCGGCTCCGGGGGCGTGCCCGCGAGCTCGTCCCAGGGGACCTGCTGGGTGCGCAGGTCCGCGCGGACCTTCTCGGCGAGCCGCTTGGTGTCCCGGCGGTTCATCACCGCGCCGACGGTCGCGCCGATCATGAAGGGCGTGAGGTTGGGGAGATTGCGGAAGGTGCGCTTCAGCACTCGCTGACGCAGCTCGCGACGGAGCTGGCCGCCGAGCGCGGCATTGACGGTCAAGGGGGACGTGACGTCGATGCCACGCTCGTCGGCCCAGGCCCCGAGATAGGCCACAGCCCGCTGGCGCCCGTTGCCGGGGGCCCGGACGCCGTACACCTCGTGCAGCTCGGCGATGAGCTTGTATTCCACGGCGGCGACCGCGATGACCTCGGCCGCCAGCTCGGCGGGCATGGCGGGCGGTACGGGCAGCATGGCCGCCGCCCCGATGCCCGCGCCCACGGTGGAGGTGCCGTAGACGGCACCGGCCACCAGTTTGTCCGCGAGCTCCTCCGGCCCGAGGCCGGGGAACTGTGTACGAAGGGTCGCGAGATCACGCACCGGGATGCGTGGAGCGTTCGCGATGATCCGGTCCGCTACGGCGGTGAGCCCGGCCCGGCCGAGCCGGCCGCCCTTGCGCAGCCGCGCGGCGGCCTCCTGGCCGACGACAACCGCGAGCGAGGCCGTACGGCCTCGCTCGGTGGTCGGGTCGGCACCGGTCTCGACCGTGCCGCCGGGGGCGTTCTCGACGGGCCCGGAGGTCAGCCCGGGCCGCTGGGAACGCCGCTTCCGGAACGGGTTCGAGCCTGCCATGGCAGACCCTCGCCTACTCGCAGTCGCGGCAGATCGGCTGGCCGTTCTTCTCCCCGGCGAGCTGGCTGCGGTGGTGCACGAGGAAACAGCTCATGCAGGTGAACTCATCGGCCTGCTTGGGCAGGACCCGAACGGCCAGCTCCTCATTGGAAAGATCGGCGCCGGGCAGCTCCATGCCCTCGGCGGCCTCGAAGTCGTCGACGTCGACGGACGACGAGGACTTGTCGTTCCGCCGGGACTTCAGTTCTTCAAGGCTGTCACTGTCGACGTCGTCGTCGGTCTTGCGTGGGGTGTCGTAGTCCGTTGCCATGTCGCTCTCCCCCTCTGGGTGTCTGCGGTATCTCCAGCGCACGTAACGCGTGAGAGGCCGGACTTGTGCCCGACCCGAGGCGGAGATTTTGCCTCACATCAAGGTCTGTTACTCAATCGACACCCAACCGCACACCTGAAGAGGTGATCGGGACGGGTGTCGATGGGGACCGTACACGGTCGAAATGCCGTGTGCGGCCACGCCATTCCGTGTACTTCCCGTGATCAGGACCCCTGGAAACCCCCATTTTTCAGGCGCTCCCTTGGGATCCATGGTCACGGAGAGTAGATGGCCGGAAGTCTGCGTATGTGACCGATCACACACAGCCGCGGTGCCGGGCGGACCGGATGAATTCCGCCCAAAGCGAACCCACGAGGGACCTATTGTCGCAGACTCCCCCTCGCCCGGGCACGCCCGGGCCGGGATCGGGCCGGGACCTGACCGGCCCGGGGCCGGTCAGGTGGGCAGGACGACGCGCATGACCAGACCACCACCCTCACGAGGCTCCGCGGTGATCCGCCCGCCGTGCGCCCGGGCCACCGAGCGCACGATGGACAGCCCCAGGCCGACGCCCTTGTCGCTGCCGGTACGCTCCGTGCGCAGCCGCCGGAAGGGCTCGAAGATGTTGTCCACCTCGTAGGCCGGGACGACCGGGCCGGTGTTCTCCACGATCAGCACGGCCTGGCCCGGCAGGGCCTGGGTGGTGACCTCCACCCAGCCGTCGGGGGTGTTGTAGCGCACCGCGTTCTGCACGAGGTTCAGCGCGATCCGCTCCAGCAGCACGCCGTTGCCCTGGACGACCGCGGGCTGCCGGGTGCCGCGCAGCTCCACGCCCTTGGTCTGGGCCTCCCCACGGGCCTGGTCGAGGGCCTGGGAGGCCACCTCGGCGAGGTCCACGGGCTTGCGGTCCACGATCTCGTTGTCGCTGCGGGCGAGCAGCAGCAGGCCCTCCACGAGCTGCTCGCTGCGCTCGTTCGTGGCCAGCAGCGTCTTGCCTAGCTGATGGAGCTCCGGGGAGGCCCCGGGGTCGGAGAGGCTGACTTCCAGCAGGGTGCGGTTGATCGCCAGCGGGGTACGCAGCTCGTGCGAGGCGTTGGCGACGAACCGCTGCTGGGCGGTGAAGGCCCGCTCCAGCCGGTCCAGCATCTCGTCGAAGGTGTCCGACAGCTCCTTGAGCTCGTCGTCCGGGCCGCCCAGCTCGATCCGCCGGGTCAGGTCCGACCCGGCCACCCGGCGGGCGGTGCGGGTGATCTTGCCCAGCGGGGAGAGGACCCGGCCGGCCATGGCGTAGCCGAAGGCGAAGGCGATCACGGCGAGGCCGAGCAGGGCGAGGAGGGAGCGGCGCAGCAGGGAGCCGAGGGCCGCCGCCCGCTGGTCGCGCATGCAGGCTTCGAGGATGTTGTTGGCCTGGTCGGCGTTGAGGCCCGGGCTCTTCAGCTCGGGGCAGGTGTTGCCGGTCACCTGGACCTGGCTGCCGTTGACCAGTCTGATCAGGGGCTCACTGCCGACGCTCAGGGCGTCGGCGGCCAGCAGATAGATGATCGTCAGCAGCAGGACGCCGGCCATCAGGAACATCCCGCCGTAGAGCAGGGTGAGGCGTATCCGGATGGTCGGGCGCAGCCAGGGGAACGGCCGGACGACAGGCTGGCGCGGGTCCCAGGTGGGCTTGGGGGGCGGAGCGGCGGCCGGGTCCGGCCCGCCCGCCGGAGGGGCGGGGGGAGGCGGAGGCGTGGGGGCGGCGGGGGTCCGGGACATCGCGCGTCAGATCCGGTATCCGGAACCGGGCACGGTGACGATCACCGGGGGTTCGCCGAGCTTGCGGCGCAGCGTCATCACGGTGACCCGGACCACGTTGGTGAACGGGTCGGTGTTCTCGTCCCAGGCCTTCTCCAGCAGCTGCTCGGCCGAGACCACGGCTCCCTCGCTGCGCATGAGCACCTCCAGCACCGCGAACTCCTTGGGCGCCAGCTGTACCTCGCGGCCGTCGCGGAAGACCTCGCGGCGGTTGGGGTCGAGCTTGATGCCCGCGCGCTCCAGGACGGGCGGCAGCGCCACGGTCGTACGGCGCCCGAGGGCGCGCACGCGGGCGGTGAGCTCGCTGAACGCGAAGGGCTTGGGAAGGTAGTCGTCGGCGCCGAGCTCCAGGCCGGCCACCCGGTCGCTGACGTCGCCGGAGGCGGTCAGCATCAGGACCCGGGTGGGGATGCCGAGCTCGACGACCTTGCGGCAGACGTCGTCGCCATGGACGAGCGGCAGGTCACGGTCGAGGACGATGACGTCGTAGTCGTTGACGGCGATGCGCTCCAGGGCGGCCGCTCCGTCGTACACGACGTCGACGGCCATGGCCTCCCGGCGCAGTCCGGTGGCGACGGCGTCTGCGAGCAGTTGCTCGTCCTCGACGACGAGTACGCGCACGGCGCTGTTCCTTCCTCTTGGCCCGTGTGGGCAGGCGTGTTGTCCCTGATGGGTCCCTCCATCCTGCCTCGGATGTCGGTAAACCGGCTGTAAGGGGTGCCCGGCGGTCTGCCTGGGAAGGATTCCGGATTCTTCGGCGGTCAAAGGTTTCCGCCCGGACCGGGGTGGGGAAGACGTCTGCACACCCGCGATCACGCTTCTCCGTACGCCTACGCGTATGCGGGTACACCACGCAGTGATCGTTTTCGCCGTGGCACACCCCCGTGCCGCCAACCCACGACGAGGGGGCGCAGCACCATGGACGCGTTCACCGCTGGCATTCTGCAGCGCATAGAGATGACCCGGTCCGACCTCGACCACGCCCGTCGTACGGGCGACGACTACCTCGCCGACGTCGAACAGTCGGAGCTCGACGAGCTTCACCGCCTGGCGGCGGAGCACGGCGTACAAGTCTGATCCGCACAGCGCGGAGCGCCCCCGGCACGGATGCCCGTGCCGGGGGCGCCTGCGTGAGGGGGCTTCGCCGTACGTCCCCGGAAGCCGCCCGCAGGGCCGGTCGGCAGGGCTAGTCGTGCCAGGCTCCCAGTTCCTCCAGCCGTGCCTGGAGCGGCTCGAAGAGGCCCGGGGCGGCCGCGATCGTCAGCTCGCCCGTGGCGGGGGCCCCGGGGCGGCCGCCCGTCAGGGCGCCGGACTCGCGGGCGATGAGGGCGCCCGCCGCGTAGTCCCAGGGGTTGAGCCCGCGCTCGTAGTAGCCGTCGAGCCGGCCGCAGGCCACGTCGCACAGGTCGATCGCCGCCGCTCCGGCGCGCCGGATGTCCCGCACCTCCGGCAGGATCGCGCGCACCACCTCCGCCTGGGCGGCGCGCCGGGCCGTCAGATAGCCGAAGCCCGTGCCGATGAGGGCCTGTGCGAAGGCGGGCGCGGGCCGGCAGCGCAGCCGCCGCTGCCCCTCGAAGGCACCCCGCCCGCGCACGGCGCGGTACGTCTCGCCGCGCATCGGGGCCGCGACGACGCCCACGACAGCCTCGCCGTCGATCTCGGCGGCTATCGACACGGCCCACGACGGCAGCCCGTAGAGATAGTTGACCGTGCCGTCGAGGGGGTCGATCACCCAGCGCACCCCGCTGGTGCCCTCGGTGCTGGCGCCCTCCTCCCCCAGCAGTCCGTCGTGCGGGCGGCGCTCCGCGATGAAGCCGGTGATCAGCTTCTCGGCGGCGATGTCCATCTCGGTGACGACGTCGATGGGGCTGGTCTTGGTGGCGGCCACGCCGAGATCGGCGGGCCGGCCGTCGCGCAGCAGCGCGCCGGCCCGGTCGGCGGCCTCCAGGGCCACCGCCAGGAGTTCGTCCTTGAGAGCGTCGGGGGCGTCGAGGGCATCGGGGGCGTCGTTCACGGTCACGGTCAGCGGCTCCTTACGCGTACGGGCTGTCGGCGCCGGCGGCGGCCGGGCGCGGGGCCCGCGCCGGGCAGCAGCCGACGGGGCAGAGGTCGTGGGAGGGCCCGAGCGAGCCCAGCGCGCAGCGCTCGGGCCGCTCGCCCCGCTCGGTCGCCGCGCGCTCCAGCACCAGCTCGCGGACGGCGGCGGCGAAGCGCGGGTCGGCGCCGACGGTGGCGGCCCGGGCCACGGGCAGGCCCAGCTCGGCGGCCTTGGCGGTGGCCTCGGTGTCGAGGTCGTACTTGACCTCCATGTGGTCCGAGACGAAGCCGATGGGCACCATGACGACGGCCGGCGCGCCCTCGGCGCTCACCGCCTCCAGGTGGTCGCAGATGTCGGGCTCGAGCCAGGGGATGTGCGGGGCGCCGCTGCGGGACTGGTAGACGAGGCGCCAGGGGCGGTCCTCGACGCCGGTTTCCTTACGCACCGCCTCCGCGACGAGCCGGGCCACGTCGAGGTGCTCGGCGACATAGGCGCCGCCGTCGCCGTGGCCCTCGGCCGGGCCGGAGGTGTCGGCGGCGGCCGTGGGGATGGAGTGCGTGGTGAAGGCCAGATGGGCGCCGGCCCGGACGTCCTCGGGCAGCCGGTCGAGCGCGGCCAGCGTGGCCTCGGCCATGGGCGTGACGAAGCCGGGGTGGTTGAAGTAGTGCCGCAGCTTGTCGACGCGCGGCAGGGGCAGGCCCTCGGCCTCCAGCGTGGCCAGCGCGTCGGCGAGGTTCTCCCGGTACTGCCGGCAGCCGGAGTAGGAGGCGTAGGCGCTGGTGGTCAGGGCGAGCACCCGGCGGTGGCCGTCGGCCACCATCTGACGCAACGTGTCGGTCAGGTACGGCGCCCAGTTGCGGTTGCCCCAGTAGACCGGGAGGTCGACACCGCGCGCCGCGAAGTCCTCGCGCAGGGCGCTCAGCAGCGCCCGGTTCTGGTCGTTGATCGGGCTGACGCCGCCGAAGAGGAAGTAGTGCTGCCCGACCTCTTTGAGCCGCTCGCGGGGGATGCCCCGGCCGCGGGTGACGTTCTCCAGGAACGGGACGACGTCGTCCGGCCCCTCGGGCCCGCCGAAGGAGAGCAACAGCAGGGCGTCATAGGGGGCGTGGGATGGCTGATCCGACATGCCTCCGATCCTGCCACCCGCCACTGACAGCCGGGAAATGGCGGTGCGTCGCACGAACATACGGACGTAAGCTGTATCGGCCACCTACGTCCCTTACGGCACCCTCGACCCGTCCCCAGTGCCGACCTTTCCGGGAGCGTCCTTGTCCAGTCCCTACCGCGCGATATTCGCCGCACCCGGCACCAAGGGCTTCGCCGCGGCGGGCCTCGTCGGCAGGCTGCCCCTGTCGATGCTCGGCATCGGCGTCGTCACGATGATCTCCCAGCTGACCGGCCGGTACGGGCTGGCGGGCGCCGTCTCGGCGACCCTGGCGCTCTCCGCCGCCGTCCTGGGACCGCAGGTCTCCCGGCTGGTCGACCGGCACGGGCAGCGGCGCGTACTCCGCCCGGCGACGGCCGTCGCGCTGGCGGCCGTCGCCGGGCTGCTGGTGAGCGCGCAGCAGCGCTGGCCCGAGTGGACGCTCTTCGTCTTCGCGGCGGGCGCGGGCTGTGTGCCGAGCGTGGGGTCGATGGTGCGGGCCCGCTGGGCGGCGCTGTTCCACGGTTCACCGCGCGATCTGCACACGGCGTACTCGGCCGAGTCCGTCATCGACGAGGTCGTGTTCATCATCGGGCCGATCCTGTCGATCGGCCTGTCCACGAGCTGGTTCCCCGAGGCGGGTCCGCTGCTGGCGGCCTGCTTCCTGGCGATCGGCGTCGTGTGGCTGACCGCGCAGCGGGCCACCGAGCCGGAGCCGCACCCCCGGACGGACCAGTCGGCGGGCTCCGCGCTGGGCTCGCGGGGGCTTCAGGTGCTGGTGGCGGTCTTCGCGGCCACCGGCGCCCTGTTCGGCTCCATCGATGTCGTCACCGTGGCCTTCGCCGAGGACCAGGGCCACAAGGCCGCCTCCAGCCTGGTGCTCGCTGTGTACGCGCTGGGCTCCGGGATCGCCGGCGCGGTCTTCGGCCTGCTCCATCTGCGGGGTGACGCCGCCCGCCGCTGGGTTCTGGGTGTGTGTGCGATGGCCGTGAGTATGATCCCCCTCCAACTGGTCGGGAACCTGCCGTTCCTGGCCGTGGCGCTCTTTGTCGCGGGCCTGGCCATCGCGCCGACGATGGTGACCACGATGGCCCTCGTCGAGCAGCACGTACCGCGCGCGAAGCTGACCGAGGGCATGACCTGGACGAGCACCGGACTGGCGGTCGGCGTGGCGCTCGGCTCGTCGGCCGCCGGCTGGGTGGTGGACGCGGCCGGGGCCCGGGCGGGGTACGCGGTGTCCGGCGCGGCGGGACTGCTCGCGGCCGTCGGCGCGTTCCTCGGGTACCGCCGGCTGCGGCCGGCGCCGGAGCGGGTGGGGGTGCGCGCCCATGGGGGCGACGGCAAGGACGAACAGCACCTGGCGGAACAGCGCCACCAGGAGGCATGACGACGACGTATGGCGCAACTGGGCGGGGAACGTCACCGCCCGGCCCGCGCGCACGGTGACCCCGCGGACCACGGAGGAGCTGGCCGCCGCGGTCGTCCGGGCCGCCACCGACGGCCTGAAGGTGAAGGCGGTCGGCAGCGGCCACTCCTTCACCGCCGCGGCCGCCACCGACGGTCTGCTGATACGCCCGGAGGGCCTGGACGGCATCCGTTCGATCGACCGGGACGCCGGGACCGTGACGGTCGGCGCGGGCATGACGCTCCGTCGGCTCAACGAGGAGCTCTCCGCCCGGGGCCTGTCCCTGACGAACATGGGCGACATCATGGAGCAGACGGTCTCCGGGGCCGTCAGCACCGGCACCCATGGCACCGGCCGCGACTCGGGCGCGATCGCCGCCCAGATCGCGGGGCTGGAGCTGGTGACCGCCGACGGTTCGGTACTGACCTGCTCGGCGGGCGAGAACCCGGAGGTGTTCGCCGCGGCGCGGGTGGGCCTCGGCGCGCTGGGCGTGATCACCGCGATCACCTTCCGGGTCGAACCGGAGTTCCTGCTCACCGCGCGCGAGGAGCCGATGTCCTTCGGCGCGGTCACATCCGGCTTCGACACGCTCGTCGCGGAGAACGAGCACTTCGAGTTCTACTGGTTCCCGCACACCGACCGCTGTACCACCAAGCGGAACAACCGCGTCGAGGGCCCGGCCGCCCCGCCCGGCCGGGCCGCCGCCTGGGTGCAGGACGAACTGCTGTCGAACGGCCTCTTCGGCGCCGTCTGCGCGCTGGGCCGGGCCGTCCCCGGGACGGTCCCCGGAATCGCCCGGCTCTCCGCCCGGGCTCTGTCCCCCCGTACGTACACCGACATCCCTTACAAGGTCTTCACCAGCCCCCGCCGGGTGCGCTTCCTGGAGATGGAGTACGCACTGCCGCGCGAGGCGGCAATGGCAGCCCTGCGGGAGCTGCGGGCGATGATCGAGCGCCGGCGGCTGCGGGTGAGCTTCCCCGTGGAGGTGCGGACGGCCCCGGCGGACGACATCCCGCTGTCCACCGCTTCGGGCAGGGATACGGCCTATATCGCCGTACACATGTACAGGGGCACCCCGCACCAGGCGTATTTCACGGCCGTCGAGCAGATCATGACGGCCCATGGGGGGCGGCCGCACTGGGGGAAGCTGCACAACCGCGACGCCGCGTATCTGGCGGACGTCTATCCGCGCTTCGCGGAGTTCACGGCGGTGCGGGACCGGCTGGATCCGGACCGCGTCTTCGGCAACGCCTATCTGCGGCGGGTCCTGGGCGGGTGACGGCACGGGCGCCGGGCGCGGCCTCCCTCGGGGGAGGTCCGCCGCCCGGCGCCCGTGATGTTCCCGCGCGTCTCGCCCTACGAGGCCGACCTACGAGGCCGTGCCCGTACCGGTGCCCGTGCCCGTACCGGCCGCGGCGTTCTGGCCGGGCTGCGGCGACGGCGACTGGCCGCCCGTGCCGCCGGAGCCCTGGCCGCCGGTGCCGCCGCCCTTGCCGTCCGTCCCGCCCTTGCCCGCGTCCGGCGACGAGCTGCCGTCCGGCGTCGGGGTCGGCTTCGGCGTGGAGCTACCGCCGGAGGACGGGGTCGGCCCCGGGTCGGGCGTCTGCTTGCCCGTACCGCTGCCGCCGCCCTGCTGCGACACGCCCGGCGAGGGGGTCGGGCCGTTCTCGCCGGCGTCCGCCTCGTTCCCGTCGTGCGAGCGGCCGGGGTCCGGGGTCTGCGGCGGGTCCGGGTCCTGCTTCTTCTCGCTCTTGCCCGGCTGGAAGATCCGGCTGACGGTCGTCTCGCCCTTGTCCCCGTCCGCGCTGAAACCGGAGACGACCTCCACCGCCGTCACCGTGCCCATGGCCAGGGCGAAGACCGCAGCGGCCCCCAGCAGCGGGCGCTTCCAGCCGCGCAGCCGGGTGCCGTGGGTCGTGCCGTGCGAGAACGTGTCGGAGTAGCCGTGGATGTACGCGTCGTCCTGCGCGCCGGTGTACGCACCGGCGTACGCCTCGGATTGCGCCGGGTTCGCACCGGGATGTGACACCTGGTGCAGCAGTTGCGTACGGTCCTCGGTCCCCGGCGACGCGCCCGTCGCGTCGACCTGTCCGAGCAGCTGGGTGCGCTCCGGATCGGCGACGGGGAGCACGGTCGTCGCGGCGTCGGCCGAGCGCGCCCGGTCCACGGCGCGGGACGCGTCGCGCACCGGCACCTGACGGAGCCGGGGCTCCGACGGGCCCGCCGCATCGCGTATCTGCTCACCCGTACGTTTGAACAGGTGCTGGAAGACTGTGCCACCCGTCGTGGCCACCACACTGACGACACCGGCACCGAGTACCGTGCCGTATACACCGAGTTTGCCCGCGAGCAGGGCCGCCACGACTGCCGCCAGAGCACTACCGGACACCTGTGCGACGCTCAGTTCCAGGCGCTTGCCCTTGGCTTTTGCCTCACTTTCGGCTTTGTCGTCCATCTCCAGCCTCTGTTGTTCCTTTCAGTACCTCTTATAGCCAGAAGAGACATTCGAGCCTAACGAACAGTTCCGAATCGGGCGATTATGTGAACCTCGCCACCCATGGGAACCAAGCCCGGCCGAGCCCGCCCCAAGGGGCGCATTCCAACTCCCTTGCCGCAGGTGAACTTCGCTGGCGCGCCGATCCACGCCCGCTGGCCCGAATGGAGTACTGTGGCGAGCCCTGGCCCCAATATCCCGTTCGGCTGCCCGGAATCCACCGGATCCGGCGGGAGGGGCCCGGGCGGCTCTCGCCCCGTCAACTCGGCAATGTTGTGGCAGGCTGCTACCCGGGCAGGCCACACTCGACTAGCGGAAGCAGCGACGCAGGTGACGTCGGCAGGCACCACCCGGGAGGTCCCCATGCCCGAACTGCGTGTCGTGGCAGTCTCCAACGACGGCACACGGCTGGTTCTCAAGTCTGCGGACAGCACGGAGTACACCCTTCCCATCGACGAGCGGCTCCGCGCCGCCGTGCGCAACGACCGCGCACGCCTCGGCCAGATCGAGATCGAGGTGGAGAGCCACCTCCGGCCCCGCGACATCCAGGCCCGCATCCGGGCCGGCGCCTCGGCGGAGGAGGTCGCCCAGCTGGCGGGCATCCCCGTGGAGCGCGTACGGCGCTTCGAGGGCCCCGTGCTCGCCGAGCGCGCCTTCATGGCGGAGCGGGCCCGCAAGACGGCCGTACGCCGCCCCGGCGAGAACAGCGGTCCGCCGCTCGGCGAGACCGTCGCGGAGCGCATGATGCTGCGTGGCGCCGAGAAGGACACCGCCCAGTGGGACTCCTGGCGCCGCGACGACGGCACCTGGGAAGTCCTGCTGGTCTACCGCGCCGCCGGGGAGCCGCGCGCGGCCAGCTGGACCTACGACCCGCCGCGCCGGATCGTTCAGGCGCTGGACGACGAGGCCCGGGCGCTCATCGGCGAGACCGACGACACGCCCGAGCCGACCTTCCCGTTCGTGCCACGTATCGCCCGGCTGCCGCGCGACCGGCCGCTGGACCGTTCCCTCGACCGGGACCGGCAGTCCGCCGACGGCGCGGACACGGAGGCGCCCTCCGGCGAGGCGCCGGCCGAGGACGCGCCCAAGGAGCGCGACCGCGACTCGCTGACCAGCCTCCTGGAGGCCGTGCCCAGCTTCCGGGGCGACATGGTCGTACCCGAGCCGCCCTCCACACCCCCGGCCGTCGGCGCGATCCCCTCGCCCCCGTCCGAGGCCCCGGCGGAGGAGCCGGAGATCGTCGAGCCCCCGGCCCCGGCCGCCAGCGCCGGGTCCGCCTACGCGGACGTCCTCATGCCGCGATCGGTGGCGGGACACCGCGAACGCCTGACCGGCACGACGGACCGCCAGGCCGAGGCGGACGGCGTCCGCCCCGGGCGACGGGCGGCGGTGCCGAGCTGGGACGAGATCGTTTTCGGGACGCGGCGGAAGAAGCAGGACTGATCCGGCCGACAGGCCGGTTCGGCACCGCCGGGCACCTCGCGGTGGGCTAAGCGCCGTCGCGGCGAGGCACCACCGGATACGCGTCCGGCGGTGCCGGATCCGCCCCGGCGGTGGTCAGCCCGCTTCCGCCCCCGTCGCCACCGGCCGCGCCGGGTCGGACGACCACTCGCTCCACGACCCGACGTACAGCGCCGCCGGCACACCCGCCACCGCCAGTGCCAGGATCTCGTGTGCCGCGGAGACGCCCGAGCCGCAGTAGACGCCCACCTCCGCCGCGCCGGGCGCACCCGTCGCCCCCAGCGCCGCGAAGCGGGCCGCGAGCTCGGGGGCCGGGCGGAAGAGGCCGTCCTCGGCGACGTTCTCGGTCGTGGGGGCGGAGACCGCGCCGGGGATGTGCCCGGCGACCCGGTCCAGCGGCTCCACCTCACCGCGGTAGCGCTCCCCCGCCCGCGCGTCCAGCAACACCCCGCGCCGCGCCAGCGCGGCCGCGCCGTCCGCGTCGAGCACCGGCAGCGCGCCCGGCTCGGGCACGAAGTCGCCGTCGGCCGACGCCGGTACCTCCGTCGTCAGTTCTCCCCCGGCCGCGTTCCACGCGGCGAGCCCGCCGTCCAGGACGCGTACGGACGGATGCCCGGCCCAGCGCAGCATCCACCACGCCCGGGCCGCGGCCCAGCCCAGACCGTCGTCGTAGACGACGACCGGGCGGTCGGAGCGCACCCCGGCCCGGCGCATCGCCGCCCCGAACTCCGCGGTGTCCGGCAGCGGGTGACGGCCCTTCTTCCCCGGCTCGCCGGCGAGTTCGGCGTCCATGTCGACATAGACGGCGCCCGGGAGGTGCCCGGCCTCGTACTGGGGACGGCCGGGCGCGCCTCCAGGCCGGTAGCGGACGTCCAGGAGCGTAGGCGGCCGCTCGCCGGCCGACTCGCTCGCCCATTCCTTCGCGGTGATGATGGCGTTCATGAACCCATCCTGGCGTAGTCCCCGTTGCTCCGAACGGTCCCCTGGCCAGAAGGCGCTTTGCTGATCGATACTGGACGGCGCTGCCGAGGACACGGAAGCGGAACGCGAATTCGGGCATGCTCAGCGGGAACCCTTACGCCCGGCGCGGCCGGGGCGCGTGTCCCGGCGGGGACGCGCGGCCACCACGATGGTCCGAGGAGATACTGACGATGACCGAGGTATGGGGCTCCTCCGAGCACGGCGAGGGCACCCGGCGGCAGACACCGGGCACTCCTTGCTGGACCAGTCTCCTGGTGCAGGACCTGGAGGCGACCAAGGAGTTCTACAGCGGGCTGTTCGGGTGGTCCTACTACAGCCCGGGGCCCGGCCGCCCGGGCCCGTACGTACGGGCCACGGTCGACGGCCACGATGTCGCCGGGATCGGGGGCCTGCCGCCCGATCGTCAACTCGCCAACGCGTGGACCACCTATCTGGCGAGCGACGACGCGGACGCCTCCGCGGAGTGGATCCACTGCTCCGGTGGAACGGTCGGCGTGGGCCCGCTGGCCGCCGAGGACGCGGGGCGGGTGGTGCTCGCCACGGACCCGGCGGGGGCGCCGTTCGGCGTCCGGCAGGGGCGGGGGATGGTGGATCCCGGGACGACGGGCGCGCCGGGCACCCCGGTCTGGCACGAACTGGTGACCCATGACGCCGCCGCGGTGCTGAAGTTCTACCGCGCGCTGTTCGGGTACGAGACGAAGTCGTCCGGCGCCGTGGGCGCCGACACGTTCACGCTTCACCTGGACGGCCGTCCGGTGGCCGCGATCCGGGGTGCGGGGCCGTCGCTGCGGCATCCGCACTGGATGACGTATTTCGAAGTGGCGGACGTGGACACGGCCGCCGAGCGGGTCGTCGAGCTGGGCGGCCGGGTCGTGGAGGGCCCGGCGGAGATGGCGGCCGGGCACGCTGCGACGGTCGAGGACCCGGAGGGCGCGGTCTTCACCCTGCTGCGGACGGCGCGCTAGCGGGCCGTCCGGTTCAGCGCGCGTTCTCGGTCTCGGGATCCACCGGCAGCACGTCCGGCGACAGGGCAGCCGCACGCGCGGCGGCCGCCGTGAGCCGGCGGCGGTGGTGGCGCCGGCACAGCACCTCGTAACCGACCACGGTCTCCGGCTGGTTGACGTCGCCGACGACGACCTGCGCGCCCTCGACGACCATCTCCCCGCCGACCGTACGGGCGTTGTGGGTGGCCCGTGCCCCGCACCAGCACAGCGCCTCGACCTGGAGGACCTCGACGCGGTCGGCGAGTTCGATCAGGCGCTGGGAGCCGGGGAAGAGCTTGGTGCGGAAGTCGGTGGTGATACCGAAGGCGAAGACGTCCAGTTCGAGGTCGTCGACGATCCGGGCCAGCTGGTCGATCTGCTCCGGGGCGAGGAACTGGGCCTCGTCGCAGATGGCGTAGTCCGCGCGGCCGCCCGCCGAGAGGTGCGCGACCAGGTGCGCGTAGAAGTCGAACCCCTCCCCCGCCTCGACGGAGTCGGTGACCAGGCCGAGCCGGGAGGACAGCTTGCCCTCGCCCGCGCGGTCGTTGCGGGTGAAGATCAGCCCCTCGAGGCCGCGGGCCGACCGGTTGTGCTCGATCTGCAGAGCGAGGGTGCTCTTTCCGCAGTCCATCGTTCCGGAGAAGAACACCAGCTCGGGCATGGGAAGGCCGATGCCTTTCGTTTGATCGTGGGGGGAGGTCAGGGGGGAACGGGCTCCGCTCGCGAGCGGGCTTCGTTCAGGAAGCGGGCTTCGCTCAGGAGCGGACTTCGAGGAGCGGCACGAGCTGCTCGACGGGCGTCATGGAACCGTGGAGGCCGACCATCTTCGACTCGTTGGGCTCGGTCTCCGTGGCGACAATCGCGACGTCGTCGCGGGCGGCGGCGACGACGTCGCCGATCCGCGCGTACACCCGGTCGTCGACGCCCTCGCCGGGCGGGCCGAACCAGCCCGCCTCGATGGCCTCGTCCCGGCCGGCGACCCACATCTGCTCGCCGAGCACCTCGCGCCACACGGTCAGGACGTCGGCGGCCGCGCCGGGCACCGCGTAGACATGGCGGGCCCGTGCCTCGCCGCCCAGCAGGGCGACCCCGGCGCGCAGCTCCCAGTCCTCGTCGAAGTCGATGCGCGACTCCGGGTCGAACGGGATGTCGATCATGCCGTGGTCGGCGGTGACGTAGAGGGCCGAGCGCGGCGGCAGCTGCTCGGCGAGTCGCCGGGCGAGCAGGTCCACGTACATCAGCTGGCCGCGCCACTCCTCGGAGTCGACGCCGAAGCGGTGGCCCTTGCCGTCGACCTCGCTGTAGTACGTGTAGACGAGCGAGCGGTCCGCGGCGCCGAGGCGCTGGGCGGCGAAGTCCATCCGTTCCTCGCCGGAGAGCCGGCCGTGGAAGGTGCCGCCGCTCAGCGCGACCTTGGTCAGCGGCGTGTGCTCGAAGTCCGGCGCGGAGACCTGGCAGGTGGCGATCCCGGCCGCGTCCGCGAGCTGGAAGACGGTGGGGTACGGCTGCCAGGCGTGGGGGTCGGTCCAGGGGCGCCAGCGCAGCTGGTTCATCAGCTGCCCGGTGGCCGGGTCGGCGACGGTGTAGCCGGCCAGACCGTGGGCGCCGGGCGGCAGGCCCGTACCGACCGAGGCGAGGGAGGTCGCGGTGGTGGAGGGGAAGCCGGCGGTCATGGGCGCGCCGGTGCCGTTCATGGACGTGCCCAGCAGCGAGTGGAGGAACGGGGCCTCGTCGGGGTGGGCGCGCAGCAGCTCCCAGCCCAGGCCGTCGATCAGGAAGACGCAGACCCGGTCGGCGGGCGCCAGCTCCATCCCGGAAGTGAGGCCGGGCACGCCCAGGCCCGCCGCGACCGAGGGCAGCAGGTCGGCGAGGGAGCCGGTGCCGTAGCGGGGCAGCGGTGCGGAGCGGGGGTCGAGCGGGGCCGGCTCGGGCCAGGCCGCGCCGGCGACGGTGGAATACGACATCAGCGGGCGGTCGCCGCGGTGGCCGCCGTGGCCTCGGAGAGCGCCTGGGCGAAGGCGAGGGTCTGACGGACGGTGTCCGGGCCGTCACCCGCCTCGCTGACCCGCAGGCTGAGGTCGTCGGCGGTGGAGGAGCCGGTGTAGCCGTGGTCGGCGTCGCAGTTCGGGTCGCCGCAGGCGGCGGGCTCGAGATCGATGCGGGAGACCGCGCCCCAGCCGATGGTCAGGACGACCTCGCGGGGCAGGGTGCCCGGGGTGTAGGCCTCGGGGTTGGCGACGACGCGGCTGAGCACCACCGAGGAGATCCGGTCGAGCTTCACGGACTCGGTGGAGGTGGTGGCGTAGGGCGACGGGGAGGTGCCGTCGGCGGCCTGCTCGTCGGTGTGGCTGACGATGAATCGGGTGCCGGTGAGGACGAGCACCGTGACATGGCGGCGCACCTCGTTCGAGTCGAACGTCGTCTCCTGGTGGACCAGGTACGACACGACCGGCTCACCGCCCACGGCGGCTTCCACCGCCTCGGCCACGAGGGCCGGGTAGTAGCCGCTGCGCTCGATAGCCGCGCGCAGCCCCTGGGTCGTCGTACCGGTCTTCGCCATACGCCCATCCTACGGGGCGTACGGGGTCCGGCTGCCGCCGATCCCCGGCCAGGGACTCGGTACGGGGACTCGGTACAGGGTCAGTACAGGGGCAGACTCCGCGGCCCGAGGTCGGAGCGGGCCGGGGGCGGGGCCAGCCGGATGGTCGCGCCGAGGACGTGCACCCCATGCTGGGCGACGATCACCGGCTCCAGGTCGGCGCCCACGACCTCCGGGTGGTCGTCGACGAGGCGCGAGACCCGCAGCAGCAGCTCCTCCAGGGCCGCGGTGTCCACGGGGGCGGAGCCGCGCCAGCCGAAGAGCAGCGGCGCGGTGCGCACGGAACGGATGAGCTCGGCGACGTCCCGGTCGGTGGCCGGGACGAGGCGGTGGGCGATGTCCCCGAGCAGCAGGGACGGCGCGCCGGCCAGCCCGAAGGAGAGCACCGCGCCGGCGGTGGGGTGGATGGCGGCGCGGACGACGGTGTCGACGCCACGGGGCGCCATGGACTGCACGACGAGGCTCAGCTCCTCGGGCTTGCCGAGCAGCTCGGTCAACTCCGTGTACGCGCGGCGCAATTCCGCCTCGCCGCCGAGGTCGAGGCGGACCCCGCCGAGGTCGGCGCGGTGGCGGAGGTGGGGTGCGGTGGGCTTGAGGGCCACGGGGAAGCCGAGCCGCCGGGCGGCGTCCACGGCGCTGTCGGGGTCGGGCGCGGGCAGGGCGGGCAGCACGGCGATGCCGTAGCGGGCGAGGAGGCGCTGGGTGTCGGGGGCGGAGAGCGTCACGGCGCGCGGGGCGACGGCGCCGTGGGCCCGGAGCAGGACGTCGATGTCGGCGGCGGCGCCCTCTTCGTCGATGTCGTCGTACTCGGGTACCCGCCCGGGCACGGCGACATCCCGCCGCCACCGCGCATAACGCACAGCCTCGGCCAGCGCCCGCACGGCCCGCTCGGCGGCGGGGTAGGCGGGTATCCGCACGGAGCCGCCTGCGGGTACGCCTGCGGCTGGGCCGGGGGCGGATGCGGTGCCGATCGCGGCAGCGGCTTGCGGCTCGCCACCGGTGGTGGCGGGGGCGCCGGGAACGCCGCCCGTGGCGGGTGAGCCTGCCGGGGCGCGGCGGTCCGGACGCGTGCCGGGGGCGGCGCCCGCGCTCGGGGCGCCGGTGGGGGCGACCGACCCCGGGGCGGCCGGGCCAGTGTGTGGGGCGCCGCTGCCGACAGCGGGCGACGGGCCTGCCTCGACGGCAGGCCTCACCGGGGCGCGGTCCGGAGGCCCACCAGGGGCAGGGCCCGCAGCAGCGGCGGCTTCCGCCGCGACGGCTCCCCCGGCAGCGGTGTCCCTCGATGCGGCCCCCCGGCCGACGGCCCCGCCGTCCACAACAGGCGGCCGGCGCCCAGCCGTGGAGGCGGGGCTCCCCGGCAGCGGGCCCGCAGGGCCCTCGGCCGAGGGCGGCTCGTCCGCGGCGCGGGCCGGGCCCGGTGCCGCCAGGGCTTCGGCCAGGCCCGGGATCTCCAGGTGGACCACCGCCACCGGCTTCGCGGTGGGGGACGTCGCGACGGCCTCGCGCAGGGCGGTGGCGAGGTCGGCGGCGGAGGTGTCGCCGACCCAGGGGATGGCGGTGACGACCACGGCGTCGCAGGCCCGGTCGGCCAGCGCGGCCGAGAGCGCGGCGCGGAAGTCCGCCGGGGTGGCGGACGTGGTCAGGTCGCGGGGCAGTAGGGGCCGCAGCCCGTCCGTGAGGCAGGCGTCGTACGTGAGGAGAGCGAGGGATTCGGAGTTGCCGCAGATCGCGACGCGGGGGCCCTCGGGGAGCGGCTGGGAGGCGAGGAGCAGCCCGGCGTCGGCCAGCTCGGTGACCGTGTCGACGCGGATGACGCCGGCCTGGCGCAGCAGGTCGGAGACCGTGGCGTCGGGGATGCGGGTGGAGGGCACGGCGTGGCCGGTGGGGGCGGCGGCGCCGTGCCGGGCGCCCTTGACGACGACGAGCGGCTTACGGGCGGCCGTGCGCCGGGCGAGGCGGGCGAACTTCCGCGGGTTGCCGATGGATTCCAGGTACATCAGGACGACGTCGGTGTCGGGGTCGTCGTGCCAGTGCTGGAGGAAGTCGTTGCCGGAGACGTCGGCGCGGTTGCCCGCGGAGACGAAGGTGGAGATGCCCACGAGGCCGGCCGCCCGCCGGTGGAGGCCGGAGAGCAGGGCGATGCCGATGGCGCCGGACTGGCTGAACAGCCCGACCCGTCCGGCGGCGGGCAGCTCGGGGGCGAGGGAGGCGTTGAGCCTGACGGCGTCGGCGGTGTTGATCAGGCCGAAGGAGTTGGGGCCGATGACGCGCATGCCGTACGAGCGGGCCTGGCGGACCAGCTCGCGCTGGCGGGCGCGGCCCCTCCCCCCGCTCTCGGCGTATCCGGCGGTGAGCACGACGAGGCCCTGGACGCCGTGCTCGCCGCAGTCGGCGACGACGGCGGGGACCTGCTCGGCGGGGACGGCGACGACCGCGAGGTCCACCGGCTCGGGGATGCCGAGGACGGAGCGATGGGCGGGGACGCCCTCGGGCTCCAGGCGCGAAGGCTCTTCGGGGAAGGCGAGGTTGACCGCGTACGTCCGACCGGTGAAGCCGCCGGCGACGATGTTGCGCAGGACGGTGCGGCCCATGCCGCCGGGCTCGCGGCCGGCGCCGACGACGGCGACGGAGCGGGGGGTGAGCAGGCGCTGCACGGAGCGGGCCTCGGCGCGCTGTTCGCGGGCGCGCTGCACGGCGAGGGAGGCGTCGGTGGGCTCCAGGTCGAGGCCGAGGCGGACGACGCCGTCCTCGAAGCTGCGCTTCTGTGTGTAGCCCGCGTCCGTGAAGACCTTGATCATCTTCGTGTTGGTGGGGAGCACCTCGGCGGCGAAGCGCCGGATCGAGCGCTCGCGCGCGACGGCCGCGACGTGCTCGAGCAGGGCGGAGGCGACACCGCGGCCCTGGTGGGCGTCCTGGACGAGGAAGGCGACCTCGGCCTCGTCGGCCGGGGCGATGCGGTCGTAGCGCACCGTGGCGATGAACTCGTCGCCCACGATCGCGGCGAGGCCCACCCGGTCGACGTAGTCGTGGTGGGTGAAGCGGTGGACGTCCCGGTCGGAGAGACGGGGGTAGGGGGCGAAGAAGCGGTAGTACTTGGACTGGTCCGACACTTGCTCGTAAAAGCTGACCAGCCGCCCCGCGTCGTCGGGCGTGATGGGGCGGATGTGGGCGATGCCGCCGTCGCGCAGCACGACGTCGGCTTCCCAGTGGGTCGGGTACGCGTGCTCGGACGGCGTCTGCATGGGCCCAGCGTAAGGCCGGGTACCGACAGTGGTCCGGTGCCGCCCGGCCCACGGGGCGCGACCGGAGGTCCCCGGTGGGGCGCGCGCGCTGGGCACCGCGCGCCCCGTGCCACAATGGTCTAGACAACCAATATCGACTTGAAGGGCAACACCATGGTTGAGCGCCGCGTAAACGTCGGCTGGGCCGAGGGCCTGCACGCCCGGCCCGCGTCGATCTTCGTCCGTGCGGCGACCGCCGCCGGCGTCCCCATGACGATCGCCAAGGCGGACGGCAACCCCGTCAACGCCGCCTCCATGCTCGCCGTGCTGGGCCTGGGCGCCCAGGGTGGCGAGGAGATCGTCCTCGCCAGTGAGGCGGAGGGGTCCGAGGCCGCGCTCGACCGTCTGGCCAAGCTCGTCGCCGAGGGGCTCGAGGAGCTCCCGGAGACCGTCTGATCCACCGGCCCGCCCCTCCCCGGGCGGGACCGCGCGGCGGGGCCGCGGCAGCCGACCGAGGCCGCCGCGGCCCCGTCGTCGTATCCAGGGCCCGTATCCAGGGGCGTATCCCGCGGCCGTGCCCAAGGGCCGCATCACGGCCGCGCCCACGGGCTTTTCACACGCCGTGCGCGCCGCTCTCCACAGACGCGCACGGCGGTGCTCCGGCCGGGGACCGCCACGAATTCCCGGCCGCTATTCCTCCAGGAATAGCGGGCCCTTGTTAAGAACGGACGCCCGCCGTGTTTACGGGCTGTTTCGGCGGATGGACGCGGTCGCCGCCGGTCCGCCGCAGCAGGAATTCACCGGGTGAACGGCCGGCCCGTACGGCGGCCAGCTCCCGGGCGCGCTCCACGTCCCCGCGGGCCACCGCGTCCACCAGCGCCCCGCACGCCTCCCAGGTCTCCAGCGGCCGGACCACGGGCCCCGGGGCGTACACCCAGGCGATCTTGCGGCGCAGCTGGGTCAGGAGCCCGGCGACCGAGGGGCTGCCGGACGCCTGGGCGAGCGTCTCGTCGAACCAGTCGCCGAGCTGACGCAGTTCGGCGCAACGGCCCGCGCGGGCCCGCTCCTGACCCAGCCTGACCAGGCCCCGCAACACCTTGAGATGGGCCTCGGAGCGCCGCTGCGCGGCCTTGGCGGCGCCCAGCGGCTCCAGCAGGGCCCGGATGTCGAGAAGGTCGGCGGCCTCGCGCTCGGTGGGTTCGGCGACACAGGCGCCGGCGTGCCGGCGGGTGGTCACGAAGCCCTCGGAGGCGAGGGTGCGCAGCGCCTCGCGCACGGGCACCCGGGAGACGCCGTAGCGGCGGGCGAGGATTTCCTCGATGAGCCGGCTGCCCGGCGGGAAAGCGCCGGAGACGATGTCGTCGCGGATGGCGGTGCACACCGCGTGCGTGGAAATACGACGGCTCTCGCGCGGCCCTTCGCCGTCGCCGCTCACGTACGGCCCCGCATGGGTCTACCTCCGCCTCATGCTTCAATCCCCCTGCAGCACGGCCGATTGACGTCCGTTCGGCGACTCTATGGCAATCCCGGGCGTTTTCCGATGGTGCCGCCGCTTCATGGATATTTTTTGGCCAACACGAAGGCCCCGGCCTGGGGCCGGGGCCTTTCGGAAGTCGTCGCGCGTCGTTACAGGTTGACGCCGTGCGCGGCCATGTAGGCGATCGGGTCGATGTCCGAGCCGTAGGTGGGGGCCGTGCGGGCCTCGAAGTGCAGGTGCGGGCCGGTGACGTTGCCGGTGGCGCCGGAGAGGCCGATCTGCTGGCCCGGGGTGACCGACTGACCGACGGAGACGTCGATGGAGGACAGGTGGCCGTACTGGGTGTACGTGCCGTCGGCCATCTGGATGACGACGTTGTTGCCGTAGGCGCCGCCCCAGCCGGCCTCGACGATGGTGCCCATGCCCACCGCGTGGACGGAGGTGCCGGTCTCGGCGTGCATGTCGATGCCGGTGTGGCTGCCGGAGGACCACAGGCCGCTGGAGGCCTTGTAGGCGGTGGAGACGTAGGAGCCGTCGATGGGGCTCACGAAGGTGCCGAGGCGCTTGCGCTCCTCGTCGCGGGCGGCCTTCTCCTTGGCGGCGCGCTCCTCCTCGGCCTTGCGCTTGGCCTCTTCGTAACGCTGCTTGGCCTGGACAGCCTTCTGCTTGGCGCTCTCCTCGGCCTGGAGGCGGGCGGCGGCCTCGTCGGCGGCGCTGCGCTGGGACTCGGCCTGGGCGTCGACGTGCTCGGCCATGACGTCGCCGATGACGACGGCCTGGGTCAGGCCGGTGTCCTCGGGGCGCTGGGCGTCGTCGGAGGCGGCGAAGGCCGGGGCGGCGACACCGGCGACGACGCCGGCGGCCGTCAGGGTGGCTATGCCCGCCACATTGGCGCTGACGCGCGCGGCGCGGCTCGGACGACGGTGCTTCCCGGTGGCACGGGTGAACGCCATGTCTGCGGCTGTTCCTTTCCTTCCCTCTCGCCTACCGGGTTAGCTGACGGGTTCGGAGCAGGAAGGTCTCCTACGGATCCCTCGTGAGAGGGGCCCGATTCACCCCAGGGACGTTTGGGTCCCCGGCTCCCCTCGGCTCGCGCCTCGGGAACTCGGCGATGGCTGCCCGGGGGCCGCGGTCGCGGCTCCGATAGGCGGGCTGCCGGGCCTGACGCTAATCGGCGTCAGATTCGAACAGCAAACAGAAGTGGGGTTTTATGACGTACGCCACACGACCAACATGCAACCTCCGCCTGAAAGCGGACATAAGCGAGGCGCATGGGTCACAACGGACCCATGCGCCAACGCTGCCCCGGCGCAGCGTGGCCGCCGCGCCGGGGTGGTGAGTCGCCGTCAGGCGGGGATGACCGTCACCGGGCCGATGCCCAGGGCCTTGACGGGCTCGGCGATCTCGGCGGCGTCACCGACGAGGACGGTGACGAGGCGGTCGGCCGGGAAGGCGCTCACGACGGCCGCCGTGGCCTCCACCGTGCCGGCCTGCGCGAGGCGTTCGTACAGCCGCGCCTGGAAGTCGTCCGGCAGGTACTGCTCGACCTGGTCGGCGAAGGTCGCGGCGACGGCCGCGGCCGTCTCGTACTTCAGCGGCGCGACACCGACCAGGTTCTGCACGGCGACGTCGCGCTCGGCCTCGGTCAGGCCCTCCGCCGCCAGGGTGCGCAGCACGGTCCACAGATCCTGGAGCGCGGGGCCGGTGTTGGGGGTGTCCACGGAGCCGCTGATGGCGAGCATGGCCGTGCCCGTCCCGTCGGGGGCGGAGAGCAGCACCTGGCCGAAGGAGCGCACGCCGTAGGTGTAGCCCTTCTCCTCGCGCAGGACGCGGTCCAGGCGGGAGGTGAGGGTGCCGCCGAGGCAGTAGGTGCCGAGGATCTGGGCGGGCCAGATGCTCGCGTGCCGGTCGGGGCCGGTACGGCCGATGAGGAGCTGCGTCTGCACGGCGCCGGGCCGGTCCACGATGACGACGCGGCCGGTGTCGTCGGCGGTGACGGCCGGCACGGGCAGCGGCTCGACGGTGGTGCCGGTCCAGGTGCCCAGGGACTCCGCCAGGGTCCGGTCGAGGTCGATGCCGGTGAAGTCGCCGACGATCGCCACGGTGGTGGTGGCGGGGCGGACATGGGCCTCGTAGAAGGACCGGACCGCCGCGGCGTCGACGCGCTCGACGGTCTCCTGCGCGCCCTGACGGGGGCGGGACATCCGGGAGTCGGCCGGGAAGAGCTCGGCGGCCAGCGCCATGGCCGCCCGGCGGGCCGGGTTGGCCAGCTCGTGCGGGATCTCGTCCAGGCGGTTGTCGACCAGGCGCTCGATCTCGCTGTCCGGGAAGGCCGGGGCGCGCAGGGCGTCGGCGAGCAGGCCCATGGCCTTGCCCAGCCGGGAGGCCGGGACCTCCAGGGAGAGCCGGACACCGGGGTGGTCGGCGTGGGCGTCGAGGGTGGCGCCGCAGCGCTCCAGCTCGGCGGTGAACTCCTCGGCGCTGAGCTTGTCGGTGCCCTCGGAGAAGGCGCGCGCCATGATCGTGGCGACGCCGTCCAGGCCCTCGGGCTCGGCGGCCAGCGGCGCGTTCAGGACGACGTCGACGGCGACGACCTGCTGGCCGGGGCGGTGGCAGCGCAGCACGGTCAGCCCGTTGGGGAGCAGGCCGCGCTCGGGTGCGGGGAAGGCCCAGGGGGTGGCGGTGCCGGGCCGGGGCTGCGGGTGGAAGTCCATCGAGGCCTTCACGGTCTGGGTGCTCGCGGCTGCGGCGTCGCTCACCGGTCCGCCTCCTCTTCCTGGTTCTCGCCGGCGGCGTCGGTGCCGGACTGGGGCGTGGGCTCGTACACCAGCACGGCGCGGTTGTCGGGGTGCAGCCGGGCCTTGGCGACCTCCTGCACCTCCCCGGGGGTGATGTCCAGGACGCGCTGAACGGCGGTCAGGGCGAGCTGGGGGTCGCCGAAGAGCACGGCGAAGCGGCAGAGCTCGTCCGCGCGGCCGCTGACGGTGGCCAGCCGGTCCAGCCACTCGCGCTCCAGCTGGGCCTGGGCGCGCTCCATCTCCTCGGGCGTCGGGCCCTCGGCCGCGAAGCGGGCGAGCTCGTCGTCGACGGCGGCTTCGATCGCGGAGACCTCCACGCCGCCGGACGCCTTGACGTCCAGCCAGCCGAGCGAGGGGGCGCCTGCCAGGCGCAGCAGGCCGAAGCCGGCCGCGACGGCGGTGCGGTCGTGCCGGACCAGGCGGTTGTGCAGACGGGAGGACTCGCCGCCGCCGAGGATGGTCAGCGCCAGGTCGGCGGCGTCACCCTCGCGCGTGCCGTCGTGGGGCAGGCGGTAGGCGGCCATCAGGGCGCGGGAGGGCACCTCCTCGCGGACGACCTCGCGCAGCTGCTCGCCGATGGTGTCGGGCAGCCGGCCGTCGCGCGGGGGCTGCTTGGCGTCGTGCGCCGGGATGGAGCCGAAGTACTTCTCGATCCAGGCGAGCGTCTGCTCGGGGTCGATGTCGCCGACGACCGACAGGACCGCGTTGCCCGGCGCGTAGTAGGTGCGGAAGAAGGCGCGCGCGTCCTCCAGGGAGGCGGCGTCCAGGTCGGCCATGGAACCGATGGGCGTGTGGTGGTACGGGTGGCCGTCGGGGTAGGCCATGGCCGTCAGCTTCTCGAAGGCCGTGCCGTAGGGCACATTGTCGTACCGCTGGCGGCGCTCGTTCTTGACGACGTCGCGCTGGTTCTCCATCGACTCGTCGTCGAGGGCGGTGAGCAGTGAGCCCATCCGGTCGGCCTCGAGCCACAGGGCCAGCTCCACCTGGTGGGTGGGCATGGTCTCGAAGTAGTTGGTGCGCTCGAAGCTGGTGGTGCCGTTGAGCGAGCCGCCCGCGCCCTGGACCAGCTCGAAGTGGCCGTTGCCCTTGACCTGGGCCGAGCCCTGGAACATCAGGTGCTCGAAGAGGTGGGCGAGGCCGGTACGGCCCTTGACCTCATGGCGCGAGCCGACGTCGTACCAGAGGCAGACCGCGGCGACGGGGGTCAGGTGGTCCTCGGAGAGGATCACCCGCAGGCCGTTGGCCAGGCGGTGCTCGGTCGCTGTCAGGCCGCCGGAGCCGGCCTGTTGCGTGGCCGTGTGACCCATGGGCATGTACGTCCCTTCGATCTCTTGAGATCCCGCGGTGCCTCGCGACGACTCGCGTGATGAACAGTCCTGTCACTGTATGCAAGCGCGCTGACATCTGGCGAAGTTCCCGAACCGCCGGGGATGCCCCGGACGGGTCGCGGTCGGCGTTGTCGGTGGCTCGGTCCACAATGGTCCGCGTCAGAACCGCCTCGGCAATCGATCGAAGGAGCAGCAGCCGCGATGGCCCGCCGCAGCACGAAGACCCCGCCGCCGGAAGAGTTCGAGGAGCGCATCCTCGACATCGACGTCGTCGACGAGATGCAGGGCTCCTTCCTCGAGTACGCGTACTCCGTCATCTACTCCCGTGCCCTGCCCGACGCCCGGGACGGCCTCAAGCCGGTCCAGCGCCGCATCCTCTTCCAGATGAACGAGATGGGCCTGCGGCCCGAGCGGGGGCATGTGAAGTGCGCCCGGGTCGTCGGCGAGGTGATGGGCAAGCTCCATCCGCACGGCGACGCCTCGATCTACGACGCCCTGGTGCGCATGGCGCAGCCCTTCTCCATGCGGCTGCCCCTGGTGGACGGCCACGGCAACTTCGGCTCGCTGGGCAACGACGACCCGCCCGCGGCCATGCGTTACACCGAGGCCCGGATGGCGGCGCCGACGTCGCTGATGACGGACTCGATCGACGAGGACACCGTCGATTTCACGCCGAACTACGACGGCAGCGAGCAGGAGCCGGTGGCCCTCCCGGCCGCCTATCCGAACCTGTTGGTCAACGGTTCGTCCGGCATCGCGGTCGGCATGGCGACGAACATGCCGCCGCACAACCTCGGCGAGGTCGTCGCCGCCGCCCGGCACCTGATCCGGCACCCGGGCGCCGACCTCGACACCCTGATGAAGTTCGTCCCGGGCCCCGATCTGCCCACGGGCGGCCGCATCGTCGGCCTGAGCGGGATCCGCGACGCGTACGAGACCGGCCGCGGCACGTTCAAGATCCGCGCCACGGTCTCCGTGGAGAACGTCACGGCCCGCCGCAAGGGCCTGGTCGTCACGGAGCTGCCGTTCGCGGTCGGCCCGGAGAAGGTCGTCTCCAAGATCAAGGACCTGGTCGGTTCCAAGAAGCTCCAGGGCATCGCCGACGTCAAGGACCTCACCGACCGCGCCCACGGCCTGCGCCTGGTCATCGAGATCAAGAACGGCTTCAACCCCGAGGCCGTCCTGGAGCAGCTCTACAAGCTGACGCCGATGGAGGAGTCCTTCGGCATCAACAACGTGGCGCTCGTCGACGGGCAGCCGCTGACGCTGGGCCTCAAGGAGCTGCTGGAGGTCTATGTCGACCACCGCTTCGAGGTGGTCCGCCGACGCAGCGAGTTCCGGCGTGGCAAGCGGCGCGACCGGCTGCATCTGGTCGAGGGTCTGCTGGTGGCGCTCGTCGACATCGACGAGGTCATCCAAATCATTCGATCGAGCGACAACGCCGCGGCCGCCAAGGCGTCACTCGTGGAGCGCTTCTCCCTCTCCGAGGTGCAGACCCAGTACATCCTCGACACCCCGCTGCGCCGCCTGACCAGGTTCGACCGGATCGAGCTGGAGTCGGAGCGCGACAAGCTCACCGCGGAGATCGCCGAGCTGACCCGGATCCTGGAGTCGGACGCGGAGCTCCGCAAGCTCGTCTCGGCGGAACTGGCGGACGTGGCGAAGCGGTTCGGCACCGACCGGCGCACGGTGCTGCTGGAGTCGGCGGGCACGCCGGCCTCGGCGGTGCCGCTGAAGGTCGCGGACGACCCGTGCCGGGTGCTGCTGTCCTCCACCGGCCTCCTGGCCCGTACGGCCACGGGTGAGCCGGTGGACGCCTCGGCCGACGCCAAGCGCGTGAAGCACGACGTGATCGTCTCGGCCGTCCCGGCGACGGCCCTGGGCGAGGTGGGCGCGGTGACCTCCGACGGGCGGCTGCTGCGGCTGCGGGTGATCGACCTGCCGCAGCTGCCGGAGACGGCGGCCCCGCCGAACCTGGCGGGCGGCGTCCCGGTGTCGGAGTTCCTGTCGCTGGCGGACGGCGAGCGCCTGGTCTGTCTGACCACGCTCGACGAGTCCTCCCCGGGCCTGGCCATCGGCACGGAGCAGGGCGTGGTCAAGCGCGTGGTCCCGGACTATCCGGCCAACAAGGACGAGCTGGAGGTCATCGCCCTCAAGGACGGCGACACCATCGTCGGCGCCGTCGAGCTGCGCACGGGCGAGGAGGACCTGGTCTTCATCACGGACGACGCGCAGTTGCTGCGCTACCAGGCCTCGCAGGTGCGGCCGCAGGGCCGCCCGGCGGGCGGCATGGCAGGCGTCAAGCTGTCGCCGGACGCGAAGGTCATCTCCTTCACGGCCGTCGACCCCGCGGAGGACGCGGTGGTGTTCACGGTCGCGGGTGCCCGGGGCGGGCTGCCGGGCGCGGCCTCCGAGGGCACGGCGAAGGCGACGCCGTTCGACCAGTACCCGCGCAAGGGCCGGGCCACGGGCGGTGTGCGCTGCCAGCGCTTCCTCAAGGGCGAGGACTGCCTCGTCCTGGCCTGGGCGGGCGCAGCCCCGGCGCGGGCCGCGACGGACGCCGGCCTGCCCGCCGAACTGCCGGCCCCCGACCCGCGCCGTGACGGTTCGGGTACGCCGCTGCCGAAGCCGGTGGCCGTGGTGGCCGGCCCGGTGTAGACCCTCCTGGGCCGGGGGTACGCGCGGGCCTGGCGCGTACCCCCGGCTCGTACGCGCCTCAAGCCCGTAGGCCCGTACGCGCGTCAGGCCTGCGCGTAGCGCAGTACGCCCCACATGCTGTGCTCCTCGGCGGCCTCCGGTGCCGTGTCCCGGCAGGCTTCGAGGCCCTCCTTCAGGGCACCGGCGTCGATGCCCCTGCCGATCATCACCAGCTGTGTGACGCGCTCCTCGGAACGGCCCCAGGGCGACCGGTAGAAGCGCAGGAAGTCGCCCACCGCGTGCACGGTGAACTTGTCGCGATGGCCCGTCACGCCGAAGTGGACGAAGCCCTTCATGCGGTAGAGGCCCTCGGGCCTGCTGTCGAGGAAGTCCATGAGCCGCCGGGGGTTCATGGGGGCGTCGGAGCGGAATTCGACGCTCTCGTAGCCGGAGTGGAGATGGCCGCCGTGGCCGCACCGCTCCCCGCAGTGGTCACCGTGCTCGTGGTCATGCTCGTGCTCGTCGTCCGTGAGGAGGAGGTCCTCGAAGGAGAGCTGGCGCACGGCCTCCAGATGGTCCTCGCGGGGCTTGCGGTCGAAGAGCATCTCCGGGTCGATCCGCCCATGGGAGACCGGGACGACGGGAGTGCCCGGGGCCAGCCCGGTGAGCGTCTCCAGCAGGCTCTCGCGGGCCTCGTCCCCGATCCGGTCGGCCTTGTTGAGGACCACGAGGTCGGCGATGCCCACATGCCGGTCGAGCTCCGGGTGGCGTTCGCGCGTCGCCGCGAACTCCGCCGCGTCGACCACCTCGACCAGCCCGCCGTAGACGACGCTGTCGTTGTCGCTGGCCAGGATCATCCGGATGATCTCCTGGGGCTCGGCCAGCCCGCTCGCCTCGATGACGATCACGTCGATACGGGCCGCCGGGCGGGCCAGCCGGTCCAGGAAGCCGTCCAGCTCGCTGGTGTCCACCGCGCAGCACAGGCAGCCGTTGCCGAGGGAGACCATGGAATCCACCTGGCCGGCGACGCTCATCGCATCGATCTCGATCTTGCCGAAGTCATTGACGACCGCCCCGATCCGGGTGCCTCCGCTGCGCCGCAGGAGGTGGTTGAGCAGGGTCGTCTTGCCCGATCCGAGGAATCCCGCCAGCACGATGACCGGAATCTGTCGCTTGGCCAAGGAAGAGCCTCCATCGTCGGTCCACTGCGGCGGACGGACCGGGATCCACCGCCCGACCCAGGATAGGAGGGTCCGGACGATCGTCCGCATATCGTCGGCTCGTCCTACGAACGAACCGGCTCGGCGCGCAGGACCGTCCCCGGTCAGGTTAGGCTCACCTACGTGAGCACGTGCGCGACCGCCTCCCTACAGCTGACCGAGCCGCTGGCCGGTACCGCCGCACCGGCGCGGACCTGGCTGCTGATCGAGCAGCCCGGCCCGTGGGGTGCGAACGCCCTCACCTCCAGCCACCTCGACCCCGCCGTCGGCCGTGCCCTCGACGAGGCGGCCGCAGGCACCGGTGTGCGGATCGCCCTGATCCGCCGCCCGGGACGGCACGCGGACTGCCATGAGCCGTCCCTCCAGCGGATCTTCGTGGCCCACACCGCGCCCGGCCGCTCCTGGATCCGTACGACCGCCCTCGCCGACCCGGCCGCGCTGCCGGCGCTGGACCTCGCGGCGCTCGGCGCGGGCGAGCACGGCGGGCTGTGGGAGTCGTACGACGGGGATCCCCTCGCCCTGGTGTGCACCAACGGCAAGCGCGACCGCTGCTGTGCCCTGCTGGGCCGTCCGCTCGCCGCCGAGCTGGCCGCAGCGGGAGGCACGGAGGTCTGGGAGGTCACCCACATCGGTGGCCACCGCTTCTCCCCCACCCTGTTCGTCCTGCCCTACGGCTACGCCTACGGGCGGGCCACCGCGCACGCCGTCAAGGAAGCCCTGGAGGCGGCGCGCGACGGCCGGATCATCACCGCGCACTGCCGGGGCCGCTCCGCCTGGGAACGCCCCGGGCAGGCCGCCGAGCTGGCAGTCCGCGCGCTGACCGGCGAGGAGGGCGCGGACGCCCTGGACGTCACCGGTACCGAGGGGGCCGCGCCCCGCTGGTCCGTGACCGTCGCGCACACGGACGGCCGCGCCTGGCGGGTCGAGGTCGAGCAGGGCGCGGCGGAGCCGCCCCGCCCCGAGAGCTGCGGCCGGGCACTGGGCACACCGGCCCGGATGGACGTCGTCGCCGTCGTCCCGCTGGCCGCCGCCCGGCCGGCCGGCCTCAGCCGGCCTTCTTGACGAACTCCGTGGTGTAGGTCTTCGCCAGGTCCACGGAGGCGTTCTTGAGGTTCGGGTTGAAGGACTTGAGCACCTGGAGGACGGTCTTCGGCCCGTCGGCGGGCATCACGCCGTCCTTGGTGAACATCGGCAGGGTGCTGCGGATCGACTTCACGTACAGGTCCTTGCCGCCCTTGGCGTAGTCGGCGGGCATCTGCGCCGCGATCTCCTCGGGCGTGTGCTCGGACATCCACTTGAGGGTCTTCACCATGGCGTTGGCGAGCTTCTGGACGGTCTCCTTGTTGCTGTTCACCCAGTCGCTGCTCATGTAGAGGCTCGACGCGGGGTAGAGGCCGCCGAGGGCCGCCTTGGAGCCCTCCGGGGTGCGCATGTCGACGAGGACCTTGCCGAGGTTCTTGTCCAGGACCTGGGCGACGGTCGGGTCGGTGGTCATGCCGCCGTCGATGGCGCCCTTCTCCAGCGCGGAGAGGAAGGTCTGTCCCGCGCCGACCGCCACGGGCGTCACATCGCTGACGTCCACGCCGTTCTTCACCGCCAGGTACTTGGTGAGGAAGTCGGTGGACGAGCCGAGTCCGGTCACGCCCAGCTTCTTCCCCTTGAAGTCCTTGGGGGAGACGATGTCGCCCGCCGCCTTGGTGGAGACGACCTCCACCTCGCCCGGCGTCTGGGCGAGTTGCACCACCGACTCCACCTTCTTGCCCTTGACCTGGAGGTCGAGGGTGTGGTCGTAGAAGCCCACGACGCCCTGGACGTCATTGGAGAGCAGGGAGGTCGTGGCCTGGACGCCGGCGGGCTCGCTCAGGAGCTTGACCGTCACGCCCTCCTGCTGGAAGTAGCCGAGGCGCTGGGTGAGCACCGCCGGCAGGTAGATGACCTTGTCCAGGCCACCGACCATGATCTTTACGACGTCCCCCTTGAGGGACTCGCTGCCGGAGGTGTCGGCCGACGACTCGTCGGCGCAGCCGGAGAGGGACAGGCACATCGCTCCGGCGACGACCAGTGCGGAGAGCTTGGCGGACGTACGCATTTTCCGTTCCTTACGGTCGGGTCGGGGGGTGAAACGGGTGGTGCGCGGTGGGGATGAGGGGGCGGTCAGCGCTCGCCGGACGCGGCGGGCTTCCAGCGGAAGAGCCGCTTCTCCGCGAAGGTCAGCAGGCCCTCGGCGAGGAGCGCGACGACGGCGAGGATGGCCATCGCCGCGTACACCCCGGCCGTGTTGAAGGTGCCCTGGGAGGCGGCGACGAGCAGGCCGATGCCCTTGGACGCGCCGAGGTACTCGCCGACGATCGCGCCGATCAGCGCGAAACCGAAGCTGACGTGCAGACTGGTGAAGATCCACGAGGTGGCGGCGGGGATGACGACCTGGAAGGTCACCCGGCGGTCGCTCGCGCCCAGGATGCGGGCGTTGGCGACCAGGTTGCGGTCCACTTCGCGGGCGCCCTGGAAGGCGTTGAAGAAGACGGGGAAGAAGACCAGCACTACGGCCGAGGCGACTTTGGAGGCGATCCCCAGGCCGAACCAGATCACGAAGATCGGCACGAGGACGATCCTGGGCAGCGCGTTGAGCACCTTGATGAACGGGCCGAGGACGTCGGCGAGGAAGCGGACCCGGCCGAGGGCGATGCCGAGGACCACACCGGCCGTCACTCCCACGACCCAGCCGAGCAGGGCCTCGTAGAGCGTGTAGGCGATCTGCTCGCCGAGCGAGCCCTGCGGGGTGCCGTGGAGGGTCCACTGGACGGCCTGGTCCCAGATCCTCGACGGCATCGAGAAGTTGAAGGCGTCGATGACCTCGGTACGGGCCAGCACCTCCCAGGCGCCCAGCAGAACGGCGAGGAGCAGGACGCGCGCGGTAAGAACCCGCAGCTTGTGGTTGCGCGCCGCCCGTGCCCGCGCTTCCGTGCGCCCCTGGGGGCGCTTTTGCGTGACGACGGTGGCGGAGATGGACTCAGGCGACATGAGCGGCACCCCTTTCCCGGGTGATACGGACTTCCTCGCCGAGGGAGGACCAGATCTCCCGGTAGATCTCGATGAACCGGGGCTCCAGGCGTACGGCTTCGACGCTCCGGGGGCGGGGCAGGTCGATGGGGAAGATCTCCTTGACGGTGGCCGGCCCGGCCGTCATCACGACGACCTTGTCGGCGAGCGCGATGGCCTCTTCCAGGTCGTGGGTGACGAAGACGACGGAGGCCGCCCGGCCGTCGGGGCGCGAACCGCCCCACAGCTCCAGGAGCTCGTCCGACATCAGCGCCCGGGTCTGTACGTCCAGCGCCGAGAACGGCTCGTCCATCAGCAGGATCTCCGGGTCGCCCACGAAGGTCTGGGCGAGGGCCACGCGCTTGCGCTGGCCGCCGGAGAGCTGGTGCGGATAGCGGTCCTCGAACGCCGCGAGCCCCACCCGGCCCAGCCAGTCACGGGCCCGTTCGCGCGCCTCCGTCTTCGGCACGCCCCGGAAGCGCGGGCCGGCCATCACGTTCGACAGCACGGTCCGCCAGGGGAAGACCGCGTCCTGCTGGAAGACGAAGCCGACCTCGGGCCGGATGCCGGTCACGGGCTCGCCGCCCACCAGCACCTCGCCCTCGGTGGGCTCCTCCAGGCCGCTCACCAGCGTGAGCGTGGTGGACTTGCCGCAGCCGGTCGGGCCGACGACCGCCACGAACTCCCCCTGGGCGACGGTGAGGTCGAGATCGCGTACGGCCGTGTGGTCCGCCCCCGAGGGGGTGCGGAACACCTTGGTCGCGCCGCGCAGCTCGATCGCCGGCGCCACGGCCGGCCGTGGCGTGCCGCCGGGGTTCTCCCCTGGGTTGCCGCTGTTCATAGGGCGCCTCCGCTCCTGGGTGTCCGGTCCCGCCGCCCGTGCGGGACGACCGGTGCTGGAGGCTAGAAGTGGCCTGCGCCACAGCGGCAGTCTTGTGTGCGCTGTGCGACTTCAGCGTACGAAGCCTGTTCTGCTCGTTTTGCTCGCGATAGAACAACGAAAGTGACACGGGGGTGACACAAGAGGCCATCGTCCGGCTACGTTCGGTACACACCCTTGGCCCGGAAGCGAAAGGCTCTCTCCATGCGCCCCCGGTTGCCCCGGCGCGTCTTCGCCCAGGCCCTGTCCGTCCAGCTGCTGATCACCACCGGTGTCACCGCGCTGACCGCCGGTCTCTTCCTCGCACCCCTGGGCGCCCAGCTGGACGAGCAGGCCGAACGCCGCGCGCTGGCCATCGCCGAGGCGGCCGCCGCCCAGCCCGGGCTCGCCCATGACATCCTGGCCGGGCCGCCGAGCCCCGACGGACCGGTGCAGACCGCCGCCGAGCGCATCCGTCTGGCGACGGACGCCAGTTACGTCGTGGTCGTCGACACCCAGGGCATCCGCTACTCCCACACCACACCCGCCGAGATCGGCCGCCATGTCAGCACCGATCCCGGCCCGGCACTGGCCGGGCGCGAGTGGACGGGCATCGAGAACGGCACCCTGGGCCGCTCGGCGCGCGGCAAGGTGCCGCTGCGCGGACCGGAGGGCGCGATCGTGGGCGCCGTCTCGGTCGGCATCGCCTACGACGACGTGCGCGACGTCCTGCTGCACGCCCTGCCCGGCATCCTCACCAACGCGGGAACGGCGCTCGCGGTCGGCGCGCTGGCGGCCCTGGCCGTCTCCTGGCGACTGCGTAAACGCACCCGCGGCATCGCGCTGTCGGAAATCGCCGCCCTCCTCGACGAGCGCGAGGCCATCCTCCACGGCATTCGCGAGGGGGTGGTGGCCCTCGACCGGAAAGGCAGGGTCCGGCTCGTCAACGACGAGGCGCGGCGGCTGCTGGGCTTCGGCCCGGACGCCCTCGGCCGGCCACTGGACATCCTCCTCCCGCCCGGCCGGACCACCGATGTGCTGGCGGGCCGGGTGACCGGCACGGACCTGCTCACCGTCCGGGACGGCCGGGTGCTGGTCGTCAACCGGATGGACACCGCCGACGGCGGAACCGTGGCCACGCTCCGCGACCGTACGGAACTCGAGCAGCTGGGCCGCGAACTGGACGGCACCCGGGGGCTGACGGAGGCGCTGCGCGCCCAGGACCACGAGCACGCCAACCGGCTGCACACCCTCGTCGGGCTGCTGGAACTGGAGATGTACCAGGAGGCCGTCGACTTCGTGGCCGAGGTGACCGGAGCACACCGGGCCACCGCCGAACAGGTCACCGAGCGGGTCCACGAACCGCTGGTCAGCGCCCTGTTGGTGGGCAAGAGCGCGGTCGCCGCGGAGCGCGGGGTGGCGCTGCGGGTGAGCGAGGAGTCGGATCTGCCGGGCCGGGTGGTGGAGCCGGGGGACCTCGTCACCGTGCTCGGCAACCTCGTGGACAACGCCCTGGACGCCGCCGGGAACTACCGGCCGGACGCCTTTGTGGAGGTCGGGATCCGGGCGGAGGGCACGACGGCCGTGGTCACCGTCTCCGACAACGGCCCCGGCGTCCCGGAGGAGGCCCGCGAACTGGTCTTCGCCGACGGCTGGTCCACCAAAAAGGCAGCGCCCAACCGCCCCCGGGGACTGGGCCTCTCGCTCGTACGGCGCCTCGCCGAACGGTACGGCGGCTCGGCCCGCGCGGGTGAACGGGACGACGGCGGCGCGGCGTTCACCGTGGAGCTGCCGGACGCCCTCCACCCCTTGGCGTCGGGCGCACGATCCCTCGAAGGAGTGAGCAGATGATCGAGGTCCTGGTCGTGGACGACGACTTCCGCGTCGCCGAGATCAACGCCGCGTATGTCATGCGCGTGCCGGGCTTCCGGGTGCGGGCCACGGCCCACAACGCCGCGCAGGCGCTGGCGCTGCTGGAGCGCGGGGGCATCGACCTGGTACTCCTCGACCACTATCTGCCGGACGAGAGCGGGCTGTCGCTGATCCGCCGCATCCGGGAGCTCGGCCACCACACGGACGTCATCATGGTCACCGCGGCCCGTGACGTGGCGACCGTGCAGACGGCCATGCGCTACGGCGCGCTTCAGTATCTGGTGAAGCCGTTCACCTTCCCGGGGCTGCGGGTGAAGCTGGAGGCGTACGCGCGGCTGCGGCGGACCCTGGCGGGCGCCGAGGAGGCGGAGCAGGACCAGGTCGACCGGATCTTCGGCACCCTGCGCACCGCCGCCGTCACCACGCCCCTGCCCAAGGGCCATTCGGCGCCGACGGCCGACCTGATCCGCCGGGTGCTCTCGGACGCCTCGCAGCCGCTGTCGGCACACGAGGTGGCGGAGCGCTCGGGGCTGAGCCGGTCGACCGCCCAGCGGTATCTCAAGCGGCTGGAGGAGTCGGGCAGGCTCAGCCTGACGCTCAAGTACGGCGAGACGGGCCGCCCCGAGCATCGCTATGCCTGGTCAGGGCGGTGACACTCCATCGGCTCGTCAGGACATGGAGGTCTCCGGTGGCCGCGCGATGCCGTGCCGGAAGGCGTAGCGCACGGCCTGGGCCCGGTCGCGCACCCCGGTCTTGGCGAAGAGGTTGTTGATATGGGTCTTCACCGTCGCGGTGCTGACCTGGAGGCGGCGGGCGATCTCACCGTTGGACAGGCCCTCGGCGACGAGTGAGAGGACTTCCGCCTCACGTGCCGTCAGCCCGTCCGGAAGCTCGCGCGGAGGCCACGGCGCCATCGTCGGACGCTGGACCGCTCCCGCGGAAAGGCGCTCCAGCAGCCGCAGTTGCACCTTCGGGGACAGCCCCGCCTCCCCCGACATCACATGCTCGACGGCCCGTACGATCTCCTCCCCGCCGGCGTCCTTGGTGAGGTAGCCGCGCGCGCCGGCCCGCAACGCGGGAAAGAGCGAGTCGTCGTCGGCGTAGGTCGTCAGGATCACGACCTGGGTGGCCGGGTACTCGGCACGGATCCGCCGGGTGGCCTCCACACCGTCGCACCGTGGCATCCGCAGATCCATCAGCACCACATCGGGCGCGTGCTCGGCCACCAGCCGTACCGCTTCCAGCCCGTCAGCCGCCGAACCCACGACCTCGATCCCCGGCAGCAGCCCCAGCAGTATGACGATCCCCTCGCGCACCACGGTCTGGTCGTCGGCGACCACCACCCGCGCGGCCCGTGGCCCCCCGCTCCCCTCCCCTGCGGCGCCCCCCGGCCCGCTCGCTCCGCCGCTCGTACCGCCCGTCACGCGGGCACCCTCAGACACACCACAAAGCCCTCCTGGTCCGATCCGGCCGGCCCGGCCTCCAGCGTGCCGCCGAGCAGTTCGGCGCGCTCCCTCATCCCGAGCAGACCGTACCCGGCGCCGGTGACCGCCAGCCCTTCGACCGTGCCCACCGCTCCGCTGTCCTTCACCCAGAGCTCCACCTCTCGCTCCAGATAGGTGAACCGCATCTCCACCCGAGCGCCGGGAGCGTGCTTGCGCACATTGGTGAGCGCCTCCTGCGCGACCCTCCGCACGGCCAGCCCCGCTTCCGCGGGCAGCCCGCGCGGCTCCCCCGCCATCTCCAGCCGCGCCCCCTCGACCGCCGCGACCTCCCGCAGGAACTCCTCCACCGGTGTGAGCTCTCCCCGCAGGGCGGACAGCGCCTGCCGCGTCTCGGCCAGGCCCTGGCGCGCCATGCCCCGGGCCGCCGACACCCGCTCCAGGATTTGCCGGCGGTCCGCGCCGCCCTCGATCAGCAGCCGGGCCGCCTCCAGATGCACCAGCTGGGCGGAGAGGCTGTGCGCCAGCACATCGTGTATCTCCCGGGCGATACGGGCGCGCTCGGCCAGCGCCGCCGACTCCGCCTCGGCCCGCCGGGCGGCCCGCTCCTGGGCCAGCAACCGGAACCCGGCGCCGCGGGCCTCCTCGTCCAGCCGCAGCGAGTACCCGATCAGCAGCACACCCACGACCGTCACCGCGATCGTCACCGGCCGCTCGTGGGTGACCAGCGCGTATGCCCCCAGGCACACACCGGCGAAGGCCACCCCCGCGCCCAGGGGCAGCCGCTCCACGGCGATGGCGGCGGTGACGCACCACAGCCCCGTCACCGCGGCGTGCGACCCGGCCGCCTGGGCGGCCACCCCCATCAGCGCCGGCACGCCCAGCAGCGCGACGGAGGGCCACAGCCGCATGGCGAGCGTCGTCAGATAGCACCCCCGCACGGCGGCGGCGCAGAGCAGGAAGCCGGCCGCGAGCGCGGCGTACCCCCAGCCGTGGAAGACGTCCTCGCGGAGCACCCCCCACAGGAAGGCGCCCACCAGGACGACGCGCACCACCCACGTCATCACCCGGCGCCGCCGGGGCACTCCCACCCCGGCGAGCGCCTCGCGGGCGGGCCATTCGGTCCAGTTCTCGATCGCCACGCGACCCACGCTACGGAGTCGGCTCCCGGCGCGTATCGGAGCACGGGTGGGTCCCGGGTGGATCCCGGGTGGAGATGTCCTCTCCACCCGGGGGTGGACGTCGGGCGTGTCGCCCTCGTATGTGCCGCCCGCCGGGCCGTCAGGCGTCGATGCGCGAGCGGTCCAGCGTGGCGGCGGAGTTGGTGATGAACTCCTTGCGCGGCGCGACCTCATTGCCCATCAGCAGGTCGAAGGCGCGCTCGGCGGCCTCCAGGTCACTGATGTTGATCCGGCGCAGGGTGCGGTGACGGGGGTCCATCGTGGTCTCGGCGAGCTGGTCGGCGTCCATCTCACCCAGACCCTTGTAGCGCTGGATGCTCTCCTTGTAGCGGGCGCCCTTGCGGTCCAGCTCCATGAGCGTCTGCCGCAGCTCGCTGTCGGAGTAGGTGTAGATGTACTTGTCCTGCCCCTTCTTGGGGTGCGTCAGCTCCACCCGGTGCAGCGGGGGCACCGCCGAGAAGACCCGGCCCTCCTCCACCATCGGCCGCATGTAGCGCTGGAACAGCGTCAGCAGCAGACAGCGGATGTGCGCGCCGTCTACATCGGCGTCGGCGAGGAAGATCACCTTCCCGTACCGCGCGGCGTCGATGTCGAACGTGCGGCCGGACCCGGCTCCTATCACCTGGATGATCGCGCCGCACTCGGCGTTCTTCAGCATGTCCGAGACCGAGGACTTCTGGACGTTGAGGATCTTGCCGCGGATCGGCAGCAGAGCCTGGAACTCCGAGTTCCGCGCCAGCTTGGCCGTACCGAGGGCCGAGTCGCCCTCGACGATGAACAGCTCGCTGCGCTCGACGTCGTCGCTGCGACAGTCGGCCAGCTTGGCCGGCAGGGAGGAGGACTCCAGCGCCGTCTTCCGCCGCTGGGCCTCCTTGTGCTGGCGGGCGGCGATACGGGTGCGGGCCGCCGCGACGACCTTCTCCAGCACGGACCGGGCCTGCTGCTTGGCGTCGCGCTTGGTGGAGGTCAGGAACGCCTTGAGCTCCTTGGCGACCACGTTGGCGACGATCCGGTTGGCGGCCGAGGTGCCCAGCACCTCCTTGGTCTGCCCCTCGAACTGCGGCTCCGCCAGCCGGACGGTGACGACCGCCGTGAGCCCTTCCATGGCGTCGTCCTTGACGACGTCGTCCTCGGCGACCCGCAGCATCTTGGCCGACCGGAGCGCCTCGTTGACCGTCTTGGTGATCGACCGCTCGAACCCGGTGACGTGCGTACCGCCCTTGGGGGTGGCGATGATGTTGACGAAGGACTTCACCGTGGCGTCGTAGCCGGTGCCCCAGCGCAGGGCGATGTCCACGCCGAGCTCGCGGGTGACCTCGGTGGGGGTCATGTGGCCCCGGTCGTCGAGGACCGGCACGGTCTCCTTGAAGGTGCCCTGCCCGGACAGCCTCAGCACGTCGCAGACGGCCTTGTCCTGCGCGAGGAACTCGCAGAACTCGCTGATGCCGCCGTCGTAGCGGAACGTCTCCTCGGTGATCTCCCCGCCGTCCAGGGCCCGCTCGTCGCGGACGACGATCGTCAGCCCGGGCACCAGGAAGGCCGTCTGCCGGGCGCGCCCGTAGAGGTTGTCCAGGGAGAGCTTGGCGTCCTTGAGGAAGATCTGGCGGTCCGCCCAGTAGCGGACGCGGGTGCCGGTGCGGGCCTTGGCGACCTTCTTGCCCTTGAGCAGCCCGCCGGAGGGGTCGAAGGGGGCGTCCGGGCCCGACTCGGTGAAGATGCCGGGGACGCCCCGGCGGAAGCTGATCGAGTGGGTCCTGCTGTTCCGGTCGACCTCGACGTCCAGCCGCGCGGAGAGCGCGTTGACGACGGAGGCGCCGACACCGTGCAGACCGCCGGAGGCCGCGTACGAGCCGCCGCCGAACTTGCCGCCCGCGTGCAGCTTGGTCATCACGACCTCGACACCGGACAGCCCGGTCTTGGGCTCGACGTCCACGGGGATGCCGCGGCCGTTGTCCCGCACCTCCACCGACCCGTCGTCGTGGAGGATCACCTCGATGTGGTCGCAGAACCCGCCGAGGGCCTCGTCGACGGAGTTGTCGATGATCTCCCAGAGGCAGTGCATCAGGCCACGGCTGTCCGTCGAGCCGATGTACATGCCCGGCCGCTTCCGGACGGCCTCCAGGCCCTCGAGGACGAGCAGGTGCCGAGCGGTGTAGTTGGATCCGTCCCGGTCTGCCCCGGTCAGCAACGCAGTGGACGGCACGGACGTCTCGGCGGTCACGCGGTTCGCTCCTCGCTGAATTTCTGTCTGGCCCGAGTGGGGCACATGGGTGGCTCAGTTGCCGTTCAGAGGGTACCGAGGCCAGGTAGAGCCTTTGTGCCGCCACCCTTGAGAACAACCATGCTAATCGAGTTTCGATCACCTGTTCGATACCTCGATGGAGTGACATGCACATCACGTTCCCTTCGAGGCATGAACCATTTAGGCTCCGGGCACGTCCTCAAGAACAACCCGGCAAGCCGGCCGGGAGGACGACAACCCCCAGCGACGTGAAACCGTAAGCCCACGCAATACGGCTCATTCGCCGCCAAACGTCAAGATCCGGCCCCTCGGAAGGAAGTTTCGAGGAAAAGCCACGAGCGGGAACGTTTTCGGCCTGGTTGGATGTTGACCCTGGTACGACAGCTCGTCGAGCTAGAGAAGAGGCGACGTGACTACTGTTCTGACCCCCGCGAGCCCGCTGACGGCCGCTGACCGCTGCGACCGGTGCGGCGCTCAGGCTTACCTGCGCGTCGTTCTCATGAGCGGCGGTGAACTGCTCTTCTGCGCCCACCACGGCCGCAAGTTCGAGCCAGAACTCAAGAAGATCGCCGCGGAAATACAGGACGAGACGGAGCGGCTCACCGCCGTGCCGGCGTCGGCGTCCGCATCCGACGAGGACCGCTGAGTCCGCACGGTGCGGCGCTGACACATCGCATCCGACGACGAGCGAGGTCCGGCCGTCCAGGGCCGGACAGCCGCGGGCGGCCACCCCTGCCGGGGAGGCCGCCCGCTCTCGTACCCTCCTCCGGCTCCCGCCGCTCGGTGACGGCCCCGGCCTAGGACCCGTCGCGGCCTCAAGCCCATCGCGGCCTCCGGCCCGGCCGCTTCCCGGCCCCCGGAGCGGGCGGTGCCACCTGCGGGGACGCGGAGGGAGCGACCGACGGGGCCGGTGGCCGGACGGGCGGCGCCACGGGAGGCTGCGCGGGCGGCGGAGCGGCCGGTGGAGCGGCTCCCGGGGCCGGGTCGACACTGTGCGCCCAGACCAGCGCGGCGACGGCGGAGACGCGCGTATAGACCCCCGGACGGCCCGCCTGGGCGCAGCCGCTCCCCCAGGACACCAGCCCCACGAGGCGGCCCCGCGCCACCAGCGGGCCCCCGCTGTCGCCCTGGCAGGCGTCCCGCCCGCCGCGCGGCAGCCCCGCGCAGAGCATGGTCGACGGCTGGTAGACCCCTTCGGGGCCGCCCGGGTAGGCCTGCCGGCACATCCCGTCCTCCATGACGTACACCAGCGCCCCCCGCAGCGTGGGCGAGTAGGCGCCGTTGCCGAACATGTCGCCCCAGCCGTAGACGCCCGCCTCCGTGCCGGGCTTGTAGGCCGCGTCCCCCTCCTTCGCCATGGCGATCGGGGCCTTGTCGGTGACCGGTTCGGCCAGAGTGAGGACGGCGACGTCCCCGCCGTTGGTCTCGGGGTTGAAGGCGGGGTTGACCCAGGCGTCCTTGAGCGCGATCTCCTTCCCCGCCCCGCCGCGCAGGTCGTCACGCCCCACGATCACTCGTAGGTCCTTCGCCTCGGACATCTCGACGCCGAGGACCTCACGGCTGAGACAGTGGGCCGCCGTCACGACCGTCGTACGGCTCACCAGGGCGCCACCGCAGAACTGGCCCGACCGGACGGGGCCGAACCGCTCACGGCTCGCCAGAGCCACCGTCCAGGGCACGTCCGCGACCTTCACGGCCTGCCCGCCGATGATCCCGCGGTTTCCCGCCCGCACCGGGACGGGGGCCACCAGCAGCAGCACGGCCGTTCCGATCAGCGGGTACCTCAGGGCGCGCATACACAGCCTCCTGACGGAGCGAAGTTCTTTGCCTACCCAGCGTCACCCCGCACGCCGGTCACCGCATCCGGAGAACAGCGGGGCCCGGCTCCTCGGAAGAGGAACCGGGCCCCACGGCGATCGATCTATCGCTCTGTCAGGACTAGTCGAGGTAGTCGCGCAGCACCTGCGAACGCGACGGGTGACGCAGCTTCGACATCGTCTTGGACTCGATCTGGCGGATGCGCTCACGCGTCACCCCGTAGACCTTGCCGATCTCGTCGAGCGTCTTCGGCTGACCGTCGGTGAGACCGAAGCGCATCGAGACCACGCCGGCCTCGCGCTCGCTGAGGGTGTCCAGGACGGAGTGCAGCTGCTCCTGGAGGAGGGTGAAGCTGACCGCGTCGGCCGGCACGACCGCCTCGGAGTCCTCGATGAGGTCACCGAACTCGCTGTCGCCGTCCTCACCCAGAGGGGTGTGGAGGGAGATCGGCTCACGGCCGTACTTCTGGACCTCGATGACCTTCTCGGGGGTCATGTCGAGCTCCTTGGCCAGCTCCTCCGGGGTGGGCTCACGGCCCAGGTCCTGGAGCATCTGGCGCTGGACACGCGCGAGCTTGTTGATGACCTCGACCATGTGCACCGGGATACGGATGGTGCGGGCCTGGTCGGCCATCGCGCGCGTGATGGCCTGGCGGATCCACCAGGTCGCGTACGTGGAGAACTTGTAGCCCTTGGTGTAGTCGAACTTCTCCACCGCGCGGATCAGACCGAGGTTGCCCTCCTGGATCAGGTCCAGGAAGAGCATGCCGCGGCCGGTGTAGCGCTTGGCCAGGGAGACCACCAGACGGAGGTTGGCCTCCAGGAGGTGGTTCTTGGCGCGGCGGCCGTCCTCGGCGATGATCTCCAGCTCGCGCTTGAGCTTCGGGGCCAGCTTGTCGGCGTTCGCCAGCTTGTCCTCGGCGAAGAGACCGGCCTCGATGCGCTTGGCGAGCTCGACCTCCTGCTCGGCGTTGAGCAGGGGGACCTTGCCGATCTGCTTCAGGTAGTCCTTCACCGGGTCGGCGGTGGCGCCGGCCACCGCGACCTGCTGCGCCGGGGCGTCGTCCTCGTCCTCGTCGGACAGGACGAAGCCCTTGTTCTCGCCGCTCTCTTCCTCTTCTTCGCCCTTGCCCGGGGTGGGGGTCTCCTCGAGGAGGTCCTCGTCGAGGAGCTCGTCGGAGTCCTTCTTGGCGGCCGACTTCTTGGCCGTCGTCTTCTTGGCGGCGGTCTTCTTGGCCACCGTCTTCTTGGCCGTCGCCTTCTTGGCGGCGGTCTTCTTGGCGGGCGCCACGGCCTCGTCCGTCTCGTCGCCGTACGCGCCCTGGGCGGACGACGTGGAGACGGAGGACTGCCGCGCCGTGACCGTCTTGGAGGAGACGGCCTTGGTGGCGGTGCGCTTCGCCGGGCTCTTCGCTGCGACGCTCTTGCGGGTGCGCTTGGGCGCCTCTGCGGCACTGACCATCAGCGTCACACCCTCCTCGTCGAGGACCTGGTTGAGGCTGCGCAGAACGTTCTTCCACTGGGTTGGCGGAATCTGGTCAGCCTCGAAGGCCCGACGCACGTCGTCGCCGGCGATCTGCCCCTCGGCCTTTCCCTGCTCGATGAGCGCCATCAGAGACTCGGATTCGGCGATCTCCGGCGGGAGCGTACGGGATGTGCTGGCCGACACGAACAACCTCTCGGAACGATGGAAACGGCTTCCGGCCCCGTCCGCTCTGGACCGGGCCGACGACCGTCGGCAAGGATGAACCGACGGCGCGTGGGCGGTAGTGCGGAGAAGTCAGCACCTCCATCGAGGCGCGTATTCCCTCCGCAGTCACCACCTCTTTAGTCATCGCGCTGTCACAAGGAGCGTTACGCCCAATCCTCGTGGCCCGAGTCACACCCCAAAACAGGGTGAAAGGCCCCTGAAGTGGATAGATCGTGAACTCTGCCGCCGTCGACGGCCGTGCGGAACGGCTCGGCCGGTGCGCGCGTACGCTCCCGTACGCACGCGCCGGCCGAGCGGCCCCGCACGCGCCGCCCCGTCCGCGGGGTCCGTCCCGCGCTCAGTGCTCGCGCGGGGCGGGCACCACTCGCTCGACCTCGGGGTGGGTGACGAGCAGCTGGCGCATGGCCGCCTCGGCTCCCGCGGCGTCCCCGGCGGCGACGGCGTCGACGATCCGCAGGTGCTGCCCGACGCCCGCCTCGGTGGGACGGTCGCAGCCGCCGGTGGAGGCGCCGGAGACGTGCAGGGCGGAGGAGACGATCCCCGAGAGGTGCTCCAGCATGCGGTTGCCCGCGACCTGGAGGAGCAGGGAGTGGAACTCGGCGTCGGCGCGGGTGAAGGTGAGGGAGTCACCTTGGGCGAGGGCGTGGCCCATGATCTCGGCCATGTCGGCGAGGCGCTGCTGGATGTCCTCGCGGCCGTGACCGGCGGCGAGCCGGGCGGCCAGCGGCTCGATCGTCCAGCGCAGCTCGCACAGCTCCCGGCGCTGGTCGTCGCGCTGTGGACCGAAGGCGCGCCACTCGATGATGTCGGGGTCGAGGAGGTTCCAGTCGCTGACGGGCCGGACCCGGGTGCCCACGTTGGGGCGGGCGCTGACCAGGCCCTTGGCCTCGAGGACGCGCAGGGACTCGCGGACGACGGTGCGGGAGACCTCGAACCGCTGCCCGATCTCCTCCGGGACCAGCGGGCGGTCGGCGCCCAGGTCGCCGGAGACGATCATCTGGCCCAGCTGCTGTACGAGCTGGCCGTGCAGCCCTCGGCCACGGCTGCCTGCGGCGCGGCGGCCCGCGCGGCTCAGCTCCCCGTCGCCGTCCCAGGCGGGCGGGGCTCCGCGGTCGGCCCCGGGGGCGTCCGCGTAGGAGTAGCGGTCAAGCTCGCCCGGGCCTGCGAGGCCGGAGTCGGCGGGGCGAGCCGCGGTCATCATGGTGTGCGCAAGGGTACTCACGCTTCCTTTGTCGGCGACACCTCGAAGGCCCTTGAGGTCTTTGGTGAAAAGCACACGAAAGGGTGATCGCCCATTACCTCGCAATTGACGCTCAAATAGCCAGAATCGGGCGCCCTTCTGGATTGACCGACTGCGGAGAGTGATGGCTCCGCCGGGTTCTCCACAGCCCCTCCGGGCCGATTGTCACTCTGCGTTCGCCGCGGACCGGCGAGGCGCATTAGCACAGCGCTCACCTGGGCCGCCCGCGGATCACGGTCAGCACATACGCGCCGAGCAGTCCCGCCAGCGACAGCGCGAGCGCCCATCCGATCGGCTGGGACATCAGGCGCAGCGCCGCCTCGATCCCCTGGTCGACGCCGGACGGCCAGCGCACCAGGGCCGCCGAGCGCAGCCGCTCCGGCAGGCCGATCAGCGACCGGGCCTCGGGCCGGGAGAGCGCGCCGCCCAGTACGGGCACCACCAGCGTGGGGACGGCGAGGACCGCCACCAGCCCGAGCGCGGTGGACCGGAACAGCCCGGCCGCGAGCAGTCCCGCCCAGGCGCACCCCAGGACGAGGCAGGTCCAGCCCACGAGCGCGGCCGCCCAGCCGCCGGGGAGGAGGGGGACGGCAGGGCCGAAGAGGGTCCGCAGGGCGGCGGCGTCGAGACCGAGCGCGGTCAGCGCGAGGAGCAGGGCGATTCCCGCCGAGACCGCGAGCTTGGCGCCGAGCAGCCCGAGCCTGCGCGGCACGGTGCCCTGGTCCGGGGCGAGCGCGGGGTAGCGGAATTCCTGGCCGAAGGAGAGCGAGCCCAGGAGGCCGGCCGCGAAGGCGGCCGGCGGCAGGGGCAGCCAGAGCGGCCAGCCGACGAGCAGCCGCGATGTCGGGTCGGCTCCGGCGCGCGCGAGCAGGACGGAGGCGAGCACGGACAGGACGAGCGCCCCGCCCGCCACGCCCCAGCCGGTGCGTACGCCGGTGGCGCGGCGCAGTTCGTATCGCAGAGGCCACGCCGGGCTCGGGGCCGGGAGCCGGCGCCGCAGGCCGGAACGGGTCGCGGCCTCCGGCACGGCGGGTCCGTCCGGCGCGCCGTCCTCGCCGGCCGCGCCGTCGGCGCCGCGGCCGTCGGCACGCCGCAGCGGTGCGACGGGGCCGGTGTCCATGGTCTCCTCCGCGAGGCGGTGCACGAGGATGCCGTGGCGGTAGGCGGTCTCGCCAACGACGGCGCAGCTGCTGCCGTAGACGAGGAGCCGGCTGCCCCCTTCGCGCACGACCTCGACGGGAGGGCCGCTCGGCCGCTCGTCCGCCGAGTCCGCCTCCTCGGCCAGGACATGGGCGAGGCGGTTCGCCAGGGGCGACTGGACGACGACGTGGGGGCGCAGCCGGGTGCCGGAGAAGGCGGTCCCCTCCTGGTCGGCGACGAGGCGCCCTTCGTCGATGGTGACGACCTGGTCGGCGATCCGGGCGGCCTCGGCGGGATCGCGCGAGGTGACCAGGACGGCTCCGCCCTGGGCCGCATAGCCGCGCAGGAGCCCGTGGAGCCACGCGGTCTCGCGGGGGGAGAGCCCTCCGGCCGGTTCGTCGAGGACGAGGGTGTGGGGGTCGCCGAGGAGCGCGGAGGCGAGGCCGAGGCGGCGGTCCATGCCGAGCGAGAAGTCGCCGAGGCGCTGGTCGGCGAGGCCGCTGAGGCCGACGACCTCGAGGACGTCGTCGGCGCGCTCGGCCGGGACCCCGGCCGCGGCACTGAGCATGCGCAGATGGCCTCGTGCGGTGCGACCGGGGTGTCCGGGGACGTCCCCGAGGAGGACCCCGATCTCGCGGGCGGGGTGAGGGATCCGGTCCAGGGTGCGGCCGCGGAAGAGCGCGACGCCGCGCCCGGCGTCGAGTCGCAGCATCAGGCGCAGGGCGGTGGTCTTGCCGGCGCCGGGCTCGCCGAGCAGCACGGTGACGCGCCCGGGGCGGGCCTCGAAGGTGAGGTCGTCGACGGCGGGGGGCTGGTGGCGGCGGGAGAGGCTGGTCAGCCCGATGGCCTGGATCATGGCTTCACTCGCGGGACGGCGGGACCGTACCGCAGCACCGTAACCCGATATGTCCTATTTGCTACGCAATGTAGATGCCCGTGCCGCCGCGTGTTCCCTCCGGCGGCCCCGCCGAGTCCCCCGTCCGGCTTTCGCGCCCCAGGGGTTCGGGGCTACGCCTCGGGCCGCAGCATGGGCGGATTGAGCAGCGTGGCCCCGCCCGCCCGGAAGAGCTGCGCCGGTCGCCCGCCCTGGCGCGTCGTCGTCCCGCCCGTGGGCACCAGGAATCCCGGGGTGCCGGTGACCTTGCGGTGGAAGTTCCGCGGGTCCAGGGCGACGCCCCACACCGCTTCATAGACCCGGCGGAGCTCGCCGACCGTGAACTCCTGGGGGCAGAAGGCGGTGGCCAGCGAGGAGTACTCGATCTTGGACCGGGCGCGCTCGACGCCGTCCGCGAGGATACGGGCGTGGTCGAAGGCCAGCGGCGCGGCCTGCTCGCCCTCGCGCCCGTACCCGACCTCGTCCAGCAGGTCCTCGACGGGCGCCCAGCGCACGCTGCGCGCGTCGCCGCCGGGGCGCGGGGCCGGCAGGTCGGGCGCGAGCGCGAGATGGGCCACGCTCACCACACGCATCCGGGGGTCGCGCTTGGGGTCGCCGTACGTGGCGAGCTGTTCGAGGTGCGCGGCGTTGGCGTTCGCGGGCGCCGCCGGGTCGTGGGCCTGTAGCCCGGTCTCCTCGGCCAGCTCCCGGGCGGCCGCCGTCGCCAGGTCCTCGTCGGCTCGCACGAATCCGCCGGGCAGGGCCCACCGGCCCTGGAAGGGGGGCTCGCCGCGGCGGACGGCCAGCGCGCACAGCGCATGGCGTCGCACGGTGAGCACGACCAGGTCGACGGTGACTGCGAAGGGCGGGAAGGCCGACGGGTCGTAGGGCATGTCGTGATCATAGTCGTCTTCCTGACGATAAACAGGCTCTTGCGCTCTCCCCATCAGCGGCCCGGCCACGAACCCGGCGCCCATCCGCTCACACCCCCAGTTGCAGGCCGGCCGCGGCTTCCTCGACCATGCCGAGCCCGAGTCTGCTGATCCGTACGGAGAACGGCCGCTCGGCGACGCGCAGCCCGGTGAACCGCAGCTCGCCGAGCGGCACCGAGCGCGGCGGCCGGACCGTCACACCGCCCGCCGGGACGTCGGGGCGCACCCCGGCCGCCACCGTCAGCAGCTGGACCGCGCCCGCGGCGGCGACAGCGGCGGGCCGACAAGCCGCCGGGTGCGGCAGCGGCGCACCGCCCGTGGTCCGCTGGTCCCCCGCGTACATCTCCGGCAACCGGTGGCCGAAGGACTCGGAGGCGTCCAGGACCCCCCGGAGCAGCCCGGCGGCCTCCTTCTCGTACCCGGCCGCCATCAGCCCGGCCACGGCGACCGCCGTCTCATGGACCCGCACGGCTCCCCCACGGTGCCCGAAGGGGTTGTGCCCGGGCTCCTTCGCCCCCAGGCTGCGCAGCCCCCAGCCGGAGTCGAGGGCGGGACCGCCGAGCAGCCGTGCGAGCTGCTCGGTCTGCACCCGGTCGAGCAGCCCCGGGCCGTACTCCCCCGAACCGAGCAGCCCCGTGTCCAGCAGGTGGGCCGCCGCGCACCCCAGGTGGGGTATCAGCCGGCCGTCGGCCGTGCGCGCGGCCACGGGCCGCCCGCCACCGCGGTCGTCGGACCAGAAGTCCTCCCGGAAGCGGCGGCGCAGCGCCGCCGCCCACTCGCGCAGGCCCTCCGCGCCGGGCCGACCGTAGGCCTCCAGCAGATCCGCTCCGAGGGAGGCGGCCCGGTGGGCGTGCGCCTGGACCTCGCAGCGGTACGGCCCGCCCGGCGCCGGGTCCGCGAGATACACCCGGTCCCCGGTGGCGGCTCGCAGCCACTCCAGGCACCGCTCGGCCGCAGGCAGCAGGGCCTCGATCTCCTGCTCGGGGAGCCCCCAGCGCCGGGCCTCGGCGAGGACGACGGGAAACAGCAGGGTCGCCTCGACGCCGGTGCACCCGGGGGGCAGGTGGGCGCCCGAGTGCCGTAGCGCCCCGGGGATCCTGCCGCTGTCGGGCCCCGGCCCGGCGATCTGTGTACGCGCCAGGGTGCGCAACGTGCCGGCGGCCAGCCGGACGCCCAGGGGCAGGGTCATCCGGGCCGCCCACAGGGCCTCCGCGGGGGCGAGCTGGCCGCACCGCCAGGGGATGCCGGCGGCGAGGTGGGCGTCGCCCGGGTGGACGGGGTCGCGGACGAGGAGCGCGCGGAGATCGCCGAGGGCCGTCGCCAGCAGTGCCGCGACCCGTGGGTCGTCCCCGGCGGCCTCCGCCTCTCCCCAGGGCGGCGCCGCCCCGCCACGGCCGAGCGCCGCCGACTCGGGTGCTTGCGGCCGGCCGGGCAGCTCTGGACGGACCCGGAGCTCAATGCTCCGGCTGCCCCCGGGCGGCAGCCGTATCTCCCAGCACAGCAGTCCGGCCGAGGCAAGGACGTCGTCCGGGGCCGGGTCGGCGGTGACCACCGCCTGCGTCCCGGGTGCCGACCAGCGCAGCCCGGAGGCGTGCACGTCGGCGGGGAGCTCGGGTCCGGCGGCACCGGCGGCGATCGCGGCCAGCTCGGCGAGGTCGGTCCCCAGGGCCACTTCCACGGGCAGCGTCAGCTCCTGCGCCGCCGAGCTGCGGACGACGATCCGCTCCACGCCCTCGGCGTCGCGCAGCCGCTCGACGGTGACGGCCGGGTCCGGCCCGGCGTCGGCGGGGGTGCGTACCGTGCCGACGAAGCGGGCGCGGTCCGCGCTGACCATCCGCCCCTGCACGGGCAACGGCTCGACCCCCGCGACCCGTACCCGGCACGTGCCCAGGAGCCTGCGGCCGCTCCGGTAGAACCCGTCGAGGCCGTGCCCGGTGAGCTGCCCGTGCGCACGGGAGATCGCGAGCGCCGGGAGGGCGACGCAGATCAGCGACTCGTGCACGGGCTGCGGCCCCTGGGCGCGCGCACTGCCGCCGCGCCGCTGCTCGGGCGGCCGCTGCACCAGGTGGGACGTGTGGGTCGAAGGACCCTTGGGGGCGATGCCTTGCACGGTGTCTGCGCTCCCTGGGTGCTCGCGGTCCGGGTCCCGGCGGTCCTGACCGGGCCGCCGGATGGCCGACGACGATCGTCGACGACGATTACGGCCACTCAGGTGAACGGCGCCGGGCCCGCCGAGGTCACGGTGGCCCTCGGCGGCCGGGGTCATGACCGGCTCCGCGCGCCCCGCGGCCCGCCGCGCCGCCGCGTACGCGCCCGTCCCGCAGGACCACTGGCTCCGGCAGGGCCCACGGGCCCGGCCGAAGAGCCCGGCCCACTCGTACCGCCCGAGCCGGATGGCCCGCTCGTGCCGCCCGGGCCGGTGGATCCCACGCCGACCGGGCCCACGTCGGCCGTCCCCGCGCCGGCGGTCGCGGGCCGGTCACGGCGTCGCCGTTCTTGCGCGTGGTCCGCTGCCTCCCTGGCCCTCGGCGCCTCCACCACTTCCTTCGTTCCCGCCGTCTTGGCGTCCGCTGCCGCCGCGCGGGCCACTTCGGCGTGGGCCGCCGCGTGCACCGCGCGGTCGGCGCGTTCGCGGCGCAGACAGCGACGGAGGTGTTCGGGGTCCATGCCGTCGTTGCACGCGCGGTGCAGGAGCTGGGCGAAGAGGTATTCCGGGTCGGTGCTCAGGGCCCGGCTCAGGGCGACCCGGGCCTCCGGGTGGTCGCCGATCGACCAGGCGACCCAGCCCGCCAGGGCGAGAGGCGCGGCCGCGTGCTCCGTATAGGGAGGCACGCACCGCCGGGCGAGAGCCCGCCACAAGCGCAGCACCGCCGGGGCCCGGGGCCCCTCCATCCACTCCGCGGCGTGGTCGCGCGTGGTGCGGTCCTGAAGACCGAGGATGACAGCCGCCGCCTCGTCGGCGGCCAGGAGGTCGTCGTCACGGGCGTCGGCTTCCGCCCGGCCGACGACAGGCCGGGCCGTGTGGAACCGGCCCACGACCAGGCTCACCAGGTCCAGCGTCTCCTGCCGTACGGTCCGGCCGGCGGTGCCGGCCAGGATGCGGGGGACGAGGTCGGCGGCGGCCGCGTCCAGCGCGGACTGCTGCTCCAGCGCCCGTCCTCCAGTGAGCGGGGCGTACCGGGCCTCCATCTCGCGGAGCGTTCCGCGCACCTGGATCCCCGCGTAGGCGGCGGCCGCGGCCATGACCGAGGTGCCGGGAGGGGCCAGCGGCGCGCCGTCCGGCGGGCAGCAGCGTTCGTCGGGGCAGCAGTAGGACCAGTAGCGGCCGTCGGAGAGGCACAGTGCCTCATAGACGGGTACGTCCAGCTCTCCGCAGGCCAGACGCAGGCTCTGGGCCAGCGGGCGGAGCCGCTCCATCACCTGGCGGCCGGTCTCTCCGCCGGCGGGGTCCTGGCACAGGAACAGGACGATGCCGTCGGGCCGGGCGCCCCGCTTGTCGCAGCCCGAGATCAGGGTCTCCGCGAGCTGCCGGCTGACGTCGGGCCACTCCTCCGGGCCCGGGATGCCCAGCCTGAGCCGCCCGCCGAAGCGGCCGCGCTCACCGTGGAGGGCCAGCATCACCACGCTGTCGTTCGGGTGGAAGCCCAGCAAATACGGGAGGGCGTCGGCGAGTTCGGCCGGGCTGCGCAGCGTGATCTGCGCGTCCGGCGGAGTGTCCCGGGCGGCGGAGGAGTCGATGGAGGGGCGGGAGGACTCGTTGTGGTGCGTCATGGCCCGAGAGTCCCGCGAGGCCGTCCGAGCCCGCCAGCCCTGTGGATAACTCCAGAAGTATTGTCGTACTACTCCTGTGGAGAACCGTCCGCACGGGTTTTCCACAGGCCCGGCCACCGGGTTCGCGCGTTGTCAGTGTCCTCGTGTTGCATGGGGGCATGACCAACGAAGCCCTCCGCACCTCGGCGGACACCGTCCTCGCCCGTCTCGTCGGAGACGCCACGGGCAAGGCGAGACTGCGCGAGGACCAGTGGCGCGCGATCGAGGCCCTCGTCGCCGACCGCCGCCGCGCGCTGGTCGTCCAGCGCACCGGGTGGGGCAAGTCCGCGGTGTACTTCGTCGCGACCGCCCTGCTGCGGGCGCGGGGCAGCGGCCCGACCGTGATCGTCTCCCCGCTGCTCGCCCTGATGCGCAACCAGGTCGAGGCGGCCGCGCGGGCGGGCATCCAGGCGCGCACGATCAACTCCTCCAACACCGAGGAGTGGGAGACCGTCCAGGCCGAGGTCGCGGCGGGCGAGGTGGACGTGCTGCTGGTGAGCCCCGAGCGGCTCAACAACCCCGACTTCCGCGACAACGTGCTGCCCAAGCTCGCCGCCGCCACCGGTCTGCTCGTCGTCGACGAGGCGCACTGCATCTCCGACTGGGGCCATGACTTCCGGCCCGACTACCGCCGGCTGCGGACCATGCTCGCCGACCTGCCGCCCGGGGTGCCGGTGCTCGCCACGACCGCCACGGCGAACGCCCGCGTCACCGCCGACGTCGCCGAGCAGCTGGGGACGGGCGAAGGGGCGGAGGCGCTGGTGCTGCGCGGTCCGCTGGACCGGGAGAGCCTGAGCCTCGGCGTCCTGGAGCTCCCGGACGCCGCCCACCGCCTGGCCTGGCTCGCCGATCACCTCGACGAGCTCCCCGGTTCGGGCATCGTCTACACGCTCACGGTCGCCGCCGCCGAGGAGGTCGCGGCGTTCCTGCGCCGGCGTGGGCACACCGTCACCTCGTACACGGGCAAGACCGAGAACGCCGACCGTCAGCAGGCCGAGGAGGACCTGCTGGCGAACCGCGTCAAGGCGCTGGTGGCCACCTCCGCGCTGGGCATGGGCTTCGACAAGCCCGACCTCGGCTTCGTGGTGCACCTCGGCTCCCCCTCCTCTCCCATCGCCTACTACCAGCAGGTGGGCCGGGCCGGGCGCGGCGTCGAGCACGCCGAGGTGCTGCTGCTGCCGGGGCGTGAGGACGAGGCGATCTGGAAGTACTTCGCGTCGCTGGCCTTCCCGCCGGAGGAGCAGGTCCGTCGCACGCTGGACGTGCTGGCCGCCGCGGACCGGCCGCTCTCGCTGCCCGCCCTCGAACCGCTGGTGGACCTCCGGCGCTCCCGTCTGGAGACCATGCTGAAGGTCCTCGACGTGGACGGCGCCGTGCACCGGGTCCGCGGCGGCTGGACCGCGACCGGCGCGTCCTGGGCGTACGACGGCGAGCGGTACGCCTGGGTCGCGCGGCAGCGCGAGGCGGAGCAGCGGGCGATGCGGGAGTACGCGGCGACGACCGGGTGCCGGATGGAGTTCCTGCGGCGGCAGTTGGACGACGAGGCGGCGGCGCCCTGCGGGCGGTGCGACAACTGTGCCGGGTCCCGGTTCTCCGCCGGCGTCTCCGGCGCGGCCCTGGACGCCTCCCGGGGCGAGCTGGGACGACCGGGGGTGGAGGTGGAGCCGCGCCGGATGTGGCCGACGGGGATGGCCGCGGTCGGTGTGGACCTCAAGGGGCGGATCCCCGTGGGTGAGCAGGCCGCACCCGGCCGGGCGCTCGGGCGGCTCTCCGACATCGGCTGGGGCAACCGGCTGCGCCCCCTCCTCGCGCCGCAGGCCCCGGACGCCCCCGTTCCGGACGACGTGGCGGACGCGGTGGTGACCGTGCTGGCCGACTGGGCCCGGGGAGCGGGCGGTTGGGCGTCCGGCGCCCCGGACGCCCCGGCCCGCCCGGTGGGCGTCGTCACCGTCGCCTCCCGGACCCGGCCGTTGTTGATCCGTTCGCTCGGCGAGCGCATCGCCGCCATTGGCCGAATGCCCCTCCTCGGCTCGGTCGAGTACGGGGACGTGGAGGCGGACACCCGGGTGCCGCGCACCAACAGCGCCCAGCGGCTGCGGGCGCTGGACGGGGCGCTGACCGTGCCGTCGGCCCTCGCGGAGGCCCTGGCGTCGGCCGGCGGTCCGGTCCTTCTCGTCGACGACATGACCGACACCGGCTGGACCCTCGCCGTCGCGGCGCGGCTGCTGCGGCGCTCCGGGGCGAAGGGGGTGTTCCCTCTGGTCCTGGCCGTTCAGGGGTGACGTACGAGACGACCGGGCGGCCCGGAACTCCGGGCCCCGGAACAGCGGATACCGGTCATTGGCGGCAATTGATCGTTGCCGCGCGGCGGGTGGGGCCGCGAGAATTGGACGGGTCCCCCGCCCCCGCCCGTCGCACAGGCCGCCGGGACCGCTGTCGCGCCGTAGGCCGCGGTGTACGCCCTGCCTGAGCTCCCGCCCCGGATCGTGGGCGTGCAGACGAAGGGAGAATCATGGCCTTCGGCTTCGCTCCACCCTCGTCCGCCGACTCCGTTCCCCGCCCGGGCAGGCTGCTCGAACCCTCGGACTGGATCGCCTCGGGAGTCCCCCTGCTGCGCAATCCGCGCGAGGTGGTCAGCGGGCTCCACGCCCGGCACGCGCCGACGCCGTCCACGGCGGTCGTCGCCGTCTTCCAGCCGGACGAACGGCTCGTGGCCAGCGCCTCCTTCGTCCGGCACGCCGGGCGCGCGGGCCCGGCCGACGGCTGGGAGCTGCGCAACGCGCTCCTCATCCAACTGCGCCGGGTGATCCCCCACGATCTGCGCAGACGCGCCCCCGTCCGCACGGCCGTGCTGCTCTACTGCCGTGAGGGCGAGTCCCATTGGACGGAGGAGGACGGCGCGTGGATGTGGGCCCTGCGCGACGCCTGCGCGCTGCACGGCCTGCGCTGCGGCGCGTACATCACGCTCACCGGCACCGGGTGGCAGATCCTCGGCGAGGGACGCAGCGGCCGCCGGCCCTGCTCCGCCGTCTATCCGGTGGCACCGCTCAGCTCCGGCGGCGGAGCGCCCGAGGCGCACCGCCGTACGGTGGCCCGGTGAGGCGATACGCCTCGGCGGCCGACGGCCCTCTCACGGGCGGCCGGCCGCCGTGCGCGTCCGTCAGGCGTCGACGGAGAGAAGGCTGTTGACCCGCTGCGGGTCACCGCAGACGATCAGCAGCGCGCCGGCGCGGGCCATGGCCGCGGGCAGCGCGCCGGCCACCGCGGCGTCCGACCCGCCGTTGACGGCCACGACGACGACCGGGCGGGGCGTGACCCGCTGGGTGTCGGCGTTCGCGTAGAAGACGTCGTCCCCGGCGTCGTGCTGCGCCCAGTAGGACGCCTCGCCGAAGGACAGCTCGTGCGCGGACCAGGGGTGCGGGTCACCGGTGGTGAGGACCAGCACCTCGCCGGGGGCCCGGCCGCTGTCGAGCAGGACGTCGACGGCCTCGTCCGCGGCGTCCAGGGCACCCTCGGCGACTGCCGGGATCAGCTGGATCTGCGGGGTGGCCGCCGACTCCGCCGCGGCCGTCTCGCGCGGGGCGCGCTGGGCCGGGACGGAGGTGCGGTGCGGGCCGGTGCCGCCGGGCCGTATGGGGGCCGGTCGGGGACCAGGGACAGGGCGGGGGGTCGCCGCGGTCCGGCCGGGGGCCGGTACCGCGCGGGGACCCGGGACACTCTCGTGAATCTGAGGCTCCTCGGGGATGAGAGGCATGAGTTGATGTTTATCAAACGCCGGTGCGAGTCGCGTCGGCGGGTGGCGCTGTGCGCCCGTCCGGATCAGAAATCGAAGCCGAGCTGACCACCGGCCTCCAAGGCCATGTCGTCGGGGCTGATACGAACTCGCTTGAGGTGCTGCCACCGGGGCAGCGCGTCCAGATAGGCCCACGACAACCGGTGGTGCGGGGTGGGGCCCAGCTCCTCCAGGGCGGCGCGGTGCACGGGCGACGGGTAGCCCGCGTTGTCACGGAAGCCGAAGTCGGCGTGCTCCTCGCCCAGTTCGGCCATCATGGCGTCCCGCCGCACCTTGGCGATCACGGAGGCGGCAGACACGACCACACAGGACTGGTCGCCCTTGATGACCGTACGGACCTTCCAGGGCGCCCCGAGGTAGTCGTGCTTGCCGTCGAGGATCACCGCGTCGGGCCGTACGGGCAACGCTTCCAGCGCCCGGGTGGCCGCGAGCCGGAGGGCCGCCGTCATGCCCAGCTCGTCGATCTCCTGTGGGGAGGAGTGGCCGAGCGCGTACGCGGTGACCCAGGACTCCAGTTGCTCGGCGAGCACGGTGCGCCGCTTGAGCGTCAGCAGTTTGGAGTCCGTGAGCCCCTCGGGCGGACGGCGGAGGCCGGTGACGGCCGCGCACACGGTGACGGGACCGGCCCAGGCACCCCGGCCGACCTCGTCCACGCCGGCGACGATCTTTGCTCCGGTCGTCGCTCGGAGGGAGCGCTCGACGCTGTGGGTAGGCGGTTGGTAGGGCATGACGCCTGCAAGGTTACGCCTTTGAGGCCGGGCTGTCCCGCCCCGCCCCCGCTCCTTCCGTCCGCTCAGCGCGAAGCGGCCGGAAGCCAGCCGGGGAGGGCTTCCGTGGACTCCAGCCAGGCTGCCGGCGGAGCACCTCGTTCCGCCGCGGCGACCACTCCTCCGGCGATCGCGGACGTGGTGTCCACGTCACCGCCGGCCCGGGCCGTCGTCCAGAACGCCTCCTCGAACGAGCCGAGATGGCGGGCCGCGGCCCACAGGGCGAAGGGCACGGTGTCGTGGGCGCTGGTCCGCCGACCGCAGCCCAGGACGGCGGCGACGGTGTTCGTGTCGGCGTAGTCGAGCATGTCGCGGGCGCGGCGCAGCCCCTGCTGGACCGCGCTGCGCGGCACGAGCGCGATCACTCCGTCCAGCAGCGCCTCCGGGCCGGGGGCGCCGGCCGGGCCCGCGGCGATGGCCGCCGCGGCGGCCACGGCCATGGCGCCGGCCACGGCCTCGCGGTGCTGGTGGGTGGTGTACGCCGAGATCTCGGCCTGGTGCGTGGCCTGCTCGGGGTCGTCGGCGTACCAGGCGCCCAGCGGCGCGATGCGCATGGCGGCGCCGTTGCCCCAGGACCCCTGCCCCTTGAACAGCGCGGCGGCCAGCTCGCGCCAGTCGCCGCCCTCCCTGACCAGGCGCAGCATCCTGTTGACCGCGGGGCCGTAGCCGCGGTCGAAGTCGTGGTGATCGGCGAAGGAGCGCGCGAGGGCGTCCTGGTCGATACGGCCGTGCTCGGCCAGGACCGCCAGCACGGAGCAGGCCATCTCGGTGTCGTCGGTCCAGCTCCAGGGCCCGGGCGGGAGCTCGCGGCGCTTGAGGGACGGATAGTGGGCGGGGACGAAGAACTGGGAGCCGAGGGCGTCACCCACGGCCAGCCCCTGGAGACTCGCCAGGGCCCGGTGGAATCGGTCAGCTGTCATCGCTGCGAACTCTAGTCGGTGAAGCCGTACGACTCGGGGGTACACCAGCGCTCGAACGGCCGGTCCAGGTGATAGCGGCCGTCGGAGCCGAGCAGCAGTACGCGGGTCTCGGCGTTGCCCGGGTTGGACAGGCACTCGAACTCGGCGACGGTCCAGTGCAGCCATCTCATGCAGAACAGTCGCATGGTCAGGCCATGGGTGACGAGGAGGACGTTGGGCGGGTGGCCGGGGTCCTCGAAGCTGCGCCACAGGCTCTCCAGGAAGGCGCCGACCCGGTCGTAGACGTCGGCCCCGGACTCGCCCTGGGCGAAGCGGTAGAAGAAGTGCCCGTAGGCGTCGCGGTAGGCCTTCTGGCGGCGTACGTCCTCCCGTTCCTGCCAGTTCCCCCAGTCCTGCTCGCGCAGGCGCGGCTCCTCGCGCACGCGGACGCGGGCGGGGTCGAGCTTCAGGGCGTGGAAGGTCTGATGCGCGCGGCGGTAGGGCGAGACGTACGCGGAGATCCGCTCGTCGCCGAAGAGCTCCCGGAGCGGCTCCCCGGCCCGCTCGGCCTGCTTGCGGCCCTTCGCGGTCAGGCTGAGGGCGTGGTCGGGCTCCCGCTCGTAGACCGTGTCGTCGACATTGCCCTCCGACTCTCCGTGCCGGAGGAGGACGATGCGCCGGGGGCGTGACATGCCGCCACCCTAGAGCCAGCAGCCGGACCATGCCTCACGCTCCCCCAAGCGATGGGACTCGACACGACATCAAACGCAACCAAAGTCGCGTTACCCTCAGCATGGCACGCCTCGCTCGACTAACGCAACAGGAGTTGCACTTGGCTGCGAAGTCCTCGTCCTCGGAGCCCGGCACCGTCCGGCCCGGCGGACGCACCGCCCGCACCCGCGCCGCCGTGCGCGACGCCGTTCTCGCCGGGCTCGTCGAGCACGGCTACCCGGGCCTGACCGTCGAGTACGTCGCCGAGCACTCCGGCGTGCACAAGACCACGCTCTACCGTCGCTGGGGCGGCGTCGACGGGCTCGTGGCGGAGGCCCTCGGCCTCGCGGGAGAGGACGCCTGGACGCCGCCCGACACCGGCACCCTCAGAGGCGATCTCCGGGCGCTCGCCCACGGGATCGTCGACACCTTCACCGCCCCGGGGACCGCCGCCGCCCCGACCGCCTTGATCGCCGCCGCGTTCCAGTCCGAGCGCGCGGCGGAGGCCCTGCGCGCCTTCCACCGCGAGCGCTTCGCGCGCTGCGGGCCGCTGATCGCCCGGGCCGTCGAGCGGGGCGAGGCGCCCGCCGGCACCGACGCGGGCGCCGTCGTACGGGCCGTGTCCGCCCCGCTGTTCCTCAGGCTGTTCATCACCCGCGAGCCCGTCGACGCCGCCGTCGCGGACGAGGCCGCCGAGGCCACGCTCGCGGCGGTCGCCGCGGGCGCCCACGTCACGACGGCGGGCTGACGCGGCCGGGCGTGCCCGGCATCAGGCAGGCACCAGGCGGGCAGGGCGCGCCGTCACACCGTCCACGCCTGCTCTATCTGCACGACGTCACCGTTGATCGCCGCGACGTCGGCCTCGGTCTGTGCCCGCAGGGCGAGCCGCTCCACCCGGTCCTCGCGGTACTTCCCGTGCTCCGCCCCGGAGTTCCACATCGACAGGACAAGGAACTCCGGGCCGGGGGCCTCGCCGAAGACCCCCCGCAGCATCCCGGGCGACCCGGCCATCGCCGGGTTCCACACCTTCTCCTGCATCAGCGTGAAGTGTTCCACCCGGTCCTCATGGACCCGGCAGTGCGCGAAACGCACCACGTCCGCGTCCCCGAACTGCGGCCGGAATCCCACCTTCACATCGAAGCGGTGCTCAAAGAGCCGCACCTGGACGTTCCTGAACGTGCCGGCCTGCGCCGCCGCCAGCCTGTCGTGGGACCGCGCCATGAAGGAGTCGTAGAACGACCGGCTTTCCCAGAAGCCGAAGAGGTGCACCACACCGGGACGCGCCCGGCTCCAGCCACCCCCCTGCCCCCGGAATCCCGGTTCACCGAGCAGTCCCGCCCATTTTCGCTGCCCCCGCTCGAACCCCCGGCGGTCCACCACGGTGCAGCGAATCCACTTGACCAGCACCGACCCATCGTACGGCGACGGCAGTGGCGCGCGTCACGTAGCGGCGCGGTACACGCGGGTGAGGATCGCGGCGTCCTCGGCGTCCAGTTCGATCCGGAACTCGTTCTTCAGCACCGTGGTCAACTCCTCGGCACCGACTTCACGTTCATCCCCCGATCCATCAGGACGCGCGTTCGTCAGCGTCGAACCCATGAGCGTGCGCCGTAGGCCCGGCTCCGTCCGCTGGACCACCAGCCGCGAGACGAAGGGCGAGCGCGGGTGCGTCGAGATGTAGTGGTTCATCACCGTGTAGTCGACCGGGTGACGCTCCTCGGGACCGAAGGCGTAAAGGTCGAACCAGCCGTCCGGATGGAGCGAGCGCAGGACGCGTATGTCCTTCTGCTCACGCCCGAGTTCAAACGTCCATTCCCCTTGTTCTGCCGGTGCCCCGTCCCGCAGGGGCAGCGGTTCCAGCAGCCCTTCGCCGCCGAAGCCGACGTCGCACAGCCACTCCTCGCCACCGGCCTCGACCTTGAGCGCCATGTGCGTCGTCGGGCGCACGCTTCCGCTGTCCATGCGCACCCGCGCGCCGATCCCGGAGACCGCGAAGCCGATGCGCTCCAGGGCGGCGGCCAGGAGCAGGTTCTGCTCGTAGCAGTAACCGCCACGCCGCTTCACGACCATCTTGTCCTGGAGCGCCTTCACATCGAGCAGGACGGGGCGGCCGAGCATCACTTCGAGATTCTCGAACGTGAACGCGGCGACATGACGTCGGTGCACCGCCCGCAGGGTCTCCGGATCCGGCCGGGCGGTCCCCTCGAATCCGATGCGCTCCAGATAGGCGCCGAGCTCCAGCTCGGCGCCGCCCCATATGGAATGCCCCATTCCCATGCCGCCTTTCACGTGATCGCCCCACCAGTATTCACCTGTGCGTACGAGTCGCGGAAAAGCCGATGGGGGAACCGGCACAAGCCGGTTCCCCCATCGTCACAGGGCCATCGTCAGGGCGATCAGCTGCAACCGCTGGTCGAGCCGCAGCCCTCGCAGAGGTAGCAGCTGCCCGCGCGGCGCATCTTCGTGCCGCAGGAGAAGCACAGCGGCGCGTCGGCGTTCAGGCCGAGCTGCATCTCCACCAGCTCGGTGGAGTTGTGGGCCTGCTTCGGCGCCGGGGCGGCCGCGGCGGGCCGGGCCGGGACCTCCGGCTTGGCCGGCTCGACCTGACGCGGCGCGGACTGGGCCAGGCCCTCCACGTCGACCTCCTCGTCCGCCGGCTCGTACGAACCGGTGTCCAGGTGGCGCTGACGCTCCTCGGCGGAGTGGATGCCCAGCGCGGAGCGCGTCTCGAAGGGCAGGAAGTCCAGCGCCAGGCGGCGGAAGATGTAGTCGACGATCGACTGCGCCATCCGCACGTCCGGGTCGTCCGTCATACCGGCCGGCTCGAAGCGCATGTTGGTGAACTTCGAGACGTAGGTCTCCAGCGGCACGCCGTACTGGAGGCCGACCGAGACGGCGATCGAGAAGGCGTCCATCATGCCCGCGAGGGTCGAGCCCTGCTTGGACATCTTCAGGAAGACCTCGCCGAGGCCGTCGTCCGGGTAGGAGTTGGCGGTCATGTAGCCCTCGGCGCCACCCACCGTGAAGGAGGTGGTGATGCCCGGGCGGCCCTTGGGGAGGCGCTTGCGGACCGGACGGTACTCCACGACCTTCGCGACGGCGGGGGCGGGGGCCTCGGCCTTCTTCTCCTCCTCCTTCTTCTTGGCGGAGAGCGGCTGGCCGACCTTGCAGTTGTCGCGGTAGATCGCGAGGGCCTTCAGGCCCATCTTCCAGCCCTCGAAGTAGACCTCCTCGACCTCCTCGACGGTGGCCGACTCCGGCAGGTTCACCGTCTTGGAGATCGCGCCGGAGAGGAACGGCTGCGCGGCCGCCATCATGCGCACATGGCCCATGGCGGAGATCGCGCGCTCGCCCATGGCGCAGTCGAAGACCTCGTAGTGCTCGGCCTTGAGGCCCGGGGCGTCGATCACATTGCCGTGCTCGGCGATGTGGGCGACGATCGCCTCGATCTGCTCCGGCTGGTAGCCCAGGCGCTTGAGCGCCTTGGGGACCGTGTTGTTCACGATCTGCATCGAGCCGCCGCCGACGAGCTTCTTGAACTTGACCAGGGCCAGGTCCGGCTCGACGCCCGTGGTGTCGCAGTCCATCATCAGGCCGATGGTGCCGGTGGGGGCCAGCACGGAGGCCTGGGCGTTGCGGAAGCCGTTCTTCTCGCCGAGGCGGAGCACGTCCTGCCAGGCCTCGGTCGCGGCGGCCCACACCGGGGTGTCCAGGTCGTCCATGCGCGGGGCGACGGCGTTGGCGTCGGAGTGCTGCTTCATGACGCGCTTGTGGGCGTCGGCGTTGCGGGCGTAGCCGTCGTACGGGCCGACGACCGAGGCCAGCTCGGCGGAGCGCTTGTAGGACGTACCCGTCATCAGCGAGGTGATCGCGCCGGCCAGGGCGCGGCCGCCGTCGCTGTCGTAGGCGTGGCCGGTGGCCATCAGCAGGGCGCCCAGGTTGGCGTAGCCGATGCCCAGCTGGCGGAAGGCGCGGGTGGTCTCGCCGATCTTCTCGGTCGGGAAGTCGGCGAAGCAGATGGAGATGTCCATCGCCGTGATCACCAGCTCGACGGCCTTGGCGAAGCGCTCGGCGTCGAACGACTGGTTGCCGTTGTCGTCGTCGCGCAGGAACTTCATGAGGTTGAGCGAGGCGAGGTTGCACGAGGAGTTGTCCAGGTGCATGTACTCGCTGCACGGGTTGGACGCGGTGATCCGGCCCGTCTCCGGCGAGGTGTGCCAGTGGTTGATCGTGTCGTCGTACTGGATGCCCGGGTCGGCGCAGGCCCAGGCGGCCTCGGCCATCTTGCGGAAGAGGCCCTTGGCGTCGATCTCCTCGATGACCTCACCGGTCATCCGGCCGCGCAGACCGAACTTCGAGCCGGTCTCGACGGCCTTCATGAACTCGTCGTTCACACGGACGGAGTTGTTGGCGTTCTGGTACTGGACGGACGTGATGTCGTCGCCACCCAGGTCCATGTCGAAGCCCGCGTCGCGCAGGGCGCGGATCTTCTCCTCCTCCTTCACCTTGGTCTCGATGAAGGCCTCGATGTCCGGGTGGTCGACGTCGAGGACGACCATCTTGGCCGCACGGCGCGTGGCGCCGCCGGACTTGATCGTTCCGGCGGAGGCGTCGGCACCGCGCATAAAGGAGACGGGACCGGAGGCGTTGCCGCCGGAGGAGAGCAGCTCCTTGGAGGAGCGGATGCGGGAGAGGTTCAGGCCGGCGCCGGAGCCGCCCTTGAAGATCATCCCCTCTTCCTTGTACCAGTCGAGGATCGACTCCATGGAGTCGTCGACGGAGAGGATGAAGCAGGCGGAGACCTGCTGCGGCTGCTTGGTGCCGACGTTGAACCAGACCGGGGAGTTGAAGCTGAAGACCTGGTGGAGCAGGGCGTAGGTCAGCTCGTGCTCGAAGATCTCGGCGTCCGCCGGGGAGGCGAAGTACCCGTGCTCCTCGCCCGCCTTGCGGTAGGTGGACACCACGCGGTCGATGAGCTGGCGCAGGCTGGACTCGCGCTGGGGGGAGCCCGTCGCGCCGCGGAAGTACTTGCTGGTGACGATGTTGACCGCGTTCACCGACCAGAAGTCGGGGAACTCGACGCCACGCTGCTCGAAGTTGATCGAGCCGTCGCGCCAGTTGGTCATGACGACGTCACGACGTTCCCAGACCACCTCGTCATACGGGTGCACCCCGGGGGTGGTGTGGACGCGTTCGATGCGCAAGCCCTTGCCGCCCTTGTTTCCCTTGGAGCGGGAACCTCGCGCAGAGCCGCTCGTCGTCTCGGTCATGCCGCCTCCCTCTACGGGCAAAACGCCCTAATGCGCCGATTTTCTTCCGGGGCGCGATGTGTTCTGTCACCCGGTGGCGCTCAGCGCCCCGGGTAGGTCTTGGATGTCGTCGCTCAGTCGGCGGCGACGGCGGGCGCCGGCACCTCGGCGCCACCGGCGGGAGCCGCCGGGTCCGCGGCGGAGCCTCCGCCGCTCTCGCCACGGCCGAGGCCCTCGCGCAGTTCCGCGACGGCGGCCTCGAAGTCCTCGAGCGAGTCGAACGCCTGGTACACGGACGCGAAGCGCAGGTACGCCACGAGGTCGAGGTCCTTGAGCGGGCCGAGTATGGCGAGCCCGACGTCATGGGTGGTGAGCTCGGCGCTGCCCGTGGCCCGCACCGCCTCCTCGACCCGCTGACCGAGCTTCGCCAGAGCGTCCTCCGTGACCGGGCGACCCTGGCACGCCTTGCGCACTCCGGAGATCACCTTGGTCCGGCTGAACGGCTCGGTGACCCCGCTCCGCTTGACCACCATGAGTGACGCGGTCTCCACGGTGGTGAACCGGCGGGAGCAGTCGGGGCACTGGCGGCGCCTGCGGATCGAGCAGCCGTCATCGGTGGTCCTGCTGTCGACGACACGGCTGTCGGGGTGCCTGCAGAAGGGGCAGTGCATGGCTCTCCACCCTCCTTCACCCTCGAGGAACCTCGAAAAAGCTGTACATGTTCTCCGACTTCGGCGACCCCGTAGGGGGTCTCGCCGAGCAGCCCCCAGCATAGGCGATGACCGGGACCCGGAATGACCAGGGAGGGGCATCGACCACAACTTGTGGGTAGCTTCCGCCATCAAACCACTAGATCTGGTGCCCGGCCGCCAGGATCTCCCCCAGCGTGTCGCGCCGCCGCGACGGGACACGGCCTCGCGCGAGGCGCCCGAAGGCAAGCCGGGAAGGTCGCGGATGACACACTGGGGACGTGGCACGGCGACGCCGCCGGACACCGCCGACACCTCTCGGACGGCGGCGGACGGACCGTCGCGCGAGCGCCGGGCGACCCGAACGGGCCTCCGGCGCGAGCGGGCGAACCGCGCATCGAAGAGTACCGTAATGGGGCGAATTGATCTTTGCCCGTACACCCTGCCGACTGATCAAGTCAGCCAATCCGCGATATTTCACTCGAACGTGTGTTTGGCGCAACCTTTCGAAAGCAACTACCGTTGTCCAGCTAGGGAGAGAACATCTCGAGAGGGGCCGACGTGACCACCACCGCAGACAGCGCCACCATCACCGCCCAGGACCGCTCCCAGAACCGACTCGACCAGGCACACCCGATGAATGACGCAGCCATGAACGCCGAGGGGCAGAAGCCGGCCCGCTCACTCCCTGGACGGCCCCCCGGTATCCGGGCGGACAGCTCCGGGCTCACCGACCGGCAGCGCCGCGTGATCGAGGTCATCCGGGACTCCGTCCAGCGCCGCGGATACCCACCATCCATGCGCGAGATCGGCCAGGCGGTGGGGCTCTCCAGCACCTCCTCCGTCGCCCACCAGCTGATGGCCCTGGAGCGCAAGGGCTTCCTCCGCCGGGACCCGCACCGCCCCCGCGCCTATGAGGTGCGCGGTTCGGACCAGCCGAGCACGCAGCCGACCGACACCACCGGCAAGCCCGCCGCCTCGTACGTCCCGCTGGTGGGCCGTATCGCCGCCGGTGGCCCGATCCTGGCCGAGGAGTCCGTCGAGGACGTCTTCCCCCTCCCCCGCCAGCTGGTGGGCGACGGGGAGCTGTTCGTCCTCAAGGTGGTCGGCGATTCCATGATCGAGGCCGCCATCTGCGACGGCGACTGGGTGACGGTCCGCCGCCAGCCCGTGGCGGAGAACGGCGACATCGTGGCCGCGATGCTCGACGGAGAAGCCACGGTCAAGCGTTTCAAGCGCGAAGACGGCCATGTCTGGCTGCTTCCGCACAATGCCGCCTATCAGCCCATTCCCGGTGACGAGGCCACCATTCTGGGCAAGGTCGTGGCCGTACTGCGGCGGGTCTGACACCACCCGTCGAAAGACTGGGCCCCGGGACCAACTGCGCCGGTTCCGGGGCTCTTCTTTATGCGCACATACGCGTTTACGCGCTGCCGATTTCGCGCGTCTTTCTTTAATGCGGCAAGGCGGCGGAGCGTCTTAAGCAGCAGCAAGCGGTCACGCGACTTATGCGCGACCGCTTACTTCGTGCCCCTACTTCGTGCCCCGCTATTTCCCGTCCGCCTTGGCCGCCGCGTCGATGGCGGACAGGGAGCGGCGCACCTGATTACGGTCCGTGGTGTACCAGAAGTCCGGCATCGAGGCGCGCAGGAAGGAGCCGTAGCGGGCCGTCGCCAACCGGGGGTCGAGCACCGCGACCACGCCGCGGTCGCCCGACGCCCGGACGAGCCGGCCCGCGCCCTGCGCCATCAGCAGTGCCGCGTGCGTCGCGGCCACGGCCATGAAGCCGTTGCCCCCCGCGTCCTCCACGGCCCGCTGCCGGGCGCTCATCAGCGGATCGTCCGGGCGGGGGAAGGGCACGCGGTCCATCACCACGAGCTGACAGCTCGGCCCCGGCACGTCGACGCCCTGCCACAGCGACAGCGTGCCGAACAGACACGTACGAGTGTCCGCCGCGAAGTTCTTGATGAGTTCGCCCAGCGTGTCCTCGCCCTGGAGCAGGATCGGCATGTCGACCCGCCCTCGGAGCGCCTCGGCGGCCGCCTGGGCGGCCCGCATCGAGGAGAACAGCCCCAGGGTGCGGCCTCCGGCCGCCTCCACCAGCTCGGCCAGCTCGTCGAGCATGTCCGTCCGGTTGCCCTCCCGGCCCGGCTGGGCCAGGTGCCGGGCGACGTAGAGGATGCCCTGCTTCGGATAGTCGAACGGCGAGCCGACGTCGACGCCCTTCCACGACGGGACGTCCTCGCCCTCGACGCCCTCGGGAGCGAGCCCCAGGGAGGCGCCGACACCGTTGAAGTCGCCGCCGAGCTTGAGCGTGGCCGACGTCAGCACCACGGACCGCTCGCTGAAGAGCTTCTCCCTCAGCAGCCCCGACACCGACAGCGGCGCCACCCTCAGCGAGGCACCGAAGCGGTCGTGGCGCTCGTACCAGACGACGTCGTATTCGGAGCCCTCCACGATGCGCTCCGCGACCGCGTGGACGTTCTCCACGGAGGCCAGGGCCTGCTTGCGGACCGCGTCCTCGTCCTGGACGGACTTGTCGCGGGTGTTGCCGATCGCCGAGATCACCGTGCGCGCGGCGTCGCGCAGCGCCATCAGGCAGTGGCCGAGATCTTCGGGGACCTCCTCCAGCCGGCCGGGCAGGGCGAGCTCCATCAGCCGCTCGAAGCTCTCCGCGGCGGTCTGGAGGGCGTCCGCCGCCTTCTCGTCGACGAGCTTGGCGGCCCGCCGGACGGCCCGGTTGACCTGGCCCGGGGTGAGCTCACCGGTCGCGACGCCGGTGACCCGAGAGACCAGCTCATGGGCCTCGTCCACGATCAGGACCTCATGGCCGGGGAGGACCGGGGCGCCCTCGATCGCGTCGATGGCCAGCAGCGCGTGATTGGTGACCACCACATCGGCGAGCTTGGCCCGCTCCCGCGCCGCCTCGGCGAAGCACTCGGCGCCGTAGGCGCACTTCGAGGCGCCCACGCACTCGCGGGAGGTGACGGACACCTGGGCCCAGGCGCGGTCGGAGACGCCGGGCGTCAGATCGTCGCGGTCGCCGCTCTCGGTCTCGTCCGCCCAGTCGCGCAGGCGCAGCAGGTCCTTGCCGAGCTTGCTGGTGGGCGCGGCCGACTCGAGGGGGTCGAAGAGCCCCTCCTCCTCGTCCTGCGGGACGCCCTCGTGGAGCCGGTGGAGGCACAGGTAATTGGAGCGGCCCTTGAGCATCGCGAACTCGGGGCGGCGGCGCAGCTGCGGATGCAGCGCGTCGACCGTCCTCGGCAGGTCGCGCTCGACGAGCTGGCGCTGAAGCGCGAGTGTGGCGGTCGCGACGACGACGCGCTCGCCGTGGGCGAGGGCCGGCACGAGGTAGCCGAGCGACTTACCGGTGCCGGTGCCCGCCTGGACGAGCAGGTGGGAACCGTCGTCGATGGCCGTGGCGACGGCTTCGGCCATGGTGACCTGGCCGGGCCGCTCGGAGCCCCCGACGGCGGAGACAGCGGCGTGCAGCAGGTCGGTGACGGAGGGCGAGGAGGTGGCAGTCATAGCCTGTTCAGCCTACGGTGCGGCACTGACATCGGGTCCCGATGACCGTCCTGGGCCTTTCCGGGCCAGGCCGCGCAAAGGGCCCGACCCGGACCGGCGGGGAGCCCCGGACCGGCCGGGAAGCCCGGACCGGCGGTGAGGCCCACGACGGGCCCCGGCCCCTCCCCCGCCGTCTCGTGATCGTCACAGGACGGCACGCAGCGCCCTGTCGCGGATCATCAGCGCCGCGCGTTTGCCGGGCAGCTCCACCTCGCCGCTCAGCCGGAAGCCCGCGCCGAGGAACGCCGCCGTGGACGGGGTGTTGCGCAGGTCCGGCTCCCCGACGACCCGGTCGCAGCAGGGGCGGTGTTCCAGGACCAGGTCGGCGACCGCCCGCAGGAGCAGCGTGCCGAGACCCCGGCCCCGGTCGGCGATCTTGCCGATGAGGAAGTGGATCCCGGTGTCGTGCGGCCGGGCCGGGTAGTGGCGGGCGATCGGGTCGAGGTCGGCCCGGTAGACCTCCCAGTAGCTCATCGGGACCCCGGCGAGCACTCCGAGGCAGGGCACGCTGCGCCCGTCGCCGTCGAGCTGGGCCCGGAGGTGGTCGACGGTGGCGGCACCGGGCCCGGCCAGCTCCCAGAACGCCGCGACAGCGGGATCGTTCATCCACTGGGTGACCAGCCGCAGGTCGCGCTCGATCCGTACCGGGACGAGCTGGAACGGCCCCGCGTCGGTGCCCACCGGTCCCCAGTCGGCGAGGCCGTCCAGGAAGTCGCCCGCGCCGCCGGAGAGGCCGGACCGGACCGACGACGAGTGGTGGGCGTCGGCGGGTTCGGTGAGGTCGTGGACGGCGTGCTCGGCGGTGATGAGCTCGATGAGTTCGTCGGTCAGCCGGAGGTCGACGGTGTCGGCACAGTCGTCGTAGGCGTCGGCGTTCATCCGTGGCTCACCCCGCCGCCGTGGCCAGGGGGTTGGCGATGGTGACATAGACCGACTGGGAGTCCACGGGCCCGGAGAGCTCGTCGAGACCGCGCAGCCTGGTCAGCATGTTGGCCTTGCAGCGCAGCTTGGGTTCCTCGAGCAGGCGCCGGGGCAGGGTGGAACGGACCGGGGAGGCTCCGGACGCGACCTCCTTGAGGAAGCGGCGGAGCGCGGCGAGCAGGACGTGCTCGTCGGCGAGGCGCTGGGAGCCGAACGCGCCGATCAGCCCGAGGACGTTGTTGATGCCGAGGTAGTAGAGGAACCGTTCGTCGGCGACGTCGTCGGTGACGAAGGTGTCGCTCTCCCGCCCGATGCCCGGAAGCCTCTGTTCGAGTGCGTCGCGGTGGGAGTCGCGGAAGTAGTAGCCCTGGTTGTCGCGGTAGCGCCCGCCGACGGGCCAGCCGTCCGCGTCCAGCAGGACGAGGGTGTTCTGCTGATGGGCCTCCAGGGCGATGCCCGCTTCGCCGTCCAGCCAGAGGACGGGCCGGACGATCGCCTCCAGATAGCGCAGGAACCATTCCGTGGCGACGGCTCCGGCGGGCCGGCCCGTGCGGTAGGCGAGCCGGGCGACGATGTCGGCGAGCCGGGAGTGGGTGGCGGGCCTGCCGGTGGCCCCCTGCCGGCCCGCCCACGGCCGGGGCGAGACGAGCCCGGCGAGGCACACGGCGTCGTCGCCGGGGCCGAAGGGGTTGTGCCGGATGACGGTGTCGAGCCCCCTCAGCGGGGTGCCGTCCGGGGCGTCGACGCCGATCCAGGCCGGGTCGCGGACGATGTCGAAGCCGTGTCCGCCGACGCAGGCGGCCCGCCAGCGCTCGGCGAGGCCGCCGCGCAGCAGCCGGTGCACTTCGACGCCGCGCCGCAGCTCCTTGCGGAGGTTCTCGCGGCGGGAGTTGGTGACGCGCAGGCCGAGGGAGAGCTTGAGCATCGCGGGGGCGCCGGGCCGGTGCACGGTCCGGAGCGAGGACGTGGGGTACCAGGGCTCGCCCTGCGGACCGAGGTCGCGCAGCAGTCCGGCGTCGAAGAGCCGGGCGGTCTCCGGGCGGTGGCGGATGTCGCGGGCCTGCCAGGGGTGCGCCGGGAGGGGGGCGGTCCCGGGCGGCAGCTCCCGTTCCAGGTCCGGTCCGGCGAGGCGGGCCGCGAGGGCGGTGGCGTCGACGGGGCGGCCGCGTTCGGTCCAGGCCGAGTCGGCGGCCAGCACGGAACGGTCGACGGCCAGCCAGTGCAGTGGGAAGCGGCCGCGCAGCTCGGGCGAGAAGGGGGCGGCCTCGGCGTCCGAGAGGCCCTCCCGGCTCTTGGGCGCGGGGTGCAGGGGGTGTCCGAGGAGCAGGGCCTGTTCGCCGTAGAGGAAGAGCTCGCCCTCGTCCGGGTCGGCGGGCCGCTCGCGCCGGTCGGTGAGGAACACGGCCGTGCGGCGGGCCGAGTCGGCGACGCGGGCGACCAGTTCGCCACCGTCGTCGGTGGAGGGACGGCCGGCCTGTGCGGCGCGGTGGGCGGCTTCCCGGCCGAGGAGGGCGGCCAGGGTGACGGCGTCGAAGGCGGGGGCGTCGTCGGGGCCGCCGGTCAGTGTGACGCGCCCGAAGCGGTGCCAGCCGGTCGCGGACCAGTAGTGCACGGGCACGCTCAGCGGGATGCCGCTGGCGTTGAGCGGCAGGTAGAGGGTGTCGCCGTGGGGGCGTTCGACGCCGTTCTCGCGTACCCAGCAGCGCAGCAGGTTCTCCACGGCGGCGGTGTCCGCGGCGGCTCGCGGGTCGGGGTCGTCCAGGGGTTCGGTGACGCCGTGCGGGCCGGCGGCGGGCAGTTCGGCGCGGACACCGTGCCCGCCGAGACGGTCGTGCTCGCCTGCGCTGCCGTGCCGGCGCGGCAGCGCGGGGGTCCGGGCCTGGCCGACGGGGGAGGCGTCGGTGGGGAGGGACGCGTTCATGCGGGGTGCGGCGTACAGGTCACGGCGTTCCGGCCGGGCTGCGGCGCCTTCCTCCTTCGGCGGTCTGGTGCGGCGGTCTAGGAAGTGGGGTGCCGGCGGACGGTGCGGGAGGCCGCGGCGACGGCGTCGGACAGCCGGTCGAGGACGGCCTCGGCCTGCTCGTCGGTGAGGGTGAGGGGCGGCAGCAGCCGGATCACCGGGGGGCGGCGGTCGCTCAGCCCGACGATCAGCCCGCGGCGCAGGCATTCCCGCTGTACGTCCTCGGCGAGGGCGACGGCGGAGGACGCGCTACGACCCGGGGCCGGGACGCCCGCGCCGGACACGGAACCGGCTCCAGGAACGGACGCGGAGCCGGCCTCGGGATCGGTGACCTCGATGCCGATCATCAGCCCCTTGCCGCGTACGTCCGCGACGCACTCGTGCTCCCGCGCGAGCCTCCGCAGCCCTTCGAGCATCCGGGCGCCGAGGACGGCCGCGCGGCGTTCCAGTCCGTTCTCCCTGATGTGGCGCAGGGTGGCCGTGCCCGCGGCCATGGCGAGCTGGTTGCCCTGGAAGGCGACGGCCTCGTCCCGATGGCGCGGCCGGGCGCCGAGGTCGTCGTGGTGGACGATGACGGCGAGCGGGAGGCTGCCGCCGATGGCCCTGGACAGGACCATGACGTCGGGGACGACGCCGCTGTGCTCGACGGCCCAGAAGGCGCCCGTGCGCCCGGCTCCCGTCCACGCCTCGTCGGCGATGAGCGGCACGGCCCGCGCCGCGGTGATGTCGCGGAGCCGTCGCAGCCGGTCGTCGGGCAGCGGCACCACTCCGTCGCCCAGGACCGGCTCGACGACGAGCCCGGCGGGGAGCGGGATGTCCCTGCGAACGTCGCTGATCGGACAGCTGGTCTCGCCGGCGTCCCCGGCCGGGGACGCGTGCCCCTGAGGAAAGGTCAGCCGGGCCACCCTCGGGCCCCGGACGTCCAGTACATCCGGTACGGCCTCCCCCGGCCCGCCGTCCGCGAGGGCGAGGAGCCCGTCGCGGCCGGTCGCGGCGCGGACGAGCCGGAAGGCGTCCGCCAGCGCGTCTGTGGCGGCGGGGCCGCAGAACCGGATCCGGGCCGAGTCGGCCAGTCCGCGCGGGAGGGTCGCGAACAGCTCGTCCGCGAAGGCCTCCTGGACGGGGGTGGCGAGGTCCGGGACCTGAAGCGGTGCCCCGGAGTCGAGCACGGCGCGGATGGCCTCCAACACGACCGGGTGATTGTGGCCGAGCGCGAGGGCGCCGCCGCCGGAGAGGCAGTCGAGATAGCGGCGGCCGTCGGCGCCCTCGATGGTCAGGCCCCGGGCGCGCACGGGCACGACGGGCAGCGAGCGGGCGTACGTCCGGGCCGAGGACTCCCGGGCCGGCTGCCGCCGGAGGGTGCCCGCGCGGCCGGGCCGACGGGTCAAGGGCGGTGCGGGCGGCGTTGGTCGGGTCGGGGCCATGGCTCGGTTACCTCCTCCTGCCCGCTGAACGATGGTCGGTCGTCCCCCGTACGTACCAACGACGCCGCGAGCTGCGGATCACGGTCCGATCGCAAGATCCTTCGTTCCGGAACCGAGGACCCGCCCGTGTCCGTCTCCCTCGGCACCGGCATAGTGGGGGCCTGCCCCTCGCCGGGGCAGTACATGACAAGTGCCCGCCATGTCACTCGCATAGCGGGCATGAGCCACCCAATACGCACAGATCACAGGGGAGCCCACTCCATGCCATCGACAAGGCGGCCTGTTCTGGCCGCGGCAGCCCTCACCGCCGCCCTGGCGCTGTCGGTCACCGCGTGCGGCCCGTCCGACGACAAGGCCGGGGGCGACACCAAGCCCAGCGCGGCCGCGAGCCAGAAGGGCGACGACCTCCCCAGCCTGCCGAAGGGCATCTCCGCGGGGGACCTGGACAAGTGGAAGAAGAAGTGGCAGGACGGCGCCTGGAAGAACTGGGACAAGGACCAGTGGCTCCGTGAGGCCCGCGACTTCATCAACCCCATCATCAAGGGCCACTGGAAGCCCGACACGATGAAGGATGCCCGCTCCAGCGACAAGACGCTGGCCACCCAGGGCGCCCCCGGCACCGTGCCGGGCAGTGGGGCGAGCGACCAGGGCGTCACCGACCCGGAGCCGCGTCCGGTCACCGCCAAGGCCGTCGGCCTGCCGTACCACAACAACGCCGCCCCGGTGGGCAAGGTCTTCTTCGACAGCCCCGAGGGCCACATGGTCTGCTCGGGCACGGTCGTCAAGGACCCGGCACACCCCGGCAAGTCCAACCTGCTGTGGACCGCCGGCCACTGCGTCCACGCCGGCCAGAAGGGCGGCTGGTACCGGAACATCGCCTTCGTGCCGTCCTACAACGACAACGGTCTCCCGGGGGCGCAGGTCAACAGCGCTCCGGTGCAGGACGTCGCCCCGTACGGCGTGTGGTGGGCGGACTGGGCGCAGACGTCGTCGCAGTGGATCACGCAGGGCGCCGAGACCGGTGGCGCGGGTGCCCCGTACGACTTCTCCGTGCTCCATGTGAAGTCCGAGAACGGCAGCGGGAAGTCCCTGGAGGAGACGGTCGGCAACGCCCTCACCGTCGACTTCAGCACCCCGCAGGTGAAGTCCATCAGCAGCATGGGGGCCTGGGGCTACCCGGCCGCGCCGCCCTTCGACGGGCAGAAGATGTACGACTGCGTGGACAAGCCGGGCCGTCTGACCATCGAGTCGTCGCAGCCCACGATGTACCGCATCGGCTGCACCATGACGGGCGGTTCGTCCGGTGGCGGCTGGTTCGCCAACGGTCCGGACGGCAAGCCGGTGCTCGTCTCCAACACCTCGATCGGCCCGGCCAACAGCACCTGGCTGGCGGGTCCGCGCCTGGGCCCGGAGGCCAAGGGCGTCTATGACGCGCTGAGCCAGAAGTTCGCGAACAAGCAGTAGCGCGAAGCGGCACCGCGTGGAGCGAAGCGGCGCCGCACAGGACGAAGGCCCGCCCCGACCGAAGTCGGGGCGGGCCTTCGCCGTGCCGGGGTCAGGGCCGGGCGGCCGGTACGAACCGCTGGAGCTCGGCGGCGAGCTCCTCATGGACCCGGGCCTTGATCAGGGTGCCCTCCGGGGTGTGCTCCTCGGAGATCACCTCGCCGTCCTTGTGCACCCGGGCGATCAGCGAGCCATGGGTGTACGGCACGAGCGCCTCGATCTCCACGGCGGGGCGCGGCAGCTCGGCGTCGATCAGCGCCAGCAGCTCCTCGATGCCCTCGCCGGTCCGCGCCGACACCGCGATCGAGTGCTTCTCTATGCGCAGCAGCCGCTGGAGGATCAGCGGATCGGCCGCGTCCGCCTTGTTGATCACCACGATCTCGGGCACGTCGACCGCGCCGACGTCCCGGATCACCTCGCGCACGGCGGCCAGCTGCTCCTCGGGCGCCGGGTGCGAGCCGTCCACCACGTGGAGGATCAGGTCGGAGTCGCCGACCTCCTCCATGGTGGAGCGGAACGCCTCGACGAGGTGGTGCGGCAGGTGCCGGACGAATCCGACGGTGTCGGCGAGGGTGTAGATCCGGCCCGAGGGCGTCTCGGCCCGGCGGACGGTCGGGTCCAGGGTGGCGAACAGGGAGTTCTCCACCAGGACGCCCGCGCCGGTGAGGCGGTTGAGCAGCGAGGACTTGCCGGCGTTGGTGTAGCCCGCGATGGCCACCGACGGGACCTTGTTCCGCCGGCGTTCCTGGCGCTTGATGTCGCGGCCGGTCTTCATCTCCGCGATCTCCCGGCGCATCTTCGCCATCTTCTCGCGGATCCGCCGCCGGTCCGTCTCGATCTTGGTCTCACCGGGACCACGGGTGGCCATGCCGCCGCCGGAGGAACCGGAGCCACCACCACCCATCTGCCGGGACAGCGACTGACCCCAGCCGCGCAGCCTCGGCAGCATGTACTGCATCTGGGCCAGGGAGACCTGGGCCTTGCCCTCGCGGGACTTGGCGTGCTGGGCGAAGATGTCGAGGATCAGGGCGGTGCGGTCGACGACCTTGACCTTGACGACGTCCTCGAGGTGGATGAGCTGGCCGGGGCTGAGCTCACCGTCGCAGACGACGGTGTCGGCGCCGCTCTCCAGGACGATGTCCCGCAGCTCCCGGGCCTTGCCCGAGCCGATGTAGGTCGCCGGGTCCGGCTTGTCGCGGCGCTGGATCACGCCGTCGAGCACCTGGGCGCCGGCGGTCTCGGCGAGGGCGGCGAGCTCCGCGAGGGAGTTGTCGGCGTCCTGGACCGTGCCGGACGTCCAGACGCCGACCAGCACCACGCGCTCCAGGCGCAGCTGCCGGTACTCGACCTCGGTGACGTCCTCGAGCTCGGTGGAGAGCCCCGCGACACGCCGCAGGGCGGCGCGCTCGGAACGGTCGTACTGCTCGCCGTCACGCTCCCCGTCGATCTCGTGGCTCCAGGCGACGTCCTCTTCCATCAGGGCGTCGGCCCGAAGGCTCTCCGGGAGGCTCTGCCGGTCCTGCCGGTCCTGGGGAAGGGAAGAAGAGGAGGTCATTTGATCCTTTGCTTGATTGACGACTGTGCGCGGTGCCCGCCCTCACGGCGGGCGCTCACGGCATCGACAACGTCCGGCGCGCTCCGGAGATTCCCGGAGGCGGCCGCCTCGCCGACCCGTCGATGTTCCCATGCCGCCGCCGGGGCGTCACGCGGGTTTCGGCGGGGTCGTCTTCCAGTCGGGGTGCCCGGGCATGGGCGGGGTCGTCCGCTCGTACAGCCAGGGGTGGAGGAAGCGTGCCTGGTCCTGGCCGGAGACCTCGGAGGCGAGGGCGACGAAGTCGGCTGTGGTGGCGGTGGAGTCGCGGTAGCGGCGCACCCACTCGCGCTCCAGGCGGTCGAAGGCCGCCGCACCGATCCGCTGGCGGAGGGCGTAGAGCACCAGGGCGCTGCCGTCGTAGCAGACCGGCCGGAAGATGCTGATCTTCTTGCCCGGAACGGGCGCCTTGATCGCCGCCGGGGGCCCTCCGTCGGCCCGCATCTGATCGGAGAGCTGATAGGCGACGCGCATCCGGTCCACCAGTTTCCGGCCCTTGCGCTCCTCCGCGTACAGCGATTCGTACCAGGTGGCGTGGCCCTCGTTGAGCCACAGGTCGGACCAGACGCGGGGGCTCACGCTGTCGCCGAACCACTGATGGGCGAGCTCGTGAACCATGATCGACTCCACGTACCAGTCGGGGAAGCCGGCCTTGGTGAAGACGTCGCGCTCGAAGAGGGAGAGGGTCTGGGTCTCCAGCTCGAAGCCGGTCGAGGCATCGGCGATGAGCACCCCGTAGGTCTCGAAGGGGTAGTTCCCGACCCGCTTCTCCATCCACGCGATCTGGTCGGGCGTCTTGGCGGTCCAGCTCTCCAGGGCCTTCTGATCGGCGGCGGGCACCACGTCCCGCAGCTTCAGCCCGCGCGGGCCGCCGCGCTGGGGGACGGTGGAGCGGCCGATGGCGACCTGGGCGAGCTCGGTGGCCATGGGGTGGAGGGTGCGATAGGTCCAGGTGGTGTTCGCCCCCTCGGTGGCGCGCCCGGCGGGCAGCCCGTTGGCGACCACGGTCAGCTCCTTGGGGGCGGTCACCCGGAAGGTGAACAGTGCCTTGTCGGAGGGGTGGTCGTTGCCGGGGAAGACCCGGTGGCCTGCGTCGGCCTGATTGGCCATGACGAGGCCGTCGGCGGTGGGCACCCAGCCGCCCTCGCCCTCGCCGCGCGGGTCGCTGGTGTGGTGGACGGTGACGGTGAACGAGCTGCCGGAGGGCACCGGCTCCGTCGGGGTGACGACCACGTCCTCCCCGGCGGGGGCGAACCGGGCGGGCGCGCCGTTGACCTCGACCGAGGCGATCTTGCCGTGGGTGAAGTCCATGTTGAAGCCGTCCAGCTGCGCGCTGGACCGGGCGACGAACCGGGTCACGGCATCCAGTGGCTGGTCGTTGGCGTGGTAGACGAGCGAGATGTCGTAGGCCGCGATGTCGTAGCCGGGGTTGCCCAGGTGGGGGAAGAGCCGGTCGCCGATCCCCCGGGCCTCGGGGGTCGGCGGCACGGCGGCGCCCAGGACCAGGACCGCCGCGGCCGCGAGGAGGGTGGCCCGGCGGCGCGGGAAGCGCCGGCGCTGCGGGGAACGCTCCCCGGGGGCGGGTGAGTGCGACATGCTCCACCGCTATCAGCGCGCGCCCGCACGCCGGTGGCGGCGCGACGTCGGCCCACCCTTACGAGCGTCTTGGATGCTGGTACGAGTGTCGTATCGGACGACCGGCGGGCCCGCGCCCCCGGGCCGGCGGGAGCGGGGCCACAGCCGACGGGAGCGGGGGCTACAGCGGGGCCGTCAGCGACCGGCCCGCCCGCTCGACGTCGTAGACCCCCGGGACCCGGCGCATCGCCCGCATCAGCTCCGGCAGCTGGGCCGCGTCGGCCAGCTGGAGCGTGTAGGTATGCCGTACGCGCTGCTCATACGGCGGCTCGACGGCGGCGGAGATGACGGCGACCCCTTCGGCCGCGATGGCCTCGGTCAGGTCGGCGAGGAGATGCGGTCTGCTGAACGACTCCGCCCGCAGGGTCACGCGGTAGTCCCCGCCACCCGTCCCGTCCGGGCTGCGCCAGCGCACCTCCACCGGCTGCCGTCCCGAGGTGACCATCCGGTCCACGACGGGACACGGGGCGCGGTGGACCGTGACCGTGCCGCCGCGCACCGCGAAACCGGTGACCTCGTCGGGCGGTACGGGGGTGCAACAGCCCGCCAGCCGTACGCTCACGCCCGCCCGCTCGCCCTCGCCCGCCGCTCCGGTGACGACGGCGACGGGGTCGCGCGCGGCGGAGGCGGCCCGGGGGGCGGCCCGGGGCGGGCCGGGGGCGGGTGGCGCCGCCGGGGGGCCGTCGGCGGCGGGGTCGGGGGCCGGGTGGGCGGCCAGCCAGCGGTCGATTGCGATCCGGGCCGCCGGCGTACGCGCGTGCTCGCGCCACTCGGGCGAGGGGCCGGAGGCGCTGTCGGGGGACATCAGCAGATGGAGGGTGTCGCCGTCGCGCAGCACCGTGCCGAGGGCGGCCAGCCTGCCGTTGACCCGGGCGCCGATGCAGTGGTGGGCCCCGTCGCCGTACTGGGCGTAGGCGGCGTCGACGCAGCTGGAGCCCGCCGGGAGGCCGATGGTGCCGCCGTCGGCCCGGAAGACCGTGACCTCGCGGTCCTGGGCGAGCTCGTCGCGCAGGGAGGTCCAGAAGGTGTCGGGGTCGGGGGTGGCGCGCTGCCATTCCAGGAGGCGGGAGAGCCAGCCGGGGCGGGTGGGGTCGACCCGCTCGCCGTCCGGCGCGTCGGGGGCTTCGGGGGCCGCGTAAGGGTTGCCGAGGGCGACGACGCCGGCCTCGGCGACCCGGTGCATCCGGTGGGTGCGGATGAGGACTTCAGCCGCCTGGCCGTCCTCGCCGGCGACGGCCGTGTGCAGCGACTGGTAGAGGTTGAACTTGGGGACGGCGATGAAGTCCTTGAACTCCGAGATGAACGGTGTGAAGCAGGTGTGCAGCTCGCCGAGGACCGCGTAGCAGTCCGCGTCCTCGCCGACCAGGACCAGCAGCCTGCCCAGGTCGGAACCGGTGAGCTCGCCGCGCTTGATCCGCACCCGGTGCACGGAGACGAAATGACGGCGGCGGACGTGGACTTCCGCGGCGATGCCCGCCTCGCGCAGGACGGCGCGCACCCGCGTCGCGGTGGCCTCCAGGGGGTCGGGGCGATCGGCGTGGGCGAGGACGAGGTCACGGGTGCGGGCGTACTCGTCGGGGTGGAGGATGGCGAAGACCAGGTCCTCCAGCTCGGTCTTGAGGGCCTGGACACCCAGCCGCTCGGCGAGGGGGATCAGCACATCGCGGGTGACCTTGGCGATGCGCGCCTGTTTCTCGGGGCGCATGACGCCGAGGGTGCGCATGTTGTGCAGGCGGTCGGCGAGCTTGATGGACATGACCCGGACGTCGTTCCCGGTGGCCACGAGCATCTTGCGGAAGGTCTCGGGCTCGGCGGCGGCGCCGTAGTCGACCTTCTCCAGCTTGGTGACGCCGTCGACGAGGAAGCGCACCTCCTCGCCGAAGGCCTCCCCCACCTGATCGAGGGTCACCTCGGTGTCCTCGACCGTGTCGTGGAGGAGGGACGCGGTCAAGGTGGTGGTCTCGGCGCCCAGTTCGGCCAGGATCAGGGTGACGGCGAGGGGGTGGGTGATGTAGGGCTCGCCGCTCTTGCGCGTCTGGCCGCGGTGGGAGGACTCGGCGAGGACGTAGGCCCGGTGGAGGATGTCCAGGTCGGCCCCGGGGTGGTGGGCGCGGTGGACCTTGGCGACGTGGTCGATGGCATCGGGGAGACGGCCGCGGGCACCGGAGCCGCTGAGCGCGGCGCGCCCCAGTCGTCTCAGGTCGATGCGGCGGCCGCGCCTGCGGCCGGGAGCACCGGTGTTCGTGACCTCTGCGCCCATGGGCACCTCCGGCAGCGTCGACCGGCGGTCGGCTCACGCCTCCAGGCCGGTGCTTGATGCTACCGAGCCCATCACGCACCGCTCACCCGCTCTCGCCCAGAGTGAAACGGATCACCCATTCGAGGGAGCCGAGGCATGACACGGGCCGAGCGGCAAACGGTGGCGCGTCCGTACGGGCGTCAGACGGCGGCTGCGGGCGTCAGGCGGCAGCCGTGGGGTCAGGCGGTGACTGCGGGCGTCAGACCGTGACGGCGAAGCGGGAGGCGTCGAAGACGCCCTCCGCGACGATCACGGCGGGCCCGGTCATCTCGACGGTGCCGTCCGGGGTCTCGCTGATCACCAGGCGTCCGCCGGGGACGTCCACGGTGTAGGTGACGGGGTGGCCCAGGACGGCCGGGTCGGCGCCGTCGCGGCGGGCCGTCGCGACCATCACGGCGCAGGCGCCGGTGCCGCACGAGCGCGTCTCGCCCGAGCCCCGCTCGTGGACCCGCATGGCGACGTGGCGGGGGCCACGGTCGACGACGAACTCCACGTTGACGCCGTCCGGGTAGGTGGCGGCGGGGGCGACGGCGGGGGCGGTGTACAGGTTCCCGGCGTCGGCGAGGTCGTCGATGAAGGAGACCGCGTGCGGGTTGCCCATGTTGACGTTGCGCGCGGGCCAGTCGCGCTCACCGACGGTGACGGTGACCTCGCCCTCGGGGAGCTCGGCCCGGCCCATGGCGACGGTGATCCCGCCGGGCTCGCCCTCGGGGCCCGGCTTGGCGATGTGGGCGTGGCGGACGCCGGCGCGGGTGGCGATCGCGAGGTCGCCCTCCTCGACGAGGCCCGCCGCCTGGAGGTAGCGCGCGAACACCCGGACGCCGTTGCCGCACATCTCGGCGACGCTGCCGTCGCTGTTGCGGTAGTCCATGAACCACTCGGCCTCGCCGGCCATCGCCCGCGCCTCGGGGTGCGCGGCGGAGCGCACGACCCGGAGCACGCCGTCCGCGCCTATACCCGCACGCCGGTCGCACAGGAGCGCGACTGCGGCCGGGGACAGATCCAGGCGCCCGTCGTGGTCGGGGATGATCACGAAGTCGTTCTCGGTGCCGTGACCCTTGAGGAAGGCGATCTGCGCGGTGCTCACGCTTCGATGGTACGGGTCCCCGCCCGGGCGCCTTCCGCCGGTCCCGGCGGGGGTCAGCGCAGTCGCGCCACGCGCAGGACGGCGAGGAGGACCACCACGGCGACGACGGCCGTGTACCCGGCCACGTACCGCCAGTCCGGGCGCCGCCCGGAGCCGCGCGGCGGCAGGCCCGGCCAGGTGTAGCCCACGCGACGGGCCGCCATCACGCCCCAGCCGGCGGCACAGCAGCTGATGAGCAGGCCGAGGACGGCGACGAGGGGCCCGCCGTCGCCGAACTCGAAGGCGAGCGGGAAGGCGAACATCAGCGAGCCGACGGCCGCCAGCACGACGATGGGCGCGATCTGCCACAGCCGGAGCCTGCGCGGCGGGCGCAGCTCGCGGAAGGAAGCGGGCGCCGTCGCGTCCGCCGTCGTCCCCTCGGTGTCCTCGGGGCCGTCCGGGGTCAGCACGTCCGGCTCTCCCCCGGCCGCCGCCGGGAGGTCCTCCCAGGACTGCGGCTGATGCGGTCTGTCACGAGGGCCGGCCTCCATCGCCACGCGCCCTCCCAACTCGGACTCCACGGCTCGATCGAAGCTTGATGATGGCACGTCGGACACGCTCCCCATGGCGTGCGGAGCGTCCCGATGCCATCACGTGATCAGGCTGTAATAGCCCGTTCGACCAACGCCAGCGCTCGCTCGGGAAGTTCCGCCCGCCGGTCGGCGGCGCCGCTCAGCCAGTGGACGCGGGAATCCCGCCGGAACCACGAGTCCTGCCGGCGCGCGAAGCGCTTGGTGGCCCGGACGGTCTCGGCGCGGGCCTCCTCCTCGGTGCACTCCCCCGCCAGGAAGGTGAGCACCTGCTGATAGCCGAGTGCGCGTGAGGCCGTGCGCCCCTCGCGCAGTCCCTCGCGCTCCAGGGCGCGCACCTCGTCGACGAGCCCGGCCTCCCACATCCGGTCCACCCGGACGGTGATCCGCTCGTCCAGTTCGGGGCGCTCGACGTCCACGCCGATCTGCACGGCGTCGTAGACGGGCTCCTCGCCGGGCAGGTTCGCCGTGAAGGGCCGGCCCGTGAGCTCGATGACCTCCAGGGCGCGCACGATGCGGCGGCCGTTGCCGGGCAGGATCGCGCGGGCGGCGGCCGGGTCGGCGGCGGCCAGCCGGGAGTGGAGCGCACCCGGGCCGAGCTCCTCCAGCTCGGCCTCCAGCCGGGCCCGTACGGCCGGGTCGGTGCCGGGGAAGTCCATGGCGTCGATGGTGCCCTTGACGTAGAGCCCGGAGCCCCCGACGAGGATCGGCGTGCGGCCCTCGGCGAGCAGCCGGTCGATCTCCGCCCGGGCCAGCCGCTGGTACTCGGCGACACTCGCGGCCACCTCGACGTCCCAGATGTCGAGCAGATGGTGCGGCACGCCCTGCCGCTCCTCCATGGTCAGTTTGGCTGTGCCGATGTCCATGCCGCGGTAGAGCTGCATGGAGTCGGCGTTGACGACCTCGCCGCCCAGGTGCTGGGCGAGGGCGACGCCGAGATCGGACTTGCCTGCCGCCGTGGGACCGACGACGGCGATGACCCGGGGTGCGGGAGCTGCGTTTCTCACCGCTTCAGTCTCCCAAACCTCCGGAGCACCCCACGAACGAGCGACGTGACGCGACGCAGACGGGTTCGTTGCCTGTTGCGAGGTTCCGAGAGCCGGTTCGCGGACCGGCGTGCGTGAGCGGCGCCATGGGACGCCCCTGACGACGCGGGATTTCGCTCACACCAGTAAGGTAATGGAGTAGATATGGGCGTGTTTGCAAGGCTTCTCGGCAGGTCGTCGTCGAAGTCCTCGGCGTCAACGGAAGAGGCCGCGGCTGCCACTCCGACGGCGGAATCCACCGACGCCGACGGGACGGCCGAGGCGCAGCCGGAGGAGGCGGCCGAGGCCAAGGCCGAGGAGACCGCGGACGAGACGGCCGAGGGAGTGGAGATCCCGAAGCAGCAGTCGGCGGAGAAGGCAGCCGACAGCGAGGCCGGTGAAGGCGCCCGCAAGTAGGTTCGGCAAGGAAAGACGAGGGGCGGTCACCATGGGCCTGTTGGACAATCTCAAGGCCAAGCTCGGTCCGCTGAAGGACAAGGCCGGCGATCTCGCGCAGCAGCACGGGGGCAAGATCGAGCAGGGGCTCGAGAAGGCCGCCAAGGCGGTCGACGAGAAGACCAAGGGCAAGTACAGCAGCCAGATCCAGGCCGGTACGGGCAAGGCCAAGGACGCCCTCGGCCGCCTGGCCGAGCAGGACGGCAAGCCCGGGGGCCCGGCCGGCGGCAAGGGCTCCGAGGGCTCCTGATCCTCGTCATCACCTCAGTCGGCGACGGCCGTGGAGCGCGCTCCACGGCCGTCGCCGTGTGTGCGCCGTGACCGCGCAGCCTGGAGCTGCCACGACCGAAGAAATTACGACCAGGCCGCCACGAAGTAGCCCACGCCGTACGGGGCCTCGTCGTACAGCAGCGCGCCGTTCAGCCCCGCGCCCTCCCCCGCGCCCGCCAGGACCTGCCAGGGGGCGCGTCCGGCCGCCTGGAGCTCGCGGGCCAGCCCCGGGTCCAGGGCGGCCAGGGCGGCCGTGTCGGCGGCTCCCAGGGCCCGTGCCGCCTCCGCGTCGAAGGGCTCGGCCCGCTCGTCCAGATAGCCTGGCGCCTTCACCGTGCGGCAGGCGCTGCCGTCGCCCATCACCAGGAGCGCGGTCCGCTCCGCCGCGGCGGCCAGTTCCCGGCCGGTCTCCAGGCACCGCCCGCTCTCCAGCGCCGCTCCGACGCCCAGGCCCTCGACCGGCGAGGCGGCCCACTCCGTACGCTCCAGCAGCCACGCGGCGACGGCCAGGGGCTGCGGGAGCCGGCGCCCACCGGCGGGATCCGCCGCGCCGAGCTGTACGTCGAGGTCCACGCCCAGGCCGCGGAAGGACCCGGGGGAACCCTGTGGGTATGTGCCGTCACCGTCGTGCGGGGCGGGGCCCACGACGACGAGCCGGTCGGGCCGGGCGGCAGCCAGCACGGCCACCGCGTCCAGGCAGGCGGCCCGCAGGCCGTCCAGCTCGGGCGCGGCCCCGGCGGCCACGTCGGGGACCAGCAGGGGCGGGCAGGGGCATACTGCGGCGGCGACGAGCATGGCCGCACCCTAGCAATTCGCGATCATCGGTCGCCGGGCTTCCCCGTACCGTTTCCCGAATCGTCGCGCAGCCATTTCTCCGCCGGGTCCCAGGGCTCGGGCACCGGCTCGGGCGGCGGGGGCTTCGGCGCCGGCAGCGGGAACGGCTCGGCGTGCCGATTGCCCGTCCGCCTGTCCCCATAGGCGTTCAGCGGGGGTTCCGGATCGTCCGGCTCGGGCGGTCGCGGGTCGCTGTCGTATAGCAGCTCCGCCACGCTGAAGCGGGTGATGAAGGTGTCCCACACCCCGTCCACCACCTGCGCGAACCCGTCCGCGGTCCGCAGCAGGCGGGTGCGCCTGGGGCTGAAGGGATGCTGGGGTACGTAGCGCCGGGCACGCGCCTCGAGCTCTCGCAGAGCGTCCTCGCGCGTGCCCTCGACGTGGGCGACGACGGCGGCCGTCCAGTGCTTGCGGTCCGCCGACCCCGTCGTCGTCTCGATGACGAGCCCCCAGGCTGTCATATCGCCCCCCCTTGTGACCGGTCAGTCGCAGCCGCAGCCCGGCCCCGCCGCGGGCGCCGGAGTCGGCGCGGGGGCGCCGATGCGCGGGAGGCCCAGCATCACGCCCTTGGGCTTCTCCGCCGGAGCGGCGTTGCGCTTCTCCCAGGCGTCGCCCGCGCGGGTGCGGCGGACGGCCTTGGACGGGCCCTCGGCCAGCAGGTGGTGCGGGGCGGCGTAGGTGATCTCGACGGTGACCACGTCGCCCGGGCGGACGTCCTCGTCCGGCTTGGTGAAGTGGACCAGGCGGTTGTCGGGGGCGCGGCCGGAGAGGCGCCGGGTGGCGTCGTCCTTGCGGCCCTCGCCCTCGGCGACCATGACCTCCAGGACCCGGCCGACCTGCTTCTTGTTCTCGTCCCAGGAGATCTTCTCCTGGAGGGCGACCAGACGCTCGTAGCGCGCCTGCACGACCTCCTTGGGGATCTGCCCGTCCATGGTCGCCGCCGGGGTGCCGGGGCGCTTGGAGTACTGGAAGGTGAAGGCGTTCGCGAAGCGGGCCTCGCGGACCACGTGCATGGTCTGCTCGAAGTCCTCCTCGGTCTCGCCGGGGAAGCCCACGATGATGTCGGTGGAGATGGCGGCGTCCGGCATGGCGGCGCGCACCTTCTCGATGATGCCGAGGAAGCGCTCCTGGCGGTACGAGCGGCGCATCGCCTTGAGGACCGTGTCCGAGCCGGACTGGAGCGGCATGTGCAGCTGGTGCATCACGTTCGGCGTCTCGGCCATCGCGGCGATCACGTCGTCGGTGAAGTCACGCGGGTGGGGCGAGGTGAAGCGGACGCGCTCCAGGCCCTCGATCTGGCCGCACGCGCGCAGCAGCTTGGAGAACGCCTCGCGGTCGCCCATGTCGGAGCCGTAGGCGTTGACGTTCTGGCCGAGGAGGGTGATCTCGCTGACGCCCTCGCCGACGAGCGCCTCGACCTCGGCGAGGATGTCGCCCGGGCGGCGGTCCTTCTCCTTGCCGCGCAGCGCGGGGACGATGCAGAAGGTGCAGGTGTTGTTGCAGCCGACGGAGATGGAGACCCAGGCCGCGTAGGCGCTCTCGCGGCGCGTCGGCAGCGTGGAGGGGAACGCCTCCAGCGACTCGGCGATCTCGACCTGCGCCTCCTCCTGGACGCGGGCGCGCTCCAGCAGCACCGGCAGCTTGCCGATGTTGTGGGTGCCGAAGACGACGTCGACCCAGGGGGCCCGCTTGACGATCGTGTCGCGGTCCTTCTGGGCGAGGCAGCCGCCGACGGCGATCTGCATGCCGGGCCGCTTCGTCTTCATCGGGGCCAGGCGGCCGAGATTGCCGTACAGCTTGTTGTCGGCGTTCTCCCGCACCGCGCAGGTGTTGAAGACGACGACGTCGGCATCGCCCTCGGCAGTGCCTTCGGGCGCGCGGACATAGCCCGCGTCCTCCAGCAGGCCGGACAGCCGCTCGGAGTCATGGACGTTCATCTGGCACCCGTAGGTGCGCACCTCGTATGTCTTCGCACTCATCTCAATCGACCAGGGTACGTGGTCGCTCGGACAGCCCGCCCCCGCGTTTCCCCGGCACCCGTCTCCCGCCCCGTGATCACCGCCCCGCGACGCCTCTCGCCGAGGCCTGGTCGGCGGGGCGGCGGACTGGCAGGATCCGACCGTGCTTCCCCGATTCGCGCGCCCGGGCGGGCGCCGCGCCGCGCGGGCGGGCGCGGTGGCGGCCGCCGTGCTCGCCCTGCTGCTGTGGTCGTTGTGGCCGCCCGATCGCGGCCCGGCGCCGACCGGGGAGATCAGGGTCGCGACGGGGGTGGCGACCGGGGTGTACGAGAGGTACGGCAAGGTCCTCAAGGAGAACCTGGCCCGGGAGGTGCCGGCCCTGAGGGTACGGCTGCGGCCCAGCCAGGGCTCCCTCGACAATCTGCGGCAGCTCACGAGCGGCGAGGCCGACTTCACCTTCGCCACGGCCGACGCGGTGGCCACCTACCGGGACCGCAAGCAGCCGGGCGCCGGACGGCTGCGGGCGTGCGCGCGGCTCTACGACGACTACATGCAGCTGGTGGTGCGCAAGGACTCCCCGGTGCGGTCCACCCGGGATCTCGCGGGGCTGCGGGTGGGGGTGGGCGCGGACGGGTCGGGGGTGCAACTGATCACCCGGCGGCTGCTCCAGGCCGCCGGCCTCGACTTCGAGAAGGACATCGCTCCGCGGCGGGTGGGCATCGACCAGATGCCGGGGCTGCTGGAGAACGGCGAGCTCGACGCGTTCTTCTGGTCCGGCGGGCTGGCCACCGACGCCGTCAGCAAACTGGGAAAGCGGCTGCCGATAAGGCTCGTCCAGCTCGGGGACCTCATCGAGCCCCTGCACCGGATGGGACGGCAGACGCGCTACTACCGGTCGGCGATGATGCCGACGGACGCCTATCCCGAGCTCAACGCCCCCGGCGTCGTCCAGACGATCGCGATCGCGAATCTCCTTGTCACCAGGGACGACACCGACGCGGATCTCACCGAGAGCGTCACCCGCACGGTGATAGAGAGCCGCGACCCCATCGGCAAGAAGGTGAACGCCGCGCAGAAGGTGGACCTCCGCACGGCCATCTTCACCGACCCCCTGGAGCTCCACGCCGGAGCGCGCCGCTATTACCTGTCGGCCAAGCCGTAAACATCCTTTCCGGAGACGCCGGACGCCGGAGACGATCGCGGTCGCGACGCGGAACGCCCGCGCGGCCGGGGCGTGGTGGGCTCAGCCGCCGTGGCGCGGGACGGCGATCGTCGCGCGCAGCCCGGTCGGTCTGTTCGGCTCGTACGCGAGCGTGGCCCCGCCGGCGGCGAGCAGGGCGCGGGAGATGGACAGTCCGAGGCCGGAACCGGAGACGTTCTGGTGGCGGCTGCTGCGCCAGAAGCGGTCGCCGACGCGGGTGAGCTCCTCCTCGGTGAGGCCGGGGCCGCCGTCGGCCACCGTGATGTCGACCCGGTCGCCGGACACGGCGACGGTGACCTCGACACGGGCGTTCTCGGGTGTGAACTTGAGCGCGTTGTCCACGATCGCGTCGAGCGCGCTGGAGAGGGCGACGGGGTCGGCCCATCCGGTCGCCGCTGCGGGCCCCCGGTAGGTGAGGGCGATCTTCTCGCGGTCGGCGACCGGGGACCAGGCGCCCACCCGGTCGGTGACGATCTCGGCGATGTCGGTGAGCTGGGAGTCGCCCGGGTCGTGCTCGGCCAGGGCGAGGTCCAGCAGGTCGTCCAGGACGCGGGCCAGCCGTTTGCCCTCGGCGCGCACCGAGGTGACCTCCCCGTGGCCCTCGGGCAGGTCGAGTGCCAGCAGATCGATGCGCAGCAGCAGCGCGGAGAGCGGGTTGCGCAGCTGGTGCGAGGCGTCGGCGACGAAGGCGCGCTGCTGCTCCAGGACGTCCTCGACATTGTCGGCCATCTCGTTGAACGAGCGCGCCAGTCTGCGCAGTTCCGGTGGGCCGCTGTCGGCGACGACCCGGGACTTCATCCGGCCGGTGGCGATGTCGTGGGCGGCGGCGTCGAGGGTGCGTACGGGCTTGAGCACCCACCCGGTGAGCCGGAACGCCGCCGCGACCGCGACCAGCATCGCCGCCGTCTCCCCGGCCACGATCAGCAGCCAGTCGCGCAGGATGAGGGAGCGCAGCCGGCCGGTGGGCGAGTCCGTGACGACGACGGCGACGACGTCGCTGTCGCGGATGACGGGCGAGGCAACGGTGAGCCGGTCGTGGCGCCAGGGCCAGATCTGTCCGGGGTCGCGGCTGCGGCGCCCGGCCAGCGCGTCCTGGAAGGCCGCCCAGCTCTCGCCGCTCCGGGGCAGCACCCAGCCCGCGGGGGCGACCGTCAGGGGCTTTCCCTCGCGGGAGAAGACGCCGGCGCGGATGCCGTACAGCTTCTCGTAGCGGGCGAGTTCGTGCTGGAGGCTGAGCTGCCGGTCGCCGCTCTCGCCGCCCTGGGGCGGCTCGGGGGTGCGGTAGCCGGCGAACTGGGCGAGGGCGGCGAAGCGGGCGGTGTCGTCGATGCGGTCGACGACGACGTGCTGCTGGCGCACGGCGGCCATGCCGGCGGCCAGGGGGAGGCCGAGCGTCATCAGGATGCCCGCCATCAGCACGATGAGCAGCGGGAGGAGTCGGGCGCGCACGGGGTGCCGCGACTACCGGGCCGGGATGACGATCTTGTAGCCCACGCCCCGGACGGTCTCGATGAGGGCGGGCATCCGCAACTTGGCGCGCAGCGAGGCGATGTGCACCTCCAGGGTGCGTCCGGTCCCTTCCCAGCTGGTGCGCCACACCTCGCTGATGATCTGTTCCCTGCGGAAGACGACCCCGGGTCGCTGGGCGAGCAGTGCCAGCAGGTCGAACTCCTTGCGGGTGAGGGCGACGGCCGAGCCGTCCACGCAGACACGGCGGTTGGGGAGCTCGATGGTCAGGGCGCCCAGGCCGATGACGTTCGGGTCGCCCTCGGGGTCGTGCGACTGGCCCGGTGCGCTCTCGTGGGGCGGGTTGCGCCGGGCGACGGCGTGGATGCGGGCGAGCAGTTCACCGGTGTCGTAGGGCTTGACCACGTAGTCGTCGGCGCCGAGGTTCAGGCCGTGGATCTTCGAGCGGGTGTCGGCGCGGGCGGTCACCATGATGACGGGCGTGGTGGTGCGCTTGCGGATCCTGCCGCAGACCTCGAAGCCGTCCTGGTCGGGCAGTCCGAGGTCGAGCAGGACGACGCCGAAGGGCGACCGTTCGCCCGGGAGCAGGGCCTGGAGGGCCTCCTCGCCGCTCCGGGCATGGGTGACGTCGAAGCCGTGCCGGGCCAGGACGGCGGACAGGGCCGCGGCGACATGGTCGTCGTCCTCCACGAGCAGCAGTCTCATCGGCCCCCTCCGCGCGGCTCGGTGCGGTATCACCGCATCCACGCCGATGCGCTCCCGGTACGTCAAGGGGTTCTGCCCACGCGAGGGCATCCGTTATCCAGCCGGTACTCCGGACCGAAACGTTCCGGCGCTCTGACGCTGTGTGTCCGTTTGAGTCCGGATCGTTATGCTCAATTTCAGCTCAGATGTAATGACGCTGGTCTTCGCCGCTCATTAGGGTCCTCCCCAACCGAGGAGGACGGAGCGAGGAGCGCCGATGAACGAGATATCGGTGACCAAGGACGTGGCGCCCGCCGCGGACGCCCTGGTCGTCCTGGACAAGGTCAACAAGCACTTCGGCGCGCTGCACGTGCTCCAGGACATCGACTTGACCATCGCCCGCGGCGAAGTGGTGGTCGTCATCGGGCCGTCGGGGTCCGGCAAGTCGACCCTGTGTCGCACGATCAACCGGCTGGAGACGACGGACTCCGGTTCCATCACCATCGACGGGAAGCCCCTGCCCCAGGAGGGCAGAGAGCTGGCGCGGCTGCGCGCCGACGTGGGCATGGTCTTCCAGTCGTTCAATCTCTTCGCCCACAAGACCGTGCTGGAGAACGTGACGCTGGGGCAGGTGAAGGTCCGCAGGAAGGACCGGAAGTCGGCCGAGGCCACGGCCCGTTCCCTGCTCGACCGGGTGGGCGTGGGCGCCCAGGCGGAGAAGTACCCCGCCCAGCTCTCCGGCGGCCAGCAGCAGCGTGTGGCGATCGCCCGGGCGCTGGCCATGGACCCGAAGGTGATGCTCTTCGACGAGCCGACCTCGGCCCTGGACCCGGAGATGATCAACGAGGTGCTGGAGGTCATGCAGCAGCTCGCCCGGGACGGCATGACCATGGTCGTCGTCACCCACGAGATGGGCTTCGCCCGCTCCGCGGCGAACCGCGTGGTCTTCATGGCGGACGGCCGCATCGTCGAGGAGGCGCGGCCGGACCAGTTCTTCAGCAACCCGCGCAGCGACCGGGCCAAGGACTTCCTGTCGAAGATCCTCCACCACTGAGCGCACGACCGCGCTCCGCTCCGCACCGCCCTTCCCCGCCGCTCCACCGCCCCCCGAGGTCCCGCAGACGCAAAGGATGTCCTCCATGAAGCTCCGCAACACCGCAGCGGCGGCAGCCGTCGTCGTCGCGCTGGCCGTCTCCGCGACCGCCTGCGGCAAGTCGGGCAGCCCCGACGACAAGAGCGACAAGTCCAGCGGCGGCGCCTCCGCAGCCGCCGAGCCGCCGAAGTACCAGGTGAACTCCGCCGCGGACGTCAAGGGATCCTCGGTCTTCGAGAAGATCAAGGGCAAGACGATCACCATCGGCACCAAGGCGGACCAGCCCGGCTTGGGCTTCGAGAACCCCGGCACCAAGAAGCGCTCCGGCTTCGACGTGGAGATCGCCCGGATGATCGCGGCCGATCTCGGCTTCGACGAGGCGCACATCAAGTTCGCGACGGTCCCCTCCGAGGCGCGGGAGACACAGATCGCCAGCGGCGGCGTCGACCTGTACGTCGGTACGTACACGATCAACGACGAGCGCAAGAAGCAGGTCGGCTTCGGCGGCCCGTACTACGTCGCCGGGCAGGACCTGCTGGTGAAGGCCGACAGCTCGATCAAGGGCCCGGACGACCTCAAGGGCAAGAAGGTCTGCTCGGTGACCGGCTCCACCCCGCTGAAGCGGATCAAGGAGCCCAAGTACGGCGTGGCCGAGGCCAAGGCGCAGCAGGGCTACCAGCTGTGTGTGCAGGAGCTGGTCAACGGTTCGGTCGACGCGGTCACCACGGACGACTCGATCCTCAAGGGCTACGCGGCCGAGAACAAGGGCGCGCTGAAGGTCGTCGGCAATCCCTTCTCCAAGGAGCCCTACGGCGTCGGCCTCAAGAAGGACGACACGGCGCTGCGCGAGGCGGTCAACAAGGCCATCGAGGCGCACGAGAAGAACGGCGACTGGAAGAAGGCCTACGACGCCACGCTGGGCCGCTCGGGCGTCCCCGCGTCCCCCCCGCCCGCGATCGACCGCTACTGACCGGCGAGCGGTGCCGGACGACCGACTCGCGATACCCGGAGAAGTGACGTGAACGTTCTGTCGGACAACTTCGCGATGTTCCGCGAAGGTTTCATCGGCACCGTGGAACTAACGGTGCTCAGCGCGCTGCTCGCCCTGGTGCTGGGCACCCTCGTCGCGGCGTTCCGCGTCTCTCCGGTGCCCGCGCTGCGCGTCTTCGGCACCACATGGGTGACGCTGCTGCGCAACACCCCGCTGGTGCTGCTCTTCCTCGCCGTCACCCTGGGGCTGCCGGCACTGGGCCTGAAGGGCTGGGACTCCTTCTGGCTCGCCGTCCTCGCCATGGGCTGCTACACCTCGGCGTTCATCTGCGAGGCCATCAGGTCCGGGATCAACACGGTGCCGGTGGGCCAGGCGGAGGCCGCCCGGTCGATCGGGATGACCTTCGGGCAGACGCTGGCCGGGATAGTGCTGCCGCAGGCCGTCCGCACCGCGATACCGCCCATCGGCAGCCTCCTGATCGCCCTGGCCAAGAACACGGCCATCGCCTCGGGCTTCAACGTCACCGAGCTCGGCTCGGTGCAGAAGACCCTCAACGCCGCCTCGGGCTACAACATTTACGTGATCTTCCTATGGATCGCGATCTGCTACATCATCATCACCTTCACCATCAGCGGCCTGTTCCGGCTGCTGGAGAACCGACTGGCGGTGGCCCGATGAGCGGCAGCGTCCTCTACGACGTCCCCGGCCCCCGGAGCCGGGCCCGCAACCGCCTCTACGGCGCGCTGTCCACCGTCGCGATCGCCGGGCTGATCGGCTTCGTGATCTACCGGCTGGACGCCACCGGGCAATTCCAGGCCGGGCTGTGGGACGACTACGAGTACACCGAGACCCAGCAGCGGATCGTCGACGGCCTGCTGACCACCCTCAAGACCTTCGCCGTCGCGGCCGTCCTCTCACTGGCGCTGGGCACCGTGCTGGCCACCGCGCGGCTGTCCGACCACCGGCCGGTGCGCTGGGCGGCCACGGCCCTGGTGGAGTTCTTCCGGGCCATGCCGCTGCTCATCATGATCTTCCTGCTGTACGCGGCGGTCTTCACCTCCGACCCGATGTGGGCCCTGGTGATCGGGCTGACGCTGTACAACGGCTCGGTCCAGGCGGAGATCTTCCGCTCCGGCATCAACGCCGTCCCCCGGGGACAGAGCGAGGCGGCGTACGCGATCGGGCTGCGCAAGACCCAGGTGATGACGACCGTGCTGGTGCCGCAGGCCGTGCGCTCGATGCTGCCGTCGATCATCAGCCAGCTCGTGGTGACCCTCAAGGACACCTCGCTCGGCTTCATCATCCTCTACGAGGAACTGCTGTTCGTCGGCAAGGCCTTCGCCCAGCAGACCCCGCCCGTGAACGGCGTCTACGCCTTCATCCCGATGGTCATCGTCTTCGGCTCGATCTACATCCTGCTGTGCCTGGCGCTGTCCTCCGTCGCCACATGGGTCGAACGGCGCACACAGCGCTCCCGCAAGGGAAGGCCGCCGGCGATGCCCGCCGCCGGCGCGGTGCCGGGCACCGAGTCCACGGCGGGAGCCTCCGGCGCGGACGTCGCCGGGAACGGCTGAACGGACGACGGTTGACGCCCCGTCGGTCGCACCGGACCGGCGGGGCGCACGCCTTCGGCGCGCCGTGACGGCACCTCTGATCACTTGACGCACGCACCGGCAATGGGTTGCATACGTTCTGTGATCGCGCACCGTTTTCCCCCTGCCAGTCCCCGTACGTCCCGTACGCGCCACGCGTACGGCGAGGTCACCGTCCGTTCCGGGGGCGAGGGGGCCGCGCCGTGGACCCGGTGATCGTCGTCGGGGCCGGGCCCGTCGGGCTCACCCTGGCCCTGGCCCTGGCCCGGTACGAGGTGCCCGTCACCGTCCTGGACGAGTCCCCCGACGAGACCGGTCTGCCGCATGAGCGCCGTCTGGCGCGTACGGTCGTGCTGCGGCCGGACACCGCCGCGCTGCTGGAGCGGCTGGGGTGCGTCACCTCGGAGGGGACCCGCTGGGCGGGCTGGCGCACGCTGCGGCGCCGGACGGAGGTGGCTCGGATCCCGTTCGCGCCGCCCGGCGGCGCGGGAAAGGCCGTGGAGCCCGCCGAGTTCGAGGATCCGGAGGGCGCCGAGGAGCACCCGGGAGACGAGGGGCACTCCGACCCGGCAGCAGAACCGTCTCCGCTGCATCTGCCCCAGCACGCCCTGACGCGCGAACTACGGGCGGCGCTCGCCGCCGAGGCGGACGTCCGCGTCGTCCACGACAGCCGCGTGGCCCTCCTCAAACAGGACTCCTCCGGAGTCACCGCGCACACCCGTGGCGACAACGACGGCGACAACCACACGGTATGGCGCGGCAGTTATCTCATCGGCTGCGACGGCGCCCGCTCCGTCGTCCGCAAACTGCTCGGCGCCCGCTTCCCCGGGCGCACGGCCGTGGAGCGGTACGCCGTCGCCGCGCTCCGCGCCGAGCTGCCCTGGCCGGGCGAGGCCGTGCTGCACCGGTCGCCGCCGCGTGGCGACGAGGTGACGGCCCGTCCGCTGCCCGACGGGGTGTGGCGGCTCGACTGGCCGCTGCCCCCCGACGGCGGGCTGGTCACCCCCGATGCGCTCCTCGCCCGGGTCGGCGACTCCCTGGCGGCGTGGTGCGGCGAAACCCCGGCGTACGAACTGCTGGACACCGGTGTGTACGCCGTGCACCACCGACTCGCGCGCCGCTGGCGCTGCGGGCGCGCCTTCCTCGCGGGCGATGCCGCGCATCTGCTGGGCGCGCTGGGCACCCAGGGGCTCGACGAAGGGCTGCTGGACGCCGAGAACCTCGCCTGGAAGCTGGCGCTGGCCTGGCACCACGGCGCCTCCGAGGCGCTGCTCGACAGCTATCAGGCGGAGCGCCGGGAGGCCGTCGCCGCCCGGCTGCGTACCGCCGACCGGATGCTGCCGGCGGTACGCGGCGAGGGCGGCTGGCGGACGGTACGGCGCACACTCGTGCCGGGCGCCGCGCGCTCCCATGACGCGCTGCTGACGGAAGGCCACTTGGGGCACGGGCTGCTGGGCGCGCCGGCCGTCCACTCCCGTACGCCCCTGCTGCCGGCCGCGCCTCCCGCGAGCTCGGTACTGGTGGGCACGGCCGTGGGGGCGCCGGTCGCGGACGTGCCGGTGACCGCGCCGGACGGGTCGGAGGTGTGGCTGCGCGACCGGCTGGGCGGCGATCTTCTGGTGGTCCTCGTCGCCCCCGGTACGGGGGTGTGGGAGCGTCGCCACTGGCTGGGCGCGGGCCTCATGCCCGGGCTGGCGGCGGCCGTCTCGGCCCTGCCCATGGCGGCGGAACTGCTGGTCGCCGAGGGGTATCCGGGTGCGGACGCGCACACCGTGCTGGTGGTCCGGCCGGACGGCCGGCTGGTGGCCGCGCTGGCGGGGGTGCGGGCGGCGGAGCTGTACGCGTGCGCGGACGCGGCACGGGGCGGTGCCGCCGGTGGCACCGGGGCGCCGGCGGAAGCGGTGCGCACGGGCGCGGCGAGCCCCGACGAAGCCACCCGTGAGGCTACGGCCAACCGTTGACCGGCACTTGTCGCCATGGTTGACTCCGCAACGTGACTGACAGCGGCTCGCATTTCTGGCGGAGGGTCCATCTGGACCTCGTCCGCTACGCGGGCTGTGTCTGTCGTCCGTCCTGCTGATCCGCTCTTTCCTTCCGCGCTGCCGGGCGCTCCATGCGCCGCGCGCGTCCTTCGCGATCACTCAGGACGGTTCGACTGTGCCCTCTTCCGTTGCGCCCGCTTCCTCCGGTGCGCCAGCTTCCGCACGCACGACCGCTTCGTACGCCGCCTCGCCGGACGCCCCCGGGGCGCCGTCCCAGGCGGATCTCCTCGACTTCGCCGGACGGACGGCCGCCGACACCCGTCTCGTCGCCTCGCTCCCGCTCGACCTTCACGGACGGACCTGGATCCGGCTGGAGGGGCCGGCCGGCAGCGAGGCATGGCTCATCGGCTGGCCGCCGGGCAGTGGCACCGGATGGCACGACCACGGTGGCTCGCACGGCGCATTCGCCGTGGCCGCCGGCGGCCTGACCGAGCAGTCTCTGGCCGCGCGGCTGCCCACCGAGGGGTGGAAACTGCTGGAGCTGGCGGACGGCATCGACCGTGAGCGGCTGCTGGCGGACGGGAACGGCAGGGCGTTCGGTCCCCACCACGTCCACCAGGTGTTCAACGCCTCACGGGAGCGGCACGCGGTGTCCGTGCACGCGTACTACCCACCGCTGCCGATGATGCGCCGGTACAGCCGCAGCGGTCAGGTGCTGCGGCTGGAGGCGGTCGAGTGGGCGCGGGAGTGGGCATGAGGGAGCGGATGAGGGTGGAGGAGCTGCTTGCCGAGGCGCGCGCACAGCTCGACCGCCTGGGGCCGGCCGAGGCGGCTGCCGTCCAGAGGGACGGCGGGCTGCTGGTGGACATCCGCTACGCGGCGCTGCGGGAGCGCGACGGGACGGTCCCGGGGGCGCTCGTCGTGGAACGCAACGAACTGGAGTGGCGGCTCGACCCGGACTGTGAGCACCGCGCGGCGCGGGTGACGGATCACGACCTGCGGGTGGTCGTGTTCTGCGACGAGGGGTACGCCTCGTCGCTGGCCGCCGTCTCCCTGCGCCGGCTGGGCCTGTACCGGGCCACCGACCTGGTGGGCGGTTTTCAGGCCTGGCGCGCGGCCGGACTGCCGGTGACGCTGCCCTGGCTTCCGGGGACGCCCTGAGCGACGAGGGGCGGCACGGCCGATCGCCCGGTCGGCCGAGGGCGGTTCGGCACCGCCGGACATGCGGCGGGTGGCTGCTCGCCGTCGCGGCGGAGAAGAGGCCCCTGTCCAGCCCCTTCCTGTTTCTTGGGGCGCCGTCCCAACCCCGTCGCGGCCTCAGACGTCCGGCAGATAGTGGTCGAGCAACTCCGGGTCGTCGCCCTCCTCCTCCAGGGCGCGGCGCACCACGCGCAGGGCGAGCCCCTCGGAGTAGCCCTTGCGGGCCAGCATTCCGGCGAGGCGGCGCAGCCGCTTCTCCCGGTCCAGGCCCCGGGTCGACCGGAGCTTGCGCTGGACGAGCTCACGGGCGGTGCGCTCCTCCTGTTCCGCGTCGAGCTGCCCGACGGCCTCGGCGACGATCGCGGAGTCGACGCCCTTGGTGCGCAGCTCCCGGGCGAGGGCGCGGCGGGCCAGGCCCCGGCCGTGGTGGCGGGACTCGACCCATGCGCCGGCGAACGCGGCGTCGTCGATCAGGCCCACGTCCACGAACCGGGACAGGACCTCCTCCGCCGCCTCGGCCGGTATGCCGCGCTTGGCCAGGGCGTCGGCGAGCTGTTTGCGGGTGCGCGGGGATCCGGTGAGCAGGCGCAGGCAGATCGCCCGCGCCTGCTCCTCCGGTGACGGTGGTGCTCCGGCCCCGGCCCTCGACGGGGAAGCGGAGCCACCGCCCGTTCGGTCGTCCGCGCGCGGCTCATGTGGCACGGGCCCGTCGCCGTGCCACGGCTGTGCATCAGACATGACGCGGCTTAGCTCTTGGCCGCGGCCTTCGCCGCCTTACCGGTGGACTTGACGGCCGGAGCGGGCACCGACTTGGCCGGCTCGCCCGCGGCGGCACCCGCGGCGTCGGCGGCGGGCTCCTCCGCCGGGGCACCGGGCCGGACACCCACGCCCAGCTTGTCCTTGATCTTCTTCTCGATCTCGTTGGCGAGGTCGGGGTTGTCCTTGAGGAAGTTGCGGGCGTTCTCCTTGCCCTGACCGAGCTGGTCGCCCTCGTAGGTGTACCAGGCGCCGGCCTTGCGGATGAAGCCGTGCTCCACACCCATGTCGATCAGGCCGCCCTCGCGGCTGATGCCCTGGCCGTAGAGGATGTCGAACTCGGCCTGCTTGAAGGGCGGCGCGACCTTGTTCTTGACGACCTTGCAGCGGGTGCGGTTACCGACCGCCTCCGTGCCGTCCTTCAGCGTCTCGATGCGGCGGATGTCGATGCGCACCGAGGCGTAGAACTTCAGGGCCCGGCCACCGGTCGTGGTCTCCGGGGAGCCGAACATCACGCCGATCTTCTCGCGGAGCTGGTTGATGAAGATCGCGGTGGTCTTGGACTGGTTGAGCGCACTGGTGATCTTGCGCAGCGCCTGGCTCATCAGACGGGCCTGGAGACCCACGTGCGAGTCGCCCATCTCGCCCTCGATCTCCGCGCGCGGCACCAGGGCGGCCACGGAGTCGATGACGATCAGGTCGAGCGCGCCGGAACGGACCAGCATGTCGACGATCTCCAGAGCCTGCTCGCCGTTGTCCGGCTGGGACAGGATCAGGTTGTCGATGTCGACGCCGAGCTTCCTGGCGTACTCGGGGTCGAGGGCGTGCTCGGCGTCGATGAACGCGACGGTGCCACCGGCCCGCTGCGCGTTGGCCACGGCGTGCAGCGTCAGGGTCGTCTTACCGGAGGACTCCGGTCCGTAGATCTCCACCACGCGGCCGCGCGGCAGGCCACCGACGCCGAGGGCGACGTCGAGAGCGGTCGACCCGGTGGAGATGACCTCGATGGGCTCATTCGGCCGCTCGCCCAGGCGCATGACCGCGCCCTTGCCGAATTGCCGTTCAATCTGCGCGAGCGCGGCGTCGAGCGCCTTCTCGCGGTCGGTTCCTGCCATGGGTTCCACCCGGTTCGCTTGAGTCGATCGCTTCACGTCCACGACGCTAACGCCTGCCACTGACAATGCGCCCGGGCGTCGCTCCGGGCCTGTGGATAACTCGGCTCCAGCCGCCCGGGACACCCATAAGAATGGATGTTCGATTTTGGTGTCAAGCGCACCACTCCGCGCGCCGGACGGCGGCGGAACCACAGCGGAACCACAGCGGAATCAGCGCTCCCGCAAGGCCTTGATCACCCTCGCGAGCAGCGAAGGCGACCGCCCGTCGCCACCTCGCTCGTCCTGCTCGTCCCGTTCGCCCCGGCCGCCCGGACCCGTCGGGAGCCCCGTGACCTCGTAGCGCTTGACGTACGCGCCCAGGAAGGCCTGGAGCGTGGCCGTCGCCGGGATGGCGATCAAGGCGCCCACCGCGCCCAGCAGCGCAGCGCCCGCGATCACGGAGCCGAAGGCGACCGCCGGGTGGACGGCGACCGTCCTGGCGGTGATCCGGGGCTGGAGCACATAGTTCTCGAACTGCTGATAGACCACGACGAAGCCCAGCACCCACACCGCGTACCAGGGGTCGACGGTGAAGGCGAGCAGCGTCGGCAGGGCGCCCGCGAGGTAGGTGCCGATGGTCGGGACGAACTGCGACACCAGCCCGACCCAGATCGCGAGCGCCGGGGCGTAGGGCACGCCCAGCGTCTGGAGCAGGACGTAGTGCGCGATCCCGGAGACCAGCGCCATCAGGGCGCGCGAGTAGAGGTAGCCGCCGGTCTTGGCGACGGCGATCTCCCAGGCGCGCAGCACCTCCGCCTGCCGGCGCGGCGGCAGCACCGAGCACAGCGCGCGGCGCAACCGGGGCCCGTCGGCCGCGAAGTAGAACGCGAAGAGCATCACCGTCAGGGTCCGGAACAGCCCGCCCAGGACGGCGGCCGACACGTCCAGCACGCCGCCGGCGCTGCTGCTGACGTACTTCCGCAGCCAGTCCGAGTGGAGCACACTGCTCTGGATCTCGACGCGGGAGAGACTGGTGCGGAAGGTCCGGTTGATCCAGCTGATCACCGAGTCCAGGTAGGAGGGGAAGCTCTCCACCATGGTCTGGATCTGCCCGGCGAGCATCGAGCCGAGGAGGGTGACGAAGCCGGTCACGGCGGCGGCCACGCCCAGGAAGACCAGAGCGGTCGCGAGGCCCCGGCGCATGCCGCGCGCGGCCATCCGGTCCACGGCGGGCTCGATGGCCAGCGCGAGGAAGAACGCGACCAGGATGTCGACGAGGAGACCGGTGAGCCGGTGGAAGGCCCACCCGGCCAGCTGGAAGCACGCGAACAGGGCGAGGGTGACCACCACCGCCCTGGGCAGCCAGCGCGGCATCCGCGTGTCGTCGGGCCGGGAGTCGTCGGGGGCGGTGTCGTCTGTCGCTGCCACGGAGCAAGTGTGGCTTATCGGATGAAATTCATGAGGCGTCCGGTCGGCGGCCGCCGTCCGGGCACGATCAGCGGCGGTCCTCGGGGATCTCCACGGCCCGGCACACCGCGCGCCAGACGTCCTTGGCGTTCCAGCCGGCGTCCAGCGCCTGGTGCACGGTCCTCCCGCCGAGTTCGGACATCACATGATCGCGAGCGAAGGAGTCGGCGTACACCGCGCCGAAATAGTCAGCCATTCGCTGCCAGAAGACCGTCAACCGCATGCGCCCAGTATCCCGCCCCTGAGAGTGCAGCCGACCATGAGCCGCTGACCGGCGGCGCTCCGCGCCCTACGGTCTTGTCCATGGCACCGTCCGGAGCATCCGCCACCGCCCTCGCCGAGCGCTTCATCTGGCTGACCGCCCGTGTCCTGGAGCAGCGGAGATTCGCGTTCCATTTCCTGGGCGGGCATGCCGCCGCCGTCGAGGCCGCCCTCGACGCGTACGCGGGCGACGACGGGGGCTTCGGCCACGCCCTGGAGCCGGATCTGCGCGGCCCGGTGAGCCAGCCGCTGCACACCGCGCACGCCCTGCGCGTGCTCGACGAGATCGGGCGCTGCCGCGACCGGCGGGTGGAGCCCGTGTGCCGCTATCTGACGGCGGTCTCCACCCCCGACGGGGCGCTGCCCGCCCTCCACCCCTCGCTGCGCGGTTATCCGGCGGCCCCCTGGATCCCGCTGGTGGACGACCCTCCCAGCGATCTGCTCGCCACCGGCCCCGTGGTCGGCCTGCTGCACCGCAACGAGGTGTGGCACGCCTGGCTGTTCCGGGCCACCGACTTCTGCTGGGCCGCCGTCGACGCCCTCGGCCGGGGGGCGCGCACCCACCCGTACGAGGTCGAGGCGGCCGTCGCCTTCCTCGACGGGGCGCCGGACCGCGCCCGGGCGAAGGCCGCGGCCGAGCGGCTCGGGCGGACGGTGCGGGAACAGCGGCTGGCCGTGCTCGATCCGGACCGGGCGGCCGACCATCCCCTGCCGGAGGGGTACGCGCCCGGCGAGTACCACTTCCCGCACGACTTCGCGCGCACGCCCGGATCGCTGGCCCGCGGCTGGTTCTCCGACGCCGAGATGGCGCGGTCGCTGGACTTCCTCGCCGCAGCCCAGCAGGAGGACGGCGGCTGGCCGGTCCGCTGGCGCGCCTGGGCCCCGGGCACGGTCCTCGAGTGCCGGCCCATGGTGACCATCGACGCCCTGCTGGCCCTGCGCGCGTACGGCCGCCCCGTCTAGCCCCGCGGCCCGCCCGGCCCCCGGACCTCGGGCCCCGGGCCAGTGCCCCCGGAACCCCGGGCCAGTGGCCCCGAACCCGCTGGAACCGCCGCTGACCTGCGTGTCCGGGGCATTGTCAGTGGTGCGGTGCACGATGGGGGGCATGGCGAACGACACGGCGGCGGCCCCGCCCTCCGAGCCGGACCCGGCCTCGGCTCTCGACGCGTTCTCCCCCGCGACCCGCTCGTGGTTCACGGGGGCGTTCTCCGCGCCCACCGCCGCCCAGGCCGGCGCCTGGCGGGCCATCGGCGAGGGCTCGGACGTCCTGGTCGTCGCGCCCACCGGCTCCGGCAAGACGCTGGCCGCCTTCCTCGCCTCCCTCGACCGGCTGGCGAGCAGCCCGCCGCCCGCCGAGCGCGGCAAGCGCTGCCGGGTGCTGTACATCTCGCCGCTCAAGGCCCTCGCCGTGGACGTCGAGCGGAATCTGCGCAGCCCTCTGACCGGCATCCGCCAGGAGGCCGCCCGGCTGGGGCTGCCCGAGCCGGATATCCGCGTCGGCATCCGCTCCGGCGACACCCCGGCGACCGAGCGCCGCGCCCTGGTCACCCGGCCGCCGGACATCCTGATCACCACGCCGGAGTCGCTGTTCCTGATGCTCACCTCCGCCGCGCGGGAGGCGCTGACGGGCGTGGAGACCGTGATCCTCGACGAGGTGCACGCCGTCGCCGGGACCAAGCGGGGCGCGCATCTGGCACTGTCCCTGGAGCGCCTCGACGTCCTGCTGGAGCGCCCCGCCCGGCGCATCGGACTCTCCGCGACCGTGCGCCCGGTGGACGAGGTGGCCCGTTTCCTCTCGCCGCGGCGCAAGGTGGAGATCGTCCAGCCGCCGTCCGGCAAGGAGTTCGACCTGTCGGTGGTCGTGCCCGTCGAGGACCTCGGCGAGCTCGGCGGCTCGCCCGTGCAGGAGGGCGGCGACGGCAAGGACCGGCCGTCGATCTGGCCGCACGTCGAGGAGCGCATCGCCGATCTCGTCCAGGCCCACCGCTCCACGATCGTCTTCGCCAACTCCCGCCGCCTCGCCGAGCGTCTGTGCAACCGGCTCAACGAGATCGCCCACGAACGGGCCACCGGGGCCCCGCTGCCCGAGCACCACTCCCCCGCCGAGCTGATGGGCGGATCCGGCCCGGCGAAGGGCGCGCCGCCCGTCCTCGCCCGCGCGCACCACGGCTCGGTCTCCAAGGAGCAGCGCGCCCTGGTCGAGGAGGACCTCAAGGCGGGCCGGCTGCCGGCCGTCGTCGCCACCTCCAGCCTGGAGCTGGGCATCGACATGGGCGCCGTGGACCTGGTCGTCCAGGTCGAGTCGCCGCCGTCGGTCGCCTCCGGGCTCCAGCGGGTGGGCCGCGCGGGCCACCAGGTCGGCGCGGTCTCCACCGGCGTCGTCTTCCCCAAGTACCGGGGCGACCTGGTGCAGGCGGCCGTGGTGACCGAGCGCATGCGCCGGGGCGCCATCGAGCGCTTGCGCGTACCGGCCAATCCGCTGGACGTCCTCGCCCAGCAGGTCGTCGCCATGGCGGCCATGGACACCTGGGACGTCGAGGAGCTGCTGGCCCTGGTGCGCCGGGCCGCGCCCTTCGCGGCGCTGCCCGAGTCGGCCTACTCCGGCGTTCTCGACATGCTCGCCGGACGCTATCCGTCCGACGCCTTCGCGGAGTTGCGCCCGCGCCTGGTCTGGGACCGCGTCGCCGGTACGGTCACGGGGCGCCCCGGCGCGCAGCGGCTCGCCGTCACCTCCGGCGGCACCATCCCCGACCGCGGCCTCTTCGGTGTCTTCCTGGCCGGCGCCGACCCCAAGAAGGGCGGCGGCCGGGTGGGGGAGCTCGACGAGGAGATGGTCTACGAGTCCCGCGTCGGCGATGTGTTCACCCTGGGCACGACCTCCTGGCGGATCGAGGACATCACCCGTGACCGCGTCCTCGTCACCCCCGCCCCCGGCACCCCGGGGAGGCTGCCGTTCTGGAAGGGCGACCAGCTGGGCCGCCCGCTCGAACTGGGGCGCGCGCTCGGGGCGTTCCTGCGCGAGATCGGCGGGCTGACGCCCGACGCCGCCCGCGACCGGCTCACCGCCGCCGGCCTCGACACCTGGGCCGCCGGCAACGTCCTGTCCTACCTCGACGAGCAGCGCCGCGCCTGCGGGCACGTGCCCGACGACCGGACCGTCGTCGTCGAACGGTTCCGCGACGAGCTGGGCGACTGGCGGGTGGTCGTCCACTCCCCCTTCGGCGCCCAGGTGCACGCCCCTTGGGCGCTGGCCCTCGGCGCCCGGCTCTCCGAGCGGTACGGCATGGACACCCAGGTGATGCACGCCGACGACGGCATCGTCCTCCGCCTGCCCGACGCCGACCTGCTCGGCCTGGACCTGCTCGACACCGAGCCCACCCGGCAGGACGGCGCGTACGACGCCGAGCAGTCCCCCCTCGGCGCCGCCGACGTCCTGTTCGACAAGGGCGAGGTCGAGGGGATCGTCACCGATCAGGTGGGCGGCTCGGCCCTGTTCGCCTCCCGCTTCCGCGAGTGCGCCGCCCGTGCCCTGCTGCTGCCGCGCCGCGATCCGGGCAAGCGCACACCGCTGTGGCAGCAGCGCCAGCGCGCCTCCCAGCTGCTCCAGGTGGCGAGCGAGTTCGGCTCGTTCCCGATCGTCCTCGAAGCCGTCCGCGAATGCCTCCAGGACGTCTTCGACGTCCCCGGCCTGACCGAGCTGATGGGCGACATCGAAGCGCGCCGGGTCCGTCTGGTGGAGGTCACCACCCCCGAGCCGTCCCCGTTCGCCCGCTCGCTGCTCTTCGGCTACGTCGCCCAGTTCCTCTACGAGGGCGACTCCCCGCTCGCGGAGCGGCGCGCCGCCGCCCTGTCCCTCGACTCCCGGCTGCTGGCCGAGTTGCTGGGCCAGGCCGAGCTCCGCGAGCTGCTCGACGCCGACGTGCTGACCGAGCTGGAGCGCGAGCTCCAGTGGCTGACCGAGGACCGCCGCGCCAAGGACGCCGAAGGCGTCGCCGATCTGCTGCGGCTCCTGGGCCCCCTCACCGACGCCGAGCTGGCCGCGCGCGGCGCCGAGCCGGGCTGGGCACGGGAGCTGTCCGACGCCCGCCGCGCCCTGCGCGTCCGGATCGCCGGCGAGGACCACTGGGCCGCCGTCGAGGACGCCGGGCGGCTGCGGGACGCCCTGGGCACGGCCCTGCCCGTCGGCGTTCCCGAGGCCTTCACCGAGCCCGTCAAGGACCCGCTGGGCGATCTCCTCGCCCGCTACGCCCGCACCCACGGCCCGTTCACCTCGGCGGAGGCGGCGGCCCGGTTCGGCCTCGGCATCGCGGTGACCGACGGCGCGCTGCACCGGCTGGCGGCCGCCGGACGGATCGTGCAGGGCGAGTTCCACCCCGCCGGCCTGGGCCAGGAATGGTGCGACGCGGCCGTCCTGCGCAGGCTGCGACGCCGCTCCCTGGCGGCGCTGCGGCACGAGCTGGAGCCCGTGCCGCCCGCCACGCTCGCCGCGTTCCTGCCCGCGTGGCAGCACGTCGGCTCCCACAGCCTGCGCGGCGTCGACGGACTGCTGCGCGCCGTCGAGCAGTTGCAGGGCGCCCCGGTGCCCGCGTCCGCGCTGGAGAAGCTCGTCCTGCCCTCCCGGGTGACGGACTACAGCCCCGCCATGCTCGACGAGCTCACGGCGGCGGGCGAGGTCGTCTGGGCCGGCGCGGGCGCCCTCCCCGGCAAGGACGGCTGGGTCTCGCTGCTGCTCGCCGACACGGCCCCCCTGCTCCTCCCGGCCCCGCATCCGCTGGAGCTCTCCCCCCTCCACCAGGCCGTGCTGGACGCCCTCGCCGGTGGCTACGGCCTGTTCTTCCGGCAGATCGCCGAGCAGGTGCGCGCCACGAGCGCGGCGGTGGACGGCACCGACGGCACGGACGCCCGTATCGCCGAGGCCGTCTGGGATCTCGCCTGGTCCGGCCGGCTGACCAACGACACCCTCGCGCCGCTGCGCTCGGTGCTCGGCTCCGGCCGCACGGCCGGCTCCACCGCCCACCGCGCCAAACGGGCCGTCCCGCGCGGCCGTTACGGTTCCGTCCTCGCCCGGACGGGCCCGGGGCTCCGGCCCACCGCCTCGCGCGGCGGCCCGCCCACGGTCGCGGGCCGCTGGTCGCTGCTGCCCGAGCGCGCGCCCGACGTCACGCACCGGGCCCACGCCCTGGCCCGGACCCTGCTCGACCGGCACGGCGTGGTGACCCGAGGGGCCGTCGCCGCCGAAGGGGTGGAGGGCGGTTTCGCGGCGGCCTACCGGGTGCTGTCGGTCTTCGAGGAGAGCGGCCAGGCCCGCCGCGGCTATGTCGTCGAGGGGCTGGGCGCGGCGCAGTTCGCCGTGGACGGCGCGGTCGACCGGCTGCGCGCCGCCAGTACGGCCCGGGAGCGCTCCGGCGCCCCGGGAGGCGCCCCCTGGGAGGACCGGCCGGCGGGCGCTCGGGACGGCCGGCGCCGGGCGGTCGTCCTCGCCGCCGCCGACCCCGCCAACGCCTACGGCGCCGCGCTGCCCTGGCCCGATCCGCCCGCCGGCGCGACCCACAAGCCCGGCCGCAAGGCCGGCGCCCTGGTCGTCCTCCTCGACGGCGCGCTGACGCTCTACGTCGAGCGCGGCGGGAAGACCGTCCTGGCCTGGCCACAGGAACCCGGCGCGGAGACCACCGCTGACGATCCCGCCGTACGCGAGGCGGCCGCGGCCCTGGCCGAGGCGGCGCACGCCGGCGCGCTGGGCACGGTCACCGTCGAGCGTGTCAACGGCGCCCCGGCCCTGTCCTCCCCGCTCGGGGCCGTGCTGGAGGCGGCGGGCTTCCACGCCACACCGCGGGGGCTGCGCCTGCGCGCGCCCTGACCCACGCCGCATCATGGGCCGTATCCGCGAAGGAGTCGCCGTATGCCCGAAGGAGACACCGTCTGGCGCACCGCGCGGGTCCTGCACGAGGCCCTCGCGGGTGAGGCGCTGATCCGCAGCGACCTGCGCGTGCCCCGGCTCGCCACCACCGATCTCACCGGCCGCACGGTCCTCGAGGTCGTCCCGCGCGGCAAGCACCTGCTCACCCGCGTCGGCGGCGGCCTCACCCTCCACTCCCACCTCGGCATGGACGGCTCCTGGCGCGTCCACGCCACCGGTGAGCGCCCGCGCGGCGGCCCGCACCACCAGATCCGGGCCGTCCTGGCCACCGCCGACCGCACGGCCGTCGGCTATCGCCTTCCCGTGCTGGACCTGGTGCGCACCACCGACGAGTCCACGCTGGTCGGCCATCTGGGCCCCGACCTCCTCGGCCCCGACTGGGACGCGGAGGAGGCCGTCCTCCGGCTGCTCTCGGACCCCGGGCGCACGGTCGGCGAGGCCCTCCTCGACCAGCGCAATCTGGCGGGCGTCGGCAATGTCTACAAGTCCGAGCTGTGCTTCCTGCTGCGGGTCACCCCTTGGCTGCCCATGGCGTCCGTGCCCGGCCCCGATCGGCTGGTGGCCCTGGCGAAGAAGCTGCTGGAGGCCAACAAGTCCCGTGTCTCCCGGATCACCACGGCCGACGCCCGCCCGGACCGCGGTCTGTGGGTCTACGGACGGGCCGACCGGCCGTGCCGGCGCTGCGGCACGCCCGTCCTGGTGGCCGGCCAGGGGCCGGAGGGCCGGGAGCGGACGACCTACTGGTGCCCCCACTGCCAGACGGGCCCTCCCCCGCCGCCCACCGGCTGACCCCCGATCCCCCGCCGCTCGATCCCCCGCCACTCATCCGAACGGGTGAACCGACGGCACCGACGGTCCCACGGCCGGGGCAGGCGACGGCCCCACGGCCGGGGGCAGGCGACGTCTCAGTGCCGTGCCCCTCCGCGCCACCACCGTCGCAGCGCCCTCAGGACGGCCCCTCCGGCCCCTCCGGCCTCCCCGCCCTCCGCCCGGCTCCGGGGCGTGCAGTGCACCGGCAGCAGGCTCAGCCCCCAGCCCCCGGCCGCGACCAGCCCCTCCACGAATCCGGCCCGGCCCGGCTGGAGCAGCAGCCGGAGGACGGCCCAGCACCACACCCCGGTCAGAAGGCCTCCCACCGCCCAGCCGAGCGGTCCCAGGGGCGGCGGGCGCCCGGGCTCGTCTCCCCGGAGCATCGCGTGCTTCAGGCGTTCTCGGCCTGGAACATCCAGTGGTGTTTCTCCAGGTCGCCCGTCAGGCCGATGAGGATGTCCTGGGTGACGGGGTCCGGGTCGCCGGTCGCCTGGATGCGCTCGCGCATCCGTGTGATCACGGCGCCGAGCGCCTCGACCAGGGTCCGTACGGCATCGGTGTCCTTGGTCCAGCCGCCGCCGATCGTGCCGATTCCGCTGGTCTTGGCGACCGTCTCGGCCCGGCCGTCCGGGGAGACCCCGAGCGCCGAGGCCCGCTCGGCGACCGTGTCCGCGTGGATACGGGCGCTGGCCACGACCTCGTCGAGCTGGAGGTGGATGGAGCGGAAGCGCGGGCCGATCACGTTCCAGTGGACCTGCTTGGCGACGAGGGAGAGGTCGACGAGGTCCACGAGCGCGCCCTGGAGGGCGTCTCCGACGGTCTTGCGGTCCGCTTCGGACAGCGGGCTCTTCACCACAGACATCCGCGTTCCTCCTGCTCCACAGGCTGCTCCACGGGCCGCCCCACAGGCCGCTCCGGGAAAGGACGCGGAGAACGACCGGATCGCTCCGGTTTCTCCGCTCTCCCCACCATTGCATCAGGGCCCGGGGAAGCCCGCACAACGGCCGCACAACGCGGAGATCCCGGTCAGATCGTCCGACCGGGATCTTTCTGGGAAACGGTGGTGCTCCAGACCGTCTCAGGCTGGATCAGGCGGCGACCACATCCACGGCTTCCGCCGGGGCCTTGATCGTCACACGCTCCCCCGGAACGCCCGTCACGGACACCGAATTGAACATCGGCCGCATCGGCGCGGGTACCGGCTCGCTCGCCGCCGCCGACTGCGCCAGCTCGGCCAGCGACAGCTCGTCGCTCACCTCGCGCATGACCTCGGACATCCGAACGTCCAGAGCGTCGCAGATTGCGGAGAGAAGCTCGGAGGACGCCTCTTTCTGCCCGCGCTCGACCTCGGAGAGATATCCGAGCGAGACCCGGGCGGACGAGGAGACCTCGCGCAGAGTGCGGCCCTGGCGTTGGCGCTGCCGACGCAGCACGTCACCCAGCAGGCGACGGAGCAGAATCATCGGTGGCTCCCTCCTTGGACCGCGAATCCGGTTCCTTCACGCCCCACCGTACCGCCTCGGGGTGCGGCCGTGCGGGGAGCTATGTCGTGTTCACTCAGGGCTGCAAACATCAATTCCCCCCGTTGTGTTCCGTATCCTTTGCCCCCGCGTTCCCCGCCAGTTCGCGTAGGAGCAGCGCGAGGACCGCTCGTACGCTTTCGGCCCGGATGCCCGCCCGGTCGCCGTCCAGGGACAGCTCCCGTACGGCGGCGGTGCCGTCCGGTCCCTCGACGGCCACGAAGACCGTGCCGACGGCCTTGCCGTCCTGCGGCTCGGGCCCGGCCACCCCCGTGGTGGCGAGCCCCCAGTCCGCGCCCAGCACGGCCCGTACGCCGTGCGCCATCTGCCGTGCCACGTCCGCGTCGACGGCGCCGCGCTCGGCGAGCAACCGCCCGTCCACGCCCAGGACGTCGCGCTTGACCCCGGTGGCGTAGGCGGTGACCGAGCCCCGCATCGTGCGCGAGGCGCCCGGTACGGCGGTCAGCTCCGCGGCGACCAGCCCGCCCGTGAGCGACTCGGCGACGGCGAGGCTGTGCCCGCACGCCTCCAGCGCCGCGAGCGCCGCCGCGGCGGAACTGCCCCCCTGGCCGCTCATCGCGCGGACTCCCGCGCCCGCGCGGCCCTCCGCAGCCGGAACGCCTGCCCGATGTACTCGAGGCCGGTGGAGACGGTCAACACCACCGCGACCGCCATCACCCAGAAGCGCAAGGTCGCCAGCGGGCCGACCAGCGGCAGGATGTACATGCCCACGCCCACGCCCTGCGCGAGCGTCTTCAGCTTCCCGCCCCGGCTGGCCGGGATGACCCCGAGCCGGATGACCCAGAAGCGCATCAGCGTGATGCCGACCTCGCGGAAGAGGATCACGCCCGTCACCCACCACGGCAGGTCGTCCAGGGCGGAGAGGCAGATCAGGGCGGCGCCCATGATCGCCTTGTCGGCGATGGGGTCGGCGATCTTGCCGAAGTCGGTGACCAGGTTGTACGTCCGCGCGAGATGACCGTCGAAGAGATCGGTGATCATGGCGATCGCGAACGCCGCCCAGGCGAAGGAACGCCAGGCCTCGTCATAACCGCCGTTGTGCAGCATCAACAAGACAAACCCGGGCACCAGGAGCAGGCGCGCCATGGTGAGGATATTGGCGATGTTCCACAACCCGGCCTGCCGGACACCCTTCGCCGGGGCCGGACCTCCTGTGGCGGAGGCCGGGAGTCCGCTCATCTGCCCGCCTCCTCGGTACACCCGCCCTCGATCCCGAGCGGCTCGGCGACGAGGTCCACGCCCTCGCTCGCCACTACCTTCGCCGTGACCATCCGGCCGGGCTCCAGCCGGTGGTCCGTGCCGAGCAGCACCTGGCCGTCGGTCTCCGGCGCCTGGTGGGCCGCCCGGCCGATCACTCCGTCCTCGTCGTCCACGCGGTCGACGAGTACTTCGATCGTCTCACCGATGCGCTCCTCCGCGCGCTGCGCGGTCAGCTCCTCGGCCAGCCGGGAGATCCGCTCCAGCCGCTCGGCGACGATCTCGGGGTCGAGCTTGTTCTCGTAGGTGGCGGCCTCGGTGCCGTCCTCGTCGGAGTACCCGAAGACGCCGATGGCGTCCAGTCGCGCGCCGATGAGGAAGCGCTCCAGCTCGGCCACGTCCTCCTCGGTCTCCCCGGGGAAGCCGACGATGAAGTTGGAACGGGCGCCCGCCTGCGGCGCCTTGCCGCGGATGGTGTCGAGCAGCTCCAGGAAGCGGTCGGTGTCGCCGAAGCGGCGCATGGCCCGCAGCACCTTCGGGGCCGAGTGCTGGAAGGAGAGGTCGAAGTAGGGGACGACCTTCTCCGTCGAGGTCAGCACGTCGATCAGGCCGGGCCGCATCTCGGCCGGCTGGAGGTAGCTGACCCGGATCCGCTCCAGGCCGTCCACGGCCGCCAGCTCCGGCAGCAGCGTCTCCAGCAGACGGATGTCGCCGAGGTCCTTGCCGTAGGAGGTGTTGTTCTCGGAGACCAGCATGATCTCCTTCACGCCCTGCTCGGCCAGCCAGCGCGCCTCGCCCAGCACGTCGGAGGGGCGGCGCGAGATGAAGGAGCCGCGGAAGGAGGGGATGGCGCAGAAGGAGCAGCGCCGGTCGCAGCCGGAGGCGAGCTTCACGGAGGCGACGGGGCTGCTGCCCAGCCTGCGGCGCAGCGGGGCGCGCGGCCCGGAGGCCGGGGCCACGCCCTCGGGCAAGTCCTCCGGAGGGGTGTCCTGCGCGTGGCCCGGGAGGGCCACATCGGCGGCACCCTGGCGCTCGGCGGGGCTGATCGGCAGCAGCTTGCGGCGGTCGCGCGGGGTGTGGGAGGCGTGGACGCCACCGGAGAGGATGGTCTGGAGCCGGTCGGAGATGTCGGAGTAGTCGTCGAAGCCGAGCACTCCGTCGGCCTCGGGAAGCGCCTCGGCGAGCTCCTTGCCGTAGCGCTCGGCCATGCAGCCGACGGCCACGACGGCCTGGGTGCGGCCGTGCTCCTTGAGGTCGTTGGCCTCCAGGAGGGCGTCGACGGAATCCTTCTTCGCGGCGTCGACGAAACCGCAGGTGTTGACGACGGCCACATCGGCATCGGCGGCGTCCTCGACGAGGTCCCAGCCATCCGCCGCCAAGCGGCCTGCCAGCTCCTCCGAGTCCACCTCGTTACGGGCGCAGCCAAGTGTGACAAGAGCGACGGTACGGCGTTCGGGCATAGGGCTCAGCCTACTTTGTCCCGGCGCCGCATCCGCTGCCGAGTGGCCGACGGGCGCGGAGAGCCTGGTCACCCACAAGCTCCTCGCGCCCGTCGCGGCGGCCTTTCCGGCGGGTTCCGCCGCAGGTCAGCCCGCTGAAGGGTCTCCCCGGGTGTAGCTCAGACGCTGAACCTGGCCATCGGCGCCCAGGTTCTTGACCTCTTTGCCGTTCACGAACAGTTGCACGGCTCCGGCGTTGCCCAGGACCAGATCGATGCGCTTGTCGTCGGTGAAGGTCTTGGAACCGCCCCGGGCCAGGACGCCCTCCTCCAGCAGCTTGCCGTTGCCGTCCTTGGCGGACATCCACGTCTGGCCGTTCTCGGCGGTGAGCTTGACGGTGACCTTGTTGCCGGGGACGCCGGCGATGGCGCTCGCCGAGGCCTCCCCCTTGGGACCGGCTTTGGGCTCGGCCTTGGGGTCGGTCTTCGCCTTGCCGGGGCCGGCCTTGGCGCTGGACGCCGTGGACGGCTTGCCGGAGGCCGGGTCGGCGGAGACCGGACCGCTCTTGGCCCCGCCGTTGAAGAGCGTGAAGCCCACGAAGCCGACGATCGCGACGATGGCGGCGACCATGGCCGCGGTCCAGTTGGGCCGCCGGGGTTCGGGCCGGATGCGCTCGGCGTCGAAGAGCGGGGCCGCCGGGGTCGGCGCGGGGCGCCCGCCGTGCTCGGCGTCGTACTGCGCGACGAGCGGCACGGGATCCAGGCCGACGGCGCGCGCGAGGGTGCGGATGTGCCCCCGGGCATAGACCCGGCCGCCACAGCGAGTGAAGTCGTCCTGTTCGATCGCATGGACGATCGGGACGCGTACGCGGGTGGTGGAACTGACCTCGTCCACGGTCAGTCCGGCACCGATTCGGGCTTGCTGAAGGAGTCGTCCGACGGAGGGCCGGTCCTCCTCGGAGCCGGGGATCCGGTCGTCCTCTGAAGAGTTGCCGATGGACACGTGGGCGCCTTTCGAGCGTACAGCCACCTGCTGGAGATTCAGTCTAGGGGGCATGCGAAACGGTCGGGCAAGCGGGAAGCCGGACTTTGTAGGCCATCAGAAGGCTCTGTGATCACGACGGTGGCACATCGCCCCTCCCCTCTCGCTCAACTCCACTCGAGCCCGAGAGAAACGGTTGACCAGGGATCTTTTCCAGCTGCCGCCGACCGGCCGCTACGCCTGGCCCTCTCCTCGGATGATCGCGAGCACGCCGTCCAGCTCATCGGGCTTCACCAGCACGTCACGCGCCTTGGAGCCCTCGCTGGGGCCCACGATGTTGCGCGATTCCATCAGGTCCATGAGTCTGCCCGCCTTGGCGAATCCCACACGCAATTTCCGCTGGAGCATCGAGGTCGAGCCGAACTGCGTGGAGACGACCAGCTCGGCGGCCTGGCACAGCAGATCGAGGTCGTCGCCGATGTCCTCGTCGATCTCCTTCTTCCTGGACGTGCCGACCGTGACGTCCTCGCGGAAGACCGGCGCCATCTGGTCCTTGCAGTGCTGGACGATCGCGGCGACCTCGCCCTCCGTGACGAAGGCGCCCTGCATCCGGATGGGCTTGTTGGCGCCCATGGGCAGGAAGAGGCCGTCACCCTTGCCGATCAGCTTCTCGGCGCCCGGCTGGTCGAGGATGACGCGGCTGTCGGCGAGGGAGGAGGTGGCGAAGGCGAGCCGGGAGGGCACGTTCGCCTTGATGAGGCCGGTGACGACGTCGACGGAGGGGCGCTGGGTGGCCAGCACCAGATGGATACCGGCGGCGCGCGCGAGCTGGGTGATCCGGACGATGGAGTCCTCGACGTCGCGCGGGGCCACCATCATCAGGTCCGCGAGCTCGTCGACGATCACCAGCAGATACGGGTACGGCGACAGCTCCCGCTCGCTGCCCTGCGGCGGGGTGACCTTCCCGGCGCGCACGGCGGCGTTGAAGTCGTCGATGTGCCGGAAGCCGTAGGCGGCCAGGTCGTCGTAGCGCAGGTCCATCTCGCGCACGACCCACTGGAGGGCCTCGGCGGCCCGCTTGGGGTTGGTGATGATCGGCGTGATCAGGTGCGGGATGCCCTCGTAGGCCGTCAGTTCGACGCGCTTGGGGTCGACCAGCACCATCCGGACGTCCTCGGGGGTCGCCCGGACCATGATCGAGGTGATCAGGCAGTTGATGCAGGACGACTTTCCGGAGCCGGTGGCACCGGCGACCAGGATGTGCGGCATCTTCGCGAGGTTGGCCATCTCGTAGCCGCCCTCGACGTTCTTGCCCAGCGCGACGAGCATCGGGTGGTCGTCGCCGGCGGCGTCGGCCAGCCGCAGGACGTCTCCGAGGTTGACCATCTCGCGGTCGCTGTTGGGGATCTCGATGCCGACCGCGGACTTGCCGGGGATGGGGCTGATGATGCGCACGTCGGGGCTGGCGACGGCGTAGGCGATGTTCTTGGTGAGCGCGGTGATCCGCTCGACCTTGACGGCCGGGCCCAGCTCGACCTCGTAGCGGGTGACCGTCGGTCCCCGGGTGAAGCCGGTGACGGCCGCGTCGACCTTGAACTCCGCGAAGACGTTCGTCAGCGAGGCCACTATGGCGTCGTTGGCGGCGCTGCGGGTCTTGCCCGGGCCGCCGCGCTCCAGCAGGTCGAGCGAGGGCAGCGCGTAGGTGATGTCACCGGCGAGCTGGAGCTGCTCGGCGCGCGGGGGCAGGCCGCCGGGCATGGGCGCGGGCTTGGTCAGGTCGGGGACGCTGGCCGGTACGGCCGGACGGCTCGCGGCGTGGTCGGCGTACTCGTCCGCGGCGGGCTTCTTCCGGCCGGCGGCGCGCCCGCTCCCGGCCCGTCCGCCGTCCGTGGCGGCGCCGGAGACGGCGCTGCTGAGGTCGGCGACGAGCGGGGTCGGCGGGACGCCGTGGAGCACGGCCCCGTCCAGGGAGGCGGCGGCCGCCGCGGCGAGGTCCACGGCGTCCGGCTCCCGGTCCCCGGCGGGTGCCACCGCGGCGCGGCGCGGCTTGCGGCGCCGCTCGAGCGCCTCCTCCTCGGCCCGGTCGGGGCCGGTGGGCGCGGCGGTGCGCCGGGGGCGGCGGGCGGGGGCCGCGCGCCACTCGTCGTCGTAGTCGTCGTGGTCCGCGTATCCGGCGACGGCCTCGTGCCCGTACTCCCCGGGGTGCGGCTCGATGACGCCGAGCCGTACGCCGAGCTCTCTCAGCCGGCGCGGGATGGCGTTGACCGGGGTGGCCGTGACCACGAGCAGCCCGAAGACGCTGAGCAGCGCCAGCAGCGGTACGGCGAGCATCTCGCCGACCGTGAAGAGCAGGGGCTTGGAGGCGACCCAGCCGATCATGCCGCCGGCGTCCCGTACGGCCTGCCAGCCTGAGCCTCGGCCGGGCGATCCGCAGGCCACGTGGACCTGCCCGAGGATGCCGAGGACCAGCGCCGACAGGCCGATGACGATCCGTCCGTTGGCCTCGGGGCGCTCGGGGTGGCGGAAGAGCCGGAGCGCTATGACGGCCAGGAGTATCGGTACGACGAGGTCCAGGCGGCCGAAGGCGCCCGTGACGAACAGGCGGATGAGGTCGCCGACGGGTCCGTCGAGGCTGGACCAGGTGCCGACGGCCACGATGAGGGCGAGGCCGAGGAGGAGCAGCGCGAGCCCGTCCTTGCGGTGGGCGGGGTCGAGCCCCCTGGCGCCCCGGCCGACGCCGCGGAAGACGCTCCCGGCGCCGTGCGCGAGTCCGCGCCCGACCTTGCGGGCGCCGCCCGGCGGGCGCTTGGCGGCGGCCTTCCTGGCCGGTGCCTTGCGCGCGGGCGGCCGGCTCGCGGGCCGGGCCGGGGACTTCTTCGCGGCGGTCTTCTTGGCGGGGGCCCCTGCGCGCCCGGCGCGCTGCTTGGAGGTGCCCGCCGTGCTCTGGGAACCCTTGCCGGACGTACGTGAGGCCATGGTGCCGAGGTTACCGGTGTCGGCCGCGCGGTACACGTGCGGTCGGGCGTTCACCCGTTCGTGTCGACGGGCCGTAGTGACGGGGGTGACGCAGCGTCAAACCCTGGTCGCCGCCGCGCCGGAGCGGCCGGGCGGCGAGGGCGCTCCGCGCGGCGCCGTCAGGTCTGCGAGGGGACCGGGCTGGCGCCGCTGCCGGCTCCGGGCTCCAGCGCGTCCAGGGCGCGCCGCAGTCCGGTGAGCTTGCGCTCCAGATGGGCGGCGGTGGCGACGGCGGCCGCGTCGGCGGACTCGTCCAGCTGTTTGGAGAGGGCCTCGGCCTGCTCCTCGACGGCGGCGAGCCGCGCGGAGAGCTCGGCGAGCAGCCCGGCGGGCTCCTGGGGCTCGAGCACCCCGGTGCGGCCGGAGTGGCCACCGTTCTCCAGCTGGAGGCGCAACAGGCTGGCCTGCTCGCGCAGCTGGCAGTTCTTCATGTACAGCTCGACGAAGACCGAGACCTTGGCGCGCAGCACCCACGGGTCGAAGGGCTTGGAGATGTAGTCGACCGCGCCCGCCGCGTAGCCCCGGAAGGTGTGGTGGGGACCGTGGTTGATGGCGGTGAGGAAGATGATCGGGATGTCCCGGGTCCGCTCCCGCCGCTTGATGTGCGCCGCGGTCTCGAAGCCGTCCATGCCGGGCATCTGCACGTCCAGCAGGATCACCGCGAAGTCGTCCGTCAGCAGCGCCTTGAGCGCTTCCTCCCCTGACGATGCCCGTACCAGCGTCTGATCGAGCGCGGAGAGAATGGCCTCCAGCGCCAGCAGATTCTCCGGCCGGTCATCGACCAGGAGGATCTTGGCCTTCTGCACCATGCCCCGTCCTCCTCGTCCCGGCTTGGGGTCTCCCCGGCTCGCGGAGCCGGGGGAAGCACCGGGCGCCGCCCCGGGGGACGACTCCCTTGCGCCGCCCGTCCTTGTGCCGGTCATGGTAGCCGCACCCCGCCCGTCGCCACACCCTGTCACCGCGATGTCACTGTGCACGTAGCAGAAACGCGGTGGGGGACCAGAAGGTTCCCCGAATACCGCGCTCCCACACGCCTTCGGCCACACTGAGTCAGCGAATTGTCAAAGAGTGAACGGGATTCCGTCACTCTGCGCGCATCCACTGCTCCATCACCGTGAGAAGATGGTCAGTATCCACCGGTTTTGTGACATAGTCGGACGCTCCGGCATCGATGCTCTTCTCCCGGTCACCCTTCATCGCCTTCGCCGTCAGCGCGATGATGGGCAGCCCCGCGAACTGCGGCATCCGGCGGATCGCCGCCGTCGTGGCGTAGCCGTCCATCTCCGGCATCATGATGTCCATCAGGACCACCACGACGTCGTCGTGCTGCTCCAGCACCTCGATCCCCTCACGGCCGTTCTCCGCGTAGAGCACCGACAGCCCGTGCTGCTCCAGCACGCTGGTGAGGGCGAACACATTGCGGATGTCGTCGTCGACGATCAGCACCTTCTCACCGTTGAACCCGCCGCTGAAACCGCCTCCGTAGCCCGTGTCCGCGCCGGCGCCGAAGTCGCCGTGCGTGAACTCGCCGAAGGCCGGCTGCGGCCGGCCCGCCGGAAGCTCCGGGGCCGGCGCGCCGGGCAGCCGCGCGCCCGGCACCGCCCCGTCGCCCTGCCCGTCCCGGGCCGGGGCGGCCGCCCGTCCGGCGGCCTGGGCCGCCCTGCGGCGACGCAGGAAGAGCCCCGCGGCCTGACGGGCGGGCGAGGCGTCGCCCTCCGCCGGGCCGTGTCCGGCACCGGGCGTCTCCTGCCCGGCGCCCACGATGCCCTCCCCGCCCGGCTGCGGATAGCCCTGGGGCGGCAGCTCACCGGGGTTGAGCGGCATATAGAGGGTGAAGGTCGAGCCCCGGCCGGGCTCGCTCGCGGCGTCGATCTCACCGCCGAGCAGCCGGGCGATCTCCCGGCTGATGGACAGACCCAGGCCCGTACCGCCGTACTTGCGGCTCGTCGTGCCGTCGGCCTGTTTGAACGCCTCGAAGATGACACGCATCTTGCTCTGCGCGATGCCGATGCCGGTGTCGGTGACCGAGAAGGCGATCATCTCCCCGTCGGCGTCCCGCAGCGACCCGGCCTCCAGCAGCTGCTCCCGGATGCTGTCCGGGACCTCCGCCCCGGCCGGGCGGATCACCAGCTCGACCGCGCCGGTGTCCGTGAACTTCACCGCGTTCGACAGCAGATTGCGCAGCACCTGGAGCAGCCGCTGCTCATCGGTGTGGAGCGTGGTCGGCAGCTCCGGCGAGACCCGTACGGAGAAGTCCAGGCCCTTCTCCGCCGTCAGCGGCCGGAAGGTCGCCTCCACGTAGTCGACGAGCTGGACGAGCGCGATCCGGGTCGGGCTGACGTCCATCTTGCCCGCCTCGACCTTCGACAGGTCCAGGATGTCGTTGATCAGCTGGAGCAGATCCGAGCCCGCCCCGTGGATCGTGTCGGCGAACTCGACCTGCTTCGGCGAGAGATTGCCCTCGGCGTTGTCGGCGAGCAGCTTGGCCAGGATCAGCAGCGAGTTGAGCGGCGTGCGCAGCTCGTGCGACATATTGGCCAGGAACTCCGACTTGTAGCGCATGGAGACCGCGAGCTGCTCGGCCCGCTCCTCCAGCACCTGCCGGGCCTCCTCGATCTCGGTGTTCTTCACCTCGATGTCGCGGTTCTGCCGCGCCAGGCGCTCGGATTTCTCCTCCAGCTCGGCGTTGGAGATCTCCAGCGCCTTCTGCCGGTTCTCCAACTCCGCCGACCGCTCGCGCAGTTGCTCGGTGAGCTCCTGCGACTGCTTGAGCAGCACCTCGGTCTTGGTGTTGACGCTGATGGTGTTGACGCTGGTGCCGATCATCTCGGCGATCTGGCTGAGGAAGTCCTTCTGGATCTGCGCGAACGGCTGGAAGGACGCCAGCTCGATCACACCGAGGACCTGCCCCTCGAAGAGCACCGGCAGCACGATCACATGGGCCGGCGGTGCTTCGCCCAGCCCGGAGGCGATCTTCAGATAGCCCGGCGGGACGTTCTCCACCAGGATCGTGCGCTTCTCCTTGGCCGCCGTGCCGATCAGCGACTCGCCCGGCAGGAAGGACGTGGGCATCGAGCCCATCGAGTAGCCGTACGAGCCGAGCATCCGCAGCTCGTAGGCGTCCGCGCCGCTCTCCCCCTCGTGCGGGCCCGTCGGCATCGCCAGGAAGAACGCGCCGTGCTGCGCGGAGACCACGGGCGTCAGCTCGCTCATGATGAGCCCGGCGACGTCCTGCAGATCGCGGCGGCCCTGCATCAGGCCGGAGATCCGGGCGAGGTTGCCCTTGAGCCAGTCCTGTTCCTTGTTGGCCAGGGTGGTCTCGCGCAGATTGGCGATCATCGTGTTGATGTTGTCCTGGAGCTCCAGGATCTCGCCGGCCGCATCCACGTCGATCTTGAGGTTCAGGTCTCCGCGGGTCACCGCGGTGGCCACTTCCGCGATGGCCCGTACCTGCCGGGTCAGATTGCCCGCCATCTCGTTCACCGACTCTGTGAGGTCGCGCCACGTGCCGTCCACGTCACGCACCCGAGCCTGACCCCCGAGCTGGCCCTCGGTACCCACCTCGCGGGCCACCCGGGTCACCTGGTCGGCGAAGGACGACAGCTGGTCGACCATCGTGTTGATGGTCGTCTTCAGCTGGAGGATCTCACCGCGCGCGTCGATGTCGATCTTCTTGGTGAGATCGCCCTGCGCGATGGCGGTGGTCACCATCGCGATGTTGCGGACCTGGCCGGTCAGGTTGGACGCCATCGAGTTCACGGACTCGGTGAGGTCCTTCCAGGTGCCGCTCACGCCCGGGACGCGCGCCTGGCCGCCGAGGATGCCGTCGGTGCCCACCTCGCGCGCCACCCGCGTGACCTCGTCCGCGAACGAGGACAGCGTGGTCACCATGGTGTTGACCGTGTCGGCGAGCTGCGCCACCTCGCCACGCGCCTCGACGGTGATCTTCTTGGTCAGGTCGCCGTTGGCGACCGCCCCCGCGACCTGCGAGATGCTGCGGACCTGGCTGGTCAGATTGCTGGCCATCAGGTTGACGTTGTCGGTGAGGTCCTTCCAGATGCCGGTGACGTCCCGCACCCGCGCCTGACCACCCAGCTGGCCCTCCGTACCCACCTCACGGGCCACCCGCGTGACCTGCTCGGCGAAGTCCGACAGCTGGTCGACCATGGTGTTCACGGTGGTGACGAGCTCGAGGATCTCGCCCTTGGCGTCGACCGTGATCTTCTTCGACAGATCGCCCTTGGCGACCGCCGTGGTCACCTCGGCGATGTTGCGCACCTGGGACGTCAGGTTGTTGGCCATGAAGTTGACCGACTGCGTGAGGTCCTTCCAGGTGCCCGAGACGCCCTGCACCTCCGCCTGGCCGCCCAGGATGCCCTCGGTGCCCACCTCACGGGCCACCCGCGTCACCTGCTCGGCGAACGAGGACAGCTGGTCCACCATCGTGTTGAGGGTGTTCTTCAGCTCCAGGATCTCGCCGCGCGCGTCCACGTCGATCTTCTGCGAGAGGTCACCGCGGGCCACCGCCGTCGCGACCTGCGCGATATTGCGGACCTGCGCGGTCAGGTTCTCCGCCATGCCGTTCACCGAGTCGGTGAGGTCGCGCCAGACGCCCGCCACTCCCGGCACCTGCGCCTGACCGCCCAGCCGGCCGTCCGTACCCACCTCGCGGGCCACCCGGGTCACCTGCTCGGCGAACGCCGAGAGCTGGTCGACCATGGTGTTGATGGTGTTCTTCAGCTCCAGGATCTCGCCCCGGGCGTCCACGTCGACCTTCTGCGACAGATCGCCGCGCGCCACCGCCGTGGTCACCTGGGCGATCTGCCGCACCTGGGAGGTGAGGTTGCCCGCCATGAAGTTGACGGAGTCGGTCAGCTCCTTCCAGGTGCCGCTCACGCCCGGCACCCGCGCCTGACCGCCGAGCCGGCCCTCCGTGCCCACGTCCCGCGCCATCCGCGTCACCTGGTCGGCGAAGGACGACAGCTGGTCCACCATGCCGTTGACGGTGTTCTTCAGCTGGAGCATCTCGCCGGACACGTCCACGGTGACCTTCTGCGAGAGGTCGCCGTTCGCGACCGCAGTCGTCACCTGGGCGATGTTGCGCACCTGGCCGGTGAGGTTACGGAAGGCCGTGTTCACCGAATCGGTGAGGTCCTTCCACGTACCCGCCGCACCCGGCACCGCCGCCTGACCGCCGAGCTCGCCCTCGACACCGATCTCCCGTGCCACCCGCGTCACTTCGGCACCGAAGGACTGAAGCTGGTCGACCATCCCGTTGACGGTGTTCTTCAACTCCAGCATCTCGCCGGAGACATCCACGGTGACCTTCTGGCCCAGATCGCCGTTCGCCACCGCAGTCGTCACCTGGGCGATGTCCCGGACCTGGCCGGTGAGGTTGCGGAACGCGGTGTTCACCGAATCGGTGAGGTCCTTCCACGTACCCGCCGCACCCGGCACCTGAGCCTGACCGCCCAGCCTGCCCTCGGCGCCGACCTCGTTGGCCACCCGCGTCACCTCGTCGGCGAAGGTGCGCAGCGTCTCCGTCATCTGATTGATCGTCTCGGCCAGCTGCGCGATCTCGCCGCGCGCGCTCACCGTGACCTTCTGCGAGAGGTCGCCGCTCGCGACCGCCGTCGTCACCTGCGCGATCCCGCGCACCTGGGCCGTCAGATTGCCGGCCATCAGATTGACCGAGTCCGTCAGGTCCTTCCAGACGCCGGCGACGCCCGGCACCTGCGCCTGGCCGCCCAGCTCGCCCTCGGTACCCACCTCACGGGCCACCCGCGTGACCTCGGAGGCGAAGGAGGAGAGCTGGTCCACCATCGTGTTGACCGTGTTCTTCAGCTCCAGCATCTCCCCGGCCACATGCACCGTGACCTTCCGGGAGAGATCGCCCTTCGCGACAGCCGTCGTCACGAGAGCGATATCACGCACCTGAGCGGTCAGCCGGGACGCCATCGTGTTGACGGAGTCGGTCAGGTCCTTCCACGAACCCGACATACCGCGCACCCGGGCCTGCCCGCCGAGCTTGCCCTCTGTACCGACCTCGCTCGCGACCCGCGTCACCTCGTCGGTGAACGCCGACAGCTGGTCGACCAGCCCGTTGACCGTACGGCCGACCTTCAGGAACTCGCCACGCAGCGGGTGCGCGGAACCGTCCGCTCCCTGGGAGCGCAGATCCATCCGCTGTTCCAGATCGCCCTCGGCCACCGCCGACAGCACCCGGCCCACCTCGGACACCGGCCGCACCAGATCGTCCACCAGGGCGTTGCAGGCGTCGATCGCCGCCGCCCAGGACCCCTCGCAGGCGCCGAGCTCCAGGCGCTCCGTGAGTTTCCCCTCACGGCCGACGACCCGCCGCACCCGGTTCAGCTCACCCGTGAGCTGGAGATTACGGTCCGCGACCTCGTTGAAGACAGCGGCGACCTCGGCCATCACCCCGTCCCCGGGGACCGTCAGCCGCTTGCGGAAGTTCCCGTCCCGCATCGCCTCCAGGGCCGAGAGCAGCCGGTGCAGCGCACCGGCGTCCACCTCGATCGTCCCATTGGGCCGGGCCCGTCCGCCCTTCGCGCGCGTGCTTGCGGCCCGCGCCGTCGCGCCAGACTCCACCGTCGTCCCTCCCGCAGGTTCGATCATCCTCGTCGGGCTTCCGCTTCGAGCTTTCCCAGTGTTTCACCCCGGCCCAACCAGGCCATAACAGTCGGCAGCATCGCACACGGTCCACCGGCACCCCCAAGTGTGGAATCCCTGTGCACCGGCCTCCGCGCACACGGCGAAGGTAAGTAACCTGGCATCCGGCCGGGCAAGGAGGGGCGCTGCACATGGGTGAGCAGATCGCCGAGACATTGATGAGGAGACCTGTGATCACCGCGCGGGCTGCCGCAACCTTCGAGCCGATCGGACGCTCGGTAGCGGCCGCCCGGGCCTTCGTCCGGGACACTCTCCAGGGCTGGGGCTTCCTCGACGTCATCGACGACGCCGTCGTCCTCACCAGCGAGCTGGTCACCAACGCCGTCGTCCACGCGGGCACCGCCGCCGAGGTCCTGTGCGTCCGTATGGGCACCGGCGTGCGCGTCGAGGTCGCCGACCGCTACCCCGAGCGCGAGCTGCCCGTACAGAGCCCCGGCCGCCCCTTCGGCGGCCTCGACCGCGAAGGCGGCCGCGGACTGCTGCTGTGCGCCTCCCTGGCCACCCGCTGGGGCGTCGAGTACACCGCCACCCACAAGACCGTCTGGTTCCGCCTCGACCTGCCCGACCGCCCGGCCGGCACCCGCTCCGCGGGCCCCGCCCTCCCCGCCGAGGCCCTGCCCGTCGCCGACGCCCGCGTCCGCGTCGCCGTCGTCCAGATCGACCACCAGGGCGCCCTCAGCGCCTGGAACGACGACGCCCACGAACTCTTCGGCTTCACCGCCGAGCAGATCATCGGCAAACCCCTCACCGACCTCGCCGCCTGGCCGCACACCCCCGGCACCTCCACCGGCATCGAGGAGGCCCTGCGCCTCTCCCGCTGGGAGGGCTCCTACGGCATAAGGGGCGCCGACGGCCGCATCGTCCCCGTCTACGCCTCCCACCTCCGCGTCCGCGACAACGCCGGCGCCCCCTCCACCGTCTGCCTGCTCGTCCGCGACGAGGAGCGCGCCGTCCTCCAGACCCCGCCGCGCACCACCGGCTCCGACACGGGCACCAGCGAGCGCGGCACCGCCACCGACCCGTTCGAGGTCTTCATCGGCTCCCCCGCCCCCGACGACCTCGACGGCCTCCTCCAGCGCACCGTCGAACGCGCCCGCGACATGCTCGACGGCGACTCCGCCTATCTGCTGCTGGCCACCGACGACGAGACCGAACTGGAGGTCCGCGCCTCCACCGGCCTGCCCTCCACCCGCCAGCGCTTCGCCCGCGTCCCCGTCGAGGCCGGCACCGGACGCTACGGCTCCGCCCGGATGCCCGCCGTCCACGACGACCTCACCGTCGTCCCCGGCGCCGTCCCCCTCCTCGCCGACACCGGCATGCGCTCCGTCGTCACCGTGCCCCTCAAGGTCGAGGGCCGCCTCACCGGCTCCCTCGGCGTCGCCGCCGAGTCCCCCCGCCGCTACGGCAACGAGGAGGCCCTGCGCCTCCAGTTCGCCGCCGACCGCATCGCCCTCGCCGTGGAGTCGGCCCGCCTCGGCGAGCTGGAGCGCCTGCGCCGCGGCTCGCTCTCCTTCCTCGTCGAGGCCTCCGACCTCCTCGCCGGCACCCTCGACCGCGACCAGACCCTGGCCCTGATGGCCCAGATGACCGTCCCCACTCTGGCCACCTGGTGCGCCGTCTACACGATCGCCGACCAGAGCTCGGACCCCGAGCTCTCCTACGTCCTCCACGAGGACGAGGACCGCATCGACGGCCTCAAGGCCCTGCTCTCCAAGGTCGCCCCGCCCGACCCGGTCCCCACCCCCGGCGCCCGCGTCTGGACGGCCCCCACCGAGGCCGCCCACGCCGCCGCCCTGCGCACGTCCCTGCGCAGCCTCGGCCTCCCCGACGCCACGGGCGACATCCCGGCCCCCGGCCCCTCCCTCGCCACGGCGGCCGCCGTCGGCGGCGAGACCGTGGTCCTGCCGCTCGTCGCCCGCAACCGCGTCATCGGCATGCTCACCCTCGGCAAGCCCAGCGACGACCACTTCCGCCAGGAGATCCTCGAACTCGCCGAGGACCTCTCCCGCCGGGCCGCCCTCGCCCTCGACAACGCCCGCCTCTACAGCGAGCGCACCGCCATCAGCCAGAGCCTCCAGCGCAGCCTCCTGCCGCCCGAGCTCCCGGACGTCCCCGGCGTGGAGGTCGAGGTCATCTACCGCGCGGCCGGCGAGGGCAACGAGGTCGGCGGCGACTTCTACGACGTCTTCCCCATCCGCGACGGCGCCTACGGCTTCGCCATCGGCGACGTCTGCGGCACGGGCCCGGAGGCGGCGGCCGTCACCGGCCTCGCCCGCCACGCCCTGCGCCTGCTCGCCCGCGAGGGCTTCGGCGGCCCCGCCGTCCTCCAGCGCCTCAACGCCGCCATCCTCGACGAGGGCGCCCGCAGCCGCTTCCTCACCCTCCTCTACGGGGAGCTGCGCCCCCAGCCCGACGGCAGCGCGCTCCTCAAGGTCGTCTGCGCCGGCCACCCGCTGCCGCTGCGGCTGCGCCAGGACGGCACCGTGGAGCCCGCGGCGGATCCGCAGCCGCTGCTGGGCGTCATGGAGGACCTGGAGCTGTACGAGCAGACCGTCACCCTCGACCCGGGAGACGTCCTGCTGTGCGTCACGGACGGCGTCACCGAGCGCCGCGAGGGCACGCGCATGCTCGGCGACGACGGCCTGACGGACGTTCTGACGACCTGTACGGGCCTGACGGCCGGCGCGGTCGCGGCACGTATTCTCCGCGCCGTGGAACGCTTCGCCGCCGAGCCTGCCTCCGACGACATGGCCATCCTGGCCATGCGGGTGCCGGAAGTGCCGGAGCGTCAGGGCTGAAACGTCAGGGTCGAGAAATGGAAAAGGCCCCCGCCTTTCGGCGGGGGCCTTTCCTTCGGAGCCCCAAAACGGAATCGAACCGTTGACCTTCTCCTTACCATGGAGACGCTCTGCCGACTGAGCTATTGGGGCCGGCAACGAGATAAAGCATACCCCATGTTCGTACGCGCTTTTGACTGCCGGGCAGAACGATCAGGCGGCGGCGGGAAGCAGCCCGCCGAGTGTGTTGCAGGCGGATACGAGCCGCTGGAGATCCCGGCGCGACGAAATGTCGTCCATGGGCAGGGCCAGACATTCATCAGCGGCCCGCTCGGTCTCCGGGAGCCACAACTCCCGCATGTTCCGCATGTTCTGCATGTCCCGCATGAACGACGGCAGCCGGTGCACGGGCGTCTGTACGGGCACGTGGCACCGGACACCACGGGCCCGCAGCGCTCGGGCGAAGGCGTCCCGGTCGGGCCGGCCGTTGCCGGGGACGCGCACGACGTAGGAGTCGTAGCGGTGCACAGCCCCGGGAGCGGCCGTGGGGGTCACCACTCCGGAGAGCCGAGCGTCGAGACAGGCGGCGTTGGAGCGCCGCCGGGCGAGCTCCTCGGGCTCCACATGCTCGATGTTCTCGACGTGATCGATGACAGGCAAGGTGCGGCCGGCAGCCACGTGCCGCAAGGCGGCCAGGTCGGCCGGGTGCCCGAAGAGGGAGACGGGCACGATGGCGGCGGTACGCGATGTCACCGCGCCGGCCACGGAAGCCGGGTCGAGGCAGAAGGTGACGGGATCGATGTCAGCGAAGACGGGGAGGGCTCCGACGTTCCGGACGGCCTCGGCAGCCCCGGCGGTCGCATACGAAGGAACGATGACCTCGCTCCCCGCCCCCACACCCACGGCGACCAGCTTCTCTTCAGTCCGCATGCCGGGGATGCTGCCCACACGACGTTAACCGGACGTGACGCCACGTAGTTCATCGTGAAAACAAAAAAGCTCTGACGCATGAACCGGGGTTCATACATCAGAGCTTTTTTGAATAATAGTTCGGCGGCGTCCTACTCTCCCACAGGGTCCCCCCTGCAGTACCATCGGCGCTGAAAGGCTTAGCTTCCGGGTTCGGAATGTAACCGGGCGTTTCCCTAACGCTATGACCACCGAAACACTATGA
>NZ_JAVRFI010000008.1:0-278819 GCF_031845785.1 Streptomyces hesseae
CTGCCCCAACCACCCCCCCGATTGCCCCGAAGCGTCGAGGAACCCTGGAGGTGAGTGGGGCGGCCGCGTCAGTCCTGCTGCGGGTGGTGCGCCGGGATGGCCGGGAGTTCGCCCGTGCTCTCGTAGCGGCTCAGCATCTCGATGCGGCGCGTGTGACGCTCGTCACCGGAGTACGGCGTGGCCAGGAAGATCTCGACGAACTTCGTCGCCTCCTCCTGCGAGTGCATGCGGGCGCCGACGCTGATGACGTTGGCGTTGTTGTGCTCGCGGCCGAGGGAGGCCGTCTGCTCGCTCCAGGCCAGGGCTGCCCGGACGCCCTGGACCTTGTTCGCGGCGATCGCCTCGCCGTTGCCCGAACCGCCGATCACGATGCCGAGGGCGTCGGCGTCCGCGGCGGTCCTCTCGGCCGCGCGGAGACAGAAGGGCGGGTAGTCGTCCTGGGCGTCGTAGATGTGAGGACCGCAGTCGACGGCCTCATGGCCGTGGGCCTTGAGCCACTCGACGAGGTGGTTCTTGAGTTCGTAGCCGGCATGGTCGGAACCGAGGTACACGCGCATGCGTCCGAGTGTGGCACGAACGCGGAGGCGGATCGATCAGCAGGGGGCGGCGGCGCCCATGGTGACTCTGGGTGAACACAACGAAATGGATTCGGGTCTTCCTAAAGACGCCTTTAAAAAGTTCTAATGCGGTGGCTCGCAACCCGAGAACCAAAGGAACGACCCGAAGGAACGTGCAGATGAGCGCGACACCGCCGACCATGACGAAGGGGTCGACGACCGGCGATCCCGGTAACGCCCCGGCGTCGGGCGGGGACGGCCTCAAGGCCGGACTCAAGAACCGCCACCTGTCCATGATCGCCATCGGTGGTGTCATCGGAGCGGGCCTCTTCGTGGGTTCCGCGTCCGGCATCGCCGCCGCCGGCCCCGGCATCCTGATCTCGTACGCCCTCGTGGGCGCGATGGTCGTCTTCGTGATGCGGATGCTCGGCGAGATGGCCGCCGCCAACCCCACCTCCGGTTCCTTCTCCGCCTACGCGGACAAGGCACTGGGCCGCTGGGCCGGTTTCACCATCGGCTGGCTGTACTGGTTCTTCTGGGTCGTCGTGCTCGCGGTCGAGGCGACCGCCGGCGCCAAGATCCTCCACGGCTGGGTGCCGGGCGTGCCGCAGTGGGGCTGGGCCCTGATAGTGATGGTGGTCCTCACGGCCACCAACCTGGCCTCGGTCAGCTCCTACGGCGAGTTCGAGTTCTGGTTCGCCGGCATCAAGGTCGTGGCGATCGGCGCGTTCGTCGTCATCGGTCTGCTCGCCGTCTTCGGCGTGCTGCCCGGCTCCGACAACCCCGGCCACGGCTTCGACTTCCTCACCTCGCACGGCGGTTTCCTGCCGCACGGCCCCGGGGCGATCCTCACCGGTGTGCTGATGGTCGTCTTCTCCTTCATGGGCAGCGAGATCGTCACCCTGGCCGCCGGTGAGTCCGAGGACCCGCAGCGCGCGGTGACCAAGGCCACCAACAGCGTGATCTGGCGTATCGGCGTCTTCTACCTGGGCTCGATCCTCGTCGTGGTCTCCCTGCTCCCCTGGGACTCCAAGGAGATCGCCGAGAAGGGCAGCTACGTCGCGGCCCTCGACTCGATCGGCATCCCGCACGCCGGCCAGATCATGAACGTGATCGTGCTGACCGCCGTGCTGTCCTGCCTGAACTCGGGCCTCTACACCGCCTCCCGCATGGCCTTCTCCCTCGGCCAGCGCGGCGACGCCCCGAAGGCCTTCGCCAAGGTCAACCCCCGCGGCGTCCCGCAGGCGGCGATCCTGGGCTCGGTCGTCTTCGGCTTCATCTCGGTCGGCTTCAACTACATGTGGCCCGACACCGTCTTCAAGTTCCTGCTGAACTCCTCGGGCGCGGTCGCGCTCTTCGTCTGGCTGGTCATCTGCATCACGCAGCTGAAGATGCGCGGGGTCATCCTGCGCGAGATGCCGGAGAAGCTCGTCGTCCGGATGTGGCTCTTCCCGTATCTGACCTGGGCCACCATCGGCATGATCGTCTTCGTGCTCGGCTACATGGTCGTGGACGGCGGCGACAACCGGGAGCAGGTCCTGCTCTCCACCCTCGTGGGCGCCCTGGTCCTGGCCATCGGCCTGGTCCTGGACAAGCGGCGCAAGGCCGTCCGGGCCGCGGAGTAATCCAGCGGTACGGACAAGCGGTACGGATACGGGCCGGGCCCGCACCCCCTCCTCGGGGTGCGGGCCCGGCCCGTACGTATATATACGTGGCGCGTGCGCGGACTCAGCCGCGGCGGCCCAGCAGCTTCCACGCCGCCGGGAGCGCGCCCATCGCCAGGGCGGCCTTGAGGACGTCACCGATCAGGAAGGGCGTCAGGCCCGCCGCGACGGCCTGGGCGAACGACATGTGGGTGGCCAGCGCCAGGTAGGGGACGCCGACCGCGTAGATGATCGCGGAGCCCAGGGCCATGGTGCCGGCGGTGCGCAGTACGGAGCGGTCGGCGCCGCGGCGGGCCAGGGCGCCCACGACGGTCGCGGCGAGCAGCATGCCCAGCACATAGCCGAAGGACGGGAAGGCGGCGCCGGAGCGGGCCTCGGCGAACCACGGCATGCCCACGACGCCGGCCACGGCGTACAGGGCGAGGGAGAGGAAGCCGCGGCGGGCGCCGAGCGCGGTGCCCACGAGCAGGGCGGCGAAGGTCTGGCCGCTGACCGGGACCGGGGAGCCGGGGACGGGCACGGCGATCTGGGCGGTGAGGCCGGTCAGCGCGGCGCCGCCGACGATCAGGGCGGCGTCGCGGACGCGGGCCCGGCCGGCCGTCGAGGCGGGGAGCAGGTCGGCGAGGACCGTACCGGTCCGGGGAAGGGTGGCGACGGTGGCCATCGGTACTCCGCGAGTGTTGAGGGACGAGTGGGACACGCCGACGTTAGCCGAGCGTAAGGCTCTGGGCACCGGGCGGCGGTGACAAAGGCCGACGCCCGGTCTTGGCGGGTTCCGAGCGCACGGAGGGCGGAGTACGCACTGTTGGCGGAGGTTTCACCGGGAAACGTGATGCTCGTCACGGACTGCGAGTGGAGCTTGGCCAGTGGCCCCCACCCGGGAGACTCTGGTCCCTACCCTTTGCGCGAATTTGCGTTCTTGCAGATGCGCACAACTTCGCAAGACCCGAAAGAACGAGCTCCATGCACGATGCACCGCCCGTCGTCGAGCCACTCGCCGGCGAGAAGGAACCGCTTGCGGCGGGTCTGAAGCAGCGCCATCTGACGATGCTCGGGCTGGGCGGGGTGATCGGCGCCGGGCTCTTCGTGGGTTCGGGCGCCGGGATCGCGGTCGCCGGGCCCGGGATCATCCTGTCCTATCTACTGGCCGGCGGGCTTGCGATGCTGGTCATGCGCATGCTGGGCGAGCTGTCGGCGGCGATGCCCGCCTCGGGCGCCTTCTCGGTGCACGCGGAGCGGGCGCTGGGCCGCTGGGCCGGGTTCTCGGTGGGCTGGCTCTACTGGTTCCTGCTGGTGGTCGTGCTCGCCGTGGAGGCCTCGGCGGCCGCCCGGATCGCCCATGGCTGGGCACCGGGGGTGCCGCAGTGGGGCTGGGTGCTGCTGTTCATGGTCGTCTTCACTGCTGCCAACCTCGCGGCCGTGAAGAACTTCGGTGAGTTCGAGTTCTGGTTCGCCGCCCTCAAGGTCGGCGCGATCGTGCTCTTCCTCGCCCTGGGCCTTCTTGCGATCTTCGGCGTTCTTCCCGACACCGACGCCGTCGGCATGACGAACCTCACCGGCCAGGGCGGGCTGCTGCCGCACGGCTGGGGCGGTGTGATCTCCGGTGTGCTGGCCGTCGTCTTCGCCTTCGGCGGCATGGAGGTCCTCACGATCGCGGCCGCCGAGTCGGAGGACCCGGCGCGCGCGGTGGGCCGGGCGGTGCGCAGCGCGATGTGGCGCATCCTCTTCTTCTATGTGGGCTCGATGCTGGTCATCGTCACCCTTCTGCCCTGGTCGTCGCTGAAGCCCGGGGAGAGCCCCTACGTGGCCGTGCTGGACCGCATCGGGGTGCCGGCGGCCGGTCAGATCATGAACATCGTGGTCTTCGTGGCGCTGCTGTCCGCCCTGAACGCCAACCTCTACGGCTCGTCCCGGATGGTCTTCTCGCTCGCCGAGCGGAAGGAGGCCCCCCGCGCGCTGCTGAAGGTCTCGACGGGCGGAGTGCCCCGGCGGGCGGTCCTCGCCTCGGTCGCGTTCGGCTTTGCCTCGGTGATTCTCAATCTGAAGTGGCCGGATTCGATCTTCCAGTATCTGCTGAACGCGGTCGGCTCGGTTCTGCTCTTCGTCTGGGGCCTTATCGCCGTTTCCCAGTTGCGGCTGCGTCGGCGGATCGAGCGCGAGACGCCCGAGCGGCTGACCCTGCGGATGTGGTGCTTCCCCTATCTGACCTGGGTCGCGCTGGCCGCGATGGCCGCCGTGCTGGTGCTGATGCTGACCGACGACACAGCCCGTCCGCAGCTGCTGTGGTCGGCGGGAGCGACGGCCGCGGTGGTCGTGGTGGCCCTGCTGCGCGACCTCCGGCAGCGGTCCTCGGCAACCGCCGACCGCTGACCAATTTCGTTTCTGCCGAAATGTCAGTCGCGGAAGGTCACATGTCTGTCTGAATACCGGACAGATGTGTGAAGGGTGTTGTCCTCGGCCAACCTGACCTCCACACTGAGGCAAATTTCCGCTCACACCCAACGGGGCTTTTACGATCATGACTGGTATACCCTCCCCGCCGGCGACCGGCCCCGCCGACGCGATCCCGGACACCCCACCGGGCCCCTCGCTGTCGCACGGACTCAAGCAGCGCCATCTGTCGATGATCGCGCTCGGCGGCGTCATCGGCGCCGGGCTCTTCGTGGGGTCCGGTGCGGGCATCGCCGCGGCCGGACCGTCGATCGTGCTCGCGTATGCGGCCTCCGGCATTCTCGTGATGCTCGTGATGCGCATGCTCGGTGAGATGTCCGCGGCCAACCCCGCCTCGGGCAGCTTCTCGGTCCACGCCGAGCGGATGATCGGCCCCTGGGCCGGCTTCACCGCCGGCTGGGTGTTCTGGACCCTGCTGTGCGTCGCCGTCGCCGCCGAGGGCATCGGCGCGGCGGCCATCATGACGAGCTGGTTCCCCGGTACGTCCTCCTGGATGTGGGTCGCCCTGTTCATGGTCGTCTTCACCGGCAGCAATCTCGCGGCGGTGAGCAATTTCGGCGAGTTCGAGTTCTGGTTCGCCACCCTCAAGGTGGCCGCGATCGCGGTCTTCCTGGTTCTGGGCATCCTCGCCATCGCGGGCGTCCTCCCCGGCACCCACGCCCCCGGCACGGCCAACCTCACCGGGCAGGGCGGCTTCTTCCCCATGGGCGGCAACGGCCTCGTCGTCGGCCTGCTCGCCTCCGTGTTCGCCTACGGCGGCCTGGAGACGGTGACCATCGCCGCCGCCGAGTCCGAGCACCCGCGCAAGGGCGTGGCGAGCGCGGTCCGCACGGCCATGTGGCGCATCGCCCTGTTCTACGTGGGCTCGCTGCTGGTCGTCGTCACCCTGATCCCCTGGAACGACCCCTCGGTCGCCAAGAGCGGCCCCTACGTCGCCGTCCTCAACCACCTGGACATCCCCGGCGCCGGTCAGATCATGAACGTGGTCGTGTTCATCGCCCTGCTCTCGGCGATGAACGCCAACATCTACGGCTCCTCGCGCATCGCCTTCTCGCTGGTCTCCCGGGGTCAGGGCCCCCGCCGGCTGGGCAAGGTCACCGGCGGGGTGCCGCGCTACGCGGTCATCGCCTCCGCCGCCTTCGGCTACGTCGCCGTGCTGCTGAGCTACTGGTGGCCGGACACCATCTTCAAGTGGCTGCTCAACATGGTCGGCGCGGCCACGCTGGTGGTCTGGTGCTTCATCGCGGTCTCCCAGCTGCGCGGCCGCAAGCGCACCCCGAAGGACCAGCTCCTCGTGAAGATGTGGCTCTTCCCCTACCTCACCTGGGCGGCCATCTTCGGCATCCTCTGCGTGCTGGGCCTGATGCTCCGCGATGAGGACACCCGCATCCAGCTGTACTTCACGGGCGGTCTCACGATCGTGCTCGCGCTGGTCGGATACCTGCGGCAGCGGGCGGTGGCCGCGAAGCGCTGACGCGCCGCCGTCCCCCTGTCATCGAGGCGGGGTAGGTCCTGATCTTCAGGACCTACCCCGCCTCCGTCTTTGGACCGAAGCCCTCCCCCGTTACCACTTCTGACTGGTACTTACTGGTAGCGTCTACCTGCAAGTAAATTGCAATAAGCAGTCGCGGAGGGCTCGGCATGGCCATCTACACACTTCCTGAACTTCCTTATGACTACTCGGCGCTGGCCCCGGTCATCAGCCCCGAGATCATTGAGCTGCATCACGACAAGCACCACGCGGCGTACGTCAAGGGCGCGAACGACACCCTCGACCAGCTCGCCGAGGCCCGTGACAAGGACGCGTGGGGGTCCATCAACGGCCTTGAGAAGAACCTGGCCTTCCACCTCTCCGGCCACATCCTCCACAGCATCTACTGGACCAACATGACCGGCGACGGCGGCGGCGAGCCGCTGGACAAGGACGGCGTGGGCGAGCTCGCCGGCGCCATCGCCGAGTCCTTCGGCTCCTTCGCCAAGTTCAAGGCCCAGCTGACCAAGGCCGCCGCCACCACGCAGGGCTCCGGCTGGGGCGTGCTCGCCTACGAGCCCATCAGCGGCCGTCTGATCGTCGAGCAGGTCTACGACCACCAGGGCAATGTGGGCCAGGGCTCCGTGCCGATCCTGGTCTTCGACGCCTGGGAGCACGCCTTCTACCTTCAGTACAAGAACCAGAAGGTGGACTTCATCGACGCCATGTGGGCCGTCGTCAACTGGCAGGACGTCAACGCGCGCTACCTCGCGGCGAAGGAGAAGGGCAGCTCCATCATCCTGGCGCCCTGAACCCCGCCCCTTGAGGCCGCCTGCTCGTGATCGTCTTCTCACCCTTCACGCGGCAGGCACGGTGGAGGCCCCCGCGCGGTCGCATCGCGCGGGGGCCTCGCCCATTGTTCAGGACCGATTGTCCAGGACCGATTGTTCAGGCGTGGTGCCCGAACGCCTCGCCGGTCACGGCGAACTCCTTCGCCAGGCCCGTCTCGTGCAACCGGGCGAACGGAGTGAAGGGTACGCCCAGCTCCCGTCCCCCGCGATCGAAGTTCCACGCCTTGTGCACGGCGCAGCGGTAGTCCACGACGGTGGTGCCGTCCACGGCGACCCGGACCGTGCCCGTCAGCCGGAATTCCACGTACCGCAGCGCCAGCCACCAGTCGGGGCTGACGCCGCGGGTGATCAGTACATCGCGCCAGCCGCTGTCGGCCGGGTAGGCGGCGGGGGCGCGGTCCCCCGACCTCGCCCAGCGCTTCAGGGCCTCGGCGCGCCACCGCGTCAGCTGGGCCTCCGTCGCGGCCCGCACGGCGGGCAGGGCGAGCAGCCGCTCGGCGTCGACGCGGTGCGGGGCGCCGGTGCCGCGGAGGTAGTGGCGCAGCATGCCCGCCGCGTTGCGCAGGCCCAGCAGCCGCCACAGGGCGGCGAGGGCGTGGCACGCCAGCAGGGTGAGCAGGTCGTAGGGGCGTACGGGCAGCGTGGCGTGGGCGGCGTTGCCGCAGGGGGGCTCGGGGTCGGCCCAGCCGCCGGTGCGGCCGAGGGGCCGGGTGAGGTCGGTCTGGCCCATAGGGGGACATTAATGGAGCCGGGGCCGGGGTGCGCGTTGATCAGCCCCCCGGCCCCGCCCCGGCCCGCCGCGTCAGTCGTCAGTCGAAGATCGGGCCCACCGTCCGGGTCCGCTTGATCTCGTAGAAGCCAGGCGTCGACGCCACCAGGAGCGTGCCGTCCCAGAGCTTCGCCGCCGCCTCGCCCTTCGGGGCCGGCGTGACGACCGGGCCGAAGAAGGCGACCTCGGCGCCGTCCGGGCCGGGCACGGAGATGATCGGCGTGCCGACGTCCTGGCCGACCTTGTCGATGCCCTCCTTGTGGGAGGCGCGCAGCAGCTTGTCGTACTCGTCCGTGTCCGCCGCGTCCGCGAGCGTGGCGGGCAGGCCCGCGTCCTCCAGGGCGGCCACTATCGTCTCGCGCGTGCGCGGCTGGTCCTGGTTGTGGAAGCGGGTGCCCAGCGCGGTGTAGAGGCGGCCCACGGCCTCGGCGCCGAACTGCTGCTCGGCCGCGACGCACACCCGCACGGGCGCCCAGGCCCGGCCGCCGGGGGCCATCGCGTCGCGGTACTCCTCCGGGAGCTCGTCCAGCTTGTCCTCGTTGAGCACGCCCAGGCTCATCACGTGCCAGCGCACGTCGACGGGCCGGACCTTCTCCACCTCGAGCATCCATCGCGAGGTCATCCAGGCCCACGGGCAGATGGGGTCGAACCAGAAGTCGGCGGTCGCTCTCTCCACAGTCACGCGGGTCTCCTCTGAAGCCGGTTGGTCGGCAGCCGGTTGGTCAGTGATTCAACAAGGAGCCGCGTGCCATGATTCCTGGTGTTCGATAAATGGGACGAGTGACGAGACAAAGCCGAGGGAGCCGCGTCGTGCCCGGTGAGAACCTGACCCGTGAGGAAGCCCGCGTCCGCGCCCGGCTGCTGACCGTGGACGCCTATGACGTGGCGCTGGACCTGCGCTCCGCGACCGGCCCGGGCGGCGGCGAGCCACGGACCTTCCGCTCCGTCGCCACCATCCGCTTCCGCTGCGCCGATCCTGGCGCCACGAGCTTCGCGGACCTGGTCGCGCCCGCGGTGACCGCCGTCACCCTCAACGGCCGGGAGCTGGACCCCAAGGAGGTCTTCGACGGCGCCCGCGTCGAGCTCACGGACCTGGCCGAGGAGAACGTGCTGGTCGTGGACGCGCTCTGCGCGTACAGCCGGACCGGTGAGGGCCTGCACCGCTTCGTCGACCCCGAGGACGGCGAGGTCTACCTCTACACCCAGTACGAGCCCGCCGACGCCCGCCGGGTCTTCGCCAACTTCGAGCAGCCCGACCTCAAGGCACCCTTCACCTTCTCGGTGACCGCGCCCGCCGGCTGGACCGTGCTGAGCAACGGCGCGCAGGACGGCGAGGCCGAGCGCGTGGACGACTCCTCGGCCACCTGGCGGTTCGTCCCCACGCAGCCGATCTCCACCTACATCACTGCTGTCGTCGCCGGCCCGTACCACGTCGTCCGCGACCACTACAGCCGCACCCTCGCCGACGGGACCGTCCTCGACATCCCGCTGGGCGCGCTGTGCCGCAAGGGGCTCGCCCCGCACTTCGACCCCGACGAGATCTTCACCGTCACCAAGCAGGGCCTGGACTTCTTCCACGACCACTTCGACTACCCGTACCCCTTCGGGAAGTACGACCAGGCGTTCGTCCCCGAGTACAACATCGGCGCGATGGAGAACCCAGGCTGTGTGACCTTCCGGGAGGAGTTCGTCTTCCGGGGCAAGGTGACGCAGTCGGCCTACGAGCGCCGGGCGAACGTCATCCTCCACGAGATGGCGCACATGTGGTTCGGCGACCTGGTCACCATGGAGTGGTGGGACGACCTGTGGCTCAAGGAGTCGTTCGCCGACTTCATGGGCTCCTTCTCGCTCGTCGAGGCCACCCGCTTCGAGAACGGCTGGGTGTCCTTCGCCAACCAGCGCAAGGCCTGGGCCTACCGCGCCGACCAGCTGCCCTCCACCCACCCGGTCACGGCGGACATCCACGACCTGGAGGACGCCAAGCTCAACTTCGACGGGATCACCTACGCCAAGGGCGCCTCGGTCCTCAAGCAGCTCGTCGCCTACGTGGGCCGCGACGCCTTCCTGGAGGGCGCCCGGCGCTACTTCAAGCGGCACGCCTACGGCAACACCCGTCTGACCGACCTCCTCCAGGTGCTGGAGGAGACCTCGGGCCGGGACATGGCCGCCTGGTCGCGGTCCTGGCTGGAGACGGCCGGCGTCAACGTGCTGACCCCGCAGGTCACCTATGACTCCACCGGGCGGATCACCGAGCTCGCGGTCCTCCAGGAGGCCAAGGACTCCCACCCCGAGCTCCGCCCGCACCGCCTCGCCGTCGGCCTCTACCGCCGCGAGGAGCCGGGCGGCCCGCTGCTGCGCTACGCCCGCGCCGAGGCCGACGTCACCGGCCCCCGTACGGTCGTGGCCGAGCTGACGGGCGCCGAGCGGCCCGAGCTGATCCTCGTCAACGACGACGACCTCACCTACTGCAAGATCCGCTTCGACGAGGGCTCGCTGGCCACCCTGCGCGAGCACCTGGGCGACCTCACCGACCCGCTGGCGCGGGCCCTGTGCTGGTCGGCGATGTGGAACCTCACCCGCGACGGGCTGCTGCCCGCCCGTGACTACCTGGAGCTGGTCCAGCGCTTCGCGGGCGCCGAGACCGAGATCGGGGTGCTCCAGATGGTGCAGACCTGGGCCACCGGGGCGCTCACCCACTACTCGGTCCCGGCCCGGCGCGAGGGCGCCGGCCGGGAGCTCGCGGGCAGCGCGCTGCGCGAGCTGCGGCTGGCCGAGCCGGGCAGCGGCCACCAGCTGGCCTGGGCGCGGTTCTTCGCCACCCACGCGGCCGAGGACGGCGACATCGAGATGCTGCGCGGCCTGCTGGACGGCACCGCCCGGATCGACGGGCTGGACGTCGACCAGGAGCTGCGCTGGACGTTCCAGGCCGCGCTGACCTCCCGGGGCGCGGCCGACGAGTCCGCGCTCGCGGCCGAGCTGGCCCGGGACAACACCGCCTCCGGCAAGCGGCACCACGTGCGGGCGCTGGCCTCCCGGCCGGCCGCGGAGGTCAAGGAAGGGGCGTGGCAGGCGGTCGTGGAATCCGACACGCTCTCCAACGCCCTGGCCGAGGCCACCATCTCGGGCTTCGACCAGCCGGGGCAGCGGGAGCTGCTGGCGCCGTTCGCGCCGCGCTACTTCGAGGTGATCGAGCGCGTGTGGCGGGAGCGGTCCATCGAGATCGCCATGGCCGTGGTGCGCGGGCTGTTCCCGGCGCTCCAGGACCGCCCGGAGACCCTGGCCGCCACCGACGCCTGGCTGGCGGCGCACCCGGACGCGGCCCCGGCGCTGCGGCGGCTGGTGCTGGAGGCGCGGGACGACCTGGCGCGGGCCCTGCGCGCCCAGGAGTGCGACGCGAACGCGGTTACGGCCTGATCCGACGCAGTTTCGACCCAACACCACCGGCCCGCCGGGCACGTTGTCATGAAGTGACGACGGGCCGGTAACAGCGGTTAGGGGGCGGCCGGGGAGCGGGAATGGCCGGGTCATGAACCCCAACACCCCCCTCTCCCCCCGCCCCCTCCACCACCTCTCCGACGTCCGCCACCGCGTCCTGAGCACACGTCAGCTGCGGGAGCACGGCGTCACCGGGTCCGTCACCGCCGAGCGGTGCCGCCCCGGCGGCCCCTGGCAGCAGCTGCTGCCGGGGGTCTTCCTGCTCCACACGGGCCCCGCCACCAGCGAGGAGCGGCTGCACGCCGCCCTGATGTACACCGTGCCGCGCGACCGGGTGCCCCGGCAGCCCGGCCCGGCCACGGACCGCGACGCCGCGCCCGCCCCCTACGGCCAGGCCATGATCACCGGACCGGCCGCGCTGGCGCTCCACCGCTTCACCTCCGTGCCCTCGCTGCTCTCCCTGGAGCACATCGACGTCCTCGTGCCGCGCACCCGCCGGCTGCGCGCGACGGGCTTCGTCCGGCTGGTCCGGGCACACACCGTGCCCCGGCCGAAGCTGCTGACGGGCCTGCCCGTCGCCCCGGCCGCCCGGGCGGTGGCCGACACCGTGGCGCGGCTGACCGAGCCGCAGGCCGTCCGGCGGCTGCTGGCGGAGGCGGTGCGCGGCGGGCACTGCGAGCCCTCGGTGCTCGTCCGGGAGCTGTCGCGGGCACGGCTGCTGAGCCGGCCGCACGTGGTGGACGCCGTCGACGCGCTGCTGGCCGAGGGCCGGTCGTTCGCGGAGGGCAGGCTGTACGAGATGGTGCGCGAGCACGCGCTGCCGGCCCCGCTGTGGAACGTCGACCTGCGGCTGCCCGGCGGGCCGTGCCTGGGGGGCGTGGACGCCTACTGGCCGGACCACGGGGTGGCGCTGGAGATCGACGTACGGGCCCCGCGCCAGGAGGGCGAGGTGCCGTGGTCGGAGCCGTCCCGCAAGCGCGAGCACCTGGACCGGCTGGGCATCACGCTGATCCGGCTGACGCCGAGGAAGCTGCGCGACGACGCGGCGCTGGAGCAGCAGGCCGCGGTCGTGCGCACCGCACTGGTGGCGTCGGCCGACCACGGGCCCACCGCGTATGTGGTGGTGCTGCCGCGGTGACGTGCCGGGCCGGTGGCCGGCGCGTCACCGCGGGGTCGGCGGGTCGGCGGCTCATCGGGTGGATAGGACCAGCTCGGTGTTGCGGTCGGTGGGCGCCCCGGCGAGGGAGGTGTCCGAGCCGGGGGCGTTGAAGGCCAGCTCGCGGTAGAGGGAGGCCAGGCCCGATTGCGAGAGGTCCTGGAAGTCGGTGCGGTAGGGGGCGTCCGACTCGATGAGCGTGGTGAACAGGGAGATCGTCCCGTCGTGGTTGTCGGTGATCTCGACGATGCGGGCGAGCTGGGGGTAGTCGACGTGGGAGGCCGTCGCGATCTCCCAGAAGGTGCCCCGGGGGCGGATGCGGTTGCGGTGGCTGTGGCCGTTGATCCAGGCCAGGACATTGTTGTGGCGCTGGAGCAGGGCGATCATCTCGTCGCCGCCGTGCCGCTTGTCGCGGGCCCGGGCGGGGTCGGGGACGGTGTTGGTCATGCTCCAGCTCGGGTGGTGGCTGAAGATCAGCGCGTACTGGTCCCGATGCTCCGTCAGAGTGCGGTCCAGCCAGTTCAGTTGCTCGGTGCTCAGGGAGCCCTGGTAGTGGCCGCCGGGGTCGGTGGAGTCGACGCTGACGCCGATGACCTTCTCGGAGATCTTGAAGGTGTAGTAGAGGGTGCCGGAGTCGAGGTTGGCCTTGGTGTAGCCGTGGCCGACGGGCCCCCGGCCGGCGTGCTGGGGGTCGAGGTGCGCGGCGATGTACTGCCGGGGGGTGAGCGGGGCCCGGCGCGGGTCGGGGGTGATCCTGCGCATCTCCTTCCGGTGCGCCTTGAGCATGGCCTCTATGCGCTTGCCCTTGGGGTCGGAGCCGCCCGCCTCGCCCTGCATCAGGTATTTGGCCTCGTCGGGCGGGATGTACTGGAGCTTGCGGTCGCCGACGCAGACGTCGGCGATGAAGGAGCCCGTCGCCGGGTAGCAGCCGCCGGAGAGCAGGTCGTGATTGCCGAAGGTGGAGTACCAGGGGACGTTCAGCCCGGGACTCGTGACCCGTCGGGTGACGGCGTCGAAGTAGCCGTCGATCCTCGGGTAGCCGGCCTGTTTGTCCTGGTCGCGCAGGTCGCCCTCGGGATGCCAGTAGAGCTTGAGGCCGCTGTTCTGGACGCCCTCGTAGTGCCGGGGGTCGCCGGTGTTGGGGTCCAGCCGGCCGCCGCTGAGGGCCGTGAGGAACCACTCCACCTCGATCCTGGCGTTCTCGTCCCCGTTGTCCCCCGTGGTGATCACGAACGCGAACGGGGTACCGGTCACCGGGCCCCGGCGCACCTTGTTGACCCGCTCGACGAGGGAGACCACGCCGGGCAGGGTGAGCGCCTCGTGCGGACGCCAGGCACCGGGCTCGCCGGAGCGGAAGAACTCGTAGCGCAGCGGGTGCTGTACGTCCGTCAAGTGCAGGTCGGTGAACTGCACGAAGGAGGCGAGGGTGGTGCGCCGGTCCTCGCGGCCGCCCTGGGGGGCGGCCAGCTCGGCCCGCACCTGCCGGGGCCAGCCGGGCCCGTCGCCCAGGCGCCGGTAGCCGCCGGTGCCGCGTGGCGCGGCGACGGAGACCAGTGTGGTGCCGGCCCCGGTGGGGGCGGCGGCGGGCTCCGCCGTGGGGGTGCCGGCCTGGGCGGTCGCACTCGCGGTCGCCCGGGCGACCGGTTCGGGCGGGGGATCGGCGGCCGCGTGGCTGTCGCCCGTCCCCAGCCCCAGTCCGGCGGCCGTGGTGACGGCGCCCGCGGCGGCCAGGAAGGCACGGCGGTCGAACTGCGACGCTGCGGTTCTGCGGGATCTGCGGTCCATGGCGGTCTCCCCGGGTGCGAACGCGAAGGCGAGCGGTCTGGCGTGCGGGCGGCGGGCCCCGTTGTCAAGGATCGTTGGCAGCCCGGATGACCTGGGCGTGAACAGGGCCGCAACGGTCGCCGCCGGTCACATCGCAAGGATCTTGGCTACTGCGAACTGACATACACCACTCGTCCCCTGGCGTACTGACGCTCACTCAGCGTTCACCCGCGTGGGAACCCTTGAGCCGCCCTTGGATGCAGTCTTTTAGTCCGTTTGTCCTACAGGCGCTGAGCCGAGGGAAGGGCGCCGACCGCTTCATGGCCCTCCGTCCCGCTTCATCCCACATGGCGTGTGGCGGGTTTACGCCATCTTTATATTCCTGCCCTGGCAACTCTCCCCAAACCCGCATCACTTCCATAAAAGTGATCGCTCATCCGGTTCCGATTTTCGGACGCCGCGTCGTGGTGCCCAGCGTTGTGCACTCTCCGCTCATTTTGCTGGCGCCTCATCACTTCCAGTCCAGGGATGCCCATGACCACCCCCACCCCCGACGCCCCGATCGCGCCGGGCGGCGCGAGACGCGCGGCCCGAATAGCCCTCGCGGCCTCCCTCGTGGCCGCCCTCACCGCCGCGGGCGCCGCGCCCGCCTTCGCGGACGACCCGAAGCCGGCCCCGGGCCCGGCGAAGTCCGCCTCGGACAAGCTCGGTTCGCACGACGCGGGCCTGCTCGCCAAGGCCAAGGCCGAGGGCGACAAGACCGTCACCATGATGATCGCCACGGCGCCGGGCCAGACCGGGCAGGTCGCCGCGAAGCTGGACGCGATCAAGGGCGCCTCGGTGGGCCAGGCGTACGACAAGCTCGGCTACGTCCGGGCGACCGTCCCCACCACCAAGGCCGACGCCGCCATCGACGAGGCCAAGAAGCTGGCCTCGGTGCACGGCATCGACCTCAAGCAGGAGATCCCCCTCCCGGACCCCACCCCGCGCGGGGATGCCGGAAACACGGCGCAGGGGGCGCCGAAGCTCGCCAGGGACAAGAAGTACCCGGCCCCCGGCAAGGACACCCCGGCGAAGAACCCGTACCAGCCGGCCTTCGAGACCGGTGCCGTCGACTTCGTCAAGGACCACCCCAAGGCCGACGGCCGGGGCGTGACCATCGGCATCCTGGACTCCGGCATCGACCTCGGGCACCCGGCGCTCCAGCGGACCACCACCGGCGAGCGCAAGGTCGTCGACTGGGTCACCTCGACGGACCCCCTGACGGACGCCGACGGCACCTGGCTGCCGATGACCCAGGACGTCTCCGGCCCGAGCTTCTCCTTCAACGGCCGCACCTACACCGCGCCCGGCACGGGCACGTACCAGGTGGCCCTCTTCAAGGAGAGCGTCACCGCCGGCGGCGACATGAAGGGCGACCTCAACCGGGACGGCGACACCACCGACTCCTGGGCGGTCCTCTACGACAAGGCCAAGGGCACCGTCCGGGTCGACCTCGACGACGACGGGAACTTCGGGAACGACGAGGAGATGAAGCCGTACAAGGACGGCTTCCAGGTCGGGTACTTCGGCAAGGACGACCCGGCCACCCCGATCGCCGAGCGCATCCCCTTCGTCGTGCAGATCCGCAAGGACGTGCCGATGGACCCGAAGGGCGGCGACTGGACCGGCAAGAAGGCCGACTTCGTCAGCATCGGCCTCATCGAGTCCGAGCACGGCACCCATGTCGCGGGCATCACCGCCGCCAACGGCCTCTTCGGCGGGAAGATGAACGGCGCGGCGCCCGGCGCCAAGCTCGTCTCCTCCCGGGCCTGCACCTGGTCGGGCGGCTGCACCAACGTGGCGCTCACCGAGGGCATGATCGACCTCGTCGTCAACCGCGGCGTGGACATCGTCAACATGTCGATCGGCGGTCTGCCGGCGCTCAACGACGGCAACAACGCCCGCTCCGAGCTCTACACCCGGCTCATCGACACCTACGGCGTCCAGCTGGTGATCTCCGCGGGCAACAGCGGCCCCGGCGCCAACACCATCGGCGACCCCGGCCTGGCCGACAAGGTCATCAGCGTCGGCGCGTCCGTCTCCAAGGAGACCTGGGCCGCCAACTACGGCTCCGAGGTGAAGACCCCGTACGCGATGATGCCCTTCTCCTCGCGCGGCCCGCGCGAGGACGGCGGCTTCACCCCGACGATCACCGCCCCGGGCGCCTCCATCAACACCACCCCGACCTGGGAGCCCGGCGCCCCCGTCGCCGAGTCCGGCTACGACCTGCCGCCCGGCTACGGCATGCTCCAAGGCACCTCGATGGCCTCCCCGCAGGCCGCGGGCGCCTCGGCGCTGCTGATCTCGGCCGCCAAGCAGAAGAAGACCAAGCTCACCCCGGCCGATCTGCGCACGGCGCTCACCAGCACCGCGAAGAAGATCAAGGGCGCCCAGGCGTATGAGCAGGGCTCCGGCCTCATCGACATCGTCGAGGCGTGGGAGGCGATCCGCGAGGGCGCGACCGCCCATGACTACACGGTCAAGGCCCCCGTCTCCACCACGCTCTCCGGCGCGCTGAAGACTCCCGGCTTCGGCACCGGCCTCTACGACCGCGAGGGCGGCCTCAAGGCCGGCGAGAGCCGTACGTACGACATCACCGTCACCCGTACCTCCGGCCCGGACAAGCCCGTGTGGCACGAGCTGGAGTGGCGGACCAACGACGGCACGTTCTCGCTGGTCGGCGACGACGAGGTCAAGCTGCCGCTGAACAAGCCGGTCACCGTCAAGGTCCGGGCCAAGGCGAAGACCGCGGGCATCCACAGCGCGATCCTCAATGTGAACGACGACCGCACCGAGGGCGTCGACAAGCAGATCATGACGACCGTCGTGGTCGCCGAGCCGCTCGCCCAGCCGTCGTACGTGGTGAAGAAGACGGCCACCGCCACGCGCAACGCGTCCACCTCGTACTTCGTGACCGTGCCCAAGGGCGCCAAGACCCTTGAGGTGGCGATGGGCGGGCTGGCCGCCGGCAGCCAGACCCGGTTCATCGCGATCGACTCCTCCGGCGTACCGGTCGACCCCGCCTCCACCGTCAACTGCTACCCGAACTACAAGAACCCGGCCAACACCTGCCGCCCGGACCTGCGGACCTACGCAAACCCGCTGCCCGGCGTCTGGGAGATCGAGGTCGAGTCCCGCCGCACCTCCCCGCTGCTGGACAACCCCTACACCCTGACGGCCTCGGCGCTCGGCACCACCTTCGAGCCGGCGGTCCAGTCCGTCCCCGAGGCCAAGGTCGGCACGCCGGTCGCCGTCTCCTGGAAGGCCACCAACGGCTTCGCGGCCCTGGACGGCACCCTCAAGGGCGGCCGGCTGGGCTCCTCGAAGATCACCCGTCCGGTGATCAAGCAGGGTGAGAAGCAGACCACCACGGTCACCCTCGGCGAGGGCGTCACCCGCTTCGAGGCCGCGATCGGCGGCACCGCCGACCCCAAGGCCGACCTGGACCTGACCGTCCTCAAGGACGGCAAGGTCGTCGGCTCCTCCACCAGCGGCGGCTCGAACGAGCTGGTCACCCTGGCCAAGCCCGCCGCCGGCGAGTACACGGTCGAGGTCAGCGGCTACTCCGTCCCGGCGGGCAGCACCGCCTACGACTACCGCGACGTCTACTTCGCGCCCTCCCTGGGCGAGATCAAGACCACCGCGGACCCGGTCAAGCTCGGCGCGGGCCAGTCCGCCCAGCTCACGGCCCAGGTCGTGGTCGCCGGCGCGGCTCCCGAGGGCCGCTCCTTCTTCGGCGACGTCCAGCTGGTCAACGCGGCCGGGTCGGTCGCGGGGACCGGCAGCGTGAAGATCGAGAAGGTTCTGCCGTAACCCTTCGGGGGTCCATACCCTTCGGGGATCCATGGCAGACGGGGCGGGCGTCCACGGGGGCGCCCGCCCCATCCGGTTCGAGTGGAGCGTTACGCCTGCTTGTCCAGGTCACGCCTACCGTTGTTCTCCGCCCGTTCCCGTGCCCGCTGCTCCTCGGCCTCTGCCGAGTCCAGCCAAGGGTTGAGCCTCAGCGCCTTGGCGCGCACGTCTCGCCACGAACGTCCGGCCATTTAAGCCTCCCTGCCTCTTAACCCGATCGGGTCACCGAGGACACGGAATCCGCGCGGTCACAGACACGATGACTATTCTGGTGGCATGAGTGTATTCACGGTCCGCATACCGGATGAGCTCGACGCCGACGTGCGTAAGGCTGCTGCTGATTCGGGGCTCTCCCTCAACGCCTACATGATCCGCACTCTGCGCCGCCAGATGGTGAAGGAAGCCGCAGAAGCCCAGGCCGCCGTCGGCGGGGTCCTTCTCGTCGACACCGGAGACGCCGACCCCGCGGGAGATATCCGTTGAAGCGTGGATCCGTCTGGGAACTCCCCTTCGCCGAGATCACAAGGACCGTCCTGGTCCTGTCCATCGACGAGGCCAACGAGAGCTACCGAGCGGCCGTGTGCTTGCTTCTGCACCCGGCAGGCGCCTATCCCGACACCCTCCTGTCCGTCCCCATCGCCGACCCGGTACGGGCCGTGGCCGTCCCGGTGAACCTGACGCAGTATGCGGCTCACCGGTTCGAAGACGCCAAGCTACTGGGTCACGTCACTCCTGACACGCTGGCACGCATCGAGCGAGCGGTGCGCGCCGTTCTCGATCTCTAGGCAGACCCGGTCCCGCCCCTCGGACAATCGATTGGACTTTTGGGGCGGGTACCACCACATGATGGAACCGTGCCGCCGGGCGGAACCGTCTCTGGTGGCAGTGGCAGATGTGGCGCACGTGAGTAGGGAGTCCTCGTGAGGATCGGAATCGTCGGAGCGACCGGCCAGGTCGGCGGAGTCATGCGCAAGATCCTCGCCGAGCGCGCTGCGTTTAATTCTCTGGGCCCGGTCGACACGCTGCGGCTGTTCGCCTCGGCCCGCTCCGCCGGTACGACCCTGCCCTGGGAGGGCACGGAGATCACCGTCGAGGACGCGGCCACGGCCGACTACTCCGGTCTGGACATCGTGCTCTTCTCCGCCGGTGGCGCCACCTCCAGGGCGCTGGCCGAGAAGGTCGCCGCGCAGGGCGCCGTCGTGATCGACAACTCCTCCGCGTGGCGTCGCGACCCCGAGGTGCCGCTGGTCGTCTCCGAGGTCAACCCGGAGGCGATCGCGAACCGCCCCAAGGGCATCATCGCCAACCCGAACTGCACCACGATGGCCGCCATGCCGGTCCTCAAGCCGCTGCACGCGGAGGCGGGGCTGACCGCCCTGATCGCCACCACCTACCAGGCGGTCTCCGGCTCCGGCGTGGCCGGTGTGGCCGAGCTCGACGGGCAGGTGCGCGCGGCCGCCGGCAAGGCGACCGAGCTCGCCCACGACGGCGAGGCCGTGGACTTCCCCGCCCCGGGCGTCTACAAGCGCACCATCGCCTTCAACGTGCTGCCCCTGGCCGGCGCGATCGTCGACGACGGCAGCTTCGAGACCGACGAGGAGCAGAAGCTCCGTCACGAGTCCCGCAAGATCCTGGACATCCCGGAGCTCAAGGTGTCCGGCACCTGCGTCCGCGTCCCGGTCTTCTCCGGCCACTCCCTCCAGGTCAACGCCCGCTTCGAGCGGCCGATCGGCGTCGAGCGCGCCTACGAGCTGCTGGGGGCCGCCCCGGGCGTCGAGCTGTCCGAGATCCCGACCCCGCTCCAGGCGGCCGGCAAGGACGCCTCCTACGTCGGCCGCATCCGCGTCGACGAGACCGTCGAGCACGGCCTGGCGCTGTTCCTCTCCAACGACAACCTCCGCAAGGGCGCCGCGCTGAACGCCGTCCAGATCGCGGAGCTGGTCGCCGAGGAGCTGCGCGGCTGACGCCGGGCGTACGCGAGGCGAAGGGGCGGGCCGCCACGGCCCGCCCCTTCGTTCATCCGCCGTCAGCGTACGGACCGCGACGTCCCGGGCACGGCGTGGAAGGATGGCCGGAAAATCGCGATGTGAAGGAGATGTCCAGGTGCCCGGTACGAATCTGACCCGCGAAGAGGCACAGGAGCGGGCGCGGCTGCTCAGCGTGGACTCGTACGAGGTCGAGCTCGACCTCTCCGGTGCCCAGGACGGCGGCACCTACCGGTCCGTGACGACCGTGCGCTTCGACTCCGCCGAGGCGGGCGCGGAGTCCTTCATCGATCTGGTCGCCCCCACCGTGCACGAGGTCGTCCTCAACGGCACCGCGCTGGCCGCCGCCGACGTCTTCAAGGACAGCCGCATCGCGCTGCCGGGCCTCGCCGCCGGGCGCAACGAGCTGAAGGTCGTCGCCGACTGCGCGTACACCAACACCGGCGAGGGCCTCCACCGCTTCGTGGACCCGGTCGACCAGCAGGCGTACCTCTACACCCAGTTCGAGGTGCCGGACGCCCGCCGGGTGTTCGCCTCCTTCGAGCAGCCCGACCTGAAGGCGACGTTCCAGTTCACCGTGAAGGCCCCCGAGGGCTGGACGGTCATCTCGAACTCCCCCACCCCCGAGCGCCCCGCCGACAACATCTGGCGCTTCGAGCCGACCCCGCGCATCTCGACGTACATCACCGCGCTGATCGCCGGCCCGTACCACTCGGTGCACAGCACCTACGAGAAGGACGGCCAGACCGTCCCGCTGGGCATCTACTGCCGCCCCTCGCTCGCCGAGTTCCTGGACGCCGACGCGATCTTCGAGGTGACGCGGCAGGGCTTCGACTGGTTCCAGGAGAAGTTCGACTACGCCTACCCCTTCGCCAAGTACGACCAGCTCTTCGTGCCGGAGTTCAACGCCGGCGCCATGGAGAACGCGGGCGCGGTCACCATCCGCGACCAGTACGTCTTCCGCTCGAAGGTCACGGACGCCGCGTACGAGGTGCGGGCCGAGACGATCCTCCACGAGCTGGCCCACATGTGGTTCGGCGACCTGGTCACCATGGAGTGGTGGAACGACCTCTGGCTGAACGAGTCGTTCGCCACGTACACCTCCATCGCCTGCCAGGCCTACGCGCCCGGCAGCAAGTGGCCCCACTCGTGGACCACGTTCGCCAACTCCATGAAGACCTGGGCCTACCGGCAGGACCAGCTGCCCTCGACCCACCCGATCATGGCGGAGATCCGCGACCTGGACGACGTCCTGGTCAACTTCGACGGCATCACCTACGCCAAGGGCGCGTCCGTCCTCAAGCAGCTCGTCGCCTACGTCGGCATGGACGCCTTCTTCCAGGGCGTGCAGGCCTACTTCAAGGCCCACGCCTACGGCAACACCCGGCTGTCCGACCTGCTGGGCGCCCTGGAGAAGACCTCCGGCCGCGACCTCTCGGCCTGGTCGAGGAAGTGGCTGGAGACGGCCGGCATCAACATCCTGCGGCCCGAGATCACCACGGACGCCGACGGCGTCATCACCGCCTTCGCCGTCCGCCAGGAGGCCCCGGCCCTGCCCGCCGGCGCCAAGGGCGAGCCGACACTGCGCCCGCACCGCATCGCGATCGGCTTCTACGCGCTGGAGGACGGCAAGCTCGTCCGCCAGGAGCGCCTCGAGCTGGACGTCGACGGCGCCCTGACCGACGTCCCGCAGCTGGTCGGCAAGGCCCGCCCGGCGGTCGTGCTGCTCAACGACGACGACCTGTCGTACGCCAAGGTGCGTCTGGACGCCGAGTCCCTGGCGACCGTCACCCAGCACCTGGGCGACTTCGCCGAGTCCCTCCCCCGCGCCCTGTGCTGGGCCTCGGCCTGGGACATGACCCGCGACGGCGAGATGGCCACCCGCGACTACCTGGACCTGGTCCTCTCGGGCATCGCCAAGGAGTCGGACATCGGCGTGGTCCAGTCCCTCCAGCGCCAGGTCAAGACCGCCCTGGAGCTCTACGCGTCCCCGGCCTGGCGCGAGACGGGCCTGGCCAAGTGGACCGAGGCGGCGCTCACGCACCTGCGCGCGGCCACGCCGGGCAGCGACCACCAGCTCGCCTGGGCCCGCGCCTTCGCCGCCACCGCCCGCACCGACGCGCAGCTGGACCTGCTCGCCGGGCTGCTGGACGGCACCGAGACCGTCGAGGGCCTGGCCGTCGACACCGACCTGCGCTGGGACCTGCTCGGCCGGCTGGCCGCGACGGGCCGCGCCGACGAGAAGGCCATCGCCGCCGAGCTGGAGCGCGACAGGACGTCGGCGGGCGAGGAGCACGCCGCGTGGGCCCGCGCCGCCCGCCCGACGGCCGAGGCCAAGGCCGAGGCCTGGGCGTCGGTCGTCGAGTCCGACAAGCTGCCCAACGCGGTCCAGGAGTCGGTCATCGGCGGCTTCCAGCAGGCCGACCAGCGCGAGCTCCTCGCGTCGTACGCGGACCGGTACTTCGCGGTGGTCAAGGCCGTCTGGGACAAGCGCAGCCACGAGATGGCCCAGCAGATCGCGGTCGGGCTGTACCCGGCGCTCCAGGTCTCCCAGGAGACGCTGGACGCGACGGACGCGTGGCTGGCGTCGGCCGAGCCGAATGCCGCCTTGCGGCGGCTGGTGACCGAGTCCCGTGCGGGGGTCGAGCGTGCGCTCAAGGCGCAGGCGGCGGACGCGGCGGCGACCGCTTAATCCGCGCTGACGCGCGTCGTCCTCAAGCGCCGGACGGGCTGGAATCAGCCCGTCCGGCGCTTGAGGACAAGACACAGTAGCCCGTCCGGCGTTTTGGCGTTCTGGCTAGCCCTGACGGGCGGCGCGGCGGGCCATGATGGCCGCGCGGCGCTCGTCGAACTTTCGTGCCTGCGCGTCCAGGTCATCCATGTAGCGGCCCAGCTCCTCCTGGGCCTGCCGCCCCTCCGGGCCCAGGCCGTCGATCTCCAGGACCTTCAGGAAGCGCAGCACCGGCTGCAGCACGTCGTCGTGGTGGATCCGCAGGTTGTAGATCCCGCCGATCGCCATCGTCGCCGCCGCCCGCTCGAAGCCCGGGATGCCGTGGCCCGGCATCCGGAAGCCGGTGACGACGTCACGCACCGCGCTCATCGTCTGGTCGGGCGCCAGCACGAAGGCCTGCTTGAGCAGGTTGCGGTAGAAGACCATGTGCAGGTTCTCGTCGGTGGCGATGCGCGAGAGCATGCGGTCGCAGACCGGGTCGCCGGAGTGGTGGCCGGTGTTGCGGTGGGAGATCCGCGTGGCCAGCTCCTGGAAGGCGACGTAGGCCACCGAGTGGAGCATGCTGTGCCGGTTGTCGGACTCGAAGCCCTCCGACATGTGCTGCATCCGGAACCGCTCCAGCGCCACCGGGTCGACGGCGCGCGAGGTGAGCAGGTAGTCGCGCATGACGATGCCGTGCCGCCCCTCCTCCGCCGTCCAGCGGTGGACCCACGTGCCCCAGGCCCCGTCGCGGCCGAAGAGCTGGGCGATCTCGTGGTGGTAGCTGGGGAGATTGTCCTCGGTCAGCAGGTTGACGATGAGGGCGGTGCGCCCTATGTCAGTGACCTTGGACTGCTCGGGCGCCCAGGCCTCGCCCTCCATGACGCCGTCGAAGTTCCGCCCGTCGCTCCACGGCACGTACTCGTGCGGCATCCATTCCTTGGCGACCTTCAGGTGGCGGTTCAGCTCGGTCTCGACGACTTCCTCGAGCGCGTACAGCAGGCGGCTGTCGCTCCAGACGGCCTGGCCGTGGGAAGTGGGGGCGATGGTCACGGGCATCTCCTGGAACGATCATCACCTACGGTGGCGTAGGTTACGACACCGTAGGTTAACCGTCCCCCGAACGCCAAAGCCGGTGGCCTCTACAGTCATCTGGGCAGCAAAAAAGCCGACACCCGGAGGGTGTCGGCTTTCGCTGCGCGCGGTCTGGTGTCAGCGCGAGTGGTGGGTGTTGACGGTGTGGGTCGCGGCGTTGTCGGAGTTCCTGGCGAGGACCATGGTCAGGCCCGCGATCACCAGGAAGAGGACGATCGGTGCGGCCACGTAGAGGCCGAGCGTGTTGATCACGCTCAGGCCGGGGCCCGGGTCGTCACCGTCGTCGCGGGTGAGCGCGAAGGCGGGCGACGACATCAGCAGCATCAGCAGCGTGCCGGCGGAGATCGCACCGGCGCGCACGGCGTTCTTGTTGACCTTATTGCTCACAACCTCAAATTATCGGACCGGCGTGGGGGCCGCGCGCCCGGGGTGGCCTATCGGCGCCCGGCCCGCCCCTTGCCCCGTCCGCCGGGGCCCGTGTCCCGTCCGTCAGGGCCCTTACCTCGTCCACCAGGGCCTGGAGCCGGGGCGAGGCCACCAGCTCCTCCAGCGACAGCGGCCGGCCCGAGGCGTCGGCCACGGGCAGCCGCCAGTTCGGGTACTGGTCCCAGGTGCCCGGCAGGTTCTGCGGGCGGCGGTCCCCGACCGCGTCCGGCAGCCAGACGCCGACCAGGCGGGCGGGGGTGCGCAGCAGGAAGCGGTGGACGGCCAGGACCGCGCCCTCCTCGTCACCGGGCCCCTCCGGCAGCAGGCCCAGCCGTCCCAGGACGGCCAGCCAGCGGGCGACGTCCGCCGCGTCCTCGCGCTGCTCGACGGCGAGCGGCCGGGTGAGCAGCCCCAGCCGGTGCCGCAGCGCCACATGGTCGCCGGTGAGCCGGGCGGCGGTGCTGGGCAGGTCATGGGTGGTGGCGGTGGCCAGACAGGCCTCGCGCCAGCGCTCCGGGGGGAGCGGGTCGGGGTCCTCCGCCGCAGTCCCGTCGGCGTTCTCGTAGTCCCTCTCGAACCACAGCACCGACGTGCCGAGCACCCCGCGCTCCGCCAGGGCCTCCCGGACGCCGGGCTCCACGGTGCCCAGGTCCTCGCCGATGACGGCGGCTCCCGCGCGGTGGGCCTCCAGGGCGAGGACGCCCAGCATGGCCTCGGCGTCGTAGCGCACGTAGGCGCCGCGCCGGGGCTCGTAGCCCTGGGGCACCCACCAGAGCCGGAACAGGCCCATCACATGGTCGATGCGCAGCGCCCCCGCGTGCCGCAGCAGCCCGCGCAGCAGATCGCGGTAGGGGGCGTAGCCGGTGGCGGCGAGGGCGTCGGGGCGCCAGGGCGGCAGGCCCCAGTCCTGGCCGTGGGGGCTGAAGGCGTCGGGGGGCGCGCCGATGGACATCCCGGCGGCGAAGGCGTCCTGCTGGGCCCAGGCGTCCGCCCCCGAGGGGTGGACGCCGACGGCCAGGTCGTGGACGAGGCCGACGCGCATGCCGGCGTCGCGGGCGGCCCGCTGGGCGGCGGCGAGCTGCCGGTCGGTGAGCCAGGCGAGCCAGCAGTGGAAGTCGACGCGGTCCAGCAGCTCGCCGCGGGCGCGGGCGGTGCGGGCCGAGCGGGGGTCGCGCAGGCCGGCGGGCCAGGACCGCCAGTCGGGGCCGTGGGCCTCGGCGAGGGCGCACCAGGTGGAGTGGTCGTCGAGGGCCTGGCCGCCCTCGGCGAGGAAGGCGGCGTAGGCGGCCCGGCGGCCGGGGGAGGCGGGGACGGCCCGCAGCAGCTCCAGGGCCCGGCGTTTGAGCTCCCAGACGGCGTCGCGGTCGATCAGCGCGTCGTGGCGCAGGACGGCCTCGCGGAGGGCGGCGGCGCGGTCGAGCAGCGTCCCGGCCTCCTCGCGTGCCGCTCCGGTCAGGTAGGCGAACTCGGGGATCTCCTCGACGCGCAGATGGACGGGGTCGGGGAAGCGGCGGGAGGAGGGGCGGTAGGGCGAGGGGTCGGTGGGCGGTCCGGGGACGGCCGCGTGGAGGGGGTTGACCTGGAGGAAGTCGGAGCCGGCGGAGTGGCCGGCCCAGGCGGCGAGGTCGGCGAGGTCGCCGAGGTCGCCCATGCCCCAGGAGCGGGTGGACAGCAGGGAGTAGAGCTGGACCAGGAAGCCGTGGCCGCGCCCGGGGGGCGCGGGCAGCCGCTCGGGCGCGACGATCAGCGGCGCGCTCGCGGACCGTCCGTCGGGGGTGCGGGCGCGCAGGACGTGCCCGCCGTACGGGAGGGGGTCCACGCTCCGTTCCGCGTCCCGTCCCCCGTCCCAGGGGAGCGTCGTGCCGTCCTCCGTTTCGACGCTCAGGGTCGTGCCCTCGGGGAGCGGGAGCGGGGGCGGCGCGCCCGCGCGGCCCCGCAGGACGACGGCCGGGGGCAGCAGCCTGCCGCGCTCGGCCTGCTCGCGGGCCTCCAGGGCGTCCCGGACGGCCCGGGGCGTGGAGGCGTCGACGCCCAGCGCGGCGAGGACGGCGACGAGCGTGTCCTCGGGGACCCGGACGACGCTGCCGGGCGCCGCCTCGTAGGACGTGGCGACGCCGTGCAGCTCGGCGAGGCGTGCTCTGTCCATCCGGACCTCCGTGGTCGCCACCGCCGACGGCTTCTGCCTACCCACTCCGCGCGGCGGACGACACATCCGTACATCCCGCCGGGCATTACCGGCAGTTCGGTCACCTGCGTTGACACCGCTTCAGCGCTGGTGATGGGCTCGTCGCGGTTCCGGGGCACCGCCCCGGACCTTGGTCCCGCAACGCGTCCGGAGGAGAAGAACGATGCCCCACGGAAGCGAGCGGACCGGCCGGGCCGTGGGCACGGGACGTCTGGGACGCCCCGGACCGCGCCGCGCCGGGGTCACCGTGCTGGCGGCCGCGCTCCTCGGCGGACTGCTCGGCGGGGCCGCGGACGCCGTCGCCGACCCCCTGCCGGGTGACGCCGCGTCGGCCGCCGCCGGTTCACCCGGCTCGCCGGACCGGGAGAGCGCCGGGGCCCTGCCGCCGGTGTGGCCGCGCCCCCAGTCGGCGCGGGCCCTGGGCGCGTTCGCGCGGGTGGGCGACGAGGTCACGCTGATGGCCGATCAGGGGACCGACCAGTACGCCCTGGAGGCGTTGCGCGACGTGCTGCGCGCCCAGGGCGCCCGGACGGTCGTCGACGCGCAGCCCGGCGGCACCCCGCCGGCCGACGGCCTGATCGTCTACGCGGGCGGGAAGGCCGCCGAGGACACGCTGCGCTCGCTGGGCGCCCAGCCCGTCGACGACCTGCCCACGGGCGGCTACCGGCTGGCCGCCGGGCAGCTGGACGGGCGGCCGGTGGTGGCGCTGGCGGGCGTGGGCGAGGACGGGCTCTTCCACGCGGCGCAGACGCTGCGTCAGCTGGCCGTGGCGCACGACGGCGGCCGCGCGTTCGCGGGGGCCGTGATCCGCGACTGGCCGGGCACGGCGGTGCGCGGGCTGACCGAGGGCTTCTACGGACAGCCCTGGTCGCACCAGCAGCGGCTGGCGCAGCTGGACTTCCTGGGCCGCACCAAGCAGAACCGCTATCTCTACGCGCCCGGCGACGACCCCTACCGCCAGGCCCGCTGGCGCGCCCCCTACCCGGCCGAGCGGCGCGCGGAGTTCCGCGAGCTGGCCGAGCGGGCCCGCCGCAACCATGTGACGCTGGGCTGGGCGGTCGCGCCGGGGCAGGAGATGTGCTTCTCGTCGGCCTCGGACATGCGGGCGCTCAAGCGCAAGGTCGACGCGATGTGGGCGCTGGGGGTGCGCGCCTTCCAGCTCCAGTTCCAGGACGTCAGCTACAGCGAGTGGCACTGCGACGCGGACGCCGACGCGTTCGGCTCCGGGCCGAAGGCGGCGGCGAAGGCGCAGGCGAAGGTCGCGGGCGAGCTGGCGAAGCACCTGGCGGCCAAGGGCCCGGAGGCGGCCCCGCTGTCCCTGCTGCCGACCGAGTACTACCAGGACGGGCGCACCACCTTCCGGCACGCGCTGGCCGGGGCGCTGGACCCGCGGGTGGAGGTGGCCTGGACGGGGGTGGGGGTGGTGCCGAAGACCATCACCGGCGGTGAACTGGCCGACGCCCGGGCGGCCTTGGGGCATCCGCTGGTGACCATGGACAACTACCCGGTCAACGACTTCGCGCAGGACCGTATCTTCCTCGGCCCGTACACCGGCCGTGAGCCGGCCGTGGCCGCGGGCTCCGTCGCGCTGCTGGCCAACGCGGCGGCGCAGCCCGTCGCTTCGCGCATTCCGCTGTTCACCGCCGCCGACTACGCGTGGAACCCGCGCGGCTACCGGCCCGACGAGTCCTGGCGGGCGGCCGTCGACGACCTCGCGGGCGGGCAGTCGGGCGACGCGGCGACGCGCGAGGCCCTGCTGGCGCTCGCCGCGAACGACGCGTCCTCGGTGCTCGGCGGCGAGGAGTCGGCGTATCTGCGCCCGCTGCTGGACGCCTTCTGGGACGCGCAGGGCACGACGGACGCGGGCAGGCTGGCCGAGGCCGCCGACCGGCTGAAGGCGGCCTTCCGCACCATGGCCGACGCCCCCGCGCGGCTCACCCCGCTGCTCGGCGGCGAGGTGCGGCCGTGGCTGGAGCAGCTGGGCCGGCACGGCGAGGCGGGCCGGCGGGCCGTGGACATGATCACCGCGCAGGCGCGGGGCGACGGCGCGGCGGCCTGGCAGGCCCAGCTGGACGTCCAGCGGCTGCGCGAGGCGATCACGACGGGCCGGGCGACCGTGGGCAAGGGCGTGCTGCTGCCGTTCCTCGATCAGGCCCTGGCCCGGGCCAACGGCTGGACCGGGGTCGACCGGCCGCTGCGCACGGCGGGCGCGGCCACCGACGGCGACCCGGCCACGGCCGTCACCCCCCGGCCGGGGGTCCCGCTGTCCGTACGGCTGCCCCAGCCGCGTCCGCTGACCGTGGTCACCCTGCTCACCCAGCCCGCGCCCGGGGCGGCCGGCGTGGTCGAGGCCCATGACCCGGCCCGGGGCTGGCAGCCGCTGGGCAAGGTCGCGGACGGCGGCTGGACCCAGCTGCCGGGCAAGGGCGTACGGGCCGACGCGCTGCGCGTGGTGTGGGACGGCGGCGCCACCCCGCCCGCGGTGCACGAGCTCACCCCGTGGTTCGCCGACAGCCCCACCGCCGACGTCGAGCTGACCGGCGGCGACATGGACGCGGAGATCGGCGGGCGGCCCGCGGTCGTCGAGCTCCGCATGATCAACCAGCGTCCGGAGGCGATCCGGGAGCGGCTCGCCGTCGCCGCGCCGACGGGCGTGACCGTCAAGGCCCCGGCCGAGCTCACCGCCGTGCGCGGGGGCGTGACCACGGCCCGGATCGAGCTGTCGGTGCCGGCGGGGGCGCCCGCCCGGACGTTCACGGTGCCCGTCCGGCTGGCCGGGCAGGAGAAGACGGTGACCGTCCGCGCGTATCCGCCGACCGGCGGCCCGGACCTGGCGCGCGGCGCCCGGGCGACGTCCTCCGGCGACGAGACCGCCGCGTTCCCCGCCTCGGCCGCGATCGACGGCGATCCGCGCACCCGCTGGTCGTCCCCGCACACCGACGCCGCCTGGTGGCAGCTGGAGCTGGCCCGTCCCGTCCGGCTGGGCCGGCTGGTGCTGCACTGGCAGGACGCCCACCCCGTCCGCTACCGCGTCCAGGTCTCGCCGGACGGCCGTACCTGGCGGGACGCGGCGGTGGTCACCGACGGCAAGGGCGGCGTGGAGTCGGTGCGCATGGACGCGCCGGACGCGCGGTTCGTGCGCGTCCAGGGCGAGAAGCGGGCCACCCGCTTCGGGTATTCGCTGTGGGAGGTGGAGGCCTACGCCGTGCGGGAGCCCGCCAAGGGCTCCTGAGCGGGGGCGCCGGGGCTTGCCCGGCGCCGCCCGCGCGTGGCCATGAACGACGAAGGCCCGGTCGTCTCAGGCGGAAATGCCGTCGATCCGGGCCAACGCGTCCTCGGCGCCGTATGCCTCCAGGTAAGGCAACCAGCGCGGATCCCTATGGCCCGTGCCGATGATCCGCCACGCCAGGCCGGACGGCGGCGCGGGCTGATGGCGCAGCCGCCAGCCCAGCTCCCAGACGTGCCGGTCGGCCTTGACGTGATTGCAGCGGCGGCAGGCCGCCACCACGTTCTCCCAGTTGTGCTGGCCGCCGCGGCTGCGCGGGACGACGTGGTCGACGCTGGTTGCGACGCCACCGCAGTACGCGCAGCGTCCGCCGTCCCGGGCGAAGAGGGCACGGCGGGTGAGCGGGACGGGGCCCCGAAAGGGCACCCGCACGAAGCGCTTCAGGCGGACGACGCTGGGCGCGGGGATGGTGCAGGTCGCACTGTGCAGAAAGGCGCCGGTGTCCTCGAGGCTGACGGCCTTCTCATTGAGGACGAGTATGAGCGCGCGGCGGAGCGGTACGACGCCGAGCGGCTCGTACGACGCGTTGAGGACCAGGACATGCGGCACGGGTGCCTCCTTGTACGCCGGCGGCGCGTGGCTCGCGCCGGGACGATCTCCTGCAAGTGTCCCCTGGCCCCCGCCACAAGCGCCACCATCATCGGGTAACGGGTCTCAGGTGTTTTGGGGCACACCCCGGACAATCACGGCCACGCACGCGCAAGACGTGTCCCATCTCGAACACAACAACGGAGCATTTCGTCTGCCCCGTTAGTGTGGTGGGTCGGCCCGTACCGCTCCTCGCCACGGGTCACGTCCCCTATCGGAGGATTTCTGCTGTGTTCCGGTCCGCTGCCCTGGCCGCAGACGCGACACCCCGCCCGGGGTCCCTGGACGAGGCCCAACGCACCGCGGGCGACGCCGCGGGCTGGGTCGAGGAGAACTGGTCCATCTGGCTGAGCAACAGCCTGCGGATCATCCTGATCGTCGTGATCGCGGTGGCCATGCGCTCCCTGATCCGCCGGGCCATCACCAAGCTGATAGAGCGGATGAACCGCACCGCCCAGGCCGTCGACGGCACGGCGCTGGGCAGCCTGCTGGTCAACGCCGAGCGGCGGCGCCAGCGCTCGGAGGCCATCGGCTCGGTGCTGCGCAGCATCGCCTCGTTCCTGATCATGGGTACGGCGGCGCTGACCGTGCTCTCCGTACTCAAGATCAACCTGGCGCCGCTGCTGGCCAGCGCCGGTGTCGCGGGCGTCGCCATCGGTTTCGGCGCCCGGAATCTCGTGACGGACTTCCTCTCGGGCGTCTTCATGATCCTGGAGGACCAGTACGGCGTCGGCGACGAGGTCGACGCGGGCGTCGCCAAGGGCACCGTCATCGAGGTCGGGCTGCGCGTGACCAAGCTGCGCGGCGGCGACGGCGAGATCTGGTACGTCCGCAACGGCGAGGTCAAGCGGATCGGCAACCTCAGCCAGGGCTGGGCGACCGCGGGCGTCGACGTCCAGGTGCGCTCGGACGAGGACCTGGACCGGGTGCGCACGGTGATCGAGCGCACCGGCGAGGAGATGCAGAAGGACGAGCCGTGGAACGAGCGGCTGTGGGAGCCCGTCGAGGTGCTGGGCCTGAACGCGGTCTACCTCGACTCGGTGGTCGTCCGGGTGTCGGCCAAGACCGTGCCGGGCAAGGCGCTCTCCGTGGAGCGCGAGCTGCGCTGGCGCATCAAGCGCGCCCTGGACGCCGAGGGCATCCCCGTGGTCGGCCAGCCGCAGGAGCCGGAGCTGCGGACGACGCCGCCCGGGGCGGACCCGGCGGCGGCCGTCTCCGCCCCGTCCGCCATGGCCAACCCCACCTCCCCGCAGTCGCTGGCCACGGCGCCGATACCGCCGGTGCCGCCGGGCGTGACGCTCGGCAAGCCGTAGTTCCCGGGAAATGGGAGAGGGCCCCCTCGCCGCCGATATGGCGAGGGGGCCCTTCGTTCGCTCGGGGTGCGTCAGCCCTCCCGGAGGACCTTGTCCAGGAAGTCGTCGAGGTTGCCGCGCAGCCGGTCCATGCGCTCCTCGGCGGAGAGGGACTCCTTGTAGCGCATGGCCATCAGCGGCGTCTTCTTCCCCCGTACGTACAGCGAGCAGGCCAGGTCCGCGCACATATAGGCGCCGACCGTGTTGCCGTCGCGGCCGGAGGCGCCGACCTTGCGGGCGGCCAGCAGGGAGACGCCCGAACCGCCGTGGGTGGTCAGGCACAGCGAGCACATGGTGGTCTTGGTCAGGGCCCGGGGCCCGCTCTGCGGCACCCGCAGGGTGACGCCCACCAGCTCACCGGCGCGCTCCGTCACGAGATAGCCCCGGTCCGGGGCGCCCGGGTCCCGCCAGCCCAGGAAGTCCAGATCGGCCCAGGGAAGCCCGTCGAGCTCCCGGGGCAGGCTCATCCTGCGGGCCTCGCCCTTCGAGCAGTTGACGAAGGAGGCGCGTATCTCGCTGTCGCCCAGTGGTTCCATGCGTCGGGAACCTACCGGCGGGGCCATCGCGATGTCGCGTTATTTTTGCCTCGGAACATCCTCGGAACTTTGGGTTCCGCCGGTCCGGACTCCTTGACGGTGCGGCTGACCTGCGCCTAACGTCCTGGGCAGCCAATAGGAAAGTTTCTTTACAGACTGTCGGGGGACGACCTCGAGGGCGGGGGACCAAGCGCCATGGCCGGAACCGGAATCCCCGGGACACCTCGCGTCCTGCGCGCGATGAACGACCGCGCCGCGCTGAACCTGCTGATCAGCCACGGTTCCCTGACCCGTACCCGCCTCGGCGAGCTCACCGGGCTGTCCAAGCCCACCGCCTCCCAGCTGCTCGCCCGGCTGGAGGCCGCCGGGCTGGTGCGCGCCGTCGGCAATGTCACCGGCCGCCCCGGCCCCAACGCCCAGCTGTACGAGGTGAACCCCTCGGTCGCCCATGTGGCCGGGCTCGCCGTCGACAAGGAGGGCATCTCGGCCGCCGTCGCGGACATCGCGGGCACCGTGCTCGGCGAGCACCGCGTCGAGGCCGACGTCACGGACGAGGGGGTGCCGGGCCGCACCGCCCACCTGGTGGCCACCGCGGTCGACGGCGCGCTGACCGCCGCCGGCCTGGGCTGCGAGGCCCTCCACCGCACGGTCATCGGCACCCCCGGCGCCCTCGACCCGCGCACCGGCACCCTGCGCTACGCCCCGCACCTGCCCGGCTGGCACTCGCGCACCCTGCGCGCCGAGCTCGCCGAGGTCATCGGCACGCCGGTCGTCATCGAGAACGACGTCAATCTCGCCGCCGTCGCCGAGCGCCACACCGGTGCCGCGCACGACACCGACGACTACGTCCTGGTCTGGATCGACGAGGGCGTCGGCGCGGCCATCGTCCTCGGCGGCCGGCTGCTGCGCGGGGCGACCGGCGGCGCCGGCGAGATCGGCTACATGCCCCTGCCCGGCGCCCCGCTCGCCCGCGGCAGGGCCAGCGCCAGCGCCAGCGCCGGGAACGCCCCGGACGGCGGGGGCGGCTTCGAGACGCTCGTGGGCATCCCGGCCGTGGCCTCCCTGGCGCGCGAGCACGGCTTCGACGCCCCCACGGGCCCCGAGGCGCTGGAGCGCGCGGCGCGCACCCCCGGCCCGGCCTCCGACGCCTTCCTCGCCGAGCTGGGGTCGCGGGTCGCCACCGGGCTCGCGGCGGTCGTCGCCGTCGTCGACCCGGAGCTGATCGTGCTCTCGGGCGTGGTCTGCCGGGCCGGTGGCGAGCGGCTCCGCGAGGTGGTCGAGACCGGGCTGACCGGGCTCGCCCTGCCCCGGCCCCGGCTGCGGCTGAGCGAGGTGGCGGGCTCGCCCATCCTCATCGGCGCCCTGCGCACCGCCCTCGCCGACGTCCGGAACGACGTCTTCGACACCGCCTGAGCCCGCCTCCGCCGCTTTTCCCGGCTTCCCCCCACCGCGCGACATCCCCCGTCCACCGCCGCCAAGGAAGCTCCGCCATGCAGCGCTTACGACACCGCCGCCGCACACCCGGTGTGCTCGTCCCCTTATTGGTGACCGCAGGATTGCTCCTCTCCGGCTGCGCCCGCCCCGCTGTGGGCAGCGCCGAGGACGACCCGACCCGCCCGGTGACGCTCCGGTTCTGGCACGGCTGGTCGGACAGGAACGAGGTCGCGGCCGTCGACGCCGCGATCGCCCGGTTCGAGCGGCGGCATCCCAACATCCGGGTGGTGACGACCGGGAACGTCACGGACGACACCGTCAACCAGGCCCTGCGGGCGGGCGGCGGTATCGCTCCCGACGTGGTGTCGTCCTTCACCACCGACAACGTCGGCCAGTACTGCTCCTCGGGGATGTGGGCCGACCTCGACCCCTTCCTGAGGAAGTCCGGCCTGGACAAGACGGCCGTCTTCCCCGGCACCCTCCTCGGCTACACCTCCTACCGCGGCCGGCAGTGCGCCCTCCCGCTGCTCGCCGACGCCTACGGGCTCTACTACAACCTGGACGCCTTCGAGGAGGCCGGCATCACCCGGCCGCCGCGCACGATGTCGGAGTTCAAGGAAGCGGCCGTCAAACTCACCCGGCGGACGGCCGGGGGCTCGTACGAACAGCTGGGCTACATGCCCGGCTTCCGGTTCTACGAGAACAGCCCGGACCGGCTCTTCGCCCAGTGGGCGCCCACTTATTTCAATGCCGACGGGACGTCCCGGCTCGCCCGGGAGCCCGCGACGGAGCAGTTCTTCCGCTTCCAGCGGGGCCTGGTCACCGCCCTCGGCGGCTACACCCCGCTGGAACGGTTCCGCACCACCTTCGGCGCGGAGATGTCCGCGCAGAACGCCTTCCGCACGGGAAAGGTCGCCATGCACCTCGACGGTGAGTGGCGCGGCCGGATGCTCAAGGAGGACGGCGCGGACTTCCGCTGGGGCACGGCCCCCATGCCCGTACCCGACGACCGGGCCGACGCCTACGGGCGCGGCTTCCTCACCGGCACGGTCGTCGGCATCGCGCACAGCAGCCGGCATCAGAACGCGGCCTGGGAGCTGGTGCGGTTCCTGACGACCGACACCGATCAGGTCGTCGCCTTCGCGAACGCCATCCACAACGTGCCCTCCACCAAGGCCGCGCTCGCCTCGCCCGCGCTCGACGCCGACCCCGCCTTCCGCACCTTCGTCGGCATCGCCGCCGACCCGCACAGCGTCTCCATGCCGCCCTCGGCCAACGGCGGGATGTACCTCCAGGCCCTGAAGGACTTCGCCTACGACAGCGAGGCGGGCCGGGTCCCCGACCTGGGCCGGGGGCTGCGCCGTCTCGACCGGCGGATCGACGCCGACACCCGGCAGTCCGCCGACTGATCGCCCGCACGTCCGCCCCGTCCGCCACCCGACGAAGGCCCTGTCATGGCACACCTGATCACCGCCCCCGGCCCCCGCCGCCGGCACACCCGGGAACGCCTGCGCGTCCTCGGCTTCCTCTCCCCCTGGCTGATCGGCTTCACCGTCTTCTTCGGCTATCCGCTGATCGCCACCGTCTACTTCTCGTTCATGCGCTACAACCAGATCCGGCCCCCGTCCTTCGTGGGGCTGCGCAACTGGCGTTACGTGTTCACGCAGATGCCACTGTTCGGGCCGGCGTTATGGAACACGCTGTGGCTGGTCGTGGTCATGGTGTCTCTGCGCGTCATCTTCGGGCTGGGCACCGGACTGCTGATCACCAAGGTGAAAACGGGGGCGGGCTTCTTCCGCACCGCCTTCTACCTGCCCTACCTCGCCCCGCCCGTGGCCGCCACGGTCGCCTTCGTCTTCCTCCTCAACCCGGGCACCGGCCCGGTGAACGGCGCCCTCGCGGCGCTCGGCGTCTCCGGGCCCGACTGGTTCAACGACCCCCACTGGGCCAAGCCCTCGCTGGTGCTGCTGTCGCTGTGGGGCATAGGCGACCTGATGGTCGTCTTCCTGGCCGCCCTGCTGGACGTGCCCAAGGAGCAGTACGAGGCCGCGAAGCTCGACGGCGCGGGGGCGTTCGCGACGTTCCGTTATGTCACCTGGCCGGCGATCACCCCGGTGGTGATGTTCGCGGTCGTGACGGGCGTCGTGCAGACGATGCAGTACTACACGCAGGCGCTCGTCGCCGGGAAGCTCGCCTCCGGGGTCGGCCTCGGCCCCGGCTCGACCGTCCAGCCCGGCTATCCGGACCACTCCACGCTCACCGTGACCCAGCTCGTCTACTCGCTCGGCTTCCACAACTTCAACACCGGTGCCGCGTGTGTGCTCTCCCTGGTGCTCTTCGCCATCGCCATGGCCGCCGCCTCGCTGCTGATGCGCGGCCGCGCCGGGCTGCTCGGGGCGGAGGACTGAACCATGGGACGACGCCGCGTCCTGCACTGGATCGCCGTGCACACCACCGCCGTGGCGGCGGCGCTCTTCTTCACCCTGCCGTTCGTGTTCGTCCTCCTCACCTCCGTGATGAGCGACGACCAGGCCATGGCCGGCGAGCTGTGGCCGCGCGCCTGGCACTGGTCCAACTACGCGGAGGTCCTCCGCACCCCCGGCTTCCTCACCTGGTGGCGGAACTCGCTGCTGTACGCCGGGCTGGGCACGCTGTTCACCGTGTGCTCCTCCGTCCCGGTCGCCTACGCGCTCGCCCGGTTCCGCTTCCGGGGCCGGCGGGCCGCGCTCGGCCTCGTGATCGCCACGATGACGCTGCCGCCGCAGGTCGTCGTGATCCCCATGTACCTGGTGTGGGCTCAGCAGCTGCATCTGTCGGGGACGCTGTGGCCGCTGATCGTGCCGCTGGCGTTCGGCGACGCGTACTCCATCTTCCTGCTGCGGCAGTTCCTGCTCACCATCCCCGGCGAGTACCTGGAGGCCGCGCGGCTCGACGGCTGCGGCGAGCTGCGCACGTTGCTGCGCGTCGTCGTGCCGATGGCGAAGCCGGGCATCACGGCGGTCGCGCTGTTTCAGTTCTTCGCCTGCTGGAACGATTATTTCGGGCCACAGATCTACGCCGCACAGAACCCGGGCGCCTGGACGCTGAGTTACGGCCTGGAGTCCTTCAAGAGCGCCCACAGCGTCAACTGGAATCTGACGATGGCCGCCACCCTGCTGGTCATGGCACCGGTGATCGCCGTCTTCTTCTTCGCCCAGAAGGCCTTCGTCGAAGGCGTCACACTGACAGGAGTCAAGGGTTGAAGCTCGCAGTAGTGGGTGGTGGCTCCACCTACACCCCCGAACTCGTCGACGGATTCGCACGGCTGCGGGACGTCCTCGCCGTCGAGGAGCTCGTCCTCGTCGACCCCGCGGCCGAACGACTGGAGCCGGTCGGCGGCCTGGCGCGGCGCATCCTCGCCGCGCAGGGCCATCCGGGCCGGGTCAGCTGGACCGACGACCTCGACGCGGCCGTCGACGGCGCCGACGCCGTACTGCTCCAGCTACGCGTGGGCGGTCAGGCGGCCCGCGAGCGGGACGAGACCTGGCCGCTGGAGTGCGGCTGCGTGGGGCAGGAGACCACGGGCGCGGGCGGCCTCGCCAAGGCGCTGCGGACGGTCCCGGTGGTGCTGGACATCGCCGAGCGGGTGCGGAGCCGGAACCCCGCCGCGTGGATCGTGGACTTCACCAACCCCGTCGGAATCGTCACCCGCGCCCTGCTGACCGCCGGGCACCGCGCTGTCGGGCTGTGCAACGTGGCCATCGGCTTCCAGCGGAAGTTCGCCGCCCTGCTCGGGGTGGCGCCCGGTGAGGTGGAGCTGGACCACGTCGGCCTGAACCACCTCACCTGGGAGCGGGAGGTGCGCGTCGGCGGCCGGGACGTCCTGCCCACGCTGCTCGCGGAGCACGGCGACGCGATCGCGGCGGACCTGCGGATGCCGCGCCGGCTGCTGGACCGGCTGGGCGTCGTCCCCTCGTACTACCTGCGCTACTTCTACGAGCACGACGCGGTCGTCGAGGAGCTGCGGACGAAGCCCTCTCGGGCGGCGGAGGTCGCGGCGATGGAGCGCGCCCTGCTGGAGATGTACGCCGACCCGGCGCTGGACCGCAAGCCGGAGCTGCTGGCGAAGCGCGGCGGGGCGTTCTACTCGGAGGCCGCGGTCGCGTTGACGTCGTCGCTGCTGACCGGCACCGGGCCCGTCCAGGTGGTCAACACGCTCAACAACGGCACGCTGCCCTTCCTCCCCGACGACGCCGTCGTCGAGGTGCCCGCGGCGGTGGACGCGGCCGGGGCGCGCCCCCTGCCCGTACAGCCGCTGGAGCCGCTGCACGCCGGGCTCGTCGCGCATGTGACGGCCTATGAGCACCTGGCGCTGGAGGCGGCCCTCAAGGGCGGCCGGGACCGGGTCTTCGCGGCGCTCCTCGCCCATCCGCTCGTCGGCCAGACCGACCGCGCGGAGAAGCTGACGGACTCCCTCCTCCACCACAACCGGGAGCACCTGCCATGGGCCTGATCGTGGCGATCGACGCGGGCGGCAGCAAGACCGACGTGGCCGTCCTCGGCCCGGACGGCGCGGTGGCGGCCCGGGCCCGGGGCGGTGGCTTCCGGCCGCAGTCGACGGGGGTCGAGCGCGCCGTGGACACCCTCCAGGCGGCCGTCGCCGAGGCGCTGGCCGGGCTCCCGCGCCCGGCGGACGTCCGGCTCTTCTCGGCCTGCCTGGCGGGCGCCGACTTCCCCGTGGAGGAGGCGGAACTGACGGAGGCCATCGCCCGGCGGAACCGGCCGGCGGGCGGCCCGGCGACGGGTCCCGGCGTCCGGGTCGCCAACGACACCTTCGCGCTGCTGCGCGCGGGGCTGTCCGACGAGGAGCCGGCGGGTGTCGCCGTCGTGTGCGGGGCGGGAATCAACTGCTCGGGGCTGGCGCCCGGGGGCCGGGTCGCCCGGTTCGCCGCCGTCGGGCGGATCTCGGGCGACTGGGGCGGCGGGGCGCACCTGGCCGAGGAGGCGGTGTGGTGGGCGGCGCGGGCGGCGGACGGGCGCGGCGAGGCGACGGCTCTCGCGCGGGAACTCCCCGCCCACTTCGGGCTGTCCACGATGCCGGAGCTGATCGAGGCCCTCCACCTGGGGCGGATCGAACGGGCGCGGCGGCACGAGCTTGCGCCGGTGCTCTTCGCCGTGGCCGCCGCCGGTGACGCGGTGGCCGGGGCGATCGTGGCGCGGCAGGCCGACGAGGTGGTCGCCCTGGCCGCGGTCGCCCTGGACCGGCTGGGGCTGCTCGACGCGGCGGTGCCGGTGGTGCTGGGCGGCGGGGTGCTCACGGCCCGTCATCCGCTGCTGCACGAACGCGTCGTGAAGAGGCTGGCCGGGCGGGCGCCCCGGGCCGTGCCCCGCGTCGTGACCGCGTCGCCGGTGCTGGGGGCGGCGCTGCTGGCCCTCGACCACCTCGGGGCGCCGGCCGCCGCCTACGCCAGGCTGCGTGCGCACTTCGCGTAGCGCGCGCACTTCGTAGCGAACGAGAACGGCGGAAACCGCGCCGTGGACTCCGGCATTCCTGGCCGGAATCCACGGCGCGGCGCCATGTTCGCGTCATGTTCACGTCGTGAGAGACGTCACCGGGGAAGGCAGTCCGCCGTAAATCCTTCGCGGGAGGACGGTCCGGCTCGGTGAACTTCCTGACACCCGCGTCAATAGCGGGATTGGTCAGAAATTCCTTCCCTTCCACTGGTTGACCATTCATATACCCAATGTCCGTATTCGGGTCAACCATTTCCCCCCTCTTCAAGATCGTGGAAGCATCCCGCCACGCATGGATTGATCACGAAATACGACAAAGAATTGCCGCAACTCACCCCAATAAGGGCGTTGTCGGCACATCCCGAGGGGGGATACACACATGTCGAAGAACGTCACCCGCCGCGTCGTCCTGCGCGGCACCGCGATAGCCGTCGCCGGAGCGGCCCTCGCCGCTCCGGCCGCCATGGCGGCGACCCGCGCCGCCATGCCCATGGACCACTCCGGCATGGACCACACCGGTCACGGCTCCCACGACCCCCAGCCGTTCGACGAGGTCTACCAGGGCCGGCGCATCGTCGGCACGCCCGTCACCGGCGGCCACGAGGCCCACCACGGCGGCTTCGCCGTGACGATCGACGGCAAGGAACTGCACGTCATGCGGAACGCGGACGGCACCTGGATCAGTGTGATCAACCACTACCAGACCTTCGCCGACCCGCTGTCGCTCACCCGCGCCGCCGTCGAGAAGCTCCAGGGCGCCGTGCTCGTCCCGATCACCACCGCCTGACCTTTTCCGTCCGCCGACCCCGCCCGGCCCGATGCGGCCGGTCCCCCGACCCGAGAGGACGTAGACCCCCATGGCAGTGCGCAAGAACCAGGCGACCCTGACGGCCACGGAGAAGCGCAACTTCGTCAACGCCGTGCTGGCGCTGAAGAAGAGTGGCAAGTACGACGAATTCGTGCGGACGCACAATGAGTTCATCATGAGCGACGGCGACGACACCGACCGCGTCGGCCACCGTTCGCCGTCCTTCCTTCCCTGGCACCGCCGCTTCCTCCTCCAGTTCGAGCAGGAGCTCCAGAGAATCGATTCTTCGGTCACGCTCCCCTACTGGGACTGGACCGCCGACCGCACCACCACCGCCTCCATATGGGGCGCCGACTTCCTCGGCGGCAACGGCCGCAGCCGCGACGCGCAGGTCACCACCGGCCCGTTCGCTTACTCCACCGGCCAGTGGAACATCAACGTCTCGGCCGACAGCCGCCCCTACCTCCAGCGGGAGATGGGCACGAGCGTCCGCGCGCTGCCCACCCGCGCCGAGGTCGACTCCGTGCTCGCCATGGCCGTCTACGACATGGCCCCCTGGAACAGCGCCTCCGACGGCTTCCGCAACAACCTGGAGGGCTGGCGCGGCGTCAACCTCCACAACCGCGTACACGTGTGGATGGGTGGCCAGATGGCCACCGGCGTCTCCCCCAACGACCCGGTCTTCTGGCTGCACCACTGCTTCATCGACAAGCTGTGGGCCGACTGGCAGCGCATGCACCCCACCTCGGGTTACCTGCCGACCGGTGGCACCACCAACGTCGTGGACCTCAAGGACACCATGCGTCCGTGGAACAACGTGACCCCGGCCGACATGCTCGACCACACGAAGTTCTACACCTACGACCGCTGACGACTGCGACCGCTGACGACACCTCCACCGCGGCGTGCGACGCCGGGGGTTGCCGGGCCCGACGGCCCGTCGCCCCCGGCGTTCCCCGTTTTGCGGGCGCTCCCCGTCCGCACGGGAACCGAACAGACGCCCACCGCGTGAAACGGGGTGAAAGGCCGAAAAGGACACCCGGGCGACACTCACGACCCGTGCAAGATCGATGCACAAGATGCACAACCGGTGTGTTTGTCAGTCCCTGCGGCCATACTGCTGGCCTGGCACCCGTTCCCCGCCGCCCGGGGGACAGCGGGCCGCGGCGACCGAGGGGGAGGTCACGTGTCACCAGCGCAGCCGGATACGGGGACGCGGCGCACCGCGTGGCGCGAGGGCATGGAGCGGTTCGCGGACGCCGCCACGACGGAGCCCGGCAGACTCCGCGTCATCGGCGCGGTCCTGGCCGCGCTGCTGGTCGCCTTCGGCGCGGTCACCGCCTGGCAGGTCGCCGACCGGTCGTCGGCGGCGGACGCCGTCATCGACCGCAGCCAGCCGCTGAGCACCGACGCCGCCGACATCTACCGCTCCCTCGCCGACGCCGACACGGCCGCCGCGGCGGGCTTCCTGGCCGGCCGGGACGAGCCCCGGACCGTCCGCCAGCGCTACGAGAAGGACATCGGCGTCGCCTCCGAGCTCCTGGTGAAGGCCGCCGCCGACACCGGCGGATCCGATTCCGCCCGTGAGCAGATAGCCAGGCTCAATCAGCAACTCCCCGTCTACACCGGCCTGGTGGAATCGGCCCGCGCGGCCGGCCGGCAGGGCCTGCCGCTGGGCGGCGCCTATCTGCGCTACGCCAGCGACCGGATGCGCGAGGAGCTGCTGCCGGCCGCCCGCGCCCTCTACGAGGCCGAGACCGGACGTCTGCGTTCCGACTACGCGGATGCCAAGTCCTGGCCCTGGGTGGCCCTCGGCACCGGCGTCGTGGCCCTCGGCGCCCTCGGCTGGGCCCAGCGCCGCGCCTTCCTGCGCACCAACCGGGTGTTCAACCACGGCCTCCTCGCCGGGACCGCCGCCGGCACGGTGGTCCTGTTATGGCTGACCGTCGGCCACGCCCTGGCCCGCGCGGACCTGACCGACTCCTACGAGAACGGCGCCAAGTCCCTCCAGGTGCTCAGCGAGGCCCGGATCGCCTCCCTCCAGGCCCGGGGCGACGAGAGCCTCACCCTGGTGGCGCGGGGCGCCGTGCTCACCCCGGCGGGCGACGACGCCTACGAGGCCAGCTACCGCGCGGGCATGCGCAAACTGATCGGCGGCGACGTCACCGGCTCCGGCGAACCCGCCCCGGACAGCCTGCTGGGCCGGGCCCGCTCCCTCGCGGACGGCGCGGAAGGACGCGATCCGGTGCTGGCGGCGATCCGTGACGTCGAACAGTGGCAGCAGCGGCACGGCGAGGCCCGCAGCGCCGACGTCGGCGGGTACTACGGCCAGGCGCTCGCCAAGGTGATCGGGGAGAAGGGCAGTACCAAGGGCAGCACCGGCGAATCGTTCGACCAGGTGGAATCCGCGCTGCGCGGCGCCCTCGCCCACGAGGAGGACGACTTCCGCCGGGCGGCGGAGGACGGGCGCGGCGCGTTCACGGGGCTGGCGGCCGGAGCCGCCGTCCTGGCCGTGCTGGGGGCCGCGGGCGCGGTGCTCGGCATCGGCCGCAGGCTGTCGGAGTACCGGTGAGACGGGGAGGCTCAGCGATGGGCGGACGACGCGGAACCCGGGTCCGGGCCGCGGTGACGGCCGGCGTGTGGACGCTCGCCGCAGCCGTGGGCGCGGCCGTCCTGCCGGCGGCGCGCCCCACCGGCCCCGTGGCCCCCGCCACCGCCCCGGCGGCGGCCGTGCGCGCGCCCGCGACATGCGTCGCCCCGGAGGCGAGCCTGCGCCCCTCGACGGCCGACGGCCCGGCCGTCCGGCGCGTCAAGGAGCGCGGCCGGCTGATCGTCGGCGTCGACCAGAACAGCTACCGCTGGGGCTATCGCGACCCCGCCACCGGCGAGCTCAGCGGCTTCGACATCGACCTGGCCCGCGCCATCGCCAAGGCCATCCTCGGCGACCCCGGCAAGGTCGTCTTCCTGGCGATCCCCACGAACCAGCGCATACCCGCCCTGGAAAAGGGCAAGGTGGACATCATCGCGCGCACCATGACGATCAACTGCGAGCGGGTCCGGCAAGTCGCCTTCTCCACGGCCTACTTCGAGGCCGGACAGCAGGTACTGGCCCCCAAGACCTCACCGGTCACGGCGTTCGACGACAGCTTGAAGGGGAAGAAAGTCTGTACGGCCAAGGGATCCACGGGCGAGACCGAGCTGAAGAACGAGTCGCACGGCGCGTCCGTGCTGACCGTGCCCAATCAGCTCGACTGCCTGGTCCGGCTCCAGCTCGGACAGGTCGACGCGGTGATCACCGACAGCGCCCTGGCCGCCGGACAGGCGGCCCAGGACCCGTCCGTGCGACTGGTCGGCAAACCGTTCACCACCGAGTCCTACGGCGTGGCGATGAACCTCAAGGACGAAGACCTGGTACGCCGGGTCAACGCGGTACTGGAGGACTACCGCCGGGGCGGTGAGGCGAGCCCCTGGATGCTGGCGTACCGCAAGTGGCTGGCGGCCGACCTCCAGGGGATCACCGCTCCGCCGGAGCCCCGGTACCGGGACTGACGGCACGGAAGGACCGAAGCACCACACCGTTCGCGCGCGGCACCGGCCGCGGGACAGGAGAGGGGACCGATGGCGGTCGCGGGGCCCACCGGGCCGGCCTTGAGCCGCGAGGAGGTGGACCGTGCGCTGGCACGGCTCGGCGCGGAGCACGAGGCGGTCGAGTCCTCCCTGCTCGCCCTCCAGGACCACGCCGGGCGGCGGCTGCTGGAGGGCGCGGAGCTGACCGGCGCCACCAGGAGCCGGTGGGAGTCCACCGAGCTGCTCATCACCCAGCTGTGGGTGTACTTCGACGCCTACACCGACGCCCTGGAGGCGGCCCGTGAGCTGCGCGGCCGCCGCCGCTGGCCCACCTCGGGCGAGCTGTCCGAGCTGACCGACCTGCTGCGCGGCACCGCCGTCACCCTGCCCGCCGGCCCGCCCCAGGCCGGCATGGTGACCCTGGGCGTGGCGGCCAGGCTGAGCGAGCGGCTGAGCCTCATGGAGCTCGTCGAGCGGATGAACTCCTGGTACGGCCAGGCCCTGGACGTGGTCGTCATCGCCGACGCCGTCTGGTCGGCGCTGCCCACCCGGATCGACCTGCTCGCCGCCGAGCTGGGGCGCGTCCGCTCCCTCGCCCACTCCGTGGGCGTCCTGCCCGGCGAGCACCCCGCGGGCGACGACCTGGAGCGCCTCACCATGGAACTGGCCGCGCTGCGGTCCGAGGTGATATCCGATCCGCTCGTCTTCTGGACCGGCGCCCCGCCCGGCACCGCGCCCGGCGGCCGCCCCGACACAGCCCGCTACGACCGGGCCGAGCGCGCCCTGGAGGACGTGCGCCGGGAGATCGAGGCCGTCCTCGACGTCCGGCAGGACGCCGAGCGCCGGCTGATGCGCGTGCGCGACGTGCTCTCGCGCGCCGACCGCACCCTGGGCGAGGCGCGCCGGGCCCGGATGGAGGTCCTGTCGAAGATCGCCGCCTATGAGGTGCCCGTGGTCTCCGGCCCGCCGACCGTGCTCTACGAGCAGCTGGAAATGGCCGGCGAGTACCGCAGACGCGCCGCGTGGCACCGGCTCTCCCCGCTCCTGGAGAGCCTGGAGCAGCGCGCCGAGGAGGAGTTGCTGCGCGCCCGCGAGTCGCTGACGGCGGTCACGGCCCCCCTGGCCGTACGGGCCGAGCTGCGCGGCCGGCTCGACGCGTACAAGGCCAAGGCGGCGCGGCTGGGCCTGGCGGAGGACGGTCTCGTCGTGGAGCGGTACGACGTGGCGCGCCGCATGCTGTGGAGCGCGCCCTGCGATCTCGTCGCCGCCGAACAGGCGGTGCTGCGCTATCAGCGGGCCGTGGCCGGGGCGCTGGCCCCGCAGGGCTCGGCCGCCTCGGGAACCGACGGGCACAGGGGGGACGCATGACCGGTGACGAATGCCAGCGCCCGGGCTGCGCCGGCAGCTACGAGGACGTGGGCGGCGGCGAGCGGTACTGCGACACGTGCGGTCTCGCTCCCGTCGTCTCGCCGGGCGGGCAGATCGCCTCGCCCGCGACGGGGATGACACACGCGGGCGGGCGGGGCGGTTCGGGTGATTCGGGCTCGTCCGGCTCATCGGGCTCGTCGGGCTCGTCGGGATCCTCCCGCTCGTCGTCGCGTTCGTCGTCGCGATCGTCGGGGTCGCGCCGGTCGGTGTCGGGGCGGCTGTCGCGTTCGGTGTCCGGTGGCACGGCGGGCGTCGTGACGCGGTCGGTCTCGGTGCGCAGCCGGAAGTCCGTCGCGTCCGGCGCCGGACGCAACAAGCTGGGCGCGGGCCTGGTCAGCATGCCGGGCGTACCGCGCCCCGAGCCCCGGGCGGCGGTGCTGGAGCACCCGGAGGTGCCCGAGCGCAAGCGGTTCTGCAGCCGGAGCGACTGCGGTGCGCCCGTGGGGCGTTCGGGGCCCCACCGGGCGGGGCGCACGGAGGGCTACTGCACCAAGTGCGGCCACCCGTACTCCTTCGTGCCGAAGCTGCGCCCGGGCGATGTGGTGCGCGGGCAGTACGAGGTGGCGGGCTGTCTCGCGCACGGCGGGCTCGGCTGGATCTACCTGGCCATCGACCGGGCCGTCGCCGACCGCTGGGTGGTCCTCAAGGGCCTGCTCGACACCGGCGACGAGGACGCGCTGGCCGCGGCCGTCGCCGAGCGACGCTTCCTCGCGGAGATCGAGCACTCGAACATCGTCCGCATCTACAACTTCGTCGAACACCTCGACCAGCGCACGGGCAGCCTCGACGGCTACATCGTCATGGAGTACGTAGGCGGCAAGTCCCTCAAGGAGATCGCCAACGAGCGCCGCCACCCCGACGGGCGCCGCGACCCGCTGCCGGTCGAGCAGGCGTGCGCGTACGGCATCGAGGCGCTGGAGGCGCTGGCGCATCTGCACAGCCGCAATCTGCTGTACTGCGACTTCAAGGTCGACAACGCCATCCAGCAGCAGGACCAGCTGAAGCTGATCGACATGGGCGCGGTGCGGCGGATGGACGACGAGGTCAGCCCCATCTACGGCACGATCGGCTACCAGGCCCCCGAGATCGCCGAGCTGGGCGCGTCGGTCGCCTCCGACCTCTACACGGTGGCGCGCACGCTCGCCGTGCTCACCTTCGACTTCCAGGGCTACACGAACGTCTTCGTGGACAGCCTCCCCGCCCCGGACCACATCGAAGTCTTCACCCGCTACGAGTCCTTCTACCGGCTGCTGGTCCGGGCCACCGACCCGGACCCGGCCCGGCGGTTCGCCTCCGCCGACGAGATGGCGGAGCAGCTGACGGGCGTCCTCCGCGAGGTCGTCGCCCTCCAGACGGGCACCCCGCGCCCCGCGCTGTCCACGCTCTTCGGCCCCGAGCCGCGGGTGGTGGACACGGTCCTCTTCGAGGAGTGCGACCGCGACGTGTCCACCCTGGGCGGCCGAGCTCCGGCGCCGCGCCGGGGCGGACGGCCCCTCGGCGACCTCCTCCGCAGACGCGTGGGGGGTACGCCGCCCCGGGCGGCGGGAGCGGGCGGCGGAACGCCGTCCGGGACGGCGGGAGCGGCGGGAGCGGCCGGCGCGGGCGCGTGGCCGACAGCCGTCGGAGGGCAGGCGGGCACGGCCTTCGGCGCCGCCCAGGGGGCGGGCGGCGCGGGAACGCCCGGCCTGGGGACGCCCAGCGCCGTCGGCTGGCCGACGGGCACCGGCCCGGGCGCGGGCACGGGCGGCGCGGGGATGCCCGGCGCAGGCGCCTGGTCGACGGGCACCGGCCCCGGCGCCGGCCCGGGCTCGCCCGGCGCGGCGGCGACCGGCGCGCCCGCAGGACGTGCCGTCCCGGTCGTCGGCGTCCCGCCCGCCAGGACCACCGGCCCGACAGGCATCGGGCAGGGAACCGCCGGCACGGCCCCCACGGGCCGGCCGGGCGCGGCCGGCCCCGCCGTACCCCCCATCGGCGGGACACCGGCGGTGTCCGCCCCGGGCGGCGCGGCGGCGCGCCCCACTCCCGGCATGACCGCCGGACCGACGGGCACCGGCCCTGGGATGGGCGCCGCAGGTACGCCCAGCGCGGGCGCTTGGCCGACGGGCACCGGCCCGGGAGCAGGCGGCGCAGGGACACCCGGCGCCGCCACCTGGCCGACAGGCACCGGCCCAGGCGCGCCCGGCGCGGCGGCGGCCGGCCCGGCCGGCGTCCCGACGCTGCCGGGTGGGACCGATCCGGCAAGTGCCCTCGCGGGCGCCCCCCGCGGAGCCGGTGCGCCCGAGGGCGGCGTCGCCGTCGCGGCCGCGTTGCGGCCGATCGACGGGCGGGCCGCCGCGCTCGCGTTGCCGTTCCCGCTCGTCGATCCCGGTGATCCCAACGCGGGATTCCTCGCGGGTCTGATCGCCTCGCAGCCCGCCGAGTTGTACGCCGCCCTTCAGGCCGCCCCGACCGAGTCGCCGGAGCTGCGGCTGCGGCGGGTGCGGGCCCAGTTGGTGCTCGGCGAGGACGGGCCGGCGGCCCAGGCGCTCGCCGCGCTGGAGGCCGCGAGCCCCGACGACTGGCGCACCGTGTGGCACCGGGGCGTCCACGCCCTCGCCGTCGGCGACCACACCACGGCGGCGCTGTCCTTCGACGCCGTCTACGACGCCTTCCCCGGGGAGCCCGCGCCCAAGCTGGCCCTCGGGCTGTGCGCGGAGGTGCTCGGCCAGCTCGACAACGCCGCCGAGTACTACCACCTGGTGTGGGCGACCGACCCGAGCTTCGTCGGCGCGGCGTTCGCCCTGGCCCGGGTGCGGCTGGCCGCCGGGGACCGCGAGGGCGCGGTGCGGGCCCTGGAGTCCGTACCGGCGGCGTCCATCCACTGCACGGCGGCCAGGGTCGCGGCGGTGCGCGCCCGGCTGCGGGGGCGCTCGGCCCGGGAGCCGCTGCTGGACGACCTGCGGGCCGCCGCCGGCCAGGTCGAGGGACTCACCGACCTCGGGCTGGACGCGGTGCGGCGCGAACGGCTGTCGACGGAAGTGCTCGGCGCCGCGCTTGACTGGGTGCTGTCGGGCAGCCAGGGCACGCCGGGCGCCACCCCAGCGCCCCCGGGACCGCCCGTGCTGCTCGGCAGCGGGCTGGACGAGCGGGAACTGCGGTTCGGGCTGGAGCGCTCGTACCGGGTGCTCGCGCGGCTGGCCCAGCGCGGTGAGGAACGGATCGAACTGGTGGAACGGGCCAACCGTTACCGCCCCAGGACATGGGTGTGATCGATGTCGCAACTGCCCCCACAGCTGACGGCGTGCCCCGCCTGTCACGAGCCGCTGGAACCCGCCGACAACTTCTGCGGAGGCTGCGGCGTGGATCTCTCGGCGGTGCCGCCCGCGCCCGACGACCCACGGGCGGCGGGGTGGCGGCGGCCTGACACGCCCACGGCGCGGGAGGCGGACGACTACCGTCTCGCCCCGCCCGCCGCCGGCGTCCCCGCGCAGCCGGCGCGTGGCGCGGGCCCCGCCGGGCCCTGCGCGGCCTGCCGGTCGGGCATGATCGACAACGACGGGTACTGCGAACACTGCGGACATGCACAGCCGCGCGAACGGGATCACATGGAGCACGAGTCGGCAGGCGTCGCGGCGGTCACGGACCGCGGCCTGCGCCACCACCGCAACGAGGACGCGTACGCCGTGTCCACCACCGACCTCCCCGGCCGGCCGCCGGCCGTCGTCGCGGTCGTCAGCGACGGCGTGTCGTCCGCGGCCCGCCCCGACGAGGCGTCGGCCGCCGCCGTCGAGGCCGCCCACGAATCGCTGGTGACGGCGCTGGGCCGGGGCACCGCCCCCAAGGAGGCCTCGCACGAGGCGGTCATCGCCGCCGCCGAAGCCGTGGCCTCCCTTGCCACACCCGGCCACGAGCCGCGCGAGCACGGCCACTACCGCCATGAAAACGCCCCCGCCTGCACCATCGTCAGCGCCGTCGTCACCGACGACCTGCTGACCGTCGGCTGGGTCGGCGACAGCCGCGCCTACTGGGTGCCCGACGACCGCACCAAGCAGCCCGCGCGGCTCACCGAGGACGACTCCTGGGCCGCCCAGATGGTGGCGGCGGGCCTGATGTCGGAGGCCGAGGCCTACGCCGACGAGCGCGCCCACGCCATCACCGGCTGGCTCGGCGCGGACGCCTACGAGGTGGAACCGCACACCGCCTCGTACCACCTCGACCGCCCCGGCGTGGTGATCGTCTGCACCGACGGGCTGTGGAACTACGCCGAGTCCGCCGAGGAGATGGCGGCCGTCGTGCCCGCCGACGCCCGCTCCCGGCCGCTGGAGTGCGCACGCCGTCTGCTGGCCCACGCTCTGGACGGAGGGGGCCACGACAACGTAACAGTGGCTGTGGTGCCGTTCCCGTCCCGGGCCGAAGGGGCAGGATCGGCCTGACGCGCCGCAGTTTCCACGGGGGGATCCACGCACGGTGCCGGGCTCCGGCGCCGCGCCGTTCGTCCGCCCCGCCGCACGCCCGTGCCGACCACGTGGAGTACGTACGAAGGAGCGGATCAGATGGCCCATTTCGCCAAACCGAGCGTGCCCGGGTTCGCCGTCGACGTGTACCAGAACGTCAACCTCCCCGACGGGGGCCGGGAGGTCAACGCCATCGTGACGGTGACCTCCACCGGAGCCGACTGCGGTTCCGGCACCGGCTCCGGCACCGGGGAAACCTCGCTGCCGGCCGCCTCCCCCTCGCCCGGCGCGGTCACGCTCGGCCCCCGCCCCCCGGACGCCGCCGTCGTCCTGATGGTCGACTGCTCGGGCTCGATGGACTACCCGCCCGCCAAGATGCGCAGCGCCCGCGAGGCCACGGCCGCCGCCGTCGACGCGCTGCGCGACGGCGTCGCCTTCGCCGTGATCGGCGGCACCCACCAGGCGCGCGAGGTCTACCCGGCGGGCGGGCGGCTCGCGATAGCCGACGACATGACGCGCGGCCAGGCCAAGGAGGCGCTGCGCAAGCTCAGCCCGGGCGGCGGCACCGCCATCGGCACCTGGCTGCGCCTCGCCGACCGGCTGCTGTCCTCGTCCGACGCGGCGATACGTCACGGCATCCTGCTCACCGACGGCCGCAACGAGCACGAGGAGCCCGACGCGCTACGGGCGTCGCTGGACGCGTGCGCGGGCCGGTTCACCTGTGACGCGCGGGGCGTGGGGACGGACTGGGAGGTCAAGGAGGTCACGGGCATCGCCTCCGCGCTGCTGGGCAGCGCCGACATCGTCGCCGACCCGGCCGGGCTGGCCGAGGACTTCACGCGGATGATGGAAGCGGTGATGGGCAAGGAGGTCGCGGACGTCTCCCTGCGGCTGTGGACACCGCAGGGCGCCGAGGTGGTCTTCGTCAAGCAGGTCGCGCCCACGATGGAAGAGCTGACGGACCGCCGTCAGGAGTCCGGGCCGCGCTCCGGCGACTATCCGACGGGCGCGTGGGGCGACGAGTCCCGCGACTACCACGTCTGCGTCCGGGTGCCGAGCGCCCACGTGGGCCAGGAGATGCTCGCCGCCCGGGTGTCGCTGGTGCTGCCCACCCCTGACGGTTCATCACCGCACGTTCTGGCCCAGGGCCTGATCCGGGCGGTGTGGACGGACGACCTGGAGGCGTCGACGTCCATCAACCCCCAGGTGGCCCACTACACCGGCCAGGCCGAGCTGGCCATGGCCATCCAGCAGGGCCTGGACCTGCGCAAGGCGGGGGACGTGGACGGCGCGACCGCCAAGCTCGGCCGGGCCGTCCAGCTGGCAAGCCGATCCGGCCACGCTGACACCGCGAAACTCCTTGCGAAGGTGGTGGACGTCGTGGACGCGGCGAACGGTACTGTGCGGCTGAAGGCGAAGGTCTCGGAAGAGGCCGAAATGACGCTGGAAACCCGTTCCACCAAAACTGTTCGCGTCAAGAAGTAGCGCCGAGAAACAACCGCCTGAGGGGGAAGAGACCGACATGCCGACCTGCCCGAACGGCCACCCGTCGGAGGCAGCGGACTGGTGCGAGGTGTGCGGCCACCGGATGTCGGCGGCCACGGCCCCGCCCGGTCCCCCGGCCACCGTCCCACCGCCGCCCACCGCGCCGCCCGGGCCCGGCGGCACCGGCGGCTACGGCTACCCGGGCGGCGACGCCACCGTCCAGGCGGAGCTCTGTCCGCAGTGCCGCACCCCCCGCGAGGCGCAGGGCCCCTTCTGCGAGGAGTGCCGCTACAACTTCGTCACCCGGTCGGCGAACCCCTACGCCTCGCCGCCCCCGCCCCCGCAGCCCCTCCAGTCGGCACCGCCGCCTCCGGCGCAGCACACCCAGTCGCCGCCGAGCTTCGAGTACACCGGGTCCCGGCCGTCGCGGGTCAACCGCCCGGCCGAGCCGCTGGCGCCCTTCGGCGAGGACGACGACTGGGTGCTGGCCTCGCCGGACGCGGCGCCCGCCGCCCAGGGCGACCGGTCGGCCCCGGCGGCCGGGCACAACCCGTACGCGTACGAGCCCTACGAGCCCTATGAGCACCAGGGGACGCGGGGTACGGACGGGAGCGCCCCGCAGTCGGCGCCCCCGCCGCCGAGTGTGCCCGCGCCGACGGCGGGCTGGGTCGCGGTCGTCGCGCCCGACCGGGAGTACTTCCTGTCGATGATGAACCGCAGCGGCCCGGAGGCGGCGGGGCTGAACCTGCCCGCCTACTCCCCCGAGCTGCGCTTCCCCCTCGGCGGCCAGCAGGTCACCATCGGCCGGCGTCGGCACAGCACCGGGGAGTCCCCCGACATCGACCTGTCGCGTCCCCCGGAGGACCCGGGCGTCTCGCACCAGCACGCGATGCTGGTGCAGCAGCCGGACGGGGGCTGGGCCGTCGTCGACCAGGACTCCACCAACGGCACGACGATCAACGGTTCCGAGGACGCGATCCAGCCCTATGTGCCCGTGCCGCTGCGGGACGGGGACCGGGTGCACGTGGGCGCGTGGACGACGATCACGGTCCGGCGGGGCTGAGGAGCCGGAAGGGACGTAGGACTCCGGTCCTCGGCCGGGGGGTCTGAGACCATGGAGGCGTGAATGAGATTCCGCGCGGCACGCTTTCCGAGCAGACCTTCTATGAGCAGGTCGGCGGGGAGGAGACCTTCCGGCGCCTGGTCCACCGCTTCTACGAGGGTGTGGCCGGTGACCCGCTGCTGCGGCCGATGTACCCGGAGGAGGACCTCGGCCCGGCCGAGGAGCGGCTGGTCCTCTTCCTGATGCAGTACTGGGGCGGCCCCCGGACGTACAGCGACAACCGGGGCCACCCGCGCCTGCGGATGCGGCACGCCCCCTTCGTCGTCGACCGGGCCGCCCACGACGCCTGGCTCCGCCATATGCGCGACGCGGTGGACGACCTCGGTCTCGCCCCGGAGCTGGAGCGTCAGCTCTGGAACTACCTGACCTACGCGGCCGCGTCCATGGTCAACACGGAGGGCTGACACCCGCCGGCTTGTGGGCGGGCGTTCCGCAGGGCTGGGGGCACCTCCCAGCGGTAGCTGGGGGAGGGCGGGCACAAGCCCACCCACCGGCCCGCACCCGCTCCTACGCGGGCGTGACCGAAAGTCCCCGCAACCCGCCGCCCCCAACGCTGACGGCAACCGACCCATAAGGCGTCCGCAACCGCAGCCACCCCCGCGCAGCGAAAAGCACTGGCGCCTCGGGCGCCGACGCCGCGACCGGTCCGGCACCACCGGCAAAGGCCTCGGCCCGCACAGGCCGCAGAAAGCCCAACGACTGGGCCGCGTGAACCGCCCGCAAGGGCAAACCCGTATCCCCGAGCGTCCGGGACCAGATCTCCCGCCCGATCCGATCGCGCTCGGCACGAGTACGCCGGTGCTCGGGCAGCGCCTCGTCCCGCGCGCGGAACTCGGCGACCGCCGCGGCCACCGCACCCCGCACGGCCTCCGCCCCCGGGAACCCCTCGACCCGTCGCCAGCCGCCGCGCGGCGGCAGGACACCGGCCCAGGGCGGTCCGGTGACGGCCTCGGGGACGGTGATCTCCAGCGTCCCGGAGGACGCCGGGGCACCGGCGTCGAGGGCGTCCGCGAGCTGTCCCGCCGAGACGGTGACGTCCAGCGCGACGGGCTCGGCGAGCCGGGCCGTGCGGATGGCCAGGACCTCGAAGGACGGCGGGCGGCCGAAGATGCCGAGGACACCGCCGCCCGCCTGGAGGCGGACGGCGGCGGCCCGGTCGTAGTGGATCAGCCGGGCCAGGAAGGCGGCCAGGGCGGCCGCCTCCCGGGCGTCGGCGAAGCACAGCCGTCGCGTCATGCGGCGACGGCTTCCCCGGAGGTCCCGGCGGGTTCGTCGGCGAACGTCTTGAGCAGTTCCTTCTCCTCGGCGGTGACCCGCCGGGGGCGGCCGCTCGCGAAGTCGAACGGGACGATCACCGTGGACGCCCGGACATAGACCTGCTCGGCGTCCTTGACCTCGTAGGAGACGGTCATGGACGCCGCGCCGACCTTGGTCACCCAGGTCTCGACGGTCACCGGCTCCGGCCGGTGGACCAGCGGGCGGAGGTAGTCGATCTCGTGACGGGCCACGACGGACCCGTCGACGAAGGACTCCTTGCCCGCTCCCGCCTTCAGCTGGTGGATGAGGTCGATCCGCGCCTCTTCGAGGTAGCGCAGGAAGACCGCGTTGTTGACATGGCCGTAGGCGTCCATGTCGGACCAGCGGAGGGGGCACGAGTAGATGTGGCGCGCCACGATCAGTCCCGGGTGAGCTTCTTGTAGGTGGCACGGTGCGGACGGGCCGCGTCCGCACCGAGGCGCTCGATCTTGTTCTTCTCGTACGACTCGAAGTTGCCCTCGAACCAGAACCACTTGGAGTCGCCCTCGTACGCCAGGATGTGCGTGGCCACTCGGTCCAGGAACCAGCGGTCGTGGGAGACGACCACGGCCGCGCCGGGGAAGTCCAGCAGGGCGTTCTCGAGCGAGGAGAGGGTCTCGACGTCGAGGTCGTTGGTGGGCTCGTCGAGGAGCAGCAGGTTGCCGCCCTGCTTGAGGGTCAGCGCCAGGTTGAGACGGTTGCGCTCACCACCGGAGAGCACACCGGCCGGCTTCTGCTGGTCCGGGCCCTTGAAGCCGAACGCGGAGACGTAGGCGCGGGAGGGCATCTCGACCTGGCCGACGTTGATGTAGTCCAGCTCGTCGGAGACGACGGCCCACAGCGTCTTCTTGGGGTCGATGTTGGCGCGGCTCTGGTCGACGTAGGAGATCTTGACGGTCTCGCCGACCTTGATCGTGCCGGAGTCCGGCTTCTCCAGGCCCTGGATCATCTTGAACAGGGTGGTCTTGCCGGCGCCGTTCGGGCCGATGACACCCACGATGCCGTTGCGCGGCAGGGTGAAGGACAGGTCGTCGATGAGGACCTTGTCGCCGAAGGCCTTGGAGAGGTTGTTGACCTCGACGACGATGCTGCCCAGACGCGGGCCCGGCGGGATCTGGATCTCCTCGAAGTCCAGCTTCCGCATCTTGTCGGCCTCGGCCGCCATCTCCTCGTAACGGGCGAGGCGCGCCTTGGACTTGGCCTGGCGGCCCTTGGCGTTGGAGCGGACCCACTCCAGCTCTTCCTTGAGCCGCTTGGCGCGCTTGGCGTCCTTCTGGCCCTCGACCTTCAGACGCGAGGCCTTGTTCTCCAGGTAGGTGGAGTAGTTGCCCTCGTAGGGGTGGGCGCGGCCGCGGTCGAGCTCGAGAATCCACTCGGCGACGTTGTCGAGGAAGTAACGGTCGTGGGTGATCGCCACGACGGTGCCGGCGTACTTGGCGAGGTGCTGCTCGAGCCAGTTGACGGACTCGGCGTCCAGGTGGTTGGTGGGCTCGTCGAGGAGCAGCAGGTCAGGGGCCTCCAGCAGCAGCTTGCAGAGGGCGACGCGGCGCTTCTCACCACCGGAGAGGTTGACGACCGGCCAGTCGGCGGGCGGGCAGCCCAGCGCGTCCATGGCCTGCTCAAGCTGGGCGTCGAGGTCCCAGGCGTTGGCGTGGTCCAGGTCCTCCTGAAGCTTGCCCATCTCCTCGAGCAGCGCGTCGGAGTAGTCGGTCGCCATCAGCTCGGCGATCTCGTTGAACCGGTCGAGCTTGCCCTTGACCTCGGCGACGCCGTCCTGGACGTTCTCCAGCACGGTCTTGTTCTCGTCGAGCTCCGGCTCCTGCATCAGGATGCCGACGCTGTAGCCGGGCGACAGGAACGCGTCGCCGTTGGACGGCTGCTCCAGGCCCGCCATGATCTTGAGGACGGTGGACTTACCGGCACCGTTGGGGCCGACCACACCGATCTTCGCACCGGGCAGGAAGCTCAGCGTCACGTCATCGAGGATGACCTTGTCGCCGTGCGCCTTGCGCGTCTTGCGCATGGTGTAGATGTACTCAGCCAAGAGAAACCGTCCGGCAATCGAGAGGGGCCAATGTGCGGCTCCGCCGCGTGAGGGCAGATACACCCCATCTTGCCGTACGGGAAGCCTTGGGCGGAAACGCGTTGTGGGCGACGTGCCGGTGACCGAGCGGAACTTCCCGGTCACCGATCGTCGTGGTCCGGGCCGTGCTACCGGCCGGACGGCTCCTTCCTGCGGAGGAGGAAGACGGCGCCGCCGCCGACCACGATGAGGACGATGGCCAGGCCCGCGATCTTGGGCGTGGCGGTGCTGCCGCCGGTGCCGGCGAGGTCGCTGCCGACGGAGCCGCCGGAGCCATGGCCGCCGGAGCTGCCGGCGCCGCCGGGCCCCTTCGCCGGGGTGGGGCTCGGCGAGGCCATGGGCTTGCCGGGGCCGCTCATGGCGTTGACGGGTGTCGCCGTCCTGCAGTCGAGGATGCCGGAGAACGTCTTCGAGAAGCCGTTGGGGCCGGTGACGGTGATCTTGTAGGGCTGGTCCTCGCCGACCTTCACCAGTGCGGTGTCTCTGCCGCCGGGCGCGACGGTGTGCTTCCTGCCGTCCAGGTCGAAGGTCCAGGGCTGGTCGCCCTTGTTCACCGCGGTGATCTCCACACCGCCCTCGGCGCAGTTCACCTGGGCGCTGACCGCGGGTATCGCGCCCTTGGCGGCCCAGCTCGCCGTGGCTCCGGCGGACACGGTGCTCTCGCTGGAGCCGGCCAGTATCAGGGACTGCGTCTTGGTGTGGTCGCCGACGAAGACCCGGCCGACCGGGACCTTGGTGCTGGCCGTGGCCCTGAGCGTGGTGGAGCCGTCGGGGGTGCCGGCCGGGACGTCGAAGTAGAGCTCGGTGCCGTTGGTCGTGGTGGTGACCGGCTTGCCGTCCTTGTCGACGATCTTCACGCCCTTGCCGGCGGCGTCGGTGGAGGGGGCGACGGTGACGCTGCCCGCGTCGGTGCGGACCGTGACCGGCCCGAGGTGCCCGCCGGCCTTGCCGGAGACGGCCGGCGGGGTGAGGGTCAGGGACGCCTTGGGCTCCTCGGTGTCCTCCGCGCTCTTGTAGAGGTAGTCGGCGAGCTTCTGGGCCGCGGCGTTCCCGGCGTCCACGCCGACGCCGTCCGAGTAGCGCCAGATGGCGACCTGGGTGCCCGCGGCGGCGGTGTTGGCGTCGAGGGTGTCGGCGCCGGAGGCCTTGGCGAGCGCGCTGAGATCATTGACCTGCGGGTAGGAGTGCTCAAGGATCCAGCGGATCCTTCCCGCGTTCTTGTTGGCGTGCAGGGACGACTCGCCCCAGCCGGTCTCCCGGTACCTCGCGCCGTCGACGGTGCTGGTGCGGATGTCGACACAGTAGGTCTGGAGCGTTCCGCCGCCGTCGACCTTCATCTCGAAGAGGCCGGCCAGGACGTTCCGGCCCTGCCCCTCGCGCAGGACGGCCGGGCCGCCGGCCGTGATCCGGCCGAGCGTGGCGGACACGCCGCCCTGGCTCCGCGGCGCCTCGTCCGCGGCCGCGGCGCCCGCGGTGGCGGCCGCACCGGCGACGGCCAGCCCGGCCGTCAGCACCACCGCGGCAAGACGGGCGGCGCCCCGTCTCGTGACAGAGTTCATGGATTTCCTTTCGGGCGCGGCGCGGATCACGCGGGACCGGCTCCGGGTCGTCGCGTACGCACCCCGCAGGGCAACTCAAAACTCAGCAGCCCCCGTTGCTATGGAGGGTGATCTTAGGGAGCGGTGATCACTTGGAAGTCGCACATCCCTTCGGATGGCGGTTCCGAATCGGAATCGTTACCACCGCAAGGTTTCCGGCCCGGGATTGTCGATAAATCACCGGCACAAACACCGCATTTCAGAGGGGCGTCACGGCCACGGACGTCGCTTCCGCGACCTCGGCGAGGGGCGCGACGGCGCCGCCCCCGGCCACCATCCGCACCGGCTCGATCGGCAGCGGCCTGGCCGGTGACACTCTGCGGAACGCCGACGTACCGCGCGTGAGGTCGTGGCCGATGGACACGGCGTCAATGTCCGCCGAGAACCAGCGCTTTCCCTCGCGCTCCTGATCCTGGATGCGCAACTTTCCCTGCACGATGAGCGGTTCGCCGACCGACACCGAGCCCACCACGTTCGCCGCCAGCGTCCGCCACGCCCACACCGTGTAGAAGCTCGTGTAGGCGTCCGCCCACTCCTCCCGCTGCCGGTCCCAGCGACGCACCGTCGCCGCCAGCCGGAAGCGCGAGACCGCCGCGCCGTTGGCCGCCTCCCGGTAGTCGGGCGGCGAGGCCACATTGCCCACGACCGTCACCAGCGTCTCGTTCACCCTGAACGCCTCCCCCGTCGCTCATGGACCCCGAGGCCCTGCCCCCGCCGGTCCGTGAGCTCATAGTGACCGTGATCGGCGAGGCCCGCCGAGGGCTGTGGACAACCCCACGGTTGTGCACAACTCCGTCACCCACAGGGGCCAGGCCTCCCCGTCTCAGTCCTCCCGCCTCAGGCCTTTCCCCTCAGCCCTCCCCCGCCGCGATGACGAACTGCGCCCGCACCTCCCGGTACCGCAGCAGTTCCGCCGCCACCGGCTCCAGCACCCGGGCCCGCCCGCAGCCCGCCGCCGCGCTCCGCAGCCGGTGCTCCGTCTCCAGCCCGTACCCCCGCGCCGGCCCCCGAGCCGCCAGCCGTCCGCACCACGCCAGCACCGGGCCGCCCACGCCACCGCCGGACATCAGCACCACCGGCACCCACCACGGCCCGCCGAACTCGCCCATGAACGCCCCCACCAGCCACGCCAGCCCCATCAGTTGAAACGCCGACAGCGCGCCCTGCCCCGCCGCGACCGCCGCCCACCACCGGGGCCGTACCGCTCGCGCCCCCGCGCCCCCGCGTGTACGCCCGGTGCCCGTGTCCGCGTCGGTGGGCCAGACGCCCGTCCGGCCGCCGTCCGCGCCCGCCACACCGCCCGGGGGCGGTCCGCCCGCGCGCCGGGTGCCCGGCACCAGGGCCGTGGCCGAGGCGGCGGCCACTCCGTCCAGCGCCTCCGCGAGGCCCTCCGCGCCGCGGCCCGCCGCCTCGCGGACCGCCTGGGCCCAGGGGCCGGGCAGCCCGGCGGACGCCTCGTACGCCAGCGTGCGCACCGCCTGCTCCACCAGCGGCCGGGACGCCGTCCGGCGCGGCGCGGACGCGCCGCCCGCGAGCCCGCCCGTGTCCCGGCCGCCGGTGTCGTGGCCGTCCCCGGCGAGCGCCGCCCGGCCGCCGGAACCCAGGCCCAGGAGCCCCTTGCACCGCTCGTAGCCGTAGCGCAGCCGCGTCCACGTCGTCCCGCACGCCCGCTCGGCGTCCCGGCGCCAGGCGCGCTCCGCCGCCAGGCCGGCCGCCTGGGCGCCCACCGCCTCCGCCAGCCGGTCCTCGAACTCCTGCCGCGCCCGTTCCGTCAGCCCCGGCCGTACGTCCGTCACATACGCCGGGCGCAGTCGCGCGGACACGCCGTTCACGTCCGCCGTCAGCCGCAGTTCGGCGGCGTTGCGGCGGGCGACGAACGCGCCCAGCGCCTCGCGCAGTTCGCCCACGCCCGCCCCGGTCAGCGCCGACAGGGCCATGACCGACGCGCCGGGCTCGCCGTACTCGCCGAGCGCCAGCCCGTCCTCGTCCAGCAGCCGCCGCAGGTCGTCCAGGACCTGGTCCGCGGCGTCGGCGGAGAGCCGGTCGACCTGGTTGAGCACGACGAACGTGACCTCCGCGTATCCGGCCAGCGGCCGCAGGTAGCGCTCGTGCAGCACGGCGTCCGCGTACTTCTCCGGGTCCACCACCCAGATCACCGCGTCCACCAGGGCGAGCAGCCGGTCCACCTGCTCCCGGTGCCCGGTGGCCGCCGAGTCGTGGTCCGGCAGGTCGAGCAGGACGAGCCCGCCGAGCGCCGGGTCGTAGGGGCGTACGGGCGCGCGACGGGTCCTGGCCGGGATGCCCAGCCGGTCCAGCAGCCCCTCCGCGCGGTCGCTCCAGGCGCAGGAGACGGGCAGCGCGGTGGTCGGCCGGCGCACCCCGGCCTCCGAGAGCTGGGCCCGGGCCAGGGCGTTGAACAGGGTGGACTTGCCGCTTCCGGTCGCCCCGGCGATGGCGACCACCGTCAGGTCCAGGGAGTGGCGGTGGCGGGCGGCGGCCTCCTCCAGCACCCGGCTCGCCTCGGCGAGCGTGCGCCGGTCCAGTCGTGCGCGCGACAGCCCGACCAGCTCGCGCAGGGCGTCCAGCCGCGGCCGCAGCGCCAGGCCGACGGGTGAGGGGGGCGGGGCGACTCGGGGCACGGGGGAGGAGGACGGGTCCGCGAGCGGGGTCGTACGCCCGGGGCGCGGGGTGGGCTCGGGGCGTACGCGGCGTGCGATCACGCCGTCGTACCAGTAGCGCTCGCCGACACCGTTGCCGTTGCCGACGCTGTTGCCGTTGCCGCCGCCGTTGCCGCCGCCCCGCCCGTCCGCTCCGTTCCTGGGAGCCGGGCCGGGATCCGGGCCCGGGGCCGCGCCGGTGGCGGCGCCCGGGGCGGTGCCCGGAGGTACGTCGGGGGTCATGGCGGTCACCTCTCCTTCTGTAGCAGGGACAGCGCGGCGATGAGCTCGACCTGGTGATCGGGGGTCATCTCCAGGGCCTCCAGGGGTGCCGCCCTGCGGTCCCGTTCGGAGTCGAGGACCTGTTCCAGACAGCCGGTCAGCAGCTCGGCCCCGCGGTCGCGCAGGCGCAGCGCGCGCTGGGCGCCGAACGTCCCGGCCAGCTTGTCGCCGGCCCGGCCCGCCCGGCGGCCGCCCAGCAGCTCCGCCGCGAGGAGCGCGGCGGTCCGTTCGCTCTCGGTCCCCCGGTCGCGCTCGGCGGCGCGGACCTCCTCCTCGGCGATCTCCTCCAGGCAGCGCCGCCAACGGCGTACGGCCACCCCGATCCTGGCCCGCGCGCCGTCGGGGTCGGCGGGCGCGAGGGCGGCCGCCGCCACCGGGTCCTCGGCGCAGGCCGCGGCGATCTCCTCGTCCGCGGCGTCGGCGGCGCAGCTCAGCAGCGCGACGACGGAACCTGCCAGCGCGGTCAGCAGTTCGTCCGGGGTGCTGTCGTGGGGATAGCCGCGCCAGTGGGTGAGGGCGTCCCCGGCCAGCGCCTCCCCCGCCGCGATCTCCCGTCGTACCCGCTCGACCGCCCGTCCGTAGGCGTCCTCGACGCGCTGGAGGGTCCGTACGGCCACGGCGTGCTGGACGGCCGAGGCGCCGGCCAGTCCCGGCAGCCGGGATCCCAGCGAGGAGAGCACTCCGCGTGCGGTGCGCGCTGTCGCGACGAGCCGGGCCGCCGGGTCCTCGGCGCGCTGGGCGAGCCAGGTGCGCAGTCCGGCGACGGCGGTGGCGGGCAGCAGGCCGCTGCCGTCGGCGGATTCGGGCAGTTCGGGGATGGTGAAGCGGGGGACGTCGCCCAGGCCCGCGTTCTCCAGCAGCGCGTCGTACTGCCGGGACACCTCGACGGCCACCTGGTGCGGCACCCGGTCCAGCACGGTGACGAGCGTGACGTCGTACTCCTTGGCCGTGCGCAGCAGGTGCCAGGGCACCGCGTCGGCGTACCGCGTCGCGGTGGTGACGAGTACCCAGATGTCGGCCGCGCAGATCAGGGAGGCGGCGATCTCCCTGTTGCCGGCGACGAGGGAGTCGATGTCGGGCGCGTCCAGCAGCGCCAGTCCGCGCGGCAGGGCGCGGTCGGTCTCGATCCGCAGGGCGGGCGGGCCGTCCTCCGCCGGCTCCGGTTCCGCGGCGGCCGCGGCCTCCCCGTCCGCCGCCTCCGCCTCGAACGCCCCGGACGCGCCGTCCTGCGCGGGCACCCAGATCCGCTGGAGTCTGGGCAGCACCCGGGGGCCGGCGAACCAGTGGTGGTCGTCCGGATGGCAGACCAGCACTGGCGTACGGGTTGTCGGCCGCAGCACCCCCGCTTCAGTGACCCTCCGCCCCACCAGCGAGTTGACCAGAGTGGACTTGCCGGCCCCCGTGGACCCCCCGACCACCGCCAGCAACGGCGCTTCGGGGGCGCACAGGCGGGGCACCAAGTAGTCGTCGAGCTGCGCGAGGAGCTCGGCCCGGTTTCGGCGGGCGCGGGCGGCGCCGGGAAGGGGGAGCGGGAAGCGTGCGGCGTCCACGCGATCACGCAGTGCGGACAGCGCGTCAAGCAGTCGGGGCCGTACGTCCAAGGTCGCCACACGTGCAGAATGCCCAATTCTGGGGTGTTTTTGAAACATATAGGCCATGGCGCGCGAGGCGTGGCGTATGTGGCCCAGGCATAACGAGTGCACAACACCCGGTACCAAGTGCGTCAAAAACGATGCGAAAATCGCACCTGCCTGCGATTATCAGGACCGCTTCACCGAACCTCCACATCGTGTCACGGAGGTGAAGCAACCGGGACGAGGTACGCGGAGCCCTATCCTTGTCCCCGGCAAGGTCACGGCACCACCGAGCCCGGGGCTTCAGCCGTCCGCGACCGCCGTACACACCGGCCCCCGTAGCTCAGTGGATAGAGCAGGTGCCTTCTAAGCACTTGGCCGCAGGTTCGAGTCCTGCCGGGGGCGCTCCGACGAACCTCTCCGCCTCTCCCTCCGGGAGGGGCGTTTTTGCTGTTCAGGGGCCGTTTAGCAAGTGCCGTGAGGTGACATCACGGGGCGGGCGGCCCCTCCGGATGGTGGCAGTCCGCCATCAAAGCCGGGAAACGCCGGGAGGATTCTGCTCAGCCCACTGGCTTTCAGCGCCCGGGCGACAGCGGGACGCGGCGCGACGAGGCAAAGGTCGCCGCCGGAGTGCCGGGCCCCGCGAGCGGCGGCGACGAGCAGTCCAAGGCCCAGGGCGTCACAGGAGGTGACGCCGGACAGGTCGATGATCAGCCGGCTTCCGGGGCTGTGGGAGACATGCGCAAGACGCTCGCGCAACCTCGCCACCCCGGAGAGATCCAGCCTGCCACGGACCACGAGCACGCGGTCTCGTGGGCTGTCGGAGGGGGGTGAGTGACAGCGCGACGCGGATACCCGCCCACCCGCCTCCAGGGGAGCCACAGCGGGGGTGGGGGCGGGGACGGTTCCGCGCTCTACGGGCACCACGTGCCTCCTCGGAGCGAATCACTTCTCGGTGCTGCCGAGGGCTGGGGCCTCACCCGGCAGCCTAGTCCTGCCTGTTCGTCGCGAACAGGGCTGGACAGAACGGGTCTTGAGGTGGGTCGGGCGGCGGGGGCGGCTTCGGTGACCGGAGTCCGGCGGAACAACCCGTCCAGCCGTCAGCGCTGCTCGTGTACAGCGGGTACTGGTGAATCATGACTGGCACCTTCACCACCCGCACTGTCGACGTTACAACCGGCTCCGCCGAAACCATGCACGACCTGACGAACGCGTGCTCCGCGTTCCTCCGGGAGGTCGCTCACGGGAGGGACGGACTGCTGAACGTCTTCACCTCGCACGCGACGTCCGGCCTGGCCGTCATCGAGACCGGGGCCGGCAGTGACAACGACCTGCTGGCGGCCCTCCGTGAGGTTCTTCGCGCGGACGACCGCTGGCAGGACCGCCACGGCGGTGCGGGCCCCGGCCGCGATCACATGCTCCCGGCCCTGGTCCCGCCCCACGCCACGCTGCCCGTGGTCGGCGGTGAGCTGGAGCTGGGAACCTCGCAGTCCGTCGTTCTGGTGACCACCGGCCAGGACACCCCCGGCCGGAAGGTCCGGCTGTCCTTCCTCGGCTGACCGTACGCCGCGCCGCCCAGGCGTTCAGGTCCGCGGAGTACTGCCGGTGTCGATGAGGATCTGTTCGGCCTGGGTGACGTTGTCGGCCCGTACGGCTCTGGCCATTGCGGCCCGTGCCGCCTCGGGTGCCGCGTCGGGCGGGACCACCATCAGGGCGAAGTGATCGTTGCCGCCCCGGGTGATGAGGACCGTGTCGTCACCGACGGGGAAGGAGTCGATGCGCACGACCCGGCCGTCGACAGTCAGCCGCGCCGGGAGCTCCTCCCAGGCACTCCCGTCCAGGCCCACGCGCATGATGGGCCCGAGGTGCTCGGTCAGGGCGGTGATCAGACCGGGAAGCTCGGCGTGGATGTCGCGGGAGCGCGGCCACCACGCGCCGTCCAGGAGACCCCCGCGCTCTCGCGTCGTCTCCAGCCGCAGGAGCGCCGTCCCAGGTCTCACGGCATGGTGAATCGCATCCGGCAGAAGCCCGGGAAGGCGTGGGATGTCGGAATCGGCCATCATGTGCTCGCCTGTCTCCGAGAGTTCCGCGCATTCGCTCGTCGTCCGGAACAGGCCGGCAGCACCGGGCGAAGCGCTCGCAGTAACCCCACCGTACTCCGCAGGCCGGCGGCGGGTCGCCCACAGGGCCGTCCCACGCCCCCGTTCCCGCAGGATCGCCCGGTCGCGCGAGGCCTGTGGGCCCGCCTGCCGGAGTAGCATGAAGATGCTGGGAACACCTCGTACACCGGCCTCCACGCGGGTGTCGTTCCCGGCGAGCCGCAATGCCGGGCCGCCGACGGCGAGCCCGGGGTCAGGGTTGCATCATGGCTGTCACCATCGACCGTAGGACCACCGGCGAGCATGCTCCTTCGCCGCCCGCTCGTCTGTCCCTGACGCCAGGGACGGCGCGGGGGCTTCTGGACGGTGCCTGGTGGCCTCGCTCGCGCGACCTCTCCCGCGAGCTCCCCGCACTGGCGGAGAGGCTGGACCACTCCTGGGGGCGGGTTACCCGCGTCACGGTGAATCCGGCCTTCTGGCCCGTTATCCCGCGCAAGGTTCCCGTCACCGGGCACACGGTGCACGTGGGGTGGTTCACGAATGAGCAGGACCCGCACAAGCTCCTCGTGTTCTCCTCCCCCGCGGACCGCCTGGACCTGCTGATCATCCCGCCGGAGACCGACCCGGCCGCGGCCGCCAGGCTGATGTCCGCCGCGACCACCCCCGGAGGCCTCCTCACCGCGAGCAGGCTGATGGAGAACGAGCGAGCGGCCGACGACGCGACGGAATCACGGGACCGCGAAGAGGAATGGGAGACCGAGGGCGGAACCGCGCCACCACCGGCCGGGAACCCGACCGGACCTCCGCGCTCCGCCCGAGGGACGTGAGGCAGTGGAGATCGCCGTCACCCTGGCCCTGGTCCCGGGCCTGATCGCTGTGGGAGCCCTCCTCGCCCGTGACCGCCGCGAACAACCGCACGGGGATCGTGGACGCCGCCGGATCCTCGTCGGCCGGAGGTGGTGAACATGACGTCCGCACACGACACGCCCACGCCCACCCCCGCACCAGCGGATTCGGTGCCCCCGGCGGGGTGCGCCGACGTTCGCATCGTCGCCGCGTCCCCCGAGACCGCCCGACGCGTCGCGGAAGTCCTCCGGCACTGCTTCGATTCCACCGAACAACGCAGCTACCCGGCCGGCCGCGAAGGCGGTACCCGGCTCCACCTCACCGTGGACACCACCCATCCCGCCGAACCCGCGGGAACCTGGCTGGCGACCAGCCGGGATTCGGCTGCCGACCGCCCATAGCACTCGGCCGACGGGAGTCAGCTCTCCTGCCTCCGACAGCGCGTCACCCCTCTCCCCACCCCCTTCCCGTCCTCCACAGGGCCCGGTCGGCATGCCCGCCGGTCTGTACACTCGACCCCGTTTCAGGGGGCTTGGGGGGGCCGTCTTCCGGTTGTCGTGAGCAAAGGGAGCGGGGCAATGACGCGTGGCGGCGAGGGGACAGCGCAGCACCTGGTCGGGGAGGGGTGAGCCGACGGTGCCCGCGATCGCGAGGGAGGGGATACGTCGTGGCCAATAAGCATGTGCGGGCCATGGCCGAGAAGCTCGTCGCCCGGCTTCCCGAACTGCCCCAGCCATGGGACGTCGAAGAGCTCTGCCAGGCGCTGGGGCGGGCCCGGGGAAGGGCGCTGAAGCTCCACTCCGCCGACCTTCCGGCACTGCCGTTCGGGATGTGGTACGACGACGGCTCGACCGATCACATCATCATCCGCTCGTCCGCGACCGGCTACTACCGCGACCACATCGTGCTGCACGAGATCTGCCACATGCTCGCGGGTCATGGGACGGCCCTTCAGGAGGTGTTGAGCGGTCCGGGGTCGAGCTCGGGCATGGACGGGCGGCGGGCCAAGGGCAAGTCGTGCAACGACGCCGAGGAGGAACTGGCGGAGACGTTCGCCTCGCTGGTGCTGAGGATCGCCGGGCAGATGCGGCCCAAGGGCATCAGCGCGGTGGAGCGGCAGGCGGAGAGCCTTCTCGGGGCCGGCCATGCATGACGTTCCCGCGTGGGTCGAGACGCTGCGGGGGTTCATCCTCCTGATCGCATGGACCGTGCTGGTCCTGCGAATACCCGCCCTGCGACGGCCGCCGCAGCGCCCGGTGTGGCTCGCGCTGGCGGTGCTGGCGACCGGCTCGCTGGTGATCCAGGCGGAGGTGGGCAGCTGGGTCGACGAGGTCACCGGGGTGCCCAAGGCCGGTGAGCTCGCCGTCGCGCTGGTGGCCCTCACGGACTTCGCGTTCGTGTGGTGGCTCGCGGTGGCGCTGGCCGCGGCGGGGCGCGACGTCCCCGCGTGGCTGCGCCGGGCGCCGGTGGTCTGCGCGGCCTCGATGGCGGCGCTCGCCTTCGTCTTCTTCGCCGTCGCCGCCGCGCCCGACCGGTTCGGGGCGCGGGCGCACGGCTGGTGGGCCGGGTACGCGGTCGTGTGGATCGCGTACGGGCTGATCACGGCGGTGGGGGCGGCCGCGGTCTTCTGGCGGCACGGTGTCGCGATGCGCAGTCCGGTGCTGCGCGTCAGTGTGCTGGCGCTCGCCGTGGGCACCAGCGCGGAGGTGCCCTATCTGGTGATCCGCTGCGTCCGGTGGTTCACGGAGGCCCCGGGGGCGCTCGCGCTGGCCGGATTCTGGTGCTCCTTCGCGCGGTTCGTCCTCGTCGCCCTCGGGTGCTCGCTGGCCGCGCTGGAGCCACTGCGGCAGGTGTCCCTGTACTGGTACCGCCGGCAGCGGCTGTACGGGCTGTGGCTGCTGCTGCGGCGCGCGACGCCCGAACTCACCGTGGTGCCGCCCCCGTCGCGGAGGACGGACCTGCTGGCGTTCGACAGCGCCTGGGAGCGGCTGCACCAGCGGGTCATCGAGATCCACGACAGCATCACGTTCCTGCACGACGGCTGGGCGTCGCCGGAGCTCCTCTACGAGGCCGGGGAGGCGACGGGCGCCCCGCCGTACTCCGGTGGCCCGGGGCAGTCGCGCCTCGTTCAGCGGCAGCGGCTGACGGCCGCCGCCTGCTGGATCGAGGTGACCCGGCGGGAGGCGGCGGCCGGAGCGGACAAGCTCTACCACAAGGAGCTCGACAAGGACCTGCTGCCGGAGGTCCTCGCCGACAGGTCGACCGTGCACCGCGAGATCCGCCGGATGCTGCGGCTGCACCGGGCGCTGCGCTCCCGTACGGTCGGCTCCTTCGCCGACGGCTTCCGGCCCGAGGCGTCGTCAGCGGTGGCCGCGGGCTCCTGACGTGCCGGATCCGGAGGCGTCGGCTCCTGACGTACCGGCTGCTCCTTACGCGCCGGGTGCTCCTGATGTACCGGCCTCCTCCGGCAGGGCGCCGGCGACCCGCCGTCCCGCGCGGTGGACCGCGCGGACGCGGGAGAGCGCGCCGAGGTCGTGCACCGGGTTCCCGGCCACCGCGAGCAGGTCGGCGTCGTGGCCGGGAGCGATGCGGCCCTTGCGGTCCGCGAGGCCGCAGGACGCGGCGGCGAGCGAGGTGACCGACGTGAGGGCCTCGGTGTTGGTGGCGACCTGCGAGGCGAAGTACACGAGGTCCGCGGGGAGCACGTCGTGCGGCTTGTGCGCGTTGATGCCCGCGTCGGTGCAGCAGACCACCCGCACGCCCCGGCGGTGCATGTACGCCTGGTTCTCCCAGTAGGGCTCGATGGTCCGCAGCACCTCGTCGGGCATGCCCGCGCGGGGTTTGACGACCGTGCAGCCGACGAAGGTGCCGGCCGCGGCCATCGCGTCGACCGTCGCGGGGGCGAGGCGCACCCCGTGCGGGGTCATGAACGTGCAGTGCTCGATGCCGTCGGCCCCGGCGGCCACGGCGTCGGCGATGCCCGCCGCCGCGTGCGCGTGCGCGACGACGGGCAGCCCCCGGCCGTGCGCGGCCTCGGTGACGGCCCGCAGCTCGGCCAGGGTGTACTGGGAGCCGCCGGGGTTCGAGCCGGTCGTGGACATCCCGCCCGTCGCCATGATCTTGACGAGGTCCGTGCCGTGCTCGGCCCGGTCGGCGACGGCGGCGACCGCCTCGTCCGTCCCGTCGGCCTCGCCGCCCAGGTACCAGCAGTGGCCGCTGCTACGGGTGAGGGGCGGGCCGGCCGCCACGATCCGGGGGCCCGTACCTTCCTCGGCGAACTCCTCGCGCAGCCGCAGCGACAGATAGCCCCGGTCGCCCAGGTCCCGGACCGTGGTGATCCCGGCCCGCAGGGCCCGGGTCGCGTGCTCGCGCATCCGGGCGAGCACGGTGGCGTCGTCGTCGTGGCACATCTGGTGCTCGGTGGCGCCGCCCGCCTCGAAGGCCAGATGGCTGTGGGCGTCGATCAGGCCCGGCAGCAGCGTGGCGTCCCCGAGGTCCGTGAGCGGCACTCCCTCCGGCGGGTTGGCGCCGGTGAGGTCGACATCGGTGATCAGGCCGTTCTCGACCAGGACCAGCACCGGGCCGCTGTGGGACCGTTCGCCGTCGAAGAGGCGGGCGGCGCGTATGGCCGAGCGGGAGTCGTCCACGAGCAATGCTCCAACTTGTCTGTCGTCACGGGTGCTTTCCTCGCACGCTAGCCCGTACCGGCGTCCACGAGAAGATCACAATCGGGCAGGCCACGACGCCGGGGCGTCGTGCGCCGGGGCGGTGCTCACCGGCGCCTCGACCGAGCCCAGCCACAATGTGTCCCTGGCCCGGGTCATGGCCACGAACAGCTGGGCACGCCGGAGCTCCTCGCGTTCGAGCGCGATGCCGTCGTCGTCCGGCCCGGGGACGCCCGCCGTGGTGTGACCCGGCAGGTAGACGTGTTTGAACTCCAGCCCTTTGGCGCGACGGTAGCCGCCGACCTTCACCCCGGGCACGGGCCGGCCGTCGTAGCGCTCCAGGGGGCACTGCGGGATCCCCGCCCGGGCAAGCAGCCGCTGGTAGTGCTCCGTCTCGCGCCGGGTGGGGCACAGGACCGCCGAGTCGGGCCAGCCGGCCTCGCCGCGGCCGCGCAGGGCGGCGAGCAGGGCCTCGTCGAGCTCGGCGGGGGTCCGCAGGACGGCACGGGTGACCTGGCCGCCCCGGTAGGTGAGGTCCACGTCGCGCAGACCGGCCAGCCGGGTGCCGTCGATGTCGTCGAAGGCGTCCTCGGCGACGACGGCGAGGGCCGCGTCCAGGATCTCCTTGGCGTTGCGGTAGTTGACCCGCAGGACCTGGCCGCGGTCGCCGCGCACGTCGATCCCCGCGTCGGAGAGGCGGAAGCCGCCGGGGTAGACGGCCTGCTGGCCGTCGCCGACCAGCAGCAGGCCGTTGGGCGCGTCACCGACGAGCGCGTGCAGCAGCCGCACCCCGACGAGCGTGAGGTCCTGGACCTCGTCGGCGATGACGGCCGCGTACGGCGAACGGCCCGGCCGGGCACGGGCCTCGGCCAGGGCGAGGCCGAGGATGTCGTTGAAGTCGTGCACGCCCCGCTCGGCGCGCACCCGCTCATACTCCTCGTACAGCGCCCAGACCGCCTCGCGGTGCGGGCGGCGGAGGTTGGTGCGGCGGCGGTGGCGCCTGAGCGTGGCGTACTCCTCGAAGCGGGTGATGCCCCGGCCCTTGATGACGCAGTCGATCTCCTCGTGCCAATAGCGCGGCGACGGGTCGAGGGCGCCGAGCACGCTGTCGCGACCGCGGTGTATCCAGGCCCGGTTGAACGCCGTCAGCGCGCCTTCTCCGTGCAGCCGGTGGGGAATTCCGCGTTCTTCGAGGAATTTCAGCGACCAGGAATGCAGGCTGCGGAATTCGACCCGGTCGGCGACGGCCGGGGACATCGCCTTGAGGAAAGTGGCCTGCACGCGTGGCAGATTGCTGGCGAACGTCACGTACAGCACGCGCCCGGTCGTGCGCTGCGCGAGGAGCGCGGCACGGTGGAGGGCCACGGCGGTCTTCCCCGTGCCCGCCGGGCCGCTGACCCGGGCCGGGCCCGACCAGTTGCGCCGCACGAGGGCGACCTGGGCGGGGTGGAGGAAGGTCATCCACTGCTCGATCGGGCCCCGGCGGGCGGCCTCGACGGCCGCGTCCCGCAGGCCCTCGACGTCGAACAGCGCGTCGGCCGGCTCCTGGGGCGGGTGCGCCGCCGGGTGCGCCGCCGGGCGCGCGCCGGAGCGTTCGGCGGGAACGGACGAGCCCTCGTACGCCGGGAAGACCCGGGCCAGATGGCCGGCGACCTCCCCCACCCGGGCCGGGGCGAGCCGGGTCCGCTCGGCCAGCAGCGCCGGCCCCACCTCGCGCTCCCCGAGCAGCCGCACCCGGCCCAGCTCGCCGCTGAACGAGCGGCCGGCGAAGACGACGACCGGCCGGACCGCCACGGGCGACATGCCCAGCTCCGCCACGGCCGCCTCGGCCAGCCGGGTCACGGCCAGCAGCTTGCCTATCTCGCCGTCACGCCGCTGCCGGGCGGCGACGAGATGCCCGTCGGCGGTCTCCGGGGCGGCCCGCCAGTTCTTGACGTCGATGACGAACACGCCGCCGGGCCCGATCAGCAGCATGTCCACATTGGCCACCCGCGTCCCCGGCCAGCGCCGGTCCACGAGCAGCCGCCAGCCCCGCTCGGTGAGCATCAGCAGCTGGGCGGCGACCTTGCGCTCGCCCTCGCTCGCCGCCTCCCAGCGCCGGGCCTCCCGCTGCGCGGCCCTCAGCTGTTCCCGGAGCTCACGCTCGTGCCGCCGGGCCTCCTGGGCCCTGGTCGATGCCGATCCCCCAGCCGCCATGCCCCCACCCCCCTTACCACCTACTCCCCCGAAACATGCATATATACGCAAAGTAATGATCGTACTGCGCTGCGGAACCGGCGCCCGGGAGCGAGGTATCGTCGGCCGGATGCCGAGCGCGCCCGGCGCGCGCCTGATCGACAACCCGACCGACAGCCCGATCGACAAGGAGACTTCCGATGCCGTACGCGGGGTCGTCGCGACCGTCGCACATCCTGCTGCGGGACGACGCGGGGCGATGGGCCACCGCCACGCCGGAGCGCACGGTGCTGGGCGTCATCCACAACATCACCTCCGCGACACGGCTGTTGGACCTGCTCGCGCCGTTCGAGGGCGACAGCCGGGTGCATGTGGTGTTCACCTGCACGGGATCTTCGGCGCTCGAGAACGGAACGCGGGAATTCATAGCCGCGCGACAACTTCCTTGGATATCCTGGGAGGAAGCGAAGCGGGAGAAATTCGACCTCGCGGTGAGCAGTAGCCGGGGCGGCGAACTGCATAAGATAAACGCGCCACTTGTGGGCGCGCCGCACGGCGCTGGATACAATAAACACTTGCGCCGGGAGCCGGGAGCCGGGAGCCGGAAGCCGGAAGCCGGAAGCGTTCGGGCTGGATGCGGAATGGCTCACTCACGACGGGAAGCTGATCCCCTCCGCGATCGTCCTCTCCCACGACGAGCAGCGTGACCGCCTCCGCCGCGGCTGCCCCGAGGCCGTACCCCTCTCCGTCGTCGCCGGCGACCCATGCATGGACGACCTCCGCGCCGGCCTCCCCTTCCGCGCGGAGTACCGCGCCGCCCTCGGCCTGACGCCCGGCCGGAAGCTGCTCGCCCTCACCTCCACCTGGGGGCCGCACTCCCTCCTCGGTGCGAACATGGACCTCGTCCGCCGGGCCCTGGCCGAGCTGCCGCCCGACGAGTACCGCGTCCTCGCGGCCGTCCACCCCAACGTCTGGTACGGCCATGGCGGTTGGCAGCTCCGCGCCTGGCTGGCGCCGTATCTGCGATCCGGGCTCCTCCTGCCCGCGCCCGAGACCGACACCTGGAAGGCGGCGCTGGTCGCGGCCGACGCCTTCATCGGCGACCACGGATCACTGACCCTCTACGCCGCCGCGCTCGGCGTGCCCGGCCTGCTGGGCGCCTTCGGCGACGAGGTGGTGGCGGCCGGTTCGCCCATGGCCCGGCTGGGCGCGGCGCTGCCGCGCGTGGCGCCGGACGTACCGCTCGGGCTCCAGCTGCGCCGCGCGGCCGCCGCCCAGGCCGGCGACGAACGGCTCGCCGAGATCGGCGACCTCGTCACCTCCCGCCCCATGCAGGCGGCCGGACTGCTGCGCCGCCTCTACTACGAGCGCATGGAGCTCGACGAGCCGGCGTCGCCCGCCGTACCCCGGCCCGTCGCCCTGCCGCTGTCGCTCCCGGCGGAGCGGTACGGGCCGGTGCCGCCGCCCATGTTCGTCGACGTCGGTGTCGACGGCGACGTCCGGTCCGGGACGGAGGGGGCGATGGTGCTGCGCCGCTACCTCGCCTCGCTCCAAGGGGCGGTGACGGGGCATCTGACCGATCCCCACCTGGTGGTGGCGGAGGGCGAGCCGGACGGCCGGTGGGCCGGTGCGGCGGATGTCGTCCTGGCCAGGGCGCCGGGGGCGCGCGAGACGTACCGCGCGGCGGCGGAGCGTGTGTTCGCGGGGCATGGGGGGTGCTGGCTGGTGGCGTTTCCCGACCGCGACGGCGCGGCGGGGTGCGTCGCGGTCACGCGGGACGGGGGGATGTTGAGCGGGCGGTGGGAAGAGGGCGCGATGGAACTGGGGGTGGCGGCTTCGGTGCTTTACGCGGTGGCGGTTGGCGGGGCGGGGTCGCGGGCGGTTTCGGTGCGGGTGGGGGGTGGGGAGGGGATGCTGCGGGTGGGGTGAGTTTTGCCCCGGACGCAAACGGGTTACGTCAGCCGTTCCCTTGCCTTCATCGCCAGTGCGCTGCTCGCCTGTTCGTACAGGTCCACGGCCTGCCGCCAGTCCGCTTCCGCCTCCGCTCGCTTCCCCTGCGTCGCCAGGAGGTCGCCTCGGTCCAGGAGTATGTCGGCGTGCTCCTTCGGGGCGCCGCAGCCTGTGATCAGGGTGATGGCCTCGTCCAGGCCCGGCAGGGCTTCGTCCGGGCGGTCGGCCCGGAGGCGGGCCCTCGCGTGGTGCCAGAGGGACTTGGCCTCGTTGAAGCGGTCGGGGCGGCCCGGGAGTTCCGCGAACATCCGGCGGGCGCCCAGCAGCAGTTCGGCCGCCTCCTGGTGGCGGTGCCCGGCGGCGTGGGCGCGGCCCAGGTGGAAGGTGAGGAGCGCCCGGCCGCGCGGGTGGTCGAGGCCGTCCAGTGCCCGGAACGCCTGCCGGAAGTGCTCCGCCGCCTCCTCCGCGGCGCCCTCTCGGAGCGCGAGCAGGCCCAGGCCCTCCAGGGCCGAGGACTCCGTGCGGGCGTGCCCGGCGGCGGACGCCAGCCGCAGCGCTTCCCGGTAGTGGCGGCCTGCGGTCCCGGCGTCGGTCGCGTCGCCCCGGTCGGCGTGGGCGAAGGCCAGTTCGTAGTGCATACGGGCCGGAGCGAGCGCGTCGTCCCCGCACGCCCCGGCGGCCTTCAGGCCCAGCTCGCACACCTCGATCCAGTCCCGGTGGTACTTGCGCCGGAAGAAGAACCCGCGCAGCGCCTCGGCCAGTTGCCACGCCATGGCGTACCGTCCCAGGTCGTGGGCCAGTCTCACCGCCGCCACCGCGTTGGCGCGGTCGGGTTCGAAGGCGTCCAGGGCCTCGCCGGCGTCCGCGAAGCGGGAGCCGGAGTCGCCCTCGGGCTCGGGCTCGGTGAACACCGGGCCGTACCGCCAGCGGTCGGAGACCAGCCGCTCCACGGCCGCCGCCCGTCGCAGGTACCAGTCCAGCAGGCGGTCCACCGCCGGTTCGTCCGCCGCCGTGCCCACGGACCGCGCGTGGTCGTGGACGAGCCGGTGCATGCGCACCCGGCCCTCCCCGGCCGGTTCCAGGACCCGTTCCCGTACGAGCGTGCGCGCGTCGGTGTCGTTCCCGGCCAGCCGGCGCACCAGGTCGCGGGAGAACTCCGGCGTCGGGTGCGCGCCGAGCGCCCGGTAGAGCGCGGCCGGGCCGTCGGCCAGGGACAGGTGGACGGCGCCCAGCACCTGGGGGACGGAGAGGTCGTCCACTTCGAGCGCCTCCAGGCGGGTCCGGTGATCGCCGAGTTCGCGTGCCAGCTCGGCGGGGTCCTCGCCGAACCCGTACAGCTCGCCCGCGCGGGCTGCGGCGATCCGTACGGCGAGCGGATAGCCGCCGCAGGCGGCGAGCACGCTCTCCAGGGCGGTCGCACCCGGGACGGCGTCCTCACCGGCCACGGCGCGGAACAGCTCGACGCTGGCCTTCCTGTCGAGGCTGCCCAGTGTCAGGCTGAGCATGCTCGGGTGGCGGGCCTTCAGCGCGGTCAGCGGCATACGGCTGGTGACGACGACCACGCTGCCGGGGTGCGCGGGGAGCAGCGGGCGCACTTGTCCGACGTTCACCACGTCGTCCAGCAGGACCAGCAGCGGCCCGCGTGCCGTCAGCGAGCGGTAGTGGGCCTCCAGCGCGGCCTGCCCGGCCGGTCTCTCGTCCGCCCGCGTTCCCAGCTCCTGGACGAAGCCCTGGAGCACGGAGTGGGGGTCGAGCGGCGCGAGGTGGCCGTGCGGGCTCATGTCGGCCTGGAGCTGGCCGTCGGGGAAGTGCCGACGCAACCGGTGCAGCCAGCGCAGGGCGGTGGCCGTCTTCCCCATGCCGCCGAGGCCGGTGAGCGCCACGATCAGGGGCGTGCTCCGCGCGGCGCGGCCGGCGGCGGCGCGTTCGAGCTCGGTGAAGACCGGGTGGCGGTCGACGAACACGTCGGGTTCCGGGGCCAGCTGACGGGGCGCCCGTACCTTGAGGGCGGCGTGGTGGTGATGGTGGTACTGGACGTCCCGTCCCTGCAGCACCGGACCGTGGTACGTCCCGCCCCCGATGGCGTTCCGGATCTCGTCGCCCATGCGTTCGCCCATGCGTTCCCCCCTGGACCGCCGCGGTCGTGGGGCAAGATCCTACGTTCGAACGCGCATGGCGCCCACCGGTCGACGACCGGGGGCGCCATGCGCACGACTACAGCTACAGCTCCGGAGCGGAGAGCGCCCCGGAGCCGCGGATCAGCGCTCGTGGTGCTCGTGGTGCTCGTGTTGCTCGTGGTGGTGGTGCTCCTCGGACTCGAAGTGGTGCTCCTCCATCTCCGAGTTGATGCACGTGTTGCCGAACGTCGGGTTCAGCAGCGCGATGATGTCGATCGAGTTGCCGCAGAGGTTGATCGGGATCTGGATCGGGACCTGGATGACGTTGCCCGAGATGACACCCGGGGAGCCGGCGGCCGCGCCCAGGGCTCCGGAGTCGGCGACGGCGGCGCCGGAGAAGCCGACGAGCGTGGCACCCGCCGCGGCGGTCAGAGCCGCGGCCTTGACGATTCGTGACATGGGGAGAGAACACTTTCGCTTGGTCGTACAGGGCGGGCCCCCGGGACGTACACAACCCCTGGTGGCTCCGGGCCGGGGAGGTCCCGGAGCCACGTTCAGCCGCGTCGAACGGGCGTCAGTCAGCGATGCAGACGTTGCCCGACGCCGCGTTGAGCAGGCCGACGATGTCGATCGAGTTGCCGCAGAGGTTGATCGGGATGTGGATCGGCACCTGGATGACGTTGCCCGAGACGACACCCGGGGAACCGACAGCTGCGCCCTTGGCTCCGGAGTCGGCGACAGCGCCACCGGAGAACCCGGCGAGCGTGGCGCCCACGGCGGCGGTGACGACTGCTGCCCTGGCGATACGTGACATGGGGAGACACCTTTGCTTGGTCGTACGGACGAGCACCCGGTCGGTGACGGCCGGGAGCCCGGATCAACGTTTGGAGGTCGCAAAGGTTTCGTCGATGAAGCGTCCGGGTGATCCCGGATGTGGGCCGATCAACAGAAATGGGGGTTTCCCCATGGGATGCCGAGCTGGCAAGGTTCCTTTCGTACAGACACTCCGGCCGCTTCGACCAGGGAATGACGGGCGAAAATGATTGGGAAACTGCTGCCTTTACCGATCGAGACGGCCGAGGCATTCGCCGATCCGGCCGACGCTCCCGCGCTCTTCCCCGAGGAGGAGGCGCTGGTCGCCAAGGCCGTGGAGAAACGGCGCCGGGAATTCACCACGGTGCGGAACTGCGCCCGTACGGCCCTGGGCCGGCTGGGCGTCGGGCCCGTCGCCATCGTGCCCGGCCAGCGGGGTGCGCCCCAGTGGCCCTCCGGTGTGATCGGCAGCATGACGCACTGCGCGGGCTATCGCGCGGCGGCGGTGGCCCACGCCACCGACATTCTGACGATCGGACTGGACGCGGAACCCCATGAGCCCCTGCCCAACGGCGGAGTCCGGGAACTGGTGACGCGCCCCGAGGAACGGAGCTGGCTGACCCGGCTCGCCGCGGAACGCCCCGAGGTGTGCTGGGACCGGCTGGTGTTCAGCGCCAAGGAAAGCGTCTACAAGGCCTGGTTTCCGCTGACGAGGCAGTGGCTGGACTTTCAGGACGCGATTCTCGAGGTCGATGCGGACGCAAAGACCTTCAGGGCGACGATTCTGACTCCGGAGCCGCTCCGGGCGGCCACCGGGGGGCGGTTGTCGGGGTTCGAGGGCCGGTGGCTCGTGCGGGACGGTCTTGTCGTGACGGCCATCGCGGTCGGCGTGTAGCCGGATGGTCGGCGTGCAGCCGGATCGGACGGACGGTACCCCGCGCCGGGAGCGCGGGGTACCGGTCGATTCGCCGGTCGATCGCCGGTCACTCGTCCTGTGCCGCCACCCTGGCCGCGAAGGACGCCAGTTCCTCGTGCCAGCCCGTGGCCAGCGACAGGCCCGCCGCGCTCCGGCACGCGTGGTCGACGAGCTCCTCGATCATCTGCTCGGCGACGTCCCGCTCCTCCGGGTCGAGGAGGATCTCCCGCAGCAGCCAGGCGTCCCACCCGTACTCCGGGCCGCCGTCGAGGAAGCCCCGTAACCGCCACGCGGCGTGCAGCGGGCGCGCGTACGCGTCGTACGAGAGCCCCAGGTCCGCCCGGCCCGCGAGCGCCGCGCCCAGGCGCAGCGGGTGCCGCAGGGCGTACCAGCCCGCCGTGCAGCCGCGGTCGCAACCGGAGACACAGCGCCCCGGCCAGGGGTCCTCAAGGTATTCGGCGACCATGGCCTCCCGTGTGTACGAGCCCATGACCCGTTCCACGCGCAGCTCGTCCCAGATCCGCCGGGCCTCGCCGGGCAGCGCCAGCGCGAGCCGGTCGGCGTGGGCGAGGGCGAGATCGCCGGCGAGGGTCGCCGTGGACTCGCCGAAGCGCCGGGACTCGCCCGCCCAGCCGTTGCGCTCGTGTTCGGCGGCCCGGCCGATGTGCAGGGTGGGGATGCCCCGGCGCAGGGGCGCGTCGTCGCGGACGTCGCCGCGGATGAGGGTGCAGGTGTCGAGGAGTTCGAGGGCGACGGCGGTGTCGACGGCGATGTCGGCGGTCCGGTCCGCGGGGTCGCCGCCGGCCGCGAGGTAGCCGGTGAGGAAGATGACCGGCCGGGCCCGGTCCCCGCCGGCGGCCAGCAGCTCGGCGAGGGACTCGATGAGCTCGGCGCCGCGGGCGTCGGAGGTGCGCCGCCGCCGGTGCTCCTCCTCGAACAGGCCGCGCAGCCGTTCCTCGACGCGGTCGAGCATCTTCGCGCGCTGGAGCTGCGGCGGTACCGAGCCGGGCGGCACGGGGCGCGGCGGTGAATGGGGTCGTTTCGTCATGGTGGTGCCTCTGCCTCCCTGGACCGGTCGCGGCCTTCGACCGCCCCTGACGAGCGGCGGCTCCGCTCTCGGTGGCGGAGGGTGACCGGTCGGAAGACTGCCCAGCCCGGCACGGCGGAAGCGCCGGTTTCCTGCCAACCAGCGAGCCCGTCGCACACCGGGTGACGGTCGGCGCGGCCCTCGCGTGCCGTCTGTACAGGGCGCGCCGAGGCCTGTTACATCGGGGGCGGGCCACGGGAATCCGGCTTTTTCGGAGGCAACCATGCGCAGGATCGCGATTGTCGGCGCGGGCCAGGCGGGCTTGCAGCTGGCCCTCGGTCTGCGGGAGCAGGCGTACGACGTGACCGTGTTCGCGGCCCGGACGCCCCAGGAGGTCCGGGCCGGGCGGGTGCTGTCCACCCAGCTGATGTACGGTCCGGCGCTCGCCGTGGAGCGGCGGGCGGGGCTGAATCTATGGGACCGGCAGACCCCGGCGATCGACGGCGTGGTCATCAGCCCCGTCGATCCTCCGGGCGTCCGGGTGCCGGAGCGGGCCGTGGGGTCCCGGCTGGACGAGCCCGCCCAGTCCGTCGATCAGCGGGTGAAGACGGCGCGGTGGCTGGAGTTGTTCGAGGAGCGCGGGGGGCGGGTGGAGTACCGGCCGGTCGCCGCCGAGGAGCTGCCGGCGCTGGCCGCCGGGCACGATCTGACCCTGCTGGCCACGGGGCACGGACCGTTGGGGGAGGTCTTCGGGCGGGACGAGCGGCACAGCCCGTACGAGCGGCCGCAGCGCGTCCTGGCCTGTGTGTACGTCCACGGGGTGCGGCCGGATCCGGAGCTTCCGCCGTCGTTCCTGCGGATGTCGGCGTTCCCGGGGGCCGGGGAGTTCTTCGTACTGCCCGCGCTCACCGGCTCGGGGCCGTGCGTGATCCTGCTGTGGGAGGGGCACCCGGGCGGTCCGTTCGACTGCTGGCAAAACGTTTCCGGACCGGGTGCGACGCTGGAGCGCACCTGGCAGCTGCTGCGGTCGTACGCGCCGTGGGAGTACGAGCTGTGCGCGCACGCCGAGCCGACCGATCCGGGGGCGGCCCTCACCGGGAGCCTCACGCCCGTGGTGCGCCACCCGGTCGCGGAGGTCGCGCCGGGCTCGTACGTCCTGGGCATGGCCGACGCGGTGGTCCTCAACGACCCGATCACCGGGCAGGGCTCCAACAACGCGGCGCGCTGCGCGGACCGGTATCTGACGTCGATCGTGGAGCGGGGCGAGCGGCCCTTCGACCGGGCGTGGATGCACGAGACGTTCGCCGCCTGGTGGGAGCACGCCCGGCACACCACGGCGTTCACCAACCTGGTGCTGGACGCGGCCCGCCCCCGGCACTTCGAGGACGTGCTGACGGCGGCCGCCCGGCACCCGGCGCTGGCCCACCGCTACGTCAACGGCTTCGCCGACCCGGCCGACTACCAGGAGTGGCTGATGGACGCCGACCGGGCGGAGGCCTGCCTGGCGGCGGTCGCGGGCCCGCCCGCGGCACAGCCGTGAGCCGGCACGGCCCGTGAGCTAGCCTGGCCGGATGGGCACCACAGGCGCGGCACCACCGGAGACGGTGACCGGAAGCGGGACACGCGCACCGCGCCGCGCCTCCGCCGGCCAGGGACCGGTCGTCGCCGCGGTGTCGCTCGGCGGTGGCCTCGGGGCCCTGGCCCGGTACGCCGCGGGGCTGGTGTGGCCGACCGCGCCGGCCGCCTTCCCCTGGACGACGCTGCTGATCAACGCGGTCGGCTGTGCCCTGATCGGGGTGCTGCTGGTGACGATCGCCGAGCTCGGCACCCCGCACCGGCTGACCCGGCCCTTCCTGGGCACGGGCGTGCTGGGCGGTTTCACGACGTTCTCCACCTACGCGGTGGACGTACAGCGGCTGGTCACAGGTGATCGGACGGCCGAGGGGCTGGCCTATCTGGTGGCCACGCCACTGATCGCGCTGGCCTCGGTGTGGGCGGCGGCGAAGGCGACGCGCCGGCTGGCCGGCGGGAGGAGGGCACGATGAGTCTCCCGGGCGGAGCACTGCGACTGACGGCCTATGTGGGCGAGTCCGACACCTTCGGCCACAGGCCCCTGTACTCCGAGATCGTCCACCGGGCGCACGCCGCCGGGCTGGCCGGCGCGAGCGTGTTCCGGGGCATCGAGGGCTTCGGCGCCTCCTCCCGCGTCCACACCGCCCGGCTGCTGTCCCTGAGCGAGGACCTGCCGGTGGCGGTGGTGATCGTGGACGCGGAGGAACGGGTACGGGCGTTCGTCCCCGAGCTGGCGGAGCTGACCGGCCCCGGCCTGGTCACCCTGGAACCGGTGGAGATCGTGCGTCACGGGGACGCGGCCGGCGGGGCGGAGCCGCGCGGGTGAACTGGCTCCTCGTGGTGGGCGGCGCCATGGTGGGCGCCCCACTGCGCTATCTCACGGACCGCTTCGTCCAGGCCCGGCACGACTCGGTGTTCCCCTGGGGGACGTTCACGGTGAACATCGTGGGCTGTCTGGTGCTGGGCGTGCTCACGGGCGCGGTGGACGAGCCGACACGGCTGCTGCTGGGCACGGGCCTGTGCGGCGCGCTGACGACGTACTCCACGTTCTCCTACGAGACCCTGCGGCTGACCGAGGACGGGGCACGGGGGTACGCGGTGCTCAACGTGGCCGCGAGCGTGGTGTGCGGTCTGGGCGCGGCGTTCGCGGGGGTGGCACTGGGGAACGCGCTGGTCTGAGCGCCCCGCAAGGGGCGCGGGGCAGTGTCGATATGCGGCTCCGCCGCGTGGGCGCGACCAGCCCCCACCGGCCCGCCCCGTAAGGGGCGCGGGGAACTGCGCGACCAGCCCCCACCGGCCCGCGGTGACCAGACCGCACCTCCAGCGGAGCGCGCTCAGCGCTCGTCCACCCCGAGGTGCTCCAGTAGCACCCGCCGCAATTCGCGAGCAGCCCGCGGCGGCGGGGCATCCTTCCGATGGGCCACGGCGACAGTCCGCCGCATCCGGTCGCCCTCAAAGGGCGTGACCCGCAGTCCGGAGCGGGCGGCGACCATGCCGGGGACGACGGCCAGGCCCAGCCCGGCCCGGACGAAGCCGAGGACGGCGTCCATCTCACCGCCCTCGACGGTGAAGGAGGGCTCGAAGCCCTCGGCCCGGCAGGCGGCGATGGTGATCTCGCGCAGGTCGTAGCCGCTGCGGAACATCACCATCGGCAGGTCCCGCAGCTCACCCACCCCGATCCGGCTCCGGCGCGTGGGCGCGGGCCCGTCCGGTGCCGACACCGCCACCAGGTCCTCCCGCAGTAGTTCCCGCGTCTCCAGCGCGGGGGCGCCCACGCCGAGCGGGGTGATGATCAGGGCCAGGTCGAGCCCGCCGTCGGCCAGGCGGCGCACCAGATCCCGTGAGCCGCCCTCGTCGACGTGCAGTTCGATGCCGGGGAACCGGGCGTGGTACGTGCGCAGCACGTCCGGCACCAGGCTCGCGCACAGGCTCGGCGGTGCGCCGAGCCGGACCCGGCCGCGCCGCAGCTGGGCCACTTCCTGCACCTCGCGGTGGGCGGTCTCGGTGTCGGCGAGGATGCGGCGGGCGAGCGGCAGGAGGGCCTCGCCGGCGTCGGTCAGGGCGATGTTGCCCCGCGCGCGGTGGAAGAGCTCGGCGCCCAGCTCCCGTTCCAGCGCCCTGATCTGCTGGGACAGCGAGGGCTGGGCGACGTGGAGGGCCTCGGCGGCCCGGGTGAAGTGCCGGACCTCGGCGACCGTGGCGAAGTAGCGGAGCTGCTGAAGTTGCACCCCACCACCATAGATAGGAGGAGCCTATGGAAACGAGCCCCATCATGTCTTGGACGCATCAAAGACCCCCGGCCTAGCGTCGACGGCATGGCACTGGCGACCCGGACGGCGAACCCTCCGTCCCTCATCGGCTCCGTGTGGCGCTCGACCGTCGGCAAGAAGGCGGTCATGGCGGTCACCGGCATGATCATGCTGGCGTATCTGGTCGCCCATATGCTGGGCAATCTCAAGGTCTTCTTCGGGGCAGGGGAGTTCAACCACTACGGGGCCTGGATCCGCACCATCGGCGAACCGTTCCTGCACCATGAGTGGTTCCTGTGGCTGGCCCGGGTGGCACTGAGCGTCGCGGTCGTCCTGCACGGGGTCGCCGCGTACCAGCTCAGCCGCCGGGACCTGGCGGCGCGCCCGGTGAAGTACCGGGGGCGCGGGCGGCGGCGCACGAGCTACGCGACCCGGACCATGCGCTGGGGCGGGGTGATCCTCGGCCTGTTCATCGTCTGGCACATCCTCGACCTCACCACCCTCACCGTGAACCCCAACGCCCAGGAGGGCAGGCCGTACGAGAACCTCGTCGCCTCCTTCGACCGGTGGTACGTCTCCGCCTTCTACATCGTCGCGATGCTGGCCCTCGGGCTGCACATCAGGCACGGCTTCTGGAGCGCGGCCCAGACGCTGGGCGTGGGATCGGCCCGCCGCGACCGGCTGCTCAAGGCCCTCGCCAACGGTCTGGCCGCCCTGCTGACCTGCGGCTTCATCGCCGTGCCCCTCGGTGTTCTGACAGGAGTCGTGAGCTGATATGAGCGAGATGGGCGAGATGGGCGAGTACCTCCGCTATGCCACCGGCGCGCCGCTGGCCGACACCGCGGCCCCGGACGGGCCGATAGCCGAGCGCTGGGACCGCCGCCGTTTCACGGCGAAGCTGGTGAACCCGGCCAACCGCCGCAAGCTGACCGTCATCGTCGTCGGCACCGGCCTGGCGGGCGGCGCGGCGGGCGCCACCCTCGCCGAACAGGGCTATCGCGTCGTGCAGTTCTGCTACCAGGACTCCCCGCGCCGCGCCCACTCCATCGCCGCCCAGGGCGGCATCAACGCCGCCAAGAACTACCGCAACGACGGCGACTCCATCCATCGTCTCTTCTACGACACCGTCAAGGGCGGCGACTTCCGCGCCCGTGAGTCCAATGTCCACCGGCTCGCCCAGGTCTCCGTCGAGATCATCGACCAATGCGTGGCCCAGGGCGTCCCCTTCGCCCGCGAGTACGGAGGGCTGCTGGACACCCGTTCCTTCGGCGGCGTCCAGGTCTCCCGCACCTTCTACGCCCGCGGCCAGACGGGCCAGCAACTGCTCCTCGGCGCGTACCAGGCGCTCAGCCGCCAGATCGCCGCGGGCAACGTCGAGATGCACGCCCGCACCGAGATGCTCGACCTGGTCGTGGTCGACGGCCGGGCGCGCGGCATCGTCGCCCGCGACCTGATCACCGGCCGGATCAGCACCCACTTCGCCGACGCGGTGGTCCTCGCCAGCGGCGGCTACGGCAATGTCTTCCATCTCTCCACCAACGCCAAGAACTCCAACGCCACCGCCGTCTGGCGTGCCCACCGGCGCGGCGCGTACTTCGCCAACCCCTGTTTCACCCAGATCCACCCGACCTGTATCCCGCGCTCCGGCGACCACCAGTCGAAGCTGACGCTGATGAGCGAGTCGCTGCGCAACGACGGCCGCATCTGGGTGCCCAAGGCGAAGGGCGACACCCGCCCGCCGGCCGAGATCCCCGAATCCGAGCGCGACTACTACCTGGAACGGATCTATCCCTCCTTCGGCAATCTCGTCCCCCGCGACATCGCCTCCCGCGCCGCGAAGAACGTCTGCGACGAGGGACGCGGGGTCGGCCCGGGCGGCCAGGGCGTCTACCTCGACTTCGCCGACGCCATCGCGCGGATGGGCCGTGAGGCCGTCGAGACGAAGTACGGCAACCTCTTCGAGATGTACGAGCGGATCACGGCGGAGAACCCGTACGAGGTCCCCATGCGGATCTACCCGGCCATCCACTACACGATGGGCGGCCTATGGGTGGACTACGACCTCCAGACCACCGTGCCCGGCCTCTTCGCCATCGGCGAGGCCAACTTCTCCGACCACGGCGCCAACCGGCTGGGCGCCTCCGCCCTGATGCAGGGCCTGGCCGACGGCTATTTCGTCCTCCCTTCCACCATCAACGACTATCTGGCCCGCCACCCCCACGACGAGGTGCCGGCGGACCACCCGGCGGTCGTGGAGGCGGTCGACGGCGTCACCGCCCGGCTGCGGCGGCTGCTCGCCAGCGACGGCGACCGCACCCCCGAGTCCTTCCACCGTGAGCTGGGCGAACTGCTGTGGGACGAGTGCGGCATGGCCCGCACCGACAGCGGTCTGCGCAAGGCCCTGGACCGTATCCCGGCGCTCCGCGAGGAGTTCTGGCGCCGGATCAAGGTGCCGGGGACGGGCGAGGAGCTCAACCAGTCGCTGGAGAAGGCCAACCGGATCGTCGACTACCTGGAGCTCGCCGAGCTGATGTGCCTCGACGCCCTCCACCGCACGGAGTCCTGCGGCGGCCACTTCCGCGAGGAGAGCCAGACGGCCGACGGCGAGGCGGCCCGCGAGGACGAGGAGTTCTCCTACGCGGCGGCCTGGGAGTTCACGGGCACGGGCACCCCGCCCGTGCTCCACAAGGAAGAGCTTCTTTTCGAATACGTCCACCCCACTCAGCGGAGTTATGCGTGAACCTCACCCTGCGCATCTGGCGCCAGCGCTCCCCCGAGGACGCCGGGGCCATGACCACCTACGAGGTCAGCGGCATCAGCGAGGACATGTCCTTCCTGGAGATGCTCGACCACCTCAACGAGGAGCTGATCCTCGCCGGGGACGAGCCCGTGGCCTTCGACCACGACTGCCGCGAGGGCATCTGCGGCGCCTGTGGCATGGTCATCAACGGCCGGGCCCACGGCCCGGAGCGCACCACCACCTGCCAGCTCCATATGCGGCACTTCTCCGACGGCGACACCGTCGACATCGAGCCCTGGCGGGCCGCCGCCTTCCCCGTCGTCAAGGACCTGGTCGTCGACCGCTCGGCCTTCGACCGGGTCATAGGCGCCGGCGGCTATGTCTCCGTACCCACCGGCTCCGCGCCCGAGGCCCACGCCACGCCGGTGACCAAGCCTGTCGCCGACCTGGCCTTCGAACACGCCGAGTGCATCGGCTGCGGCGCCTGTGTGGCCGCCTGCCCCAACGGCTCGGCGATGCTCTTCACCTCGGCGAAGGTGGTGCACCTGAACGTCCTGCCGCAGGGCGCGCCGGAGCGCGAGTCCCGGGTGCTGGACATGGTGGGCGCCATGGACGACCAGGGCTTCGGCGGCTGCACCAACACCGGCGAGTGCGCCACGGCCTGCCCGAAGGGCATCCCCCTCCAGTCGATCGCGACGATGAACCGCGAGTACCTGCGGGCCACCCTCAAGGGCGCCGGACGCCGCCGCTGAGCCAGTCTCCTCCCTCGGTCAGCCTCCTCACCCCTCTCCCAGGTCGGCGTTGACGATCGCCCGGAGGGCGGCGAGGTGGGCGCGGTAGGCGGCGCGGCCGTCCTTGGTCAGACGCAGCCAGACGCGCTGCCGGGTGTCGCGCACGGCCCGCCGCTGCTCGACGTACCCCGCGTCGGTCAGCACCGTCACATGCTTGCTGAGCACGGACGGGCTCACCCCCAGCATCTCGCGGACGGTCACGAATTCGATCTCCTCGGCGGCGTCGAGGGCGGCGCAGATCCGGAGCCGGTTCGGCGCGTGGATCGTCTCGTTGAAGCCGTCTTCGGGGGCGGTCACGACGCTGCTATGCCCTTCTTCCGGGTTTGTCTGTCGTGGACCAGGATGCCCCCTCCCACCAGCAGGCCCGCCGGTGCCCATATCCACGGCATGCCCTGATGGTCGTCCAGGTACAGCGCGGTCAGGTAGACCACGAAGGCGAACACCGCGGCGAGGAGCATGCCGCGCTTCATGCCCGGCCGCACCCGGTGCCGGACGCCGCTGGAGCGGAACTGCGCCACGATGACGGTCAGCATCAACACGTACATGAGGGCGATGCCCACGAAGTCCCACGGCTCGGGCAGGAGATGGGACAGATAGACCCCGGCCAGCGCCAGGGAGAGCTTCACGCTGTACGCCGGGCCGGGAGTGACCGACACGACCGCCACCTGCGCCTGCTCCGCGAGGGCCAGGGCCTCGGCGGCGCCTTCCCGGGACGGCATGTGCGGCCGGGACGACCGCGAGTTCTCATCAGTTGCCATGACGGAAAGTGAAGCACACAGTTTCCGGAGCGGCAACAGTCGATTTTCCACTGTGGAAAGTCTGCCCGGGTGCAATCATCCGATCGTGCGGTTTTCCGCAGATACCCCTCCAAGTCCCCCGTATCCGCCCTACGCTGGCGGCCGTGGCGCGTGACCCGTACGTCATCGAGATGGACCGCATGCTCGCCTTCGCCGACGCCGTGACCGCCATCGCGATCACGCTGCTGGCCCTGGAGATCCACGTGCCGGACGGCCTGCCCGACGCGGAGGTGGGTCAGGCGTTCGGCCATGTGATGCCGAAGGTCCTCGCGTACATCGTCGGCTTCGTGCTCATCGGGGCGATCTGGCTCGGCCACCACAAGCTCTTCCGGCTGATGGCCACCCTCGACCGCGCCATGGTCCGGCTGGAGTTCGCCCTGCTGGCCGTCATCGCCTTCCTGCCCTTCACCGCCCGGCTGCTGAGCGAACACGGCGGCGCGCCCGTGGCCATGGCCATCTACACGGGCGCCATCGGCCTTGAGGCCGCGCTGTTGGCCGTCATGGCCCTGCGGCTGCGCACCCCCGGCCCGCTCCGCAGGCCGGAGGTCACCCGTCGGCAGGTCGTCCGGGAGGTGTTCGACAACGCGTCGATCGCCGCCATCGCCCTCACCGCCTTCCTGGTCTCCCTGGCCGCCCCCCTCGTGGCCGTCTGGTGGTGGGTGCTGATCTGGCCGGTGCGCGCTCTGCCGCGCTACTGGCCGTGGCTGGGCGCCAGGGTCTGACGCCCCTCGCCACCCGGAGCGCGCCCCGACCGTCACCCCAGGTGCGCGCCGACCGTCACCCCGGGTGCGCCCCGACCGTGTCGCGGATCTGCTGCCCCAGCCCCGAATCGCCCTCGCGGGCGCAGTGCGCGCCGCAGAAGAAGCGCCCCGCGACCTCGACGCCGTGCCCGATGATGCGGGTCTTGCAGTGTTCGCAGCTGGGCGCGAGCTTGCCGATCGCGCACTCGAAGCTGTCGAAGGTGTAGGTGTCGCCGGTGATGGTCTTGACCTCGAAGGCCAGCCAGTAGTCGTTGCCGCAGGTATCGCACTTGGCCATGGGGCGTGCTCCGTCTCGGTACGGGAGGTACGCCTCGCATGATCCCCGCGGGAACCGCGCCCCGAAGTCAACGGAGGCGATCCTTTCACCCGAAGGTGGGGCGGCGTGCGGCTGTGTGCACGCCGCACGCCCTCAGTTCGCCAGCAGCTGCGTGGCGGCCAGCTGCCCGTACAGCTCGTCGCTCGCCAGGAGCTTCGCGTGGGTGCCCACGGCCCGGATGCGGCCGGCCTCCATCACCACGATGCGGTCCGCGGTGATCACCGTGGACAGCCGGTGGGCGACGACCAGCACCGTCGTCGTCCGGGCCGCGTCGGCGACGGTGCCCCGCAGGGCCGCTTCGTTGGCCGCGTCCAGTTGTGAGGTGGCCTCGTCCAGGAGCAACAGCCGCGGGCTGCGCAGCAACGCGCGGGCGATCGCGACGCGTTGGCGCTCGCCGCCGGAGAGCATGCTGCCCCGGTGGCCGACGGTCGTGTCGAGCCCTTGCGGCAGCCTGCCCGCCAGTTCGTCGAGGTGGGCGCGGCGCAGGACCTCGTGGAGCTGCCCGTCGGTGGCGTGCGGGACACCGAGGAGGAGGTTCTCCCGCAGCGTTCCGGCGAGGACGGGCGCGTCCTGTTCGACGTAGCCGATGGCGGCGCGCAACGTGGCCAGGGGCCAGTGCCGTACGTCCCGGCCGTCCAGCAGGACGCGGCCGCTGTCCGGTTCGTAGAACCGCTCGATGAGGGAGAAGACCGTGGTCTTGCCCGCGCCGGACGGGCCGACGAAGGCGGTCAGCCCCCGGGCGGGCACCGTGAAGGAGATACGGCGGTGGACGGCGGGCAGCCCGGGCCGGTAGCCGAAGCGCACCCGGTCGAAGGCGATGGACGCGGGGCGGGGGCCGCATCCGGCGTCCGCGGCCGGCTCCTGCCCGGTGCCGGAGTCCTCGACCGCCATCTCCTCGGCCTCCCTGATCCGCAGGGCGGCCGCGGCTCCCACCTGGAACTGGCCGGCGGCGCCCACGAGCTGGTTGATGCGGGGAGCGAGCGAGAAGAGGTAGAGCAGGAAGGCCACGAGGGTGGAGATGTCGATCGCCCCGGAGGCGACGCGCACCCCGCCCACCCCGAGGACCACCAGGAAGGAGACCTGTACGGACACCTGGGAGACGGTGTCCGAGACGGCTTCCCAGGAGGCGGCGCGCGTGCCCGTGCGACGGGCCCGTTCGGCGGCGTCGTGCAGGCGGGCGATCTCGCGCTGCTCGGCCCCGGACGCCTTGACCGTGCGGAAGGCGCCGAACGCGCGCTCCAGGGCGGCGCCCATGCAGCCGACGGCCTCCTGGGTCTGCCGGGTGGCCCGGCCGATGCGGGGGATCACCAGACCGCTGGTCAGGCTGATGAACGCGATCACCGCGAGGGTGACACCGAGCAGCACCAGGTCCAGGACCCCCATCATCACGACGGTGACGAGGGTGATGACGGTGCCGGTCAGGGCCGCAGCCATCGCCTGGGTGGCGACCTGTCGCAGCAGTGTCGTATCGGCGGTGACCCGGGATATCAGATCGCCGGGCTCATGGCACTCGGCCACCGGGACGCGCAGCCTGAGCAGCCTGCTGGCCAGCCCGCGCCGGGCGGCGCAGACGAGCCGTTCGGCCGCCCGTTCCAGCACGAGGTGGCCGAGGGCGACGAGGACCGCGCCCATCAGGACGAGCACACCGAGGACGATCACCTCTGTGGTGGCCGTCCGGTCCCGTTCGAGGTCGTTCACCAGGCGTTCGGCGGCCAGGGGCTGGGCCAGGCCCAGCGCCCCGCCGACGAGGCCCAGCAGCGCGCCGCCCAGGATGGCGGAGCGCTGCGGCCGGAGGTACCGGGCCAGGGCCCGGCGCCCCGCGCCGCGCGGCCGTGCCGCCGGTGCCGTGTCCATGGCCTCCTCCCACGCTTCCGCTGCTGCATTCATGCTGTTCACGGCACTCACTCCACGGTGAAGAAGCGCTGGAAGTAGTCGGCCGGCGCGCCCTCGCCCACCAGGACGGATTCCGCCTCCACCCACGCGTGGGCCGCGAAGGGCGGCCGGGAACGGACTCCCACGCACCACACGGCCCACTGGCCGCGCATACGGCACAGCAGCACGGTGCCGAGGGAGCGTGGCAGACAGCCCTTCTGCCCTCCGCTGGAGAGGCTGACGGCGAGGACGGTCTCCCTGGCGTCCATCGCCTCGGCGAGGCTCGCGGGCCGGGCCCCGCGCCGGAGCAGGCGCAGGACCACACGGACGCGCCCGGGCGGCTGGGTGGCCAGCAGATGGGCGAGGGCGACGGCGGCCCGGGCCGCCCAGCGGGTGACGGGCGGCACCGCGTCCGGCCGGTAGGGCACCGCCTCGGGAGTCGTCATGGCCGGGTCCCGGACAGCAGCCTGGCCGTCCGCAGTTCGCCGTAGACGCGCTCGACGTCGCGTGCCGCCTCGCCGGGGTCCACGTCGTACCGCGCGGTCAGCGCGTGCACGGCCTGTCCCTTGGACTCCCCGTCGAGGAGCGTCCGCAGGACGAGTGCGGCGGTGGGGTTGAGGGTCCAGTACTCGCCGGTGGTCTGGTCCAGCAGCGCGATGCCGTAGTCGGTCTCGGTCATCACCACTCCGGAGCGGAGTCGGAGCGACATGTTCCACCCTTCCGGTTCGGTTCCGTCTCAGCGGCTTGCGGGTTCGCGGGAGCGCAGCCACACCTCGCACGCCACGGTGGTGTGCAACAGGCTGCTCTCGACTTCCACTTCGAGCGGGCGCAGGCACCAGTCCCGCAGCTTGTCCACGTCGATCAGGCCCATCCGCGCGAGGCGGGAGTCGTCGCACAGGGCCAGCAGCCGGGCACGGTGCTCCCGCAGGCCCGTCTCCTCCTCCATGGAGGCGTTGGCCTTGGTGGCCCGGGTGCGGCTGACCTCCGGGACGATGCCGCGGGTGGCCTCGACGATCAGCGGCTTGTAGCGCCAGGGGGTGATCCGCTCCTGCGGCCGTACGGACAGGCCCGCCTCGATGACGCGGTCGTCGTAGTACGGGGCCGAGCAGACGACGCCCAGCGGGCCGGCCAGCTGTCCTATGTGCCGGGCGAACCGGGAGATGCACTCCATGGTGGCCAGCTCGCGGTGCCCGCCATGGTCCCGGGCCAGGGGTTCCGCGGTGCGGGCCGCGGTGAGGATCTGGCGGCGTACTGACGCCACCGCCTCGGGTGTCGCCCAGTGGGGCATCCGTGGCCGCTCGGACCAGTCCAGCACCGGCGCGTTCGACGGCGCGGGCGGCTCGGCGAGGTCGGCGGCGACCCGCTCCAGCCAGGAGGGGTAGGAGCGGCGGTCGAGGAGCTGGCGGAGCACGCCCCGCCGGGGCCAGCGGTATTTGGCGCGGTAGCCGCGCAGGTGGCGCAGCGCGGTGCGGGGGTGGGTACGGACCAGGGTGTGGAGGCGGGCGGAGGCTCCGCTGAGCACCTCGTCGCCGCCGATGCCGGTCAGGTGGAGGGTCGATCCGCGCTCGGCGGCCAGTCGCACGATGCTCATGCGGCGGCTGTGGTCGACCGTCATGAGGGACGGCGCGTCGAGGCGTTGGTCGAACGTACCGAGACCGTCGAAGGTCAGGGGCACCTGTCCGGCCGGGATCTCGTGGTGCTCGACGACGCCCAGGGCGTCGACGGTGCGGCGCGCCCAGTGGGTGTCGTCGCCGAGGGGGTCACGGAGGGCGGCCGTATAGGCGACGATCTTGGCGTCGCCGCGTGCGGCCAGGCAGCACACCGCGGTGGAGTCCAGGCCGCCGAGGTCGCACGTCACCAGGGAGCGGCCGTGGGTACGGACGTCCACGGCGGCGCCCAGCGCGGCCGCGAGGCGCGAGGCGCCCTCGCTCAGCGGGACGTCGGGCTCGGGCGGCGTCCACCAGCGCCCGGTCCGGGCCGGGCCGTCGGGCCCGAGGGTCAGATGATGGCCGCCGGGCAGGGCTTCCACTCCGTGCCAGACCGGGCGGGAGTTCAGGGGGTGCAACAGGCCCATGGCGAGCAGCTGGACGGCGAGGCGGTCCTCGTCGAGGCCGGCGTCGAGCAGGTCGGCCAGCACGTCGGCGCGGTCGCCCGCCACGGTCGCCGGGCCCGTACGCGCGTGGAAGACGCGCCGTACGCCGACGACGCCGCCCTGGACGCGGAGGCGGCCGCCGGGGTCCCGGGCCAGCAGGTGGAAGCTGCCCGGCCAGGCGGCGGCGAACCGGCCGAGCACGTCCAGGGATTCCGTCGTCCGGACGGCCCCGGCGGCCCGTGCGGCCTCGGCGCCGGACACCGTGTGCTCGCCCATGACCGCCACCCGGGCGGCCCCGGCCTCGCCCAGGGTGAACGTGTCGGGGTCCCAGCGGCCCAGCAGCCACGGTCGGCCGGAGGGGTGGGGCACGCTCTGGGGCGCGTGGGGGCGGGCTCGCGCCGCGATCTCCATGACCGCTTCGCAGGCGGTGTCGGGCAGGACGAGGAACCAGCTGGACAGGGCGGACAGGGACGAGGAGCGGTCCATGGGTGACAAGACCTCCGGCCGTCGATCCGGGCGGCATTCCCGGCAGCTTCACAAAGATCGGCTCTGCTCGGAAAATTGATGGAAATCGGGGGGTGAACGGCCCATGGCCATCACCCCCCGATTCCGGGGGCCATCCCGCCGGTCACCGGTCATTCTTCAGTGGACTCGACCAGTGGCGGCGGGCCCCTTTTTCGGCCGCCTCAGACGAGGTTGTGTCCGCCGAGAACGTCCTTCGCGGTCTTGCTGGCCAGGCCCGTCACCTTACGGAAGCCGCCGGCCTTGGCGAGGGTGGGACGCTCGTACGTCATGGCGTTCTCCTTCTCTGCGATGGGGACGATGAACCGCAGGTCACCTGCTCACGGCCGCGGGAACACCCTCTCCCGCATGCGCACACCACTACTCATACGGGAGAGGCCGGCTGCCGGACCTTCCGCTCCCCGGCCGCACGAAGAGAATAAATATGACGAACACATCATCACAATGCCAAAGCCAAGGCGTTAGTGGTGATGAACGGGCGCACCATGACGACGCGCGCCCGGGGAATTCCCGGGCGCGCTCGGACATTTACCGCGACATGAAAATCGGCGATCAACCAGCCTTATGTTTCAACCATCAAAGCTGATGCTTCAACCATCAACATATGACTGAACGGACGGGAATCAACGCGCGCCGAAGACCTGGGTCCAGCGCGGACCGCCCGGCGCCTTGTTGATGCCGATGCCGATCTCCTTGAAGGAGCAGTTGAGGATGTTCTTGCGGTGGCCGTCGCTGTGCATCCACGAGTCCATGACCGACGCCGCGTCCTGCTGCCCGTAGGCGATGTTCTCGCCGTAGGTGCTCCAGCTGTAGCCCGCCGCGGTGATGCGGTCGCCCGGGCCCTTGCCGTCGGGGTTGGTGTGGTTGAAGAAGTTCCGGGCCGCCATGTCGTCGGAGTGGCCCTGGGCCGCCGCGTCCAGGAGGCTGTTGGAGCTGAGGGCCGAGCATCCGACCTTCGCCCGCTCGGCGTTGACCAGGGCCACCACCTGCGCGGCCATGGAACCGTCGCCGCCGGAGGACGGCGGCTTGGGCGCACGGGTACGGGCCGGGGCGGCCGTGCGCTCGGGGGCGGCCTCGTCCGCGTGGGACGCGGAGGACTTGGCCGACACCGACGGGCTCGCCGAGCCGCTCGGCGAAGCGCTCGCCGAAGCCGACGCGGACGCGGACGCCGAGGCGCTCGGCGACGCGGAGCTCGACGGGGTGGACCGGATGGGCATGGGCTCCCGGGCGTTCAGCTGCTTCAGGTCGCCGGACGAGTCCACGGCCTGCGTCTTGACGGTCGTACCGGGCGAGTCCTCCATGAGGTACCCGCCGCCCAGCACACCGCCGGCGATCAGGGCGAGGGCGCCCGCGCCGATCACGGCGTTCCGGCCCGTACGCGACCGTCCGCCGTCCGCGCGGTGACCACTGGAACGTCCACCGGAACGGCCACCGGAACGATGCCCGCCGCCCCGGTGGCCCCCGGCGCGGTGGCCGCCCGCCCGGCCGCCTCGCGGAGCGGCGGGCGCGGAGGCCGGCGCGGGGGCCGGGTGCGCCGCCGACGCGTATCCCACGGGCTCGCCCGGCACCACGGCGCCGCCGCTCCACCAGCCCAGCAGGGCGCCGCCGACCGGCACCAGCCCGAGGCCGACCAGCAGGCCCTCGGCCGGGACCAGCGCCGACAGGGCGCCCGAGCAGCGGCCGCAGCCGCGTACGTGCCGGGCGACGCGCTTGCGCCACAGCGCGGACGGGACGCCGTCCCACGTGGCGACGACCTCGCCGAGCCGCTCGCAGCGCGGGTACGCGGCGAGCGCCTGGACGACGCCGCGGGCGACGTCCAGCTGGGCCTTGGTCCGCTGTATCCGGACGGCGGTGTGCTGCGGGGTCAGCCCGAGCGCGGCGACGACCTCGGCGCGCTTCAGCTCGCCGGCGGCCTCCAGCCACCACAGGGACAGGACCTCCTGCTCCCCTTCGTCCAGCCAGCGCGTGGCCTCGGCGGCCTCCCTGCGCTGGCCCTCCAGCCCCAGCCGGACGATGGTCAGGTCGACGAAGTCGGCCTTGGGGTCGGGGACCTCGCCGACCACCTCCTGCAAACCACTGACGGGAGCCTCGGGGCGCTCCTCCCGGCAGTGGCTGCGTATCTGGTTCATGGTGATGGCGACGAGCCAGGAGCGGAAGCTCGCGGCGTCCCGCAGCCCGTCCAGGCCGTTGATCACCCGGAGCATGGTCTCCTGGACCACGTCGTCGACGTCCGCGTGGCCGTTCAGGGCCCGGCCGACGATGTTGTAGACGAGTGGCAGGTGGATGGCGACGAGCTCGTCCTGTGCCGCCGTGTCCCCGGCACGCGCCGCCTCGATCACGGCCACGCTCACACTCTTCACGCCCGCACCTCTTTCCGCACCCGCCACGAATGGCGCTCGATCCGACACCTAGGAGACCGGGCGCCGGTCGGCAGATAACAAAAAAGTCGGGTGCGAATGTACGACAGGACGTTCAGTCGGACGTACGGATCAAGAACTCACGAACGATCCCCGGAGCCGCAAATTCCGCAAACTTCGCCGCCTCGGCCGCCGGGATGTCCCGTATGCGGTATCCATCCTCCCCGGCGGGGACCGCGGCAGTGAGAGTGGCCACATCTGCCCGGAGCGCAAAGGGCGTATCGGTAAATGTCCATCCCTGTACGGAACTCCGGTCGAGGGCCACCGTCTCCCGTCCGAACGTCCCGGACCGTACGACCAGATGGCGCCCCCGCACCGCGTACCCCAGCGCCCGGTAGGCGTCCCACGCCAGCGCGCACACCACCGGGGAGGCCACCGCCACCCACCCCGCCGCGCACCACAGCAGCACCGGCAGATCCAGCAGCCACCCCAGCCCGACGAGCACCAGCGCCACCGGCAGGACGCCCCACCCCAGCGCGCCCACCAGCCGCCGCCGCAACGCGACCCTCGGCGCCGGACGGAGCGCCCCGGACAGCTCCCCCGTCCTGGGCGCGTCACCGGCCTCGATCACCCCGCCCGTCCCGAGCACCTCGGCGCGGACCCCGAGCACCTCGGCGCACACCCGGAGCGCCTCCGCCCGGGGCGCCGGAGGGAGTACGACGCTCCGCTTGCGGTTACGCTCCCGGTCGCCCAGGCCGCCCGCCACGGCCCGTACGGACGCCCCGCCGCCCGCGCGCAGCAGCAGCGGTTCCCGCAGCGCGACCCCGCACAAACGGTCCGCCTCGATGGAGACGACCGATGTCGCGAACAGGCCGCGCCGGACATCGAGACCGCCCGAGGGGGTGCGCTCCAGCCGGTACCGCCACCAGGTCCCGGCGTGGACCACCAGCGCCCCCGCCACGCCCAGCAGGGTCACGGCCGCCAGACCGAGCAGGGCGGCGAGCCATGGCGCGCCGGCGCCGTACCCGGCCCACAGGCGGCGGAAGATCCCGATCCGCCAGGGCTTCACCCCCAGGGCGTTGAGCACCCGCCAGACCGTGCCGCCCGCCACGAGCACCCCTCCCCAGACCCAGAACGTCAACGGGGCGTACCGCAGCCGGCGCGCGCTGGCGACAGCGAGGACCTTTGCACCACGCCCCTCCTCGGCGTGGGAAACCGCCGGCTCACGGTGAGCAATGGCCGCCTCGATACGGGCCGTCAGCCGCCGGGCCGCCGTGTCGGATACCCCCGCGATCCGCACGGCCCCGGCGTCCGACCCCGTGGCGACGGTCACGACGGCCAGCCCGTACCGCCGCAGCAGCGGCCCCCGCCGCAGCGCGACGGACTCCACCCGGGACAGCGGCACGATCCGGCGTCGTCGCCCGAACCAGCCCGAGACCGCGTAGAGCGCCGTCTCCCCCAGCTCCCACCCGTGCGTCCGGCACCGCCGCGCCGGCATGACCAGCGCGTACGCCACCGCGGGCACCAACAGCACCACCGTCACCAGAGGTGCCAGCCATACGAGAGCGCCGGAAAAGAAGAGGAGGCCCGGGACGAGCAGCGCGAGGGCGGCCAGCGTCATCGGCCCGCTCACGGTCAGCAGCGCCCGGGCCGTCCACCAGCCGCGCGCGCCGGGATCCACCCCGTGCCGCGGCGCCCTGAGCCTCAGACCCTCTCCGCTCGACACGACACTCCCCATTTTTTCCAAGTCAATCGTATTGCCAAACACCGGCGCTAAGCTATCGCAATACAACTGACCTGTAAACGAGAGGTGCCCCTCCCCGTGCCCAAGCGCGTCGACCACGACGAACGCCGCCACCGCATCGCCGAAGCCCTGTGGCGGATCGCGTCCGAGCGCGGGCTGGACGGCGCGAGCCTGCGCGACGTGGCGGCGGAGGCGGGCATCTCGCTCGGACAGCTCCAGCACTACTTCCGCACCAAGGACGACATGCTCGTCTTCGCCCTCGGCCACATCAGCGAGCTGGCCGCGCGGCGGATCGGCGCCCGCGTCGGGTCCCTGACCGGGACCCCCTCCCCCCGGACGCTGCTGCGCGAGACGTTCGCGGAGATGCTGCCGCTGGACGACAAGAGCCGCACCGGTCAGCTGGTGCAGATCGCCTACTTCGTCCGGGCCGTCCACGACGAGCGGCTGCGCCGGCACGCCAAGGAGGGCATCCCCGCGCTGCGGGAGTTCTTCGCCGGCCAGATCCGGCGCGCGGTGGAGGAGGGCGACATCGCCCCCGACCGCGACCCGGACACCGAGGCGATGCTGCTGATCGCCCTCGTGGACGGCCTGTGCGGCTACGTCCTGCTCGACGTGGTGCCGGGCGAGGAGGCGATGCGGCTGGTGGACGCGCACCTGGACCGGCTGTTCCGCTGACACGTATTCAACGGGCTCAGCGCCGCGCCGCCCTGTTGCGCCCCTGCTGGCCCGGCGCGAGGGCTTCGGCCAGTTCGTCGAGCGCCTCCTGCAGCAGCTCCGAGCCCCGTACCGCCACCCCTTCGTCTTCGTCGCCGGCCCGCGCGACCCAGACGGCCAGTGCCACGCGCGGCCCGGCCCAGTCCGGCCGCCGCCGTTCCCGTACCGCCGCCACGGCGTCCGGCAGCGCGGCGCGCAGGGCCGCCGCGAACTCGCCCGCCCCGGGATCCGGTTCGGCGTCCGGGCCGGGCAGATGGGCCTCCATCAGCATCGCCGCACGTCCGAGCGTGGCCAGCGCCGACTCGGCCGCCCGCTCGGCGGCGCGCGAGATGCCCCGGTGGCGCACGGGTTCCTTCAGCGCGCGGGCGGCCGCGTCCTCCCACTCCAGCCGTGCCGCCCGCGCGTCCAGCAGCGCCTCACGGACCCGCCGTTTCCGGTTCTCCGGGCGGGCGTGGGCGTCGAGGACCGCCAGCGCGTAGTCGCCGTTGGTACGGAGCCAGTCGGCCAGCCGGTCGCGCAGCCGGGGCGTCTCCCAGCTGGGCCACAGCGCGTAGGCGGCCAGTGCCAGCACTCCGCCCAGCAGGGTCAGCGCCAGCCTGGCCTGCACGGTCTGCGACCAGCCCTCCCCCGCGATGCCGAGCAGGAAGACGATGTACGCGCCGATGCACGCGGACACCACGATGTAGCCCGTCCGCATCAGCAGATACAGCAGCCCCACGCTCACCACGGCCAACGCGGCGCAGACCTCGGGCCCCGGATGGGTGAGCGCCGTGATGCCCGCGCCCGCCCAGACGCCGACGAGCGTGCCCACGAAGCGGGCGACGCCGCGCTGATAGGTCTGGGCGAAGTCGGGCCGCATCACCATCACCGAGGTCATCGGCGCCCAGTAGCCATGGCCCAGCGGCAGCGCCGTGCCCAGCAGATAGCCCACACAGGCCACCGTCGTCACCCGCACCGCGTGCCGGCCGACCGGCGAGGACCAGCGCGCCTCGCGCCGCAGCGCCCGCCAGCCAACCGGGACGAGCCCGGCCATGGTGGGCCGCAGCAGATGCCGCCGCTCCTTCTCCGCAGTCTTCTGCGCAGTCTTCTCCGTCGCCTTCTCCGTCGCCTTCTCCGCCGTCGGCCGGGTGGCGCGCAGGGGCTCGTCGCTGGCCTCCACGACGTCGGCCAGCAGCGCCATCAGCCGCAGCGCCGAGCGGCGGGCGGCGCCGTCGAGGCGCGGTCCGGACTCGGGCACCTCCAGCGTGGCCATCACCTCGGGCGTCACCCGCACGGGCCGGCCCCGGCGGATGGCGCGCGCGACCGCGTCCAGGACGTCGGCGGCGGCGCCCAGCAGCTCCCGGGCCCGGTCCCGGCCGGGGCCCTCCGGGGGCGCGCCCACGATGGGATCGGCGAGGGAGGCGAGCACCGGCCGGATCCGTTCGGCGACCCCGCGCGGGCCGCCCAGTTGCCGGGGCCGGCCGCGGGCCTGGCGCGGGGTCAGCTCGGCGGCGCTGCGGGCGTCCATCAGCGGCTGGGGGTCGAAGCGGGCGACCGGGTCGTGGCGCAGCCGGCGCGCGTAGTCCGCCTCGGCGGCCAGCGCGTCCGCGAGGGCGTCGCGCTGGCGGCCCCAGGGGCGGATGGGGAAGAGGAGGATGAGCGCCGCCTGCACCAGGCCGCCCACGAGGATGAGCGCGGCGTGCTCGGCCGCCCCCGCGACGGAGGTGGGCAGGGTGACGGTGACGAGCATGACCGCGACCGTCTGGGTGGCGACGAACCCCGTCACCGGGCCGACGGCCCAGGCCATGCCCGACAGCAGGGTCCACACGGCGAGCAGCGCGACGAAGGTGGCGAGGTGGGCGGCGGCGAGGTAGCCCAGGAAGGTGCTGAGGCCGAGCACGCCCGCGACCGCCAGCGCGAGCAGCGGGCGGGGCCGCCAGCTGCGCTGGAAGGTCGCCAGACCGGAGGCGAACGCGCCGAACGCGGAGGAGACGGCGAGGGCGGGCGATCCGAAGGCCAGCATCAGGCCGACGACGACGGCCACGCCGCACGCGCCGCGGATGGCGACGAGCGGTTCGAGGGTGATTCGCTCGATCGTCAGCCCGGCGCGTGCCGTCTTCTTCAGGGCGTTGGCCCAGGTCATGGGGTGAGCGTCTCATATCGGGCCGGAACTGGATGTTTCCGGGGCTCCGCCCCGGACCCCCGTCCTCGATCGCCGGACGGGCTGAATTTACCGGTGGTGCGGGAAGCCCAGGTCGACGCCGCCGTCCTGGGGGTCGGGCCAGCGGGTGGTGACGACCTTGCCCCGGGTGTAGAAGCGGACGCCATCGTTCCCGTAGATGTGGTGGTCGCCGAAGAGCGAGTGCTTCCAGCCACCGAAGGAGTGGTAGCCCACCGGCACCGGGATGGGCACGTTGACGCCCACCATGCCCGCCTCGACCTCCAGTTGGAAGCGGCGGGCCATGCCCCCGTCACGGGTGAAGATCGCGGTGCCGTTGCCCCACGGCGAGGCGTTGATGAGGGCCAGGCCCTCCTCGTACGTCCCGGCGCGCAGGACGCACAGCACCGGGCCGAAGATCTCGTCGCGGTAGGCGTCGGCGTCGGTCGGCACCTTGTCGAGCAGGGACAGGCCCATCCAGTGGCCGTCCTCGTACCCCTGGACCGTGAAGCCCGTGCCGTCGAGGACGACCTCCGCGCCCTGGGCGGCGGCGCCCCGCACATAGGAGGCGACCTTGTCACGGTGGTCCTTGGTGATCAGCGGGCCCATCTCCGAGGTGGGGTCGTCGCCCGGGCCGATCTTGATCTTCTCGGCGCGCTCGCGGATCTTCGCCACCAGTTCGTCCCCGGTGCCGCCGACCGCGACGACCGCCGAGATCGCCATGCAGCGCTCGCCCGCCGAGCCGTAGGCGGCGGAGACGGCGGCGTCCGCGGCGGCGTCGAGGTCGGCGTCGGGCAGCACCAGCATGTGGTTCTTGGCGCCGCCGAGGGCCTGGACGCGCTTGCCGTTGGCGGAGGCGGTGGTGTGGATGTGGCGGGCGATGGGTGTGGAGCCGACGAAGGAGACGGCGGCGACGTCCGGGTGCTCCAGGAGCCGGTCGACGGCGATCCGGTCGCCGTTGACGACGTTGAGGACGCCGTCCGGCAGCCCGGCCTCGGCGGCGAGCTCCGCGAGGCGGATCGCGGCCGAGGGGTCCTTCTCGCTGGGCTTGAGGACGAACGTGTTGCCGCAGGCGATGGCGAGCGGGAACATCCACATCGGCACCATGGCCGGGAAGTTGAACGGCGTGATGCCCGCGACGACGCCCAGCGGCTGGCGGATAGCGGAGACGTCCACCCGGCTGGACACCTGCGTGGACAGCTCGCCCTTGAGCTGCTGGGTGATGCCGCAGGCCAGCTCCACGACCTCCAGGCCGCGCGCGACCTCGCCGAGGGCGTCGGAGTGGACCTTGCCGTGCTCGGCGGTGATCAGCTCGGCGAGTTCCTCGCGGTGGGCGTCGAGCAGGGCGCGGTAGCGGAAGAGCACCGTCGTGCGCTGTGCGAGGGAGGAGCCGCCCCAGGTGCCGTAGGCGGCCTTGGCGGCGGCCACGGCCGCGTCGACCTCCTCGGCGGTGGCGAACGCGACGCGCGTGGTGACGGCGCCCGTGGCCGGATCGGTGACGGGCCCATACGTACCGGAGGTGCCCTCGACGGACTTGCCGTCGATCCAGTGGTTGACGGTCTTCATCTGCTGCGACCTCTCCTACGTCAAAGGTAACGGCGACGGGCGGCTGCGTTGCGGTCGTACTCCTCCCGGGCCGACACGGCCGCCGGGCGGGTCGCGGTCTCGGCGACGGGCACATCCCACCACGCCTGGGCGGGGGGCGCCCCGGACACAGTGTCGGCCGTTTCGGTCTCCACGTAGACACATGTGGGCCGGTCGGCCGCGCGCGCCTCCGCCAGCGCGGCCCGCAGCTCGCGGGCGGTACGGGCGCGGAGCACGCTCATGCCGAGCGAGGCGGCGTTGGCGGCCAGGTCGACGGGCAGCGGGGCGCCGGTGTACGTGCCGTCGGGCGCGCGAAAGCGGTAGGCGGTGCCGAAACGCTCGCCGCCGACGGCCTCCGAGAGGCCTCCGATGGAGGCGTAGCCGTGGTTCTGCACCAGGATCACCTTGACCGGGATGCCCTCCTGCACGGCGGTGACGAGCTCGGTGGGCATCATCAGATACGTCCCGTCGCCGACCAGCGCCCATACCGGCGCACCGGGGTCGGCCAGGGCGACGCCGATGGCACCGGGGATCTCGTAACCCATGCAGGAGTAGCCGTATTCGAGGTGGTACTGGCGGCGGGAACGGGCCCGCCACAGCTTGTGGAGATCGCCGGGGAGCGAGCCCGCCGCGTTGACGATCACGTCCTCGTCGCCGACGACGGAGTCCAGCGCGCCGAGCACCTGGGCCTGGGTGGGCCGGGCGCCGTCGCCCCGGCCGTCGTCCGGGGCGTACGCGCGGGCGACGACCGTCTCCCACTCCGCCTTCCCGGCGGTGTACGCGCTGGCGTACGCGTCCGGCACGCGGTGCCCCGCGACGGCCTCCGTGAGCGCTTCCAGGCCGCTGCGGGCATCGGCGACGAGCGGCAGCCCGGCGAGCTTGTGGGCGTCGTGCGGGGCGATGTTGAGGTTGACGAAGCGGACGTCCGGGGCGGCGAAGAGGGTCGCCGAGGCGGTGGTGAAGTCGCTGTAGCGGGTGCCGACGCCGATGACGAGGTCGGCGGCGCGGGCGAGCGCGTCGGCGACGGCCGTACCGGTGTGGCCGATCCCGCCGACGTCCGCCGGGTGGTCGTGGCGCAGCGAGCCCTTGCCCGCCTGGGTGGAGGCGACGGGGATGCCGGTGGCGTCGGCGAAGGCGCGCAGGGCGTCCTCGGCCTCGCTGTGGTGGACGCCGCCGCCAGCGATCAGCAGCGGGCGGCGGGCCGCCCGTACGGCCCGTACGGCCGCCGCCAGTTCGGCCGGGTCGGGGGCGGGGCGGCGGACGTGCCAGACGCGGTGGGCGAAGAACTCCTCGGGCCAGTCGTACGCCTCGGTCTGGACGTCCTGGGGCAGGGCGAGGGTGACGGCCCCCGTCTCCACGGGGTCGGCCAGTACGCGCATGGCGGTGAGCGCGGCGGGGATCAGCGCCTCGGGGCGGACGATCCGGTCGAAGTACCGGGAGACGGGGCGCAGGCAGTCGTTGACGGAGACGTCGCCCGCGCCGGGGTGTTCGAGCTGCTGGAGGACGGGGTCGGCGGGGCGGCCGGCGAAGGTGTCGCCGGGCAGGAGGAGGACCGGGATCCGGTTGATCGTGGCGAGGGCCGCGCCGGTGACGAGGTTGGTGGCGCCGGGGCCGATGGAGGTGGTCACGGCGTGGGCGGAGAGCCGGTCGCGGTGGCGGGCGTAGCCGACGGCCGCGTGGACCATGGCCTGCTCGTTGCGGCCCTGGAGGTACGGGAGTTCGTCGCCGGTCTCCAGCAGGGCCTGCCCGATCCCGGCGACGTTGCCGTGGCCGAAGATGCCCCAGCACGTGGCGACGAGCCGCTGCCTGCGGCCGTCGCGCTCGGTGTACTGGTGGGCGAGGAACGCCACGAGGGCCTGGGCGACGGTGAGGCGTCGGGTGGGGCGGGACGGTCGGGTCATCGGTCCTCTCCCGGGTGATAGAGCGGAAGCCTGGGGTCCACAGGATGGTCCGGCCATGTGCCGCGGATCCAGGTGTGGTCGGGGTGGTCACTGATGAGCCACTCCCGCTCGGGGCCGGGGCCGGCCATCACGTTGAGGTAGTACATGTCGTGGCCGGGCGCGGCGATGGACGGGCCGTGCCAGCCGTCGGGGATCAGCACGGCGTCGCCGGTGCGGACCTCGGCGAGGACGTCCGTCCCGCCGTCGTGGGACGGCGACACCCGCTGGTAGCCGAGGCCGGGGGTGCCGCCAGGGCTCTCGGCGATCTCGAAGTAGTAGATCTCCTCCAGCCGGGACTCCCGGCCCGGGAGGTGCTCGTCGTGCTTGTGGGGCGGGTAGGACGACCAGTTGCCGCCCGGCGTGAGCACCTCGACGGCGATGAGCCGGTCGCACTCGAACGTGTCGGCCGCGGCGAAGTTGTTGACCTGCCGCGAGCAGACGCCCGTCCCGCGCAGCTCTACGGGAACGGTCTCGGCGGGGCCGTAACGGGCGGGCAGCCGGCGCTCGCAGCGGGCCCCGGCGAGGGCGAAGCGGCCGCCCGCCGGGGAGGTCAGCGTGACGTGCGCGTCGCGCGGGACGTAGGCGAAGTCGGTGACGGCGGTGAAGGGGCTGGGGCGGCCGTGGAGCTCGAAGGTCCGGCCTTCCGTCCGGACCGTGCAGCCGCCGGTGAGCGGCAGCACGATCCATTCGCTGCCGGCGGTTTCGAAGGTGTGGGTGCCGGAGGGGGGCAGGGTGAGGACGCGGAGGGAGGAGTGCGCCCAGCCGGCGCTTTCGGGGGTGATGTCGAGGGTGTAGGTCATGCGCTGTCTCGGCTCTCCTGAGTTCGGCACCGCCGGGGTCGTGGGTGGGGGATGCGCGCCGTCGCGGCGGGGAGGGGCCCCGGTCCCGCCCTTTCACCGTTTCCCGGGGCCACGCCCCCGGCCCCCGGGAGGCCGGGCCCGAGGGCTTCGCCCCGGGCCTCGGACTCCCGGACGGGAACCCGCCCGTCCGGGAACCGGACCGTCACAGCAGCCCCACCGCCGTGTCCACCGCCGCCGCCACGTCCCCGTCCGCCGGGTAGAGCAACGCCCGCCCCACCACCAGCCCCTGCACCGTCGGCAGCCGCAGCGCCGTCCGCCAGCGCTCGTACATCGCGTCCTGGTCGTCGCCCACGTCGCCGCCCAGGAGGACCGCCGGGAGCGTCGACGTCTCCATCACCCGGGCCATGGCGTCCGCGTCGTCCGTGACCGGCACCTTCAGCCAGGTGTACGCGGACGTCGCGCCCAGGCCCGACGCGATGGCGATGGACTTCGTGACGGCCTCGGCGCTCAGGTCGTTGCGGACCCGGCCGCCGACGCGCCGGGAGAGGAAGGGCTCGACGAAGACCGGAAGCCGTCGCTCCGCCATGTCGTCGATGGCGCGGGCGGCGGAGACCATCGTGGCGAGCGAGCCGGGGTCGTCGTGGTCGATGCGCAGCAGCAGCTTGCCCGCGTCGAAGCCGCGCCGGACGAGGTCGTCCGCGCGCGGCCCCGTGAAGCGGTCGTCCATCTCGAACGCGGCGCCGACGAGACCCCCGCGGTTCATGGAGCCCATGACGACCTTGTTCTCCAGCGCGCCGAGGAGCAGCAGGTCGTCGAGGATGTCGGAGGTGGCGAGGACGCCGTCGACGCCGGGTCGGGAGAGGGCCAGGCACAGGCGTTCCAGCAGGTCGGCGCGGTTGGCCATGACCAGGGGCCGGTCACCGACGTCGAGCGCGCCGCGTGCCGTGTGGTCGGCGGCGACGATCATCAGCCGGCCGCTGTCGCCGACGAGGGGGCGCCGCCGCCGCCGGGTGGCGGCCTCGGCGATGGCCTCGGGGTGCCGGCTGCGGACGCGCGGCAGGTCGGCGATGCGGACGGTCATCGGACGCCCTCTTTCCCGCCCGCACCGGCTTTCCCGCCCGCACGGTTCAGCAGTTCCGTCACCTCGTCCCGCGTCGGCATCGCCGACGAACAGGCGAGCCGGGAGGCGACGATGGCCCCGGCGGCGTTGGCGTAGCGCGTCACGCGCCCGAGGTCCCACCCGGCGAGCAGCCCGTGGCAGAGCGCCCCGCCGAACGCGTCGCCGGCGCCGAGGCCGTTGACGACCTCGACCTCCACCGGGGCCGCCTCGGCGACGGTGCCGTCGCGGTGGACGGCGAGGACGCCCTTCGGGCCCCGTTTGACCACGGCGAGTTCGGCCCCGGCCGCGAGGAGCGCCCGCGCCGCCGCGTACGGGTCCCGCTCCCCCGTGGCGACCTCGCACTCCTCGGCGTTGCCCACCGCCACCGTCGCGTGGGCGAGGGCCCGCTCGTACAGGGGACGGGCGGCGGACGGCCCCTCCGGCCAGAACATGGGCCGCCAGTCGAGGTCGAAGACGGTGATGCCGCCCTTGACCCCTGTCCTCGCCCGTTCCCGGAGGGCGGCGAGCGTCGCGCTGCGGCTGGGCTCCTCGCTCAGGCCCGTACCGGTGATCCAGAAGACCCGGGCGGCGCGGATGGCGGCCAGGTCCAGCTCGGCGGTGTGGATCTCCAGGTCGGGGGCCTTGGGGCGGCGGTAGAAGTACAGCGGGAAGTCGTCCGGCGGATGGATCTCGCAGAAGGTCAGGGGCGTGGGGTAGGCGGCCACGGGCGTCACCCAGCGGTCGTCGACGCCGAAGCGGCGCAGCTCGTCGTGGAGGTAGCGGCCGAAGGGGTCGTCGCCGGTGCGGCTGACGAGGGCGGTGCGGCGGCCGAGCCGGGCGGCGGCGACGGCGACGTTGGCGGCCGAGCCGCCGAGGAACTTCCCGAAGGTGTCGGCCTCCGCGAGCGTGACCCCGGTCCGCAGCGGATAGAGGTCCACCCCGAGCCGGCCCATGGTGATGAGGTCGTAGGGACCGGTCATGGTCTTCCCCTCCGCGCGTCGGCACGATCCGGGGCCCAGGTCTAGCCGGGCGCGGACACCCATGTCAAGCATTTGTCCTTACATACGGACGTCCCCGCGCCGGGCCCCGCCGACCGGCTATTGACGTTACGTCCTTATGTCCGGACGTAGTCTTGACACTCCCCGGCCCAGCCGGGAGGCTACGGGCAACCCGAGCCCTTGTCCGGTCAGTGCCGACCGGCGAGAGGAGAGCCGCCGCATGGACAGCGTCCGCGCCCCCGACCTCAGCCCGTCACCGCCCCCCGCGCTGAACCGGATCCGGGTCGGCTCCGCGCCGGACTCCTGGGGCGTGTGGTTCGCCGACGACCCGGCCCAGCTCCCCTGGCGGCGCTTCCTCGACGAGGTGTCCGAGGCGGGCTACGAGTGGATCGAGCTCGGCCCGTACGGCTATCTCCCCACCGACCCCGCCCGGTTGCGCGAGGAGACCGGGAAACGGGGCCTGAAGGTGTCGGCTGGCACGGTCTTCACCGCCCTGCACCGCGGGCCGGCGGTCTGGGAGGAGACCTGGGAGCAGGTCTCCCGCGTGGCCGCGCTGGCACGCGACACGGGCGCGAACCACCTCGTCGCCATCCCCTCCTTCTGGCGCGACGACAAGACCGCCGAGGCCCTGGAGAGCCCGGAGCTGACGGCCGACCAGTGGCGGTCGCTGACCACCGGCACGGAACGGCTCGCGGCCGAGGTGCGCGACGCCTACGGGCTCTCCCTGGTCGTCCACCCCCACGCCGACACCCACATCGCCACCGAGGAGCACGTCGAGCGCTTCCTCGACGCCACCGACCCGACGCTGGTGAGCCTCTGCCTGGACACCGGGCACTACGCCTACTGCGGCGGCGACAGCGTCAAGCTCATCAAGACCTACGGGGAACGCATCGGCTACCTCCACCTCAAGCAGGTGGACCCCGCGATCCTGGCCGACGTCGTCGAGCGGGGCACACCCTTCGGCCCGGCCGTGCGGCAGGGCGTCATGTGCGAACCGCCGCGCGGCGTACCGGCGCTGGAGCCCGTACTGACGGCCGCCCAGGGGCTCGGCGTCGACCTCTTCGCCATCGTCGAGCAGGACATGTACCCGTGCCCGCCCGACAAGCCGCTGCCCATCGCCCGCCGCACCCGCGCCTTCCTGCGCTCCTGCGGCGCGTGACCGCGCACACCGGCACCGACACGGACACCAAGGAACGCCCACCCCCACCAAGGCGCAACGCAACACGCACCAGCACCGAGGAACACGCAATGACGCAACACGGAACGCTCGGCGTGGCCGTCATCGGCACCGGCAGAATGGGCGCCGACCACGTCCGGCGCCTCGACCAGGCCATCAGCGGGGCGCGGGTGACCGCCGTCGTCGACATCGACCCGCGCCGCGCCGAGGCCGCCGCCGCGCGCGTCGACGGCTGCGCCGCCCACACCGACCCGGCCGCCGCCATGGCCGCGGACGACGTGGACGCCGTGCTCATCGCCTCCCCCGGGCCCGCCCACGAGGAGGCCCTGCTGGAGGCGTTCGCGCGCGACCTGCCCGTCCTGTGCGAGAAGCCCCTCACACCGGACTCCGCCTCCGCGCGCCGGGTGCTGGAGGCGGAGACCCGGCTGGGCCGCCGACGCGTCCAGGTCGGCTTCATGCGCCGCTACGACAGCGAATACCAGCATCTGAAAGCGCTCCTGGACGCGGGAGACCTCGGGCGCGCGCTGATGCTCCACTGCACCCACCGCAACGTCTCGACACCGCCCGGCTACACCAGCCAGATGACGATCAACGACTCGGTCGTCCACGAGATCGACGCCACACGCTGGCTGCTGGGCGAGGAGATCACCGCCGTCACCGTGCTGCGCCCCACCCCCTCGTCCGGCGCCCCGGACGAGCTGAGCGACCCCCAGCTCGTGCTGTTCGAGACCGAGGGCGGCGCGGTCGTCGACGTCGAGGTCTTCGTCAACTGCGGCTTCGGCTACCAGGTGCGCTGCGAGGCCGTCGGCGAGCGCGGCACCGCCCGGATCGGCGACGCGCACGGGCTGACCGTCCACGCCGCCGGGCGGTGGGGCGGGGAGATCGCCCAGGACTTCGTCACCCGCTTCCGGGGCGCCTACGACCGCGAGGTCCAGGCCTGGGTGGACGCCGTCCGGCGCGGCGGGACGACGGGCCCGAGCGTCTGGGACGGCTACGCGGCCGCCGTGGTCTGCGAGGCGGCGGTACGGGCCCAGGCGACCGGCGGGCGCGTGCCGGTCGTCCTCCCCGAGCGCCCCGCCCTCTACGACTCCCCGCCGCGATGACCGGTGGGCTGATGGCCAGTGGGCTGATGGCCGGTGGGCTGCGGGTCGGTGGGCTGCGGGTCGCGCTGCTCGGCGCCGGACGGATCGGCACCCGGCACGCGGCCCGGCTGGCGGGGACCGAGGGCGTCGCCGAGCTGGTCGTCGCCGACGCCGACCCCGGGCGCGCGGCGGGCCTCGCGGAGGCCGTGGGGGCCCGGCCCGCCCGTACGGTGGGCGAGGTCTTCACCTCGGCGGGCGTGGACGCCGTGGTCATCGCCACCGCGACCGCCTCCCACGCGGGCCTGATCACCCGTGCGGCGCGTGCCGGACTGCCCGCTTTCTGCGAGAAACCCGTCGCGCTGGACCTGGCGGGCACGATCGCCGCGCTGCGCGAGGTGGAGGCGGCGGGCACGCTGCTCCAGATCGGTTTCCAGCGGCGCTTCGACGCCGGGTTCCTGGCCGCGCGCGAGGCACTGCGCTCGGGGGCGCTGGGGCGGGTGCACACCATCCGGTGCGTGACCTCCGACGCGGCGCCGCCGCCCGCGGACTTCCTGCCGCTGTCCGGCGGCCTGTTCCGCGACTGCATGGTCCACGACTTCGACGCCGTCCGCTGGCTGACCGGGCGGGAGGTGACGGAGGTGTACGCGCGGGGCGCGAACGGCGGCGCGGCCTTCTTCCGCGAGGCCGGCGACGTGGACACCGCCGCGGCCCTGCTCACCCTCGACGACGGCACGCTCGTCACGGCCACCTCGACCCGGTACAACGGCGCGGGCTACGACGTGCGCGTGGAACTGTCCGGGGAGCGCGACCAGTGGGTCGCCGGGCTGGACGAACGGGCACCGCTGACCTCCGCCGAGCCCGGCGGCCCCGCCGCCCCGCGGCGGCCCTGGACGGACTTCCAGGAGCGCTTCGAGGACGCCTTCCGGGCCGAACTGGCGGCGTTCGTCCGGGCCGCGCGGGGGCTCGGGGGCAACCCCTGCCCGGGGGCGGAGGGGCTGCGGGCCCTCCACATCGCCGAGGCGTGCGAGGTCTCCCGGCGGGAGGCCCGGCCGGTCCGGCTGGCCGACGTCGGCTGACGCCCGCCGGTGGGCCGCTGGGCGGAGGCCCGCCCTCCTGTTACCAAGTCACCCTCGTGTTACGAGCGTCACAGCGGCGCGAGCCTTCCGTCACAGAAGACCGACAGGCCCTCGCGCGTGATCACTCTCCGTCGCCCCCGGGGTGAGGCTTCAAGCGACCGAGAACGGCCGCGCCACAGCTCCCCGACGGACCCCTCCTCCGTGGCTGCGCCGCGGCGGAGAGGCGAGAGATGACCGACCGTCGGCTCTGGTCCTACCGGGAGATCGCGGCGCACATCGGCGTGCGGACCGACACCGTCCGCTCGTACCGGAAGCACGGCCTGCTGCCCGTTCCCGACCTCCACGAGAGCGGCAGACCCTACTGGTTCGCGGACACCATCCGTGACTGGGTGACCCGGCGCCCCGGCTACCGCGACCACCGTCCGAAGAATCGTTGATTCCACCGATTCCCACCCCTCAGAATACCCCCCGGGGGTAAGGTGTTCCCGGCATCGGCAGAAGCCCTGCGCATCCGACTCCCGAGGAGTACGCCCATGAGCACCACCACCGTCTACAAGGTGACCGGCATGACCTGTGGCCACTGCGAGTCCGCGGTGCGCGAGGAGGTCTCGACGATCGCCGGCGTGACCTCGGTGGAGGCCGCGGCCGCCACCGGCCTGGTGACGATCACCGCCGCCGGCCCGCTGGACGACGAGGCCGTCCGCGCCGCCGTGGACGAGGCCGGATACGAACTGTCCGGCCGCGCCTGAGCCGCTCTCGGCATGGGGCACCTTCACAGAATCACCACAAGGAGCCTCTTGCCCTTTTACACCCCTTATGCCAGGAGACCTAGATCACAGCGATTGGGAGGTAACCATCGTGGGGGGTCATTGGTCTAACCAGGCAGTGCTGGATCGTCTTGGGGGACGAACCGGCCACGCGTGGCCGGGGCACGTACCCGGGGAGCTTTGAGCGGCCCTCCCGTACGTACGCGTCCCGGCAGATCGCGTCCGCCGGCTCCCGGCCGGATCCCGTGGGGGGAATCCGTGCCGGGGCAGGGAAGCGCCTCGCTCCGACCCGTGGGGGGATCGGAGTCGGGGCGCTTTTCATCTTCATGGCATCGCCTACATGGCATCGCCTACGCGAAAAGGCGCCCCGCACCATCCGGTGCGGGGCGCCTTTCGTACGCCTGTGGAGCCTTCGCCAGGCCTTCCGGCTAGCGGCGCTCGACGGGGACGAAGTCGCGCTCGACGACGCCCGTGTAGATCTGGCGCGGGCGGCCGATGCGGGAACCCGGCTCCTTGATCATCTCGTGCCACTGGGCGATCCAGCCGGGCAGCCGGCCGAGCGCGAAGAGCACGGTGAACATCTCGGACGGGAAGCCCATGGCCCGGTAGATCAGACCGGTGTAGAAGTCCACGTTCGGGTAGAGGTTGCGCGAGACGAAGTAGTCGTCGTTGAGCGCGTGCTCCTCGAGCTTGAGCGCGATGTCGAGCAGCTCGTCGCTCTTGCCCAGCGCGGAGAGGACGTCGTGGGCGGCGGCCTTGATGATCTTCGCGCGCGGGTCGAAGCTCTTGTACACCCGGTGGCCGAAGCCCATCAGGCGGACGCCGTCCTCCTTGTTCTTCACCTTGCGGATGAAGGCGTCGACGTCGCCACCGGAGGCCTGGATGGACTCCAGCATCTCCAGGACGGCCTGGTTGGCACCGCCGTGCAGCGGGCCCCACAGGGCGTTGATGCCCGCGGAGATCGACGCGAAGAGGTTGGCCTGCGAGGAGCCGACCAGGCGCACGGTCGAGGTGGAGCAGTTCTGCTCGTGGTCGGCGTGGAGGATCAGCAGCTTGTCCAGGGCGCTGACGACAACCGGGTCCAGCTCGAACTCGGCGGCGGGCACCGAGAAGGTCATGCGCAGGAAGTTCTCGACGTAGCCGAGGTCGTTGCGCGGGTAGACGATCGGGTGACCGATCGACTTCTTGAACGCGTACGCCGCGATCGTCGGCAGCTTGGCCAGCAGCCGGATCGTCGAGAGGTGACGCTGCTTCTCGTCGAACGGGTTGTGGCTGTCCTGGTAGAAGGTCGACAGCGCGCTGACCACGGAGGACAGCATGGCCATCGGGTGGGCGTCACGCGGGAAGCCGTCGAAGAACCGCTTGACGTCCTCGTGCAGCAGCGTGTGCTGGGTGATCTCGCCCTTGAAGGTCGCCAGCTCGTCGACGGTGGGCAGCTCGCCGTTGATCAGCAGGAAGGCGGTCTCGAGGAACGAGCTCCGCTCGGCCAGCTGCTCGATCGGGTAACCGCGGTACCGCAGGATGCCCTGCTCACCGTCGAGGTAGGTGATCGCGGATTTATAGGCGGCCGTGTTGCCATAGCCGGAGTCCAGGGTCACCAGACCGGTCTGGGCACGCAGCTTGCCGATGTCGAAGCCCTTGTCGCCGACAGTGCTGTCGACCACCGGGTAGCTGTACTCGCCGTCCCCGTACCGCACTACTACAGAGTTGTCGCTCACGTCATCCCTCACCGACGTTGTGCCTCTTCTTCGAGGTGCCCTGACTACCCCTACCTTCCCCCATTTGGACGATGTACGTGCACTCGGGGTCGGCCATAGGGCCCAAGGACGGCACTCAGTGCCGCCCAGCCTGCCCATCCTGCCCCCTTCGCCCTGATTGGTAAACCGCTCAGAGACGAACACCACCTTCCGCGAGCCGGAAGTCCAGGGCCGTACAGCGCCGCCCCGCCGATACCGTGCGCACTGCCTGCCCCAGGGCACGCCGTGACCCCACTAGCACCACGAGCTTTTTCGCCCTGGTGACAGCGGTGTAAAGCAGATTGCGCTGAAGCATCATCCAGGCACTCGTGGTGACCGGGATCACCACCGCCGGGTACTCGCTGCCCTGGGAACGGTGGATGGTCACCGCGTAGGCGTGGGCGAGCTCGTCGAGCTCGTCGAAGTCGTAGCCGACCTCCTCGTCCTCGTCGGTGCGGACGGTCAGCCGCTGCTCGACGTCGTCCAGCGCCGTGACCACCCCGACCGTGCCGTTGAAGACGCCGTTCTCGCCCTTCTCGTAGTTGTTGCGGATCTGGGTGACCTTGTCGCCGACGCGGAAGACCCGGCCGCCGAAGCGGCGCTCGGGCAGGTCGGGGCGGGCGGGCGTGATGGCCTGCTGGAGCAGCCCGTTGAGGGTGCCGGCGCCGGCCGGGCCGCGGTGCATGGGGGCCAGCACCTGGATGTCGCGGCGCGGGTCGAGGCCGAATCTCGCGGGGATGCGCCGGGCCGCCACGTCCACCGTCAGCCGGCCCGCCTCCTCGGTGTCCTCCTCGACGAAGAGGAAGAAGTCCGTCATGCCCTGAGTGATGGGCTGCACACCGGAGTTGATGCGGTGGGCGTTGGTGACCACACCGGACTGCTGGGCCTGCCGGAAGATCCGGGTGAGCCGGACCGCCGGGACGGGACTGCCGGGGGCCAGGAGGTCGCGCAGCACCTCCCCGGCCCCCACCGACGGCAGCTGGTCCACATCGCCGACCAGCAGTAGATGCGCGCCCGGAGCGACGGCCTTCACCAGCTTGTTGGCCAGCAGGAGGTCCAGCATCGACGCCTCGTCGACGACCACCAGATCGGCGTCCAGCGGCCGGTCCCGGTCGTAGGCGGCGTCGCCGCCGGGCTTGAGCTCCAGCAGCCGGTGGACGGTGGAGGCTTCGGCGCCGGTGAGCTCGGAGAGCCGCTTGGCGGCCCGGCCGGTGGGCGCGGCCAGCACCACCTTGGCCTTCCTGGCCCGGGCCAGCTCCACCACGGACCGGACGGTGAAGGACTTGCCGCAGCCCGGGCCACCGGTGAGGACGGCGACCTTGCTGGTGAGCGCGAGCCGGACCGCCTCCTGCTGCTCGGGCGCCAGCTCGGCTCCCGTGCGCCCCGCGAGCCAGGCCAGGGCCTTGTCCCACTGGACGTCCCGGAAGGCCGCCAGACGGTCGTCCGAGGCCTTCAGCAGCCGCGTCAGCTGGGCGGCGAGGGAGAGCTCCGCGCGATGGAAGGGGACCAGGTAGACAGCGGTGACCGGCTCGCCGCCGTCGGGGCCCGGCACGGTCTCGCGGACCACTCCCGCGCCGTCCGGCCCGTCCTCCGCCAGCTCGGCCAGACAGTCGATGACCAGCCCGGTGTCGACCTGGAGCAACTTCACCGCGTCGGCGATCAGTTGTTCCTCGGGGAGGAAGCAGTGCCCCTGGTCGGTGGACTGGGACAGGGCGTGGCGCAGCCCGGCCTTGGCCCGCTCGGGGCTGTCGTGCGGGATGCCGACCGACTGGGCGATGCGGTCGGCGGTGAGGAAGCCGATGCCCCACACGTCGGCCGCCAGCCGGTAGGGCTGCTCGCGGACGACGGAGATGGAGGCGTCGCCGTACTGCTTGTAGATGCGCACGGCGATGGAGGTGGAGACGCCGACGCCCTGGAGGAAGACCATGACCTCCTTGATGGCCTTCTGTTCCTCCCATGCGGCCCCGATCGACCTGGTCCGCTTGGGGCCGAGGCCGGGCACCTCGATCAGGCGCGCGGGCTCCTTCTCGATGACGTCGAGGGTGTCCGTGCCGAAGTGACTGACGATGCGGTCGGCGATGCGCGGCCCGACGCCCTTGATCAGGCCGGATCCCAGATAGCGGCGGATGCCCTGGATCGTGGCGGGCAGGAGGGTGGTGTAGTTCTCCACGGTGAACTGCCTGCCGTATTGCGGGTGGGAGCCCCAGCGGCCCTCCATGCGCAGCGACTCGCCCGGCTGCGCGCCGAGCAGGGAGCCGACCACCGTGAGGAGGTCCCCGCCGCCGCGCCCGGTGTCGACGCGCGCGACCGTGTAGCCGCTGTCCTCGTTGGCGTAGGTGATCCGCTCCAGGACACCTTCGACCACAGCCAGTTGCACCATGCCCCGACGGTACCGCCGAGGACCGACAGGCGTTCGAGCCTGTGGATATCCGCCATTCCGCTTCTGTCGGGGCGTATGTGATCGCGCGTGTGTTTCGAACCGGGGCGCACGTGATTCGAGGGGCCCGGTCCGACGACCGGGCCCCTCGCGTTCCCCCCTGAACGGGCTTCCTCCGAATCCCCCCGGATCCCTCCCCGGGAAGCCCGATGTCCAATACGACCCTCGGAGGCCCCGTAGGGTTGCACCGATTTCAAGCTGTTATCCATCCGTTACTTACCGTAGGGAACCCCTGTTTGCCGTACACCCGTCTCCCTGACGACGCCGAGGCATTTCCCACGCCCTCACGGGGAAGCCCAAGAGGCATGAAGCTGGCCTTTTCGACCCTCGGCGTACCCGGGATGCCGCCCCGCGACGTGGTGCGGCTCGCCGCCACCTGCGGCTACGACGGCGTGGAACTGCGCGCCCACCCCGAGGAGCCCGTGCACCCGGGCGTCTCCGCCGCGCAGCGGGCCTCGGTGGCCATGGAGTTCGCGGACGCGGGCCTGACGGTCCTGGCTGTGGCCGGGTACGCCCGGGTGGCCGCCCCCGGGCCCGACGAGCCGGTGCTGGCCGAGCTCACCGAGCTGGTCCGGCTGGCGGGGGACCTCGGGGCGCCGTACGTACGGGTGTTCCCCGGCGGTGGCGATCAGCCCGTGGCGGAGGCCGACGCGGCGGCCGCCCGCAGGCTCGGCTCGATCGCCCCGCTCGCCGCCGACACGGGCGTCCGCGTACTGCTGGAGACCCATGACTCGCACCGGCGGGCCCAGGACGCCGTACGCGTGCTGGGGCCCGTGGGGCACCGCAGCGTGGGCGCCCTCTGGGACCTGCTGCACACCTGGCTGGGCGGCGAGGAACCGGCCGTCAGCCTCCCGGCGCTGGCCCCCCATCTGGGCTATGTGCAGGTGAAGGACGTCGCCTCGGCGGAGGACACCGCCCCGCTGCCGCTCGGGGCCGGGGTGCTGCCCCTGGGCGCCTGCGTCCGGGCCCTCAGCCGCGCGGGCTGGGACGGCTGGCTGAGCTGGGAGTACGAGAAGCGCTGGCATCCGCGGTCGGCCGACTTCCCTCAACTGGCGGGGGCGGGAGCGGAGTATCTGCGGGGACTGGTCGCCGCCGCCCCGCGAGCGACGTGAAGGACCGTCCCGCGAGCGAGGTGAGGGCAACTCCGCCCACGAGCAGCACCGCCGCGCACCAGCGCAGCGGGCTCACGCCCTCGCCCAGCAGCAGGGCCGCCGAGGACATGCCGAACACCGGGACCAGCAGCGAGAAGGGCGCGACGACCGACGCGTCGTAGGTGCGCAGCAGGTATCCCCACGCGCCGAATCCGAGCAACGTGCTCACCCAGGCGACGAACAGCAGGGCGCCGGCGCCGGTCCAGTCGAGCGAGCGCAGCGCCTCGGCGTCGGCGGCCGGCCCCTCGAACACGAGGGACAGCGCGAGCAGCGGCAGCACCGGGACGGTGCTGATCCACACGGTGAAGCGCAGGGCGTCGGCGGGCGCGGCCTTGCGGGTCAGGACGTTGGACACGCCCCAGAAGGCCGCCGCGCCCACGACCAGCGCGAAGCCGGTCAGCGGGCCGGAGGCCCCTTCGTCCACGGCGGCGACCGCGATTCCCGCCAGGGCCACGGCCATGCCCAGCAGCCTGACGCGGCCGGGGCGTTCGGCCAGGGCGAGCACGGCGAAGAGGGCGGTGAAGACCGCCTGGGCCTGGAGCACCAGCGAGGACAGCCCGGTGGGCATCCCGGCGTGCATACCGACGAACAGCAGCCCGAACTTGCCCACCCCGAGCGCCAGCCCCACCCCGATGATGTACCGCCACTTCACCGGAGGCCGACCGGCGAAGAAGACGGCGGGGACCGCCGCCGCGAGGAAGCGCAGCGCGCAGAAGAGCAGGGGCGGGAAGTGGGCGAGGCCGACGTGGATGACGACGAAGTTGACGCCCCAGAGGGCGGCGACAGAGACGGCCAGGGCGAGGTGCTGAGGACGCATGTGACGAGAATCCGATGCGACGACCATGTAGCACCAGCACACGTTTCTTCATGATGGGATTCAGTGACGCTCAACAATGAGGGGCGCTCAACAATGAGGGGTCGGAAGACCATGCTGGATCTGTCCCGGCTGCGCGCGCTGCACGCCGTCTCCGTGCACGGCTCCGTCAGCGCGGCCGCCATCGCCCTGGGCTACACGCCCTCGGCCGTGTCGCAGTCGATAACCAAGCTGGAGCGGGAGACCCGCACCACCCTGCTGGAGCGCAAGGGGCGCGGGGTCGCGCTGACCGACGCGGCGGTCCGGCTGGCTCAGACGGCGCACGAGCTGCTGTCACTGGTCGAACGGGCGGAGACCGAGCTGGAGGAGCGGCGCGGGCTGCCGACGGGCCGGCTGACGATCGGGGCGTTCGCGTCGGCCGCGCGCGGCCTGCTCCCCGGCGTCCTGGCCGCGCTGGCCCAGGCCCACCCCTCTCTGGACACCCGGCTGACCGAGGTCGACCCGCACCTGTCCGTCGGGCTCGTGGAGCGGGGGGTGCTCGACCTGACCGTCACGTTCGAGTGGGACATCTCGCCGCTGCCCGCGCCGGACGGCCTGGAGCGGCTGCGGATCGGCGCCGACCTCTGCGACGTCCTGGTCCCCCGGGGCCACGCGCTGGCCGGATACGCCCGGCTGTGCCACGCGGACCTGGAGGGGGAGCGCTGGGTCGGCCAGCCGCCCGGCACGGTCTGCCACGACTGGCTCGTACGGACCCTGCGCGCGTCCGGGGACGAGCCGGACCTCGCCTATCAGGCCGCCGAGAACCACACCCACGTCGCGCTCGTCGCGGCGGGCCTGGGCATCGCCGTGGTCCCGCGGCTCGGGCGCGGCCCGCTGCCCCCGGAGGTCGTGGCGCTCCCCCTGGAGCCCGTGCCCGTACGTCACCTGTTCGCCTACTGGCGCAAGGGCGCGGCCCGGCGCCCCGCGATCCGCGAAACGCTGCGCATGCTGCGGGAGCAATGGCCGGACCGATCGTTTTGAGCAACCGCTCAAAACGTATGATGAACGCTCTTCGAGGGGGCGGCGGATGACAGTGGAGACCAAGGAACGGCTGATCACCGCGGCGGGCACGGTCCTGCGCACCCAGGGCTACGGCAAGGCCAGCGCGCGGACGATCGCCAAGGAGGCCGGGGTCAACTCGGCGTTGGTCTTCTACCACTTCGGCGGCGTCGACCCCCTGCTGTTCGCCGCTCTCGACCGCTCCTCCGCCGAGCGGATGACGCGCCACACCGCCACCGTCGCGGACGCGCGCACGCTGGAGGAGCTCGCCGAACGGGCCACCCGCATCTACCGCGACGACCTGGAGGGCGGCCACATCACCCTGCTCTCCGAGCTGGTCGCGGCGGCCGTGGCCAAGCCGGAGCTGCGTGAGGAGATCAGGGTCCGGGTCGAGCCGTGGATGGCGTTCATGGAGGAGACCCTGGAGCGGGTCATCGGCGGCACCCCCCTCGCCCGGCTCACCCCGCCGCGCGACCTGGCCAACGCCGCCGTCGTCTTCTACCTCGGGGTGAACCTCTTCACGGTGCTGGACGCCGACCGCACCCGGACGGAATCGGTCTTCTCGATGGTCCGCCGGCTCGCGCCCCGCGCGGGGCTGCTGGCCCGGCGCGTCCCCGTGCGGTTCGGCAGGGCACGAGGCTTCGGCAGGGCGCGGCGCCGGGCCCGCTAGGCGCCGGGCCCGCCGGCCCGGTGCGCCGCGGCGCGGAACCGCTCCGGCGCGCGGCCCGTCCAAGAGGCGTGCTGCCGCCGGTCCCCGCAGAGCGGTACCGGCCCCGCCGTACCGACGGCGCGGGCCACTCCCTCTCCGCCGCCTGTGGCCGGTAGCGCGCCGTCGCCGGTGACACCCCCTCTACCGCGCCGGTGGCGGACGCCGGCGGGCGGGAGCGGGGCGCGCGGTCACCCTCCGCAAACCCTCCCGCACGCCTGGCGTGCGCCGGTGGCCGTCGGGTAACTCTGGACGCTCGCTCGGTGGGTTGGGGGAGATCATGCGCCATCGCGCGCTACCGAAGGCGCTGTTCGCTCTCGCCATGCTGTGCGGGTCCGGGGCGCTCGCCGGCTGTCAGCTCCAGGAGGGGAACCCAGGAGCGGAGATCGTCACCCAGGGCGAACAGGCCGGGCAGGGCGCGCTCGAGCGGGCCGAGCCGGGCCGGAGCGCCACTTTCCTGGGTCAGGGGTCGTGCGCGGGCCGGGGCAGGACGACGGCCTTCACCGAGCTGGACTGCGCGGACGAGCGCGCCACCGCCAGTGTCCTCGCCCGCTACTACGGCCCGCGGGAGGACGGTCCGCGCTGCCCCGACAGCACCGATTTCGTGCTGCACATCACGGCGGTGAACACCGGCACGTCGGAGTCGGAGAGCGCCCCCGAGGGCTACGCCTGTATGCGCGATCTGCGTCCGCCGCACCCGGGCGACCCGGGCATGGGCGGCGGCCCGCTGACGGTGGCGGGCGACTGCGTGTACACCGAGCGGCACGGGGTCGTGAAGGAGACGGCCTGCGAAGGATCACGGGGCCACGCGCCGGAGTTCCGGGTGGACTCCACGGTGCGCACGCGGGAGGACTGTCCGCCCTCGACGGACCTGTATGTACAGGTGGGCGGCGGGCGCCCCGTGGGGTGCGCCCGCCGCCTCTAGACCGTCAAGCCGTTACGGCCGGAGCGTGGACTGCCGCTCCATGGTCTGCTGGTCGAGCTTGGCGTTGAAGGGCGCCAGCGGCTTGGCCTGCTTGTCGTCCTTCTGGACGGCCGCGGGCGCGACACCCGCCCAGCGCAGCACCTCGGCCGTGGCCACCGTCCGCTCGTCGGCGACGAGCTGGGAGATGTTGGAGCCGTGGTTGCCGCCCGGGGCGTAGAAGCGGTAGTCGTGGCGGGCCGCGGCGTTCCTGCCGAGGCGGAACGGCTCCGAGCTCCACGGGTCGTTCTGCCCGTAGACGAACAGCATGTTCCTGCTCTCCTCGCGCACCCAGCGGTCGACGTCCGCCATGGCGCCCGGCCGGAACTTCATCGGGATGTCACGCGGCACATAGGTGCGCGGCTTGTAGCTGTCGGGGTACCGCAGCAGGCCCTTGAGGTTGGCGAACTTGGGGCTCGGGGAGCCCAGTTCGGTGCCCGCCTGGTAGTAGTACGGCGTGAACTTCTCCAGACCCTGGTCGGTGTAGCCGTCGAAGCCGGAGATGTCGTCGATGAACTTGTACAGCTCGTCCGTCGACGCCTTGGTGGCGGGCACGGTCTTGCAGTCGCTCTGGAGGTGGTACTGCCAGAACGCCCACACCAGGTCCATGACGACGTTCTCGTAGGCCTTGTCGGCGCTGCCCACGGTCTTGAAGGTCTTGCCGTTCTCGCCGGCCCACTTCTGGTAGCGGCCGACGATCTCACCGCGGCGGACAAGGGCCTCGCGCTGCACCGAGTTCAGCTGGGTGCGGCAGGCCTGGTCGCCGACGGTCGCGAAGAACCGGTCGTAGGCGGAGTCCTCGTCGTTGACCACGTCGTTGGGCGCGACGTAGGCGACGGTGCCGTTCATGTCCTTGGGGAAGAAACGGCGGTAGTACGTCGCCGTCATGCCGCCCTTGCTGCCGCCGGTGGCCAGCCAGTTCTTGTCGTAGACCGGCTTGAGGGCCGCGAAGAGGCGGTGCTGGTCGCTGGCGGCCTGCCAGATGTCGAGCTTGGACCAGTCGGCGGGCTGCGGCCGGGACGGGGTGAAGAAGCGGTACTCCATCGACACCTGGTTGCCGTCGACGATCCGGGTCGGCTCGCTGCGCGACGGAGTGGTGTTGACGTTGTAGCCGGAGGTGTAGAAGACCGTCGGCCGGTCGGTGTTCTTGTGCAGCAGCGTGAAGCGCTGCGCGAAGGTGCCCTTCGACGGGTTCCGGTGGTCGACCGGCTGCTGATAGGTCATCACGAGGTAGCGGTAGCCCTCGTAGGGCTTCTCCTCGACGAAACTCATCCCCGGGATCTTCAGGACGCGTTCCTTGATGTCCGGCTCGGTGGCGGTCCCCGCCGCCCCCGCCGCCGCGCTGCCGGCGCCGACCGTGCCGATGGACATGGTCAGCGCCAGCAGGAATCTGACGGCCTTGCGCATACACCCTCCCCTGGTTCGCAAAAGTCGCCGCGAACCTACCGGGGGCAACATCCGCCACGCCAGAGTCAACCCAGGGTGACCTTGCTCCCTCTCTCCGGGCTCCCCTCCCGCGCCGGGCGGTACATCAGGCCGCGACGGCCTCGCCCGTGAACGTCCGCCACAACTCCGCGTACCGTCCGTCCAGCGCCAGCAGTTGGGCGTGGGTGCCGTCCTCGACGACCCGGCCGCGGTCCAGGACCACCACACGGTCCGCGCGCGCGGCGGTCGTCAGGCGGTGCGCCACCACCAGCGTCGTACGGCGCCCGGCCAGCCGCTCCGTGGCCCGGTTGACCAGCGCCTCGGTGGCCAGGTCCAGGGCGGCGGTGGCCTCGTCCAGCAGCAGGACGTCCGGGTCCACCAGCTCGGCGCGGGCCAGCGCGATCAACTGCCGCTGTCCGGCGGAGAGATTGCGGCCGCGCTCGGCGACCTCGTGGAGGTAGCCGTCGGTCAGCGTGGCGATCATCTCGTGCGCTCCGACCGCCCGCGCGGCCGCCTCGACCTCGGCGTCGCTCGCCTCCGGCCGCCCGTAGGCGATCGCGTCGCGCACGGTGCCCGGGAAGAGGTACGACTCCTGGGGGACGACGCCCAGGCGGTGCCGGTAGGAGACCGGGTCCAGCTCGCGCAGGTCGTGGCCGTCGACGAGGACGGCGCCGGAGACCGGGTCGTAGAACCGCGCGACCAGCTTCACGAGCGTGGACTTGCCCGCGCCCGTCTCGCCCACGAAGGCCACCGTCTGCCCGGCGGGGATGGTCAGCCGTATCCCGGCCAGCGCCTCGTCCTTCTCGCCCCCGTACCGGAAGCCGACATTGTCGAAGACGACCTGGCCCTTGAGCTCACGCACCTCGCGCGGCCGCTCGGCCACCGGCGTCGTCGTCGGCTCGCGCAGCAGCCCCTGCACCCGGCCCAGGGACACCGTCGCCTGCTGGTAGCCGTCGAAGACCTGGGAGAGCTGCTGGACGGGCGCGAAGAACAGGTCGATGTAGAGCAGGTACGCCACCAGGGCGCCCGTCGTCAGCGTCCCGTCGCCCACCCGGCCCGCGCCCACGATCAGCACGGCGGCCGCCGCGACGGACGACAGCAACTGGACGAACGGGAAGTACACCGATATCAGCCACTGGCCGCGCACCCGCGCCTGCCGGTACTCGGCGCTGCGGGCGGCGAACCGGCGGGCGCCGGACTCCTCACGGCGGAACGCCTGCACGACGCGCAGTCCGGCGACGCCCTCCTGGAGGTCGGCGTTGACGGCGCCGACGCGCTCACGGGCCAGCTCGTACGCCTTGACGCTCTGCCGGCGGAAGAAGACCGTGCCGAGGACCAGCGGCGGCAGCGTGGCGAAGACGACCAGGGCCAGCTGGACGTCGATGACGACGAGCGCGACGAGGATGCCGAAGAAGGTGAGGACGGAGACGACGGCGGTGACCAGACCGGTCTGGAGGAACGACGACAGGGCGTCGATGTCCGTCGTCATCCGCGTCATGATCTTGCCGGTGAGCTCGCGCTCGTAGTAGTCGAGGCCGAGCCGCTGGAGCTGGGCGAAGATCTTCACGCGCAGGGCGTAGAGGACGCGCTCACCGGTGCGCCCCGTCAGCCGGGTCTCGCCGACCTGTGCCGCCCACTGCCCGAGGACGACGAGCAGCGCGATCCCCGAGGCCGCCCAGACGGCGCCGAGCGCCAGGCGCTGGACGCCCTGGTCGATGCCGTGCCGGATCAGCACGGGCAGCAGCAGGCCCGCGAGCGCGTCGACGGCCACCAGCAGCAGGCTCACCGCCAGCGGCGCCCCGAAGCCGCTCAGCAGCTTCCGCAGCCCGTACGACTCCTCGGCCCGGGCGGCGCGCTCCTCGTCGACGTCCGGGGTGTCGTCGGCCGGGGGCAGCGCGGCCACCTTGGCGAGCAGCTCCGGCGTCGCGGTCGTCCCGGCGAGCGCGCCGTGCTCCCGCGCGGGGTCGTCGGTGTTCTTGCGGACCCACAGGTGCGGGGTGACGCCGTCGACGGGACGACGCTCCGCCTCGGCGTCCGTGCCGAGCGGGGCGACGGGCTCGGCGAGCCCGGTGGCGAGCGCCTCGCCACCGAAAACGGCGCCTGCCGGGTCCTGCGGGACGCCCGCCAGCTCGTCGGGGTCCGTCAGCAGCTCGCGGTAGCGCGCGCAGCGCGCCTCCAGCTCCTCCGCCGTGCCCACGTCGACGAGGCGTCCGCCGTCCAGGACGGCGATACGGTCGGCCAGGGCCAGGGTCGAGGCGCGGTGGGCGATCAGCAGGGTCGTACGGCCCGCCATGACCCCGCGCAGCGCCTCGTGGATCTCGTGCTCCACCCGGGCGTCGACGGCCGAGGTCGCGTCGTCGAGGAGCAGCAGCCGGGGGTCGGTGAGGATGGCCCGGGCGAGCGCGACGCGCTGGCGCTGGCCGCCGGAGAGGGTGAGGCCCTGCTCGCCGACCGTGGTGGCGTATCCGTCGGGCAGCGCGGAGATGAAGCCGTCGGCCTGGGCGGCCCGGGCGGCGGCCCGGATCTGCTCGTCCGTGGCGTCGGGGACGCCGTAGGCGATGTTGTCGCGGATGCTGTCGGAGAACAGGAAGCTGTCCTCCGGTACGAGCCCGATGGCGGCGCGCAGCGAGGGCAGCGTCAGCTCGCGGACGTCCTGCCCGCCGACGCGTACCGCGCCGCCGGTGACGTCGTAGAAGCGCGGCAGGAGCAGCGCGAGGGTGGACTTGCCGCTGCCGGAGGCGCCGACGACGGCGACGGTCTCGCCGGGCTCGATGCGCAGGGAGACGCCGTCGAGGACCGGGCGGCGGGGGTCGTAGCCGAAGGTGACGTCGTCGAACTCGACGGTGGCGGGGGCGTCCGCGGGCAGTTCGCGCGCGTCCGGGCGCTCCCGGACCGCCGGCTCGGTGTCGATGAGCTCCAGGACGCGCTCCACGCCGGCGCGGGCCTGCTGGCCGACCGTGAGGACCATGGTGAGCATCCGTACGGGGCCGACGAGCTGGGCGAGGTAGGTGGAGAAGGCGACGAAGGTGCCGAGGGTGACCTGGCCGCGGGTGGCCATCCAGCCGCCCAGGGCGAGCATGGCGACCTGGCCCAGGGCGGGCACGGCCTGGAGGGCCGGGGAGTAGCGGGAGTTCAGCCGGACGGCGCGCATCCGCCCGGCGAAGAGCCGGTGGCCGGCCTCGCGGAGCTTGCCGGCCTCCTGGGCCTCCTGGCCGAAGCCCTTGACGACGCGTACGCCCGTGACGGCGCCGTCCACGACACCCGCGACGGCGGCGGCCTGGCCCTGGGCGTACCAGGTGGCGGGGAAGACCTTGACGCGGCTGCGCTGGGCGAGGAACCAGAGGGCGGGTGCCACGGCGAGCGCGACGACGGTGAGCAGCGGGGAGAGGGCGACCATCACGGCGAGCGAGATGACGAAGAGGAGGATGTTGCCGATCATCATCGGCAGCATGAACAGCAGGCTCTGCACGAGCTGGAGGTCGCTGGTGGCCCGGCCGACGACCTGGCCGGTGGAGAGCTCGTCCTGCCGCTTGCCGTCGAGGCGGGCGATGGCCGCGTGCATCTCGGTCCGCAGGTCGTGCTGGACGTCGAGGGCGAGCCGGCCGCCGTAGTAGCGGCGGACGTAGGTGAGGCCGTAGACCACCAGCGCCGCGACGATCAGAAGGATCGCCCAGGGGGTGAGGGGGCGCTGGTGGCTGCCTATGACGTCGTCGATGATGAGCTTGGGTATGAGGGGGACGAGCGCCATGACGGCCATCCCGGCGAGGGAGGAGCCGAGCGCCAGCAGCACCGCATCGCGGTAGCGCCAGCAGTACCCTGCGAGCCGCCTGGCCCAGCCCTGCCCGGTCGATTCCGTCGCGGCCACCCGAGACCTCCGCTGTCTCCCGCTCCCTGTTCTGACGGAAGCCCCCAACGCTCTGGGCTGCGGATTTCATCCCGCTGCAATGAAACGGGCATGTTTTCGGGCGCCCGGAGGGGGCGCGCGGCGTCCTGTGGCGCGCGCTCCTCACCCGGGTACGGCGTATGCCCGTCACATGCCGGGGACGAACTGGAGCAGCAGATCGATGAGCTTGATGCCGAGGAACGGGGCGATCAGCCCGCCCAGGCCGTAGACGCCGAGGTTGCGGCGGAGGAGCGCGTGGGCGGACGAGGGGGCGTAGCGCACGCCGCGCAGGGCGAGCGGGATGAGGGCGATGATCACGAGCGCGTTGAAGACGATCGCGGAGGCGATGGCGGAGGTCGGGCTGTGGAGGCCCATGACGTTGAGCTTCTCCAGGCCCTCGTAGCCGGCCACGCCGCCGAACATGGCGGGGACGATCGCGAAGTACTTGGCGACGTCGTTGCAGATGGAGAAGGTGGTGAGCGCCCCTCGGGTGATCAGCAGCTGTTTGCCCACCTCGACGATCTCGATGAGCTTGGTGGGGTTGGAGTCCAGGTCGACCATGTTCCCGGCCTCCTTGGCGGCGGAGGTGCCGCTGTTCATGGCCACGCCGACGTCGGCCTGGGCGAGGGCGGGGGCGTCGTTGGTGCCGTCGCCGGTCATGGCGACGAGGCTGCCGCCCGCCTGCTCGGCCCGGATGCGGGCGAGCTTGTCCTCGGGGGTGGCCTCGGCGATGAAGTCGTCGACGCCGGCCTCGGCGGCGATGGCCTTGGCGGTGCGCGGGTTGTCGCCGGTGACCATGACGGTCTTGATGCCCATGGCGCGGAGTTCGGCGAATCTCTGGGCGATTCCGGGTTTGACGACGTCCTTCAAATGAACGGCGCCCAGGACCCGGATGCCGTCCGGGTCCTCGACCGCGACCAGCAGCGGGGTGCCGCCTTCCGCCGCGATGTGGTCGGCGATCCAGTGGGCCTCCTCGGGCACCTGTCCGCCGCGCCGGGCGACCCACTCGGTGACCGCGCTCCCGGCGCCCTTGCGGATGCGGCAGAAGTCCTCCTCGAAGGAGAAGTCCACCCCGCTCATCCGCGTCTGCGCGGAGAAGGGCACGAACCGGCCGTGGGCGAAGTCGCCGCTGTGGTGCTGGATCCCGTACTGCTTGGCGAGCTCGACGATGGAGCGGCCCTCGGGGGTCTCGTCGGCGAGCGAGGAGAGCTGGGCGGCGTCGGCGACGAGCTCGTGCGTGACGCCCTTGACGGGGATGAAGGCGGCGGCCTGCCGGTTGCCGTGGGTGATGGTGCCGGTCTTGTCCAGCAGCAGGGTGCTGACGTCGCCCGCCGCCTCGACGGCGCGGCCCGACAGCGCGATGACGTTGCGCTGGACGAGCCGGTCCATGCCGGCGATGCCGATGGCGGAGAGCAGCGCGCCGATGGTCGTGGGGATCAGGGTGACCAGCAGGGCGACGAGCACGGTGATGCTCTGCGGGGCGCCCGACCAGCTCGCCATGGGCTGGAGCGACACCACCGCCAGGATGAAGATCACGGTGAGCGAGGCGAGCAGGATGTTGAGCGCCAGCTCGTTGGGGGTCTTCTGCCGGCTGGTGCCCTCGACCAGGGCGATCATGCGGTCGAGGAAGGTGTTGCCGGCGCGGGAGGTGATCCGTACGACGATCCGGTCGGAGAGCACCGTGGTGCCGCCGGTGACACCGGCCCGGTCGCCGCCGGCCGCGCGGATCACCGGCGCGGACTCGCCGGTGATCGCCGATTCGTCCACGGCCGCGACGCCGTCGACGACCTCGCCGTCGCCGGGCACGAGCTCGCCGGCCTCGACGACCACGAAGTCGTAGGGCCGCAGTTCCGCGGCCGGGACCCGCTCTTCCTCCCAGTCGCGGCGGTCCATGCTCACCCGCCAGGTGCGCAGCCGCCGGGCCACGGTGGTGCCCCGGGTGCGCCGCAGCGACTCGGCCTGGGCCTTGCCCCGGCCCTCGGCGACGGCCTCGGCGAGATTGGCGAAGACGACGGTGAGCCAGAGCCAGACGCTGATCAGCCAGGTGAAGACGGACGGGTCGAGGACGGCGGAGAGCGTGGTGAGGACGGAGCCGACCTCGACGACGAACAGCACGGGGTGCCGGACCATCACCCGGGGGTGCAGCTTGCGGACGGCGTCCGGGAGACTGGCGACGAGCTGCTTGGGGTCGACGAGACCGCCGCCGACGCGGCGGTGGCGGTGGTGGGTGGCTCGTCCGGGGGCGCGGTACAGCATCTGGGGGCGGCCTTCGACGGTTTCGGGGGAGGTGAACGATCACTTCACCCAACCGTCCGGGTACGCACCGTGGCCGCGCCCTTACGCGCCTTTGTCGCGGCCGTGGCCGGGACTTACGCGGTCTTTACGCTCGAACGCCGGGCGGGCCGACACAGTCGGCCCGCCCGGCGTTCGAGGACGGAGCGGATCAGCCGCGGGAGGCGGCGATCTGCCGCGACATGATCGTCGTCAGCTCGTACGCCGCGTGCGACGCCGCGACCGAGGTGATCTCGGCGTGGTCGTACGCCGGGGCGACCTCCACCAGGTCGGCGGAGACCAGGTTGCAGGAGGACAGCCCGCGGATGATCTCCAGCAGCTCGCGGGAGGTCAGGCCGCCCGCCTCCGGCGTGCCGGTGCCGGGCGCGTGGGCCGGGTCCAGGACGTCGATGTCGATGGAGATGTACAGCGGGCGGTCGCCGACGCGCTGGCGCAGCTGGTCGGCGATCTCGTCGACGCCGCGGCGCATGACGTCCGCCGAGGTGACGATGCCGAAGCCCATCTTCTCGTCGTCGGTGAGGTCCTTCTTGCCGTACAGCGGGCCGCGCGTGCCGACGTGGGAGAGCGCGGAGGTGTCGAGGATGCCCTCCTCGACGGCCCGGCGGAACGGCGTGCCGTGGGTGTACTCGGCGCCGAAGTAGGTGTCCCAGGTGTCCAGGTGGGCGTCGAAGTGCAGCAGGGCGACGGGGCCGTGCTTCTTGGCCACCGAGCGCAGCAGCGGCAGCGCGATGGTGTGGTCGCCGCCGAGGGTCATCATGCGGGCGCCGGTGCCCAGGAGGTCGTCGGCCGCGGCCTCGATGGTCTCGACGGCCTCGTCGATGTTGAACGGGTTCGCGGCGATGTCACCGGCGTCCGCGACCTGCGCGAGGGCGAAGGGCGAGGCGTCCTGGGCCGGGTTGTACGGGCGCAGCAGGCGCGAGGCCTCGCGGATGGCGTTGCCGCCGAAGCGGGCGCCCGGACGGTAGGAGACGCCGGTGTCGAAGGGCACGCCGACGACGGCGACGTCGGCGGTGCCGACCTCGTCCAGGCGGGGCAGCCGGGCGAAGGTGGCGGGACCGGCGTAACGCGGGATGCGGGAGGAATCGACGGGTCCGCGCGGCTCACGGGGGGCGGGGGTGCTCATGCTGGGGGCCTCTCGGATCACGGACGGAGCGCCGACGGGTCACGGTCGCGTCAACGTCGGAGCGGACGGTCTGGACGTACCCGAGGGTAGGCAGGGAGGCGGATTCCGCACATGTACGGAACTGAAGGTCCGGCCTCTCCATATGGACACGGCGTCCATCGCGCTTCCCGGGGGAGAATGAGCCCATGCCGATACCACCCAGCCCCGCCGAACTGATCGATCACCTCGTCCGTACGCGTATCGCGGGGAATGTCGCCACCCCCCGCGAGAACAACCTCGATCACTACCGCAAGCTCGCCCAGGGCGACCGGCACTACTGGTTCGGGCTGGAGTTCGGCGACCGCTGGACGGACGAGCAGGACGTGCTGGCGGTCATGGCGGAGCGCTGCGGCGTCAACGACGACCTCGAGCACCGGATGGGCCAGGACACGATCGACCCCCGGCTGACCGTGGCCGCGCTGGAGCGGATGGCCGCGTTCCTGCGGAAGGCGGCGGAGGGCCGGCAGCGGGTGCTGTTCGCCACCGGGCACCCGGGCGGACTGCTGGACGTGCACCGCGCGACGGCGGCCGCGCTGCGGGCGGCGGGCGGCGAGATCGTCGCCATCCCCAGCGGGCTGCGCGCCGACGAGGGCTCGGTGTACCAGGTCGCCGACGTGGCCGTCTTCGAACGCGGGGCGACGCTCTGGCACACCCACTCCCCCGCGCCCATGGCCGCGATCCTCGACGGGCTGCGGCAGGCGGGCCGCCCGCTGCCCGACCTGGTCGTCGCCGACCACGGCTGGGCGGGCTGCGCGGCTCAGCAGGGGATCGACGCCGTGGGCTTCGCGGACTGCAACGACCCGGCGCTCTTCCTCGCCGAGGCGGAGGGCACGCTCCAGGTGGCGGTGCCGCTGGACGACCACGTCGCCGACCCGCGCTTCTACGAGCCGATGACGGCGTATCTGCTGGCGACGGCGGGGCTGGCGGGCTAGGCCCGGGCCCGGGGCCCGCCGTTCCAGCCGCGGACGACCAGCCAGGAGCCGCCGTAGAGCGCGGCGGCTTCACCGGCCCGCATGGCGAGCACCGCCGCCCACCGGTACGAGCCTTCGAAGTCGACGATGCGGCTGTGCCAGACGAACACCCAGGCCACGCCGAGGCCGATGACGGTGACGCCTACGGCCATCAGGAGTGCCCGTACGACATTGGGTACGGGCGTGTTCGTGCGCGGCATGGGGTCCCCTCCCGGTGGATCGCCTTCGATCAGCCTCATGAGGGTAAAGGGCGGGTCATCTCCGGGGTACCCGGATCAGCCCCTCCTGGCGCGAGGAACGCGAATCAGCCCCTCCTGGATCACCGACACCGCCAGCCGCCCGTCCTGGGTGAAGATCCGTCCTCTCGCCAGGCCCCGGCCGCTCTGGGAGGTGGGGCTCTCCTGGTCGTAGAGCAGCCATTCGTCGGCGCGGAAGGGGCGGTGGAACCACATGGCGTGGTCCAGGCTCGCGCCGACGACGTCCCCGACGGCCCAGCCGCCGCGCCCGTGGGCGAGCAGCACGGAGTCCAGGAGCGTCATGTCGGAGACGTATGTGGCCAGGCAGATGTGCAGCAGCGGGTCGTCCGCCAGTTTGCCGTTCGTCCGGAACCAAACCTGCGACTTGGGTTCGCGCGGCTCGCCCACGCGGGCGAACGTCGGCTCCTCCGCGTAGCGCAGGTCGACCGCGCCGCGCGCCTCCAGGATGCGCTCGACGACGTCCTGGCCGCCCAGGTGAGGGGCGTACCGCGACAGCATCTCGGCGGCCGTGGGCAGGGCCGAGGGGTCCGGCGCCGGAGGCATCGGCTCCTGGTGCTCCAGCCCCTCCTCGTACGTCTGGAAGGACGCGGAGAGGTGGAAGATCGGCTGCCCGTGCTGGACGGCGACGACGCGGCGGGTGGTGAAGGAGTAGCCGTCGCGGATGCGGTCGACGGTGTAGACGATGGGCACCGCCGGATCGCCGGGGCGCAGGAAGTAGGAGTGCAGGGAGTGCGCGTGCCGGTCGGCCGGGACCGTGCGCCCCGCGGCGACCAGTGCCTGGGCGGCGACCTGGCCGCCGAAGACGCGCGGCACGAGGACGGGCTGTGAGGTGGTGCCGCGGAAGATGTCCTCCTCGATCCGCTCCAGGTCGAGCAGGCCGAGGAGTTCGTCGAGGGGAGTGGGGGGTTCGGGGGTGGGCGGTTCGGAGGTGAGGGGTTCGTTCATGGTGCCGGTGGTCCTTAAGGAAAGTGTCCTGCCGTCGCGGCGGGCCCTACAGGCCCATCGACTTGGCGATGATCGAGCGCATGACCTCGCTCGTGCCGCCGTAGATGCGGGTGACGCGGGTGTCCGCGTAGAGGCGGGCGATGGGGTACTCCATCATGTAGCCGTAACCGCCGTGGAGCTGGAGGCACTTGTCGACGACGACGGCCGCCCGCTCGGTGGTGAAGAGCTTGGCGGAGGCGGCGTCGGCGGCGGTGAGCTCGCCCGCGTCGTGCGCCTCCAGGGCACGGTCGACGACCGCCTGCATCGCGTCCACCTCGGAACGGCAGTCGGCCAGGACGAACTTGGTGTTCTGGAACGAGGCCACCGACCGCCCGAAGACCGTGCGGTCGCGGACGTACTCCGTGGCGAACCCGACGGCGGCGGCCGCCTGGGCGTACGCGCCGACGGCGATGCCGAGCCGCTCCTGCGGGAGGTTGTGGGTGAGATAGCCGAAGGCCTTCCCCTCCTCGCCGAGCAGGTCCGTAACCGGCACCTTGACGTCGGTGAAGGAGAGTTCGGCGGTGTCGGAGGCCTTCAGGCCGAGCTTCTCCAGCGTGCGGCCGACCGCGTAGCCCTCCGAGGAGGTGTCCACGACGAGGATGGAGATGCCGCCGCGCCGGTCCTCGGCGGTGGCGGGGGCGGTACGGGCGCAGACGAGCACCCGGTCGGCCTGAACGCCGCCGGTGATGAAGGTCTTCGCGCCGTTGAGGACGTAGTGGGTGCCGTCCTCGGAGAGCCGGGCGGTGGTCCGCATACCGGCCAGGTCGGAGCCGGTGCCGGGCTCGGTCATGGCGATGGCGGTCATCAGCTCGCCGGAGACGAAGCCGGGCAGCCAGCGGCGCTTCTGCTCCTCGGTGCCGTATTCGAGGAGGTAGGGGAGGCAGAGGGCGGTGTGCGCGCCGGCGGCGCCGAAGCCGACGCCCGCACGCGCGCACTCCTCGGTGACGACGGCCTGGAACTTGAACGAGCGCTGTCCCGCGCCGCCGTACTCCTCGGGGACCTCGATGCCGAAGACGCCGAGCTCGCCGAGCCTCTTGTAGAACTCACGGGGAACGGCCCCCGCCGCGCGCCACTCGTCGAAGTACGGCACCACCTCGGCGGCGATGACGTCGCGGATCGTCCGCCGGAAAGCCTCGTGGTCCTCGGTGAAGACAGTGCGTCGCACAGCGGCCTCCCCGCTCGGCTGTGTCAGCGCTCGCTCGCGTCGGCGCTCGCTGCATCAGCGCTGCTGTATAAGCGCTTGCTCAGCGGAAGCTACCCGCCGGTCACCGGGGCTGTCCAGATCCGTTCGGCGTGATCTCGCCGGCCCGCGCCGGGTCCCGTCGGCCCGGCCCGTCAGCCCGCCAGGGAGCCGAGCGCGCCCAGCGTCAGGCGGCGCAGCAGCGCGGCCGTGGCCGTCCGGGCGGGGCGAGCGCCCGTGGGGCCGAGGTGGGGGGTGGAGTTCAGCAGACCGAAGACGGCGTGGACGGCGGCCCGGACCTCCACTTCGAGGGTGCCGGGGCACAGCTTGCGGACGACGTCGACCCACAGCTCCACGTACTGGCGCTGGAGCGAGCGCACCAGCTTGCGGTCGCTGTCGCGGAGCTGGCCGAGCTCCCGGTCGTGGAGGATGATCAGCGCCCGGTCGTCCAGGGCGAAGTCGATGTGCCCGTCGATGAGCGAGTCCAGCACCTCGGCCGGGGCCGCGCCCGCCTCCGCCGCCTCGGCGACGCGCTGCCGGCCGCCCGTGAGGAGCCGCCCGCTGATGCCCACCAGCAGCTCGGCGAGCATCGCGTCCTTGCCGGCGAAGTGGCGGTAGAGCCCGGGGCCGCTGATGCCGACCGCCGCCCCTATCTCGTCCACGCCCACGCCGTGGAAGCCGCGCTCGGCGAAGAGCCGCGCGGCCTCCCGCAGGATCTGCTCCCGGCGGGAGAGGGCGGCCGGGGCCGTTCGGGCGGTGCTCACAGCGTCTTCCACAAAGGTAATTGTAGACAGCGGGCGTTAGTGGTCGTTAACCTGAAGGCACTGTGTTAACGCTCATTAACCGAGCAAGGGAGCTCGAGTCCATGCAGCAGGCACCGGTGCTGGGGAGCGCCGCGGATCCGGCGTCCGAGGCCTGGCGGGCCAACGAGGCCGCCCATCGCGAGCTGACGGCGGAGCTGCGCGGCAGGCTCGCCACCGCCCGGCTGGGCGGCGGCGAGAAGGCCCGCGCGCGGCACACCGCGCGCGGGAAGCTGCTGCCGCGCGATCGCGTCGACGCCCTGCTCGATCCCGGCTCGCCCTTCCTGGAGATCGCCCCGCTGGCCGCCGAGGGGATGTACGGCGGGTCCGCCCCGGCCGCGGGCGTGATCGCGGGCATCGGCCGGGTCTCCGGCCGCGAGACGGTGATCGTCGCCAATGACGCCACGGTCAAGGGCGGCACGTACTACCCGATGACCGTCAAGAAGCATCTGCGCGCCCAGGAGATCGCCCTGGAGAACAGGCTCCCGTGCCTGTATCTGGTCGACTCCGGCGGCGCCTTCCTGCCCATGCAGGACGAGGTCTTCCCCGACCGCGACCACTTCGGCCGGATCTTCTACAACCAGGCCCGGATGTCCGGCGCCGGCATCCCGCAGATCGCGGCGGTCCTCGGCTCCTGCACGGCCGGCGGCGCCTACGTCCCGGCGATGAGCGACGAGGCCGTGATCGTGCGCGGCCAGGGCACGATCTTCCTGGGCGGCCCGCCGCTGGTGAAGGCCGCGACGGGCGAGGTCGTCACCGCCGAGGAGCTGGGCGGCGGCGAGGTCCACTCGAAGGTCTCGGGCGTCACCGACCACCTCGCCGAGAACGACGAGCACGCCCTGCGCATCGTGCGGACCATCGTCTCCACCCTCCCCGAGCGCGGCTCGCTGCCTTGGTCGGTGGAGCCGGCCGAGGAGCCCAAGGCCGACCCGGCGGGGCTCTACGGCGCGGTCCCGGTGGACTCCCGCACCCCGTACGACGTGCGCGAGGTCATCGCCCGGATCGTCGACGGCTCGCGGTTCGCCGAGTTCAAGGCGGAGTTCGGGCAGACGCTGGTGACCGGCTTCGCCCGGATCCACGGCCACCCGGTGGGCATCGTCGCCAACAACGGCATCCTCTTCTCCGAATCCGCCCAGAAGGGCGCCCACTTCATCGAGCTGTGCGACCAGCGCGGCATCCCGCTGCTCTTCCTCCAGAACATCTCCGGCTTCATGGTCGGCCGGCAGTACGAGGCGGGCGGCATCGCCAAGCACGGCGCCAAGATGGTCACGGCCGTCGCCTGCACCCGCGTCCCCAAGCTGACGGTCGTCATCGGCGGCTCGTACGGCGCGGGCAACTACTCCATGTGCGGCCGGGCCTACTCCCCCCGCTTCCTGTGGATGTGGCCCAACGCGAAGATCTCGGTGATGGGCGGCGAGCAGGCGGCCTCCGTCCTCGCCACCGTCAAGCGCGACCAGCTGGAGGCGCGCGGCGAGGAGTGGGGCGCGGAGGACGAGGAGTCCTTCCGGGCGCCGATCCGCGAGCAGTACGAGACCCAGGGCAACGCCTACTACGCGACCGCCCGGCTGTGGGACGACGGAGTCATCGACCCCCTGGAGACCCGGCAGGTGCTGGGCCTGGCCCTGACCGCCTGTGCCAACGCCCCGCTTCCCGCCAGGGACGGCGCGGCGCCCGGCTACGGCGTCTTCCGGATGTGAGGCGGAGCATGTTCGAGACAGTCCTTGTCGCCAACCGGGGCGAGATCGCCGTACGCGTCATCCGTACGCTGCGCGCGCTCGGCATCCGGTCCGTCGCCGTGTTCAGCGACGCGGACGCCGACGCCCGGCACGTCCGCGAGGCCGACACCGCCGTACGCATCGGCCCCGCGGCCGCCACGGAGAGCTATCTGTCCGTGGAGCGCCTGCTGGACGCCGCCGCCCGCACCGGCGCGCAGGCCGTCCACCCCGGCTACGGCTTCCTCGCGGAGAACGCCGCCTTCGCCCGCGCCTGTACGGACGCGGGGCTCGTCTTCATCGGCCCGCCCGCCGGGGCGATCGAGCTGATGGGCGACAAGATCCGGGCGAAGGAGACGGTCCAGGCGGCGGGCGTGCCCGTCGTGCCGGGCTCGTCGGGCAGCGGCCTGACCGACGCCGAACTGGCCGACGCGGCGCACGCGATCGGGATGCCGGTCCTGCTGAAGCCCTCCGCGGGCGGCGGCGGCAAGGGCATGCGGCTGGTGCGCGACGCGGCGCTGCTCGGCGAGGAGATCGCCGCCGCGCGGCGCGAGGCACGCGGGTCCTTCGGCGATGACACCCTGCTCGTCGAGCGCTGGATCGACCGCCCCCGGCACATCGAGATCCAGGTGCTGGCCGACGGCCACGGCGGCGTCGTCCACCTGGGCGAGCGCGAGTGCTCGCTCCAGCGACGCCACCAGAAGATCATCGAGGAGGCCCCCAGCGTCCTGCTGGACGAGGCCACGCGCGCCGCGATGGGCGAGGCCGCCGTGCAGGCGGCGCGCTCCTGCGGCTACACGGGCGCCGGGACGGTGGAGTTCATCGTCCCGGGCGGCGACCCGTCCGCGTACTACTTCATGGAGATGAACACCCGTCTCCAGGTCGAGCACCCGGTCACGGAGCTGATCACCGGGCTGGACCTGGTCGAGTGGCAGATCCGGGTCGCGGCCGGCGAGCGGCTGGGCTTCGCCCAGGAGGACGTGACGCTCACGGGCCACGCGGTGGAGGCGCGCCTCTGCGCCGAGACCGCCCGGGTGAGCGGCGACCGCGTCGACTTCCTGCCCTCGGCGGGCACGGTCCTGGCCCTGCGCGAACCGGCGGGCGAGGGGATCCGGGTGGACTCCGGGCTCGTGGCGGGCGCGGAGGTCGGCACGTCGTACGACCCCATGCTCGCGAAGATCGTCGCCCACGGCCCGGACCGGGCCACGGCCCTCCGCCGCCTACGGGCCGCCCTCGCGGAGACGGTCGTCCTGGGCGTGGACACGAACGTGGGCTTCCTGCGGCGACTGCTGGCCCACCCCTCCGTCGTCTCGGGCGACCTCGACACGGGGCTCGTCGACCGCGACGCGGCGACGCTCGTTCCGGCGGAGGTGCCGGAGGAGGTGTACGTGGCGGGTGGGTTGCTGCGCCGGCAGGGGCTGAGCGCGGGGCAGGCCCCCCGGCCCCCGGCCGAGTGGGTGGACCCGTTCTCGGTGCCGAGCGGCTGGCGCCTCGGCGGCGAAGCCGCCTGGACGGCCCACCACTTCCGCGCCCCGGGCCACGCCCCGGTCACGGTCCGCGTGCGCGGTGACGTCGACGGGGCGGAGTTCCTGCTGGCCCCGTCGGACGAGACCGCGCCCACCGTCCCCGGCAGCGCGAAGCTGCTGCCCTCCCGGGGGCCCGGGGAGCAAACCACCCTCCAGCTCGACGGCCTCACCCACCCCTTCGCCATCACCACCACCCCGCAGGGCATCTGGCTCGCCCGCCAAGGCGACACCTGGCATCTGCTGACGCACGACCCCGTCGATGTCGGTGGCGGCGGCGCCGGTGCCCACGCCGGCACCCTCACCGCCCCCATGCCCGGCACGGTCACCGTCGTCAAGGCCGCCGTAGGGGACGAGGTCGAGGCCGGGCAGAGCCTCCTCGTCGTGGAGGCGATGAAGATGGAGCACGTCATCGCCGCCCCCCACGCCGGCACCGTCACCGAGCTCGATGTGACGCCCGGCAGCACGGTGGCGATGGACCAGGTCCTGGCCGTCGTCACACCAGTCGTCTCACCCGACGTCACCCCCGCCGCGCCCCTGGAGGAGTCATGATCGGCGGACTGCCCATGGCCGTCCCGGACCCCGCCCTCCCCACCCGGGTGCGGATCCACGAGGTGGGCCCCCGCGACGGTCTCCAGAACGAGAAGACGATCGTCCCGACCGAGGTCAAGGCGGAGTTCATCCGCCGGCTGGCCGCCGCCGGCCTGGACACCGTCGAGGCGACGAGCTTCGTCCACCCCAAGTGGGTGCCCCAGCTGGCCGACGCCGAGGAGCTGCTGCCGCTGCTCGAGGGCGTCCCCGCCCGGCTCCCCGTGCTCGTGCCCAACCGGCGCGGGCTCGACCGCGCCCTCGCCCTCGGCGCCCGGGAGATCGCCGTCTTCGGCAGCGCCACCGAGTCCTTCGCCCGGGCCAATCTCAACCGCTCCGTCGACGAGTCACTGGAGATGTTCGCCCCCGTCGTGGCGACGGCCCGGGAGGCGGGGCTGCGGGTGCGCGGCTATCTCTCCATGTGCTTCGGCGACCCCTGGGAGGGCGCCGTCCCCCTGGAGCGGACCGTCCGGGTCAGCCGCCGCCTCCTCGACCTGGGCTGTGACGAGCTGAGCCTCGGCGACACCATCGGCGTCGCCACGCCCGGCCATGTCACGGCGCTGCTCACCGCGCTCAACGAGGCGGGGGTGCCGACCGACCGGCTCGCCGTGCACTTCCACGACACCTACGGGCAGGCGCTCGCCAACACCCTCGCCGCCCTGCGCCACGGCGTGACCACGGTCGACGCCTCCGCCGGCGGTCTCGGCGGCTGCCCGTACGCCAAGAGCGCCACCGGCAATCTCGCCACCGAAGACCTCGTCTGGATGCTCGACGGCCTCGGCATCGCCACCGGGGTCGATCTCGGCCGTCTCACCGCCACCAGCGTCTGGATGGCCGGCCACCTGGGCCGACCCAGCCCGTCCCGCACCGTCCGTGCCCTCTCCCACCAGGAGCCCTGAGCCATGTCCCTGGACCACCGCCTCTCCCCCGAGCACGAGGAACTCCGCCGCACCGTGGAGGAGTTCGCCCACGAGGTCGTCGCCCCGAAGATCGGCGACTTCTACGAGCGCCATGAGTTCCCGTACGAGATCGTGCGGGAGATGGGCCGCATGGGCCTGTTCGGGCTGCCGTTCCCCGAGGAGTACGGCGGCATGGGCGGGGACTATCTGGCCCTCGGGCTGGTCCTGGAGGAGCTCGCCCGGGTGGACTCCTCCGTGGCGATCACCCTGGAGGCCGGGGTCTCGCTGGGCGCGATGCCCATCTTCCGCTTCGGCACCGAGGAGCAGAAGCGCGAGTGGCTGCCGAAGCTCTGCTCCGGCGAGATGCTGGGCGCGTTCGGCCTGACGGAGCCCGACGGCGGTTCCGACGCCGGGGCCACCCGCACCACGGCCCGCCTCGACGAGACGACGAACGAATGGGTGATCAACGGCACCAAGTGCTTCATCACCAACTCCGGCACCGACATCACCGGCCTGGTCACCGTCACCGCCGTCACCGGCCACGCCGAGAACGGCAAGCCGCTGATCTCCTCGATCATCGTGCCGTCCGGCACCCCCGGCTTCACGGTCGCCGCCCCCTACTCCAAGGTCGGCTGGAACGCCTCGGACACCCGGGAGCTGTCCTTCTCCGACGTCCGGGTGCCGGCCGCCAATCTGCTGGGCGAACAGGGCCGCGGCTACGCCCAGTTCCTGCGGATACTGGACGAGGGCCGGATCGCGATCTCCGCGCTGGCCACCGGGCTCGCCCAGGGCTGTGTCGACGAGTCCGTCGTCTACGCCCGGACCCGGGAGGCCTTCGGCCGGCCGATCGGCGCCAACCAGGCCATCCAGTTCAAGATCGCCGACATGGAGATGCGGGCGCACACGGCCCGGATCGCCTGGCGCGACGCCGCCTCCCGGCTGGTGCACGGAGAGCCGTTCAAGAAGGAGGCGGCGCTGGCCAAGCTCTACTCCTCCGAGATCGCCGTCACCAACGCCCGTGAGGCCACCCAGATCCACGGCGGCTACGGCTTTATGAACGAGTACCCCGTGGCCCGGATGTGGCGGGACTCCAAGATCCTGGAGATCGGCGAGGGCACCAGCGAGGTGCAGCGGATGCTGATCGCCCGCGAGCTGGGCCTGCCCGGCGCCTGACGTCCCCCGATACGCCCCCACTCCCCGCCCCGCGCCCCCGGCCCTGCTGCGAGAATTCAGCCCATGGCAGAGATCCTCCAGAAGGACGGGACATGGACCTTCGACGGCGACACGATACGCATCGTGCCGGGCCGGGAGCGGGGAGTGCACCCGCTGCGCCAGACCCTGGGTGAGCTCGCCGTTCCGCTGAGCGCGGTGGCGGGCGTCGCCTTCGAGCCGGCCCGCCGGGGCGGACGGCTCCGGCTGCGGCTGCGCGACGGGTCCGACCCGCTGACCCAGGCCGCCCGCGGCCGGCTTCCGGAGGCGGCGGATCCGTATCAGCTCGCGGTCGAGCAGGACCGTACGGGCGTCGCGGAGTACTTCGTGGACGAGGTGCGCCACGCCCTGCTGCTGGAGCAGCTGCCGGACGGCCCCACCGGCCGCTATCTGATGCCGGGCCCGGCCGTACCACTGTCGGTGAGCGCGGGCGACGGCACCGCCTCCTTCGACGGCGAGAGCGTCCGCCTCGAATGGAACTGGGTCACCGCCGAGGGGAAGAAGTCCGCGGGGACGCGTGTCCTGCCCGTCTCCGACATCGCCTCGGTGGAGTGGCAGCCCTCCGCGGGCCTGGAGAACGGCTACCTCCGCTTCACCGTCCCCCAGGCGCCCACGAAAGCGCCGCCCAAGCACGACCCGCACGCCATCGAGCTCTACGGCTTCAAGAAGGACCCGCTGATGGCGCTGGTGGCCGCCGCCGTGACCGCCCGGCTGCCGCACCCCTCCGCCGCCGGAGCCGCGCGGTCCGCCGTCACCTCGCCGGGCGTCCCGGCCCCCGGCGCCCCGAAGGCCCTGGAGGGCACGCCCCCGGCCGGGCCCGCCGCCCCGGAGCAGGGCGACCCCGCCGCCGACGATCACGACACCCTGCTGCGCCGGCTGCGGGAGCTGGGTGAGCTGCGTCACGCCGGGATCCTCACGGACGAGGAGTTTGCCGCGGCGAAACAGGCCGTCCTGCGCCGTTTCTAACCCTTTCCCCCTCACATTCCCCCGCGCCCCTGCCCGATATCGGGCAGGATTCTTGCGAAAGGCTCGACTTCCCCTCACTATCGACGGGTGCTCGAACGCCGCATGTCCCATGACGACCTGGTCGACCACCTGGTGCGCAGCACGCCGCTACAGCGCGGCGAGGCCGCCCGGGTGGTGCTGGACGTGCTGGCGTACTTCGACGAGACGGCCGAGGAATTCGTGCGCCGCCGCCACCGCGAGCTTCAGTCCGGCGGACTGAACAACGCGGAGATCTTCGAGCGCATCGCGACGGAGCTGCCGCACCGCGCGGTGGCGCCACCCGAGCTCTCACTGCGGCAACTGCGCCGCATCGTCTACGGCTGAGCCGCCGGGACGTCGACGGGCCGGGGCCGGCTCCGCACCGCCGCCCCGTTCCGTCCTCGCAACCGCCACCGAGTGCCGCCGTAGTGCCGGGCACCACGAACGCTTTACCTGGGAGGGTCATCTATGTGTGGAATCGTCGGATACATCGGCAAGCGTGATGTCGCACCGCTGCTGCTGGAGGGTCTCCAGCGCCTGGAGTACCGCGGCTACGACTCCGCCGGCATCGCCCTGCACGCGACCGGCAAGACCGGCGGCCTGAAGTCCGCCAAGGCCAAGGGCCGCGTCCGCGAGCTGGAGTCCCGGCTGCCCAAGCGCTTCAACGGCACCACCGGCATCGCCCACACCCGCTGGGCCACCCACGGCGCGCCGAACGACGTCAACGCCCACCCCCACCTCGACGCCGAGGAGAAGGTGGCCGTCGTCCACAACGGCATCATCGACAACGCCTCCGACCTGCGCGCCAAGCTGACGGCCGAGGGCTTCGTCTTCGTCTCCGACACCGACACCGAGGTGCTCGCCCACCTCATCGCCCGCTCCGAGGCCGGCACGCTGGAGGAGAAGGTCCGCGAGGCCGTCAAGCACATCGAGGGCACCTACGGCATCGCCGTCCTCCACGCCGACTTCCCGGACCGCATCGTCGTCGCCCGCAACGGCTCCCCCGTGGTCCTGGGCATAGGCGAGAAGGAGATGTTCGTCTCCTCCGACGTCGCGGCCCTGGTCTCCCACACCCGCCAGGTCGTCACCCTCGACGACGGCGAGATGGCCACCCTGCGCGCCGACGACTACCGCACGTACACCACCGAGGGCTCCTCCACCTCCGCCCAGCCGACCACCGTCGAGTGGGAGGCCGAGTCCTACGACATGGGCGGCCACGACACGTACATGCACAAGGAGATCCACGAGCAGGCCGACGCCGTGGACCGCGCGCTGCGCGGCCGCATCGACGACCGCTTCTCCACCGTGCACCTCGGCGGCCTCAACCTGGACGCCCGTGACGCCCGCGCCGTGCGCCGGGTGAAGATCCTCGGCTGTGGCACCTCGTACCACGCCGGCCAGATCGGCGCCCAGATGATCGAGGAGCTCGCCCGCATCCCCGCGGACGCCGAGCCGGCCTCCGAGTTCCGCTACCGCAACCCGGTCGTCGACCCCGACACCCTCTACATCGCGGTGTCCCAGTCCGGTGAGACCTACGACGTGCTCGCCGCCGTCCAGGAGCTCAAGCGCAAGGGCGCCCGCGTCCTGGGCCTGGTGAACGTGGTCGGCTCGGCGATCGCCCGCGAGACCGACGGTGGCATCTACGTCCACGCCGGCCCCGAGGTCTGCGTCGTCTCCACCAAGTGCTTCACCAACATGGTGGTCTCCTTCGGCCTGCTCGCCCTCCACCTGGGCCGCACCCGCGACCTGTCCGTCGCCGACGGCAAGCGGATCATCGAGGGCCTGCGCAAGCTGCCCGGCCAGATCGAGGAGATCCTGGCGAACGAGGCGCAGATCGAGGAGCTGGCCAAGGAGTACGCCGAGGCCAAGTCGATGATGTTCATCGGCCGTGTGCGGGGCTACCCTGTGGCCCGTGAGGCCTCGCTGAAGCTCAAGGAGGTCTCGTACATCCACGCCGAGGCCTACCCGGCCTCCGAGCTGAAGCACGGCCCGCTGGCCCTGATCGAGCCCGCGATGCCGACCGTCGCGATCGTGCCGGACGACGAGCTGCTGGAGAAGAACCGCGCCGCGCTCGAGGAGATCAAGGCCCGCAGCGGCCGCATCCTCGCCGTCGCCCACCAGGAGCAGGAGAAGGCCGACCACACGATCGTGGTGCCGAAGAACGAGGACGAGCTGGACGCCATCCTCATGGGCATCCCGCTCCAGCTCTTCGCGTACTACACGGCGAAGGCCATGGGCCGCGACATCGACAAGCCGCGCAACCTGGCGAAGTCCGTCACCGTCGAGTAGTCCGCCCCCGGGCCCGCCCGGCCGACCGGCCGCGGGCCCCGCAAGCCCTCTCGGACCTGTCCGCACCTGTCCGCGACAGGTACGAGAGAACGGCCCTCCCCACGCGTGCCACCACGCGCGCGGGGAGGGCCGCCTCCTTATCTCGCCGGCGTCGCCCTCACACCGGCGGTGATGCCACCGGCCCCGGGAACCGTCACCTCCCGTCCGGCGGCACGCCCTGGGGGACGTGCTGCCGGAGTTGTACCCATCCGGGATGCTCCCGGCACCCCTACGCGCGAGTAGATTCCGGGGGAAGTCAAGGGATCGGCGGGGCCATTCCCCTACGGCGCACGGCAGTTGACGTTCCGCCAGTTCCTGTCGCACCCCTCGCACCAGCGGCATCGCACGGCCGCATGCGTCACCGGGGGAACGGCCGAGAACTCATGACGCCCCCGGGAAACCGCCGGCGGCCTTCGCCCGGCCCTTACGGGATGACGACCACCGGCCGCTGCGCCCGGCGCGCCAGCCGGCCCGCCACGGAACCGAAGATCCGGCCGACCAGGCCATGGGTGGAGCCCACCACGATGGCGTCGGCGGCGTATTCGCGCCCGACTTCTTCAAGTTCGTGGCAGATGTCCCCGCCGCGCTCCACCAGGATCCAGGGCACCTCGGAGAGATGGTCGGCGCAGGCCAGTTCCAGGCCCAGGACCTCCGTGCGGTGGTCGGGGACGTCCACGAAGACCGGCGGCTCACAGCCCGCCCAGACGGTCGTCGGCAGCCGGTTGGCCACATGGACGATGATCAGCCCCGAGCCCGAGCGCCGGGCCATACCGATTGCATACGCAAGCGCCCGCTCACTCGACATGGAACCGTCGAAGCCCACCACGACGCCGTGCCGGAACGCCGGATCGCAGGAATGACGTGTTTCTTCCGCCGCTTCGGGATTCGCCGCCTGATCGGCGATCCGCTTGCGGTCCGCGGGTTCGGAGAATTCGTGACCGGCCATCGGTGTCTCGGCGAAGGAAGCCTCTGGTCGAGGGGATCGGCGGTGGACTGGTTGGAGTTGTCGAGGGGCGCCCGCTGATGGATCTTGGACGGCCAAATCCGTCCGGGATTCATCTTTTCAAGTGCTTACCCCCCAGGGTACGGCGACAGTCGTTGCCTGCCCAGAGGCCGCCCGCCGGGCCGGCGGCCCGTGGGCGGTTCCCCGGAGCATGCACGAGCGCGGCGCGTAGCGCAATGGCCCGGGCTCACACCCCCTGCTACCCACTCCCCAGTGACCCACGCCCCCGGCCGGCCGTTGTTAGTACCGCCATCAGCCGCCAGCAGGGAGCCCTTCCGTGCCCGGAACCCATGATTTCGCCCGCGAGGAGAAGCCCGAGGGGCCGTCCCCCGATCCGGTGAGCGACGTGGTCCGCTGGGCGGCCTTCAGCTGTGCCCTGGTGCCGGTCGTCCTGCTGATGTGCGGTCAGTCCTTCGGCGGCGCGGCCGGCACGGCCGCCGGTCTGGTGGCACTCACCTGCGTCTGCCACGCGCTCCTGCGTCAGTCCGAGCGCACCGCCGCAAAGGTGTCCGCGGAACAGGCGTCTCCACACCGGGGCCGGCACGGCCGGACGGGCGCCGGAAGCCATCGCGGAGCCCGTCGGCAGGGGCCCGGTAGCCCCGTCGACTGACGCCCTCGCACGCCTGCACCCATATGTTTTCAGCCAACTTCGGTCCGAACTTCATACCTCGGCCGGAACCCCTCTCATCAGCCGGTCGACCAGCAAGGAAACAACCGCTGAGGGCGGTTGCCGACTGAGGAGTGTGGGCAGGGGCGAGAGGCGTACTTTTCACCGGAGCCTGCAAGTGCAACGCTTCGTGATCGAACGCTTCACGCCAAGTTGTCATGTCGATTTAGAGGCGGGTGGTGAACTGGTCACCGCGTCTCCAAGCGACGCAGTAGATTCGATCTTGGCCATGACCGGCGGGGGAACCGTTCAGGACCGAGGGGAAACGTGCAGGACCGAGAGGACTCGACCGCCGAGGGGGGCTTAGCGCCATGAGCCAGGACTCCACGACCGTACCGGAGACCGCGCGCAAGCTCTCCGGACGCCGCCGCCGGGAGATCGTCGCCGTACTGCTTTTCAGCGGCGGCCCCATCTTCGAAAGCTCCATCCCGCTCTCCGTGTTCGGCATCGACCGACAGGACGCGGGAGTCCCCCGCTACCGATTGCTGGTGTGCGCGGGCGAAGATGTGCCATTGCGAACGACCGGCGGCCTGGAATTGACCGCACCGTACGGCCTGGAGGCGCTCTCCAGGGCAGGCACCGTCGTCGTACCGGCCTGGCGGTCGATCACCCAGCCGCCGCCCGCCGCCGCGCTCGACGCGTTGCGCCGGGCCCATGAGGAGGGCGCCCGCATCGTCGGGCTGTGCACCGGTGCCTTTGTACTGGCCGCCGCGGGCCTGCTCGACGGCAGGCCCGCCACCACCCACTGGATGTACGCGCCCACGCTCGCGAAGCGCTATCCGTCGGTCCATGTGGACCCGCGGGAGCTCTTCGTGGACGACGGCGACGTACTGACGTCCGCGGGCACCGCGGCAGGCATCGACCTGTGCCTGCACATCGTCCGCACCGACCACGGCGCCGACGCCGCGGGGGCCCTGGCCCGCCGGCTCGTCGTACCGCCCCGCCGCGCCGGCGGGCAGGAGCGCTATCTCGACAGGTCTTTACCCGAGGAGATCGGCGCCGACCCGCTGGCCGAGGTCGTCGCCTGGGCGCTGGAGCACCTCCACGAGCAGTTCGACGTGGAGACCCTGGCCGCCCGCGCGTATATGAGCCGTCGCACCTTCGACCGGCGGTTCCGCTCGCTCACCGGGAGCGCCCCGCTTCAGTGGCTGATCACTCAGCGGGTGCTCCAGGCCCAGCGGCTCCTGGAGACCTCGGACTACTCCGTGGACGAGGTCGCCGGACGCTGCGGCTTCCGCTCGCCCGTGGCCCTGCGGGGCCATTTCCGCCGGCAGCTGGGGTCCTCCCCCGCCGCCTATCGGGCCGCCTACCGGGCACGCCGGCCGCAGGGCGGGCCGGTGGACCGGGTGGAACGGGGCGAACGACCGGAGCGCGCGGAGCGCGGCGACCGGTTCGACCGGCCGGATCCACTGGATCCCCGGCCGGGGGAGCCGTCGCTGATGGCGATGCGCCGTGCGGCGATGCCCGCCCACGCGATGACGGGCGCGCCTCTGGGCGCTCCCCCGCCACCGGGTGGACATAGCGGGCATATCTCTCACTCGCCAGGACATGGCGGTGGGCACGGGGTGGGGCCGGGGGATCCGGGGAAGCCGGATACGGACCTCTACGCTCCGCGCCTGCCCGGACAGCGGGAACGCCCCGTAGGGTGAGACGTATGAACGATCGCATGGTGTGGATCGACTGCGAGATGACCGGGCTCTCGCTGTCGTCCGACGCGCTCATCGAGGTGGCCGCGCTGGTCACCGACTCTGAGCTGAACATCCTCGGGGACGGCGTGGACATCGTCGTCCGCCCGCCCGCCGAGGCGCTCGCCACCATGCCCGAGGTCGTGCGCGAGATGCACACGGCCTCCGGGCTGCTCGCGGAGCTGGACGGCGGGACCACCCTCGAGGACGCCGAACGGCAGGTCCTGGAGTACGTCCGCAAGCATGTCCCGGAGCCGGGCAAGGCCCCGCTGTGCGGAAACTCGGTCGGCACCGACCGCGGTTTCCTGCTGCGGGACATGCCCGCGCTCGAAGGCCACCTCCACTACCGGATCGTGGATGTGTCCTCGGTGAAGGAGCTGGCCCGCCGCTGGTTCCCTCGCGCCTACTTCAGCAGCCCCAAGAAGAACGGCAACCACAGGGCGCTCTCGGACATCCGCGAGTCGATCGCCGAGCTCCGCTACTACCGCGAGGCGATCTTCGTCCCCCAGCCCGGTCCGGACTCCGACACGGCGAAGGCCATCGCGGCCAAGCACGTCCTGCCCGACGAGGCGTAAAGCCGCAGCCAGGCATAGTGACGCAGCTCGCTCCCGGCGAGGCGAAAGCTGGGAGCGAGCACCCCCAAAGACCCTGTAGACTTCTTCTCGGCCGGTGGGAAACACGGAAACAAACGCCGGACGTGGTGGGTATAGCTCAGCTGGTAGAGCACCTGGTTGTGGTCCAGGATGTCGCGGGTTCGAGTCCCGTTACTCACCCTGATCGGGAGGTCCCGGTCCGCGCAAGCGGACCGGGACCTTTTCGTTTTGTAGTCCTCAGGGGTGACACAGGGGGCGGTCGGGAGACGTCGGCCCTCTGTCCGGGCAAAGCTGATGTGCCGGTACCGGACGAAGGGTCATGACCGATGGCACAAGGCACAGTGAAGTGGTTCAACGCCGAAAAGGGATTCGGCTTCATCACCCAGGACGACGGAGGCCCGGACGTGTTCGTCCACTTCTCCGCCGTCCAGGGCACCGGGTTCAAGGAGCTGCACGAGAACGACAGGGTCGAGTACGACGTCACCCCGGGACAGAAGGGGCCGCAGGCGGAGAACGTCGTCGTCCTCCAGTCGTGACCGCCTGGTCGAACGGCCCCTACCGCCGACGGATCCTGCTGTTCGTCGTCGCCGCCGTCCTCGTCCTCGGAGTGAGCCTGCTCGACGGCTGTGCCCGCGACGGCGAGGACGGGGACGCCCGGAGTGCCCGGCGGACCACGATCACCATCGGCACCTTCGGTGTCTTCGGCTATAAACAGGCCGGCCTCTATGTGGAGTACGAACGGCTCCACCCGGGCGTCACGATCAAGGAAACCGTGATCGACCGGAACGAGGCCTACTACCCCCAGCTCCTCACCCACCTCGCGGCAGGCAGCGGCCTCGCCGACATCCAGGCCATGGAGGTCGCCAACGTCCATGAGCTCGCCACCGCGCGGGGCGACCTCTTCGAGGACCTGTCCCGCGCGAAGGGCGTCCACCGGGGCGACTGGCTCTCCTGGAAGTGGGCGCAGGCCACCACCCCCGACGGCCGGACCATCGGCCTCGGCACGGACATCGGGCCGATCGCCGTCTGCTACCGGAAGGATCTCTTCCGGAGCGCCGGGCTCCCCACGGACCGGGAGGCGGTCGGCCGGCTGTGGGCCGGGGACTGGCGGCGCTATCTGGAGGCCGGCCGGGCCTACCGCCGCCGGGCCCCGGCGGGCACGGTCTTCACCGACTCGGCGGCCGGGCTCTACAACGCCGCCGTGCACGGCTACCCCGAGCGCTACTACGACCGCGGGGGCCGCCCCCGCTACCGGAACGGCCCCGCCGTCCGGGCCTCCTGGGACCTGGCGACGCGGGCCGCCCGGGACGGGCTGACGGCCCGGCTCAAACAGTTCGAGAAGCCCTGGGACCAGGCGTACGCCAACGGCCGCTTCGCCACCGTCGCCTGCCCGCCCTGGATGCTCGGCTACATCAAGGAGAAGTCGGGCCCGGCGGGCCGGGGCCAGTGGGACGTGGCCGCCGCGCCCCGGCCGGCCAACTGGGGCGGCTCCTTCATCGGCGTCCCCAGAGCCGCCCGGCACCGGACCGCCGCGATCGACCTCGCGGTCTGGCTGACCGCCCCCGCCCAGCAGGCCAAGCTGTTCGAACGGCAGGCGGGCATCCCCTCCACCCCGGCCTCGTACGCCATGCCGGAGGTCAGGGACGCGCGCAATCCCTACTTCGGCGACGCGCCCATCGGGCGGATCTTCACGGAGGCGGCCCGGCACGTCCCGACGCTGTTCTTCGGGCCGCGCGAACAGCAGATCGGGCTCGCGTTCACCGAGGTCGGCATCCCCCAGGTCGAACAGCAGGGCAGATCGCCCCGGGACGGCTGGCGGGCCGCACAGCGGGAGATCGACAACGCGGTGGACGAATGACGGCCACGACCACGGTCGTCGAGGGCGCGGCCAGTGCCCCCGGGGACCGGCGGCGCGGCAGGGACGACCCACGCGGCCGCCTCCACCGCTGGGACCTCCGCTACAGCCCCTACGTCTTCGTCGCCCCGTTCTTCCTGTTCTTCGCCGCGTTCGGGCTCTTCCCCCTCCTCTACACCGGATGGACCTCGCTGCACCGCGTGGAGCTGACGTCCCCCGACCGCATGGAGTGGGCGGGCCTGACCAACTACGCCCGGCTGCTCGGCAACGACTTCTTCTGGAACGCGCTGCGCAACACCTTCACCATCGGTGTCCTGTCGACCGTGCCCCAGCTGCTGATGGCGCTGGGCCTGGCGCACCTCCTCCACTACCGGCTGCGCGCCGCCACCTTCTGGCGGGTCGCGCTGCTGACCCCGTACGCCACATCGGTCGCCGCCGCCACGCTCGTCTTCGTCCTGTTCTACGGGCGGGACTACGGGATGGTGAACTGGGCACTGGAGGCCGTGGGCATTGGGCCGGTCGACTGGCAGAACGGCACCTGGAGCTCGCGGTGCGCGGTCTCCTCGATCGTGATCTGGCGGTGGACGGGCTACAACGCGCTGATCTATCTGGCCGCCATGCAGGCCGTGCCCGACGAGCTCTACGAATCGGCGGCGCTCGACGGCGCCTCGCGCGCACGGCAGTTCCTCCACATCACCGTGCCGGCGCTGCGGCCGACGATCCTCTTCACGGTCGTCGTCTCCACCATCGGGGCGACCCAGCTCTTCGGCGAGCCCCTGCTGTTCGGCGGGGCGGGCGGCCAGAAGGGCGGCGCCTCGCACCAGTTCCAGACCCTGGGGCTCTATCTCTACGAACAGGGCTGGTTCAACTACCACCTGGGGCGCGCCTCGGCCGTCGCCTGGACGATGTTCCTGCTCCTGCTGCTGATCGCCGCCGTGAACGCGCTGCTCGCGCGGTGGCTGGGGAAGGACCGGTGAGGGGGCGACGTGACCACCGGCATCGGTACCGGCATCGGCGGACCGCGGGGCCCGGCGGCGCGGCTCGCCGGGCGGCAGCTGCGCGCGGGACCCGTCACCTACGCCGTCCTGGCGCTCTTCACCGCCGGCTCGCTCTTCCCGCTCGTGTGGACGGCGGTGGCCGCCTCCGGGGACAGCGCCCGGCTGGCGCACACCCCGCCGCCGCTGTGGTTCGGCGGCAGGCTGCTCACCAATCTCGGCACGGCGTGGACCGACGCCCGGATGGGACTCGCCCTCGCCAACACCTCGCTGGTCGCCGGGACGGTGGCGCTGGGCACGGTGCTCTTCTGCACGATCGCCGGCTTCGCCTTCGCCAAGCTGCGGTTCCGCTTCCGGCGGGCGCTGCTCCTGCTGACGGTCGGCACGATGATGGTGCCGCCGCAGCTGAGCGTCGTCCCCCTCTTCATGATCGTGGCGCGGCTGGGGTGGACCGACCAGCTGCGGGCCGTCGTCCTGCCGGCGCTGGTGAGCGCCTTCGGGGTGTTCTTCATGCGGCAGTACCTCGTCGAGGCGCTGCCCGACGAGCTGATCGAGGCGGCCCGTGTGGACGGGGCGAGCAGTGTGCGCGTGGTGTGGCACGTGGTCTTCCCCGTCGCCCGGCCCGCGATGGCCGTGCTGGGGCTGCTCTCCTTCGTCCAGGCGTGGAACGACTTCTTCTGGCCCGTCATCGCGCTGACGCAGGAGAACCCGACCGTGCAGGTGGCCCTCACCGGGCTCGGCCGCGGCTATGTCCCCGACCAGGCCGTGGTGATGGCCGGGGCGCTGCTGGGCACGCTGCCGCTGCTGCTGGCCTTCACGTTCTTCGGCCGGCAGATCGTCGGCGGCATCATGCGCGGCGCGCTCAAGGGCTGACTCCCCCACCGTTCTCTCCTTTCCTTCCGGAGCGTGCGACATGACCGTGGACTTCCCGCCCGGCTTCCTCTTCGGCGCCGCGACCGCCGCCTACCAGGTCGAGGGCGCGGCCGCCGAGGACGGCCGCACCCCCTCCATCTGGGACACCTTCTGCCGGGCGCCGGGGCGGGTGCTCGGCGGTGACACCGGGGACACGGCGACGGACCACTACCACCGCCGCGCCGAGGACGTCCGTCTCATGGCGGAGCTGGGCCTGGGCGCGTACCGCTTCTCCGTCTCGTGGCCCCGGGTCCAGCCCACCGGCCGGGGCCCGGCCTCGCCACGCGGGCTCGACTTCTACCGTGCGCTCGTCGACGACCTCCTCGCCCATGGCATCCGCCCGGTGCTGACGCTCTATCACTGGGACCTGCCGCAGGAGCTGGAGGACGCGGGCGGCTGGCCCGAGCGCGACACCGCCCACCGCTTCGCCGACTACGCCCGGCTCGTCGGCGAGGCGCTGGGCGACCGCGTCGAGCTGTGGACCACCTTGAACGAGCCCTGGTGCAGCGCCTTCCTGGGCTACGCGGCCGGGGTGCACGCCCCGGGCCGTACGGACGACGAGGGCGCGCTGCGGGCCGCGCACCATCTCAATCTGGCGCACGGCCTCGGCGCCCGGGCGCTGCGTACCGTGCTGCCCCCGGGGGCCCGGCTGTCCGTGGCGCTCAACCCCGCGGCCGTACGGGCCCGTACGGCCTCGCCCGGGGATCAGGACGCGGCGCGGCGGGTGGACGCCCTGGCCACCCGTATCTTCACCGGGCCCATGCTGCGCGGGGCGTACCCCGAGGACCTCCTCGCCGACACGGCGGCCATCACGGACTGGTCGTTCGTACGCGGTGACGACACGGACGTCATCCGGCACCCCCTCGACGCGCTGGGCATCAACTACTACGCACCCACAGTCGTATCAGCCGCCACTGACAATCCCCCGCCGCGTGCCGACGGCCACGGCGGAGGGGAAGCTTCTCCCTGGCCGGGCGCCGGTGGTGTGGCCTTCCACCGGCCGCCGGGCAAGCTCACCGCGATGGACTGGGCCGTCGACCCCACCGGCCTGTACGACCTGCTGACGCGGTTCGCCCGGGAGGCCCCGGGGCTGCCGTTGATCGTCACCGAGAACGGCGCCGCCTACGACGACAAGCCCGGTGCCGACGGCACGGTCGACGACCCCGAGCGGATCGCCTATCTCCACGCCCACCTCGAGGCCGTGCTGCGGGCCCTCGGCGACGGCGCCGACGTCCGGGGCTACTTCCTCTGGTCGCTGCTGGACAACTTCGAGTGGGCGTACGGCTACAGCAAGCGCTTCGGCGCGGTGTATGTGGACTACGCCACCCTGGCCCGGACGCCCAAGTCCAGCGCGCGGTGGTACGCGCGGCTGGCGCGGACGGGCCGGCTGCCCATCAGCTGAAGACGGAGGGCGGCGGGGCGGGCGAGGGGCGGGCGCTCGCGTCGGTGACGGGCACGGCGCCACCGGTGAAGTCGAGGAGCGCGCGGCCGTGTTCGACCCGGCCCTGGTGGGGGTCGGTGGCCGCCCGGCGGGTGAGCTCGGCGACGGGCAGTTCACGGTCGGAGGCCAGCAGCACGGCGTTGCCGAAGCGCCGGCCGCGCAGCACCGCCGGGTCGGCGGTCAGGCACAGCTCGGGGAAGACGGTGCGGACGGTCGCTATCTGGGCCTTGAGGTGGGCGAGGGGCGGGCCGTCGGCGAGGTTCGCGGCGTAGTGGCCGCCGGGGCGCAGGGCGCGCCGTACGTCGGTGACGAATTCCGTGCTGGTGAGGTGGGCGGGGGTGCGGGCGCCGCTGAAGACGTCGGCGATGATCAGGTCCGCCCAGCCGTCCGGGATCCTGGCGAGCCCTTCCCGGGCGTCGGTGCCGCGCACCCGGATGCGCCAGCCCGTCTCCAGCGGCAGCTCGGTCCGTATGAACTGGACCAGGGGCGCGTCTATCTCGACGATCTGCTGGGTGGAGCGGGGCCGGGTGGCGGCGATGTACCGGGCGAGGGTGAAGGCGCCACCGCCCAGGTGGACGACCTGGACGGGCTTGCCGGGCGGTGCGACGAGGTCGGCGATGTGGCCGAGCCGCCGCTGGTAGGAGAAGTCCAGATACGCGGGGTCGTCCAGGTCGACATGGGACTGCGGGGCCCCGTCTATCAGCAGGGTGCTGCCACGGGGCCGGTCGCGGTCGGGGACGAGCTCCGCGAGACCGCCCGCCACCTGCGCGGATATCGATTCCGCGGCGCGTCCGCGCCCTTGCTTCTGCTTGCCCTTCGCCACCCCTCCAGTATCGCCCGTGCGGGCGGTGGGCCCGGCCGGGGCGCCAAGGCGCCCCGAAGGGGCGCGGGGAACCGCGCGACCGGCCACGACGCACCCGCGGATGGCGTACTGGACTTCCGGCGGAGCGCTCAGCGGCAGCGGTCGACGGCCTCGATGGTGCGGGCGGCCTCGCCGAGGGCGGCGCGCAGCACGGCGGGGTCGGTGGCGGAGGCGTAGGCGGCGTCGGGGGCGACCAGCCAGCCCGTGCCGTTGACGGGGGGCTCGGCGACGCCCGTCCGCAGACCGCGGCCGTAGGTCTGGGTGCAGGCGCTGCCGGGCAGGTCCCAGCCGTCGGCCGTGCCGGGCGGGACGAGGAAGCCGAGGGTGTCGCAGTCGCCGTCGTGGAGGACAGGGCCCACTCCGTCGCGCAGCCGCAGGATGTCGACGGCCTCCAGGCCCTGGCGCGCGGGGACCGTGACCAGGTCGCAGGGCCGTCCCTCGGCGCCGTCCGTGCCGGTCCGCGGCGGATACGGGGACGTGCTGTGGTCCTGGAGCGGCTGGTGCAGAGCCGTCGTCCGCGAGCCGCCGATGTCCACTCCGGCCTCCACCACGGGAAACCCCTCCTCACGCCGCGCCTGTGTCCAGGTCGGGATCCACGCCGAGCGCGCTCGCGCTCTTCGGGAACAACGCGTGGACGCGTCAACGGCTACGGCGCCATGCCGCCGCAAAGGATGGCAGTTCATGGCGGATGGCAGGTGGGATATCCGTTTTGTAGTCAAACCGGATGTAGTGGAATCGCCACAGCCGGTACGGTCATCACGCCACACGGCAAGCACAGCCGCCCGCCCCGCGGGTTGCCCGTCGGGGCGGCTCGCCAGGAGAGGGTCCGGCCATGGCGTCGCCCCACGCGTCCTCGTCACCCCGTCCGAACCTCGCGTTCCGGCAGTTGCGCGGGCCGCGTTCACCAGGGGAATTCGCGGCCGCCGTGCGTCGTGCGGCCCGGGAGATCGGCGAACACGTCTCGTGCGACGCGCGCTACATCGGGCGTGTGGAGTCCGGGGAGATCCGCTGCCCCAACTACGCCTACGAGCGAGTGTTCCGGCACATGTTCCCCGGTCGTGAGCCGGCGGACATGGGCTTCGCACCCCGCGAGACCGTGCGTGGCAGGGGGGCGCGCAAGAAGGGCTCCGCGCCGCCCGGTCTATCCGAGAGCCCCGCCGAAAGCCGTACCTCCTCCGGTGCGGCGGAGAGCTCCACCGAGAGCAGCGAGGAGAGCGACGTGTTGCGTCGCGCGTTCATGACCTCCGGTACGGCCGCCGTGGCCGCCACCTCCCTGGGCGCCGGCCCGCGCGGGACCCACCGGCGCCACGCGGGAGAGACCGAGGCCGCCGCCGTCGAACAGGCGGTGCGGCACATCCGGCTGCTCGACGACCGGCACGGCGCGGACGGGCTCTACCGGCGCGCCGCGCGCCCCCTGAAGGCGGCGTACGAGCTGCTGGACGCGGAGACCAGACGGCGGTCGGTGGCCGACCGGCTGCACTCCGGCGCGGGCGAACTGGCGATCTCCGTGGGCTGGCTGGCGCACGACTCCGGCCGCTTCGCCGACGCCCGTTCCCACTACGCGGAGGCCCTGGCCACCGCGCGCGTGGCCGGGGACCCGGCGCTGGAGACCCACGCCTTCTGCAACATGGCCTTCCTCGCCCGGGACGCGGCCCGCCCCCGCGAGGCGATCCGCGCCGCGCAGGCCGCGCAGCGGGCGGGCCGGCAGCTGGGGTCGGCACGGCTGATGTCCCTGCTGACCCTGCGGGAGGCGGGCGGCTGGGCGCGGCTGGGCGACCGGCCGGCGGCCGAGGAGGCGCTGGTGCGGGCCCGGACGCTCTTCGGCCGTGGCGCGACGGAGGCCGACCCGGAGTGGATGACCTTCTTCGGCGAGGCGGAGCTGGAGGGCCTGGAGGCCCAGTGCTGGTCCGCCCTCGGCGACTGGCGCCGCGCGGCGGACCACGCGGAACGGGCGGTCGCGCTCCAGGACCCGCACTTCGCCCGGAACATCGCGCTATACACCGCGCAACTGGCGGGCGACCTGGCCCGTGGCGGTTCCCCGGACGAGGCGGCCTCGGCCGGGGAGAAGGTGCTGGGACTGCTGGACCAGGTCCAGTCGGCCCGCATCAGGACGATGCTGTCGTCGACCGCCCGTATGTTGCGCCGTCACGCGTCAAACGCGGCGGTGTCGGGCTTTCTGGCCCGCCACGAGGCCGTGCGGCCCGCTTGAGGGTGGCCCCGGGGGCGAGGTCGTTCGGCACCGCCCACAGGGGGCGCGCCCGGTGAGCCCACCGAGCCGTCAGGCGAGGTGACCCGTGTCGTTCCAGCGCTCGATCGCCGGCGCCCCGTACGCCCAGCCCAGGATGGACAGGGAGGTCGGGTCGAGGCGAATGCGGGAGCCGAAGAAGATGTCCTCGCCCATCCAGCGGGCGGCGATGGTCCGCAGGATGTGGCCGTGGGCGAAGACGAGCACGTCGCGGTCGGCCGAGCGGGCCCACTCCACGACCTCGTCCGCGCGGGCGGCGACCTCCGCCCGGGTCTCGCCCTCCGGGACGCCGTCGCGCCAGATCAGCCAGTCGGGGCGGCCCGCCTTGATCTCGGCGGGGGTCATGCCCTCGTAGGCGCCGTAGTCCCACTCCATCAGCGCGTCCCATTCGGTGGCCCGGTCACCGAAGCCGGCCAGCTCGCAGGTCTCCTTGGCGCGGACGAGGGGGCTCGTCCGGATCTCCACGTCCGGCAGGCCCTGCCACGGGGCGCGGTGCAGCCGCTCGCCCAGCAGCTTGGCGCCGCGCCGCCCCTCGTCGAGGAGGGGGATGTCCGTACGGCCGGTGTGCTTGCCGGACAGCGACCACTCCGTCTGTCCGTGCCGGGCCAGCAGGATGCGCGGTGCCATGGCGAGAGTCCTTACGAGGTGCGTGCGGTGATGATCGCGAACCCGGGCGAAAGGCGTGAAATCGGTCACCTCGGGCCCGGGTGAGTTTCGCTCTCCATCATCACTCACTTCACCAACGGGCAACCCTCCGGCCACTACCGGCGTCTCCACCCCCACACCTCGGGGTTCGGGTGGACCCACGGGGCGGTGTGCGAGAGATGTGGCGTACGTCGTACGGTTGCATATTGCGCTTATTGGCCGCCTGAACACATGGAGAGCGTCCGGATGTACACCGCACCATTGGGGAAGCGGCCGCGCTGGTGGACCGAACTGCCACTCATAGCCGTGGTGTACGGGCTCTACTCGGCCGGGCGGCTGCTGGTCAGAGGCGATGTGCAGTCCGCCATGGATCATGGCGCGGCGATACTCGATCTTGAAAAAACGTTCCGGATAGACATCGAGCCCTCGCTCAACCGGCTGTTCACCGAGCACTCCGCGATAGGCATACCCGCCGATTTCGCCTACGCGGCCCTCCACTACCTCCTCACCCCCGCGCTTCTGATCTGGCTCTTCAGGCGACGCCCCGACCACTACCGCCGGATGCGCACCTGGCTGATGATCTCCACGCTCATCGGTCTCATCGGTTTCACCCTTCTGCCCACCTGCCCGCCCCGCCTCCTCGACCCGTCCTTCGGTTTCGTCGACACGATGCGGCAGTACTCCGAGTACGGCTGGTGGGGCGGCGACGCCAGCGCCCCTCGTGGCCTGGGCGGGCTGACCAACCAGTACGCGGCCATGCCGAGCCTCCACGTGGGCTGGGCCCTGTGGTGCGGGGTCGTGCTCTGGGCGCAGGGCCGCAGGACCTGGACCAAGGTCGCGGGTGTCGCCTATCCGCTGGCGATCACCCTCGTGGTGATGGGCACCGCCAACCACTACCTCCTCGACGCCGTCGCCGGCGCCGCCGTGATGGGCGCGGGCTTCCTGCTCTCCCGCCCGGCGCTGCGGCTCGCCGACCGGATCCGCGCCCGCCTCGTCCCGGCGGCGCCTTCCGTACCTGCGACGCCCCCCGTACCTGCGGAAATGGCCGTGGCAACGGCGAATGTCAGTGCCGGGTGCGAGACTTCGGCGGGTACAGCGGGTACTGCGCCGTCCCGGGTTCGCCCGGGGGCGCCGGAGAGACTTCGCGAGGCGGACGCCAGTGATCAGATCCCCCGACAGCCGGCCCGGGACGGGGCCGGGGACAGCCGCACCGACGGCGCTGCGACAGCGGCTCGCTGAGCTGCGCGGCCCCTCCGTCGCGCCCGTCCCGCTCGACGCCCGCGCGCTCGCGGCGCTCGCCGCCAATCCCGGCTGTCACCGCCGCGCCCTGCTCGACGGGGCGGGGGTCGACAAGGCGGCGCTGGCGCGGGCGGTGGGCGCGCCGGTGACGTTCGGGCAGTCGCAGTTCGCGTTCGTGCGCGGCCATTCCTTCGAGGCCCGCGCCAAGGCCGACGGCGGCGCGGAGCTCGTCCGCCTGCTCCACGAGCGGCTGGCCGACGGCTCCCCCGAGCCCGGCCCGGGCTCCGTGGACACCCCCGATCTCTCCGCCACCGGCCTTGAGGGCCGTACGGCGCGTACGGCCCTCGCCCTGCGCGAGGCGACCGCCGCCGGGCGGTGGGCCGTGCTGGACCACCCCCTGCTGGCGCTGCCCGTCGCTGGGACGCCGGCCCATCTGGAGCCGGACGCGATCGTCGTCCATCCCGACGGCGGCTGGACGGTCGTCGAGATCAAGTCCTTCGCGATGATCGACGGTTCCGCCGACGCGACGAAGGTCGGCGCGGCCGCCCGGCAGGCGGCGGTGTACGCGCTGGCGCTCGAGGCCGTGGCCGAGCGGGTCGCAAAGGGCGCGGCGGTGCGCGACCAGGCCCTGCTGGTCTGCCCGAAGGACTTCTCCAACCTGCCGGACGCCGCCCTCGTCGACCTCCGCAAGCCGCTGGCCACCACGCGCCGTCAGCTGGAGCGGCTGACGGGCGTGGCGGAGATCGCCGCCGGGCTCCCGGAGGGCACGACCTTCGATCTGTGCCCGTCCGACGACGGCCGCACCCCGACCCGGCCCGCCGGCGAGCTGGCCGAGGCGCTGGACGCGGTCGCGGCGGCGTACGCGCCGGAGTGCCTCGCGGCGTGCGAGCTGGCCTTCCACTGCCGGGCCCGGGCTCGTGCGGCGGATTCGGTCCAGACCCTGGGGCGCGGCGTCCGCGCGGAGCTCGGAGGTCTGACCACCGTCGCGTCGGTCCTCGCCGCCGCGTCGGGTGAGGCGGGCTCCCCCGACGACCCGGCGGTCGCGGCCCTCCGCCGCGCCGCCGCGCTCCGTTCGGAGACGCTGGCGCAGGCCTCGGCCGACGGGAGCGCGCCGACGGGGGCGGGCCACCGGAAGGAGGTCACCGCATGTCGCTGATCGGTACCCTCGCGCGGATGGAAGCCGTGCGGGACGGGCGGGCTCGGCCGGTCGTCACCGTGCGGCATCGGTATGTGGCCGAGCGGCCTTGTGTCTTCGTGCCGTTGACGACCGCCGGTGAGGCCGGTGCGCCGCTCGGGGCGATGGTGGGGACGGAGCGGGACGCGCCCCGGCTGTTGTTCGTGGCGCAGCCGCGCGACAGGGATCTGCGGTCCGCGTTCCTCGCCGGGCTCGCCGACGTGCTCCTGCCGTACTTCGAGGAGTTCGGCGACGCCGTCGAGCTGGAGCAGCGCAAGGAGACCGACCCCGGCACCGGGAAGAAGGTGCCCGTCGAGGTCGAGCTGTGCGCGGACGCCCCGCAGCTGCTGGTGCCGGGCGCGGCGGGCGTGGAGTACGTCCGGCTGCTCGGCCGGTCCATGCGCTTCCGGCGCACCGCCGAGCAGGATCCGGACGCGCCGCATCCCGCGCCGCCGCGCGTGCCGATGCTGGGGCGCTGGCTGACGCACTTCGGGGAGCGTGCCCGGGTGCCCGGGTCGTCGCTGCTGCTGGCGATGACCCAGGCGCTGGGCCGGCACTGGGCGACGGGCCAGAGCGTGCTGGAGGACCAGCACCTCGGCTCCCTGCTGGCCTGGATCGACCCGCCGCACGGCGTGCCGGCCCCGGAGGCGGCGCTGCGCGTGGAGCTGGAGCGCGGGCCGGACGGGCTCCTGGTCCACCCGCCCGCCGGCCCCGCCACGGACCCGGTCTTCGACAACAAGCGGCTGGCCCCCGCCGTCGCCCGCTACGACCGGGCCCGCGCGGCCGTCCTGGAGGCGACGGCGCACCGGTTCGCGCCCGCCCGGGACGAGCTGGCCGCCGCCGAGAGCGAGATCGGCGAGCTACTGGCGACGCAGTTGCGCCCCACCTGGGACGCCGTCTGGCACGGCGTCGACCTGCTGCGGACGCTGCCGGAAGGCGCGCGGGTCGCCGAGCGCTGGAAGCGCGACCGCTGGTCGTACACCGCCCACCGCGACCGCGTACGCGCCGGGGAGCCGCCGCAGCCCCGGCGGGACGACGCGGTCACGGCCGCGCGCAAGCTCGCCTCCCGCGAGACCGCGCAGTCGCAGCTCGACGCCCAGGAGGCGCTGGACGATCCGCTGGTGATGGCGGGCCGGCGGCTGGCCGGGGAGGCGTTCGCGGGGGAGGTCGCCGAGGCGGTGATGGAGTACACGGAAGCGAAGGTCCCGCGTCCGCGCCCGCTGGTGACCGTCCGTACGGCCGACACCCCGCATCTCGCGGAGGGCGTCGCGCTCCACCGCGCCCTGCCGGACGGCAAGACGCAGTCCGCCGAGTTCGTGGCGTACGGCCCCGGCACCCTCACCGTGCGGCTGACCGGTGGCATGGGGCGTGGCAAGGTGCCCGACGCGGGTTCCGTGCCCGAGGCGGGCGACCGGGTGTGCTGGACCCTGTTCGAGCACGCGCCCCGGGGCGGCCCCGAGCTGCCCGATCCCGAGCGGACGCCCTGGACCCATGGCGGCCCGCCCGCCGAGGGCCCGGCCGAGGCTCCCGACCCGGTGACCGCGGAGGACCTGCTGTGACCGTTCCCCTGGCGCGCAAGCGCGCCTTCGACCCCGCCGCGGCGGCCGCGGCGGCCACGGACGCGATCCTGCGCGACACGCTGCACGGCCCGCACCGCGGTGTCGTGGTGGACTCGCCGCCCGGCGCGGGCAAGTCGACGCTGGTGGTGCGGGCGGCCCGCGAGCTGGCCGCCGCCGGCCGCCCGCTGATGATCGTCGCGCAGACCAACGCCCAGGTCGACGACCTGGTGCTGCGACTGGCCGAGCAGGACCCCGGACTGCCGGTGGGCCGGCTGCACAGCAATGAGCGCCACCCCTACGACCCGGCGCTCGACGCGCTCGACTCGGTCGTGACCTCCGCGAAGGCGGCGGACCTGGCCGGGCTGGACGTGGTGGTCTCCACGGCGGCGAAGTGGGCGCACACCAAGGTGGCCGAGCCCTGGGGCCACGCGATCGTCGACGAGGCATACCAGATGCGCTCGGACGCGCTCCTGGCGGTGGCGGGGCTGTTCGAGCGGGCGCTGTTCGTGGGCGACCCGGGCCAGCTGGACCCGTTCAGCGTGGTGGGGGCGGAGCAGTGGGCGGGGCTGTCGTACGACCCGTCGGCAAGCGCCGTGAGCACGCTGCTCGCCCACAATCCGGGGCTGCCGCAGCACCGGCTGCCGGTGTCGTGGCGGCTGCCGGCGTCGGCGGCGCCGCTGGTGTCGGCGGCCTTCTACCCGTACACCCCGTTCCGCAGCGGCACGGACCACGGCGACCGGCTGCTGTCCTTCGGCGTGCCCTCCGACGGCTCGGGCCCGGACCGGGTGCTGGACGAGGCGGCCGAGTCGGGCTGGGGCCTGCTGGAGCTGCCCGCGCGGCACACGCCGCGTACGGACCCGGAGGCGGTGGGCGCGGTGGCGCTGGTCGTCCGCCGGATGCTGGACCGGGGCGGGGCCGTGACCAGCGAGCGTTCGCCGGATCCGGCGCCACTGACCGCGGACCGGATCGCGGTGGGCACGGCCCACCGCGACCAGGCCGCGGCGGTACGGGCGGCCCTTGCGGAACAGGGGGTGACCGGGGTGACAGTGGATACGGCGAACCGGCTCCAGGGCCGTGAGTTCGACGTCACGGTCGTGCTCCACCCGCTGTCGGGGCGCCCGGACGCGACGGAGTTCCACCTGGAGACGGGCCGCCTGTGCGTGCTGGCCTCACGGCACCGGCACGCGTGCGTCGTGGTGAGCCGCGCCGGCGTCGACCGCCTGCTGGACGAGCACCCGTCGACGGAGCCGGTACGGCTGGGGGTGACGGTGAAGTTCCCCGATGGCTGGGAGGCGAATCACGCGGTGTGGGCGCATCTGGCCGAGCACCGCGTCCCCTGGCGGCCGTGAGCCGGTACCGCCGGGCTTGCCCATCGGCGCTGCCCACCGGCGCCGCCGGGTGGTGCGGGGCGGGCCGTGGGGCCGGGGCGGGGCGGGGGCGCACTTGCGCGCGGCAGGACAATGGATGACGGTGCAGACGATTCTGGAGGTATGTACATGTGCGAGCCGAAGCAGGCTCCCGGGGCGCGGGGCGGTGAGGGCCCGCGCCGCCTGAAGCCCGCGCAGCTGCTCTTCGAGCCACCCGAGGCCGTCGCCGACCCCGAGCACTTCTTCGACCTCGAATCGATCGAGGACCCGCGTGAGCTGCTGGCCCGCTCCACCGAGCTGGCCCTGGCCTTCCGCGCGGCAGCGGACCGGGCGACGGAGTTCCAGGCGGTGGCGGCGGCTCAGCTCGCCGATCCCCGGCGCTTCGACAGACTGCCGACGGCGGTGATCGCCGAGCGGGCGGAGTGGAGCGAGGACTACACGAAGAAGATGGTCGAGTTCGGCCGTGACCTGCTGCGCGGCAGCGTCCAGGCCGACTGACCGGCCCACGACCGGACGGCCCATGGTCCTCGATCATGGGCCGTTGGCATATGCGGCGCATAAGGTAGCGCACCGCTTCCGCCCCTGTCCCGGTTTCCCGGAACTACCCCGGACGGCCCCCCGTCCTGCCAGGAGCATGGGGCCATGAGCTCCCGGCCGTACGACCCGCGCCCCGTCCGCCACCGGCCCACGCCCGTCCCCTCGCCCGCACCCGCGCCCTCCCCCTCCTGGGCGCCGCCCGTCCCCGCCTTCGTCACCCTGGCCGGGGCCGACTGGCTCGCGTCCGCCGGCAGAGCGCCGCACGAGGTGCACGCCCTGTGGGCCGACGACCCCATGGCCCCGGTCGCGCTCCCCTGCGGCAAGGTGTTCGACGTGATCGACGCCCCGGCGCTCTTCGGCCGCCGGATACTGGCCCGGCTGTGGTCGCCCGGCGGCCCCGGTTCCGGGCCGGTGGCGGCCCAGCGCGGCAGGCTGCTGCTGTTCGCGGCGCCCGGCACGGCCCAGCGGCTGCCCGCGCTGCTGGCCTGGGAGGAGTGGGGCCGCCGGGACCGTACGGCTCCCCCGCTGCTCTGCTACGGCACGGGTGACGCCGTGACCGTCCCCCCGCTCTACCCCCCGCTTGAGGGGAGCGAGCCCACGCCGACCGTCGCCCGCTGGCTGATCGCCCCCGAGGTGCGCCGTCCCCGGCTACCCGGCGCCGACGCCCTGCTCTGGGCCTGTGTCCGGGCCGCCCGGGCGAGTGCCTTACCCATCTCCACCGGGGGCTAAAACATACGGATTTTCTTTACACCGGATCGGGGTGCTAAAGTCTTCCACGTCAGCAGGCGCCGCTAGCTCAGTTGGTTAGAGCAGCTGACTCTTAATCAGCGGGTCCGGGGTTCGAGTCCCTGGCGGCGCACAGACGGTCGAAGGCCCTCACCACACGGTGAGGGCCTTCGGCGTATGACGGACGACGCGGGATCAGCCCCGGGTCACCCGGACCGTCCACGCCCCGGTCGCCATGTGCCCACGCGTCTCCACCCGCACCCCGTCCGCCTCCAGGGTCTCCCCCGCCCCCAGGGGCGCGTCCGCCAGCGGTGGATAGACGGACTCGCCCCAGCAGGCGTGCCCGCCCGGATGGCCGTCCAGCACCTGGATGGGCCCACCGCCCGAGGCGGTGTCGCTGCGCACCCGGTAGACGAGGACGCCCTCGGTGCAGGTGCCCGAGTCATTGCCGGTCGCGCTGCGCGCCTCGACGACGATCGCGCTGGTCACCCCGGTACGGACCACCACCATGCGGGTGCGGGCGTCCAGGCCCGGGTGCATGGGGGACTCCAGCGGCGCGACGGTGTGCACGGTGGTGCCGGGGCCGCTGACGCAGTCCACCTGGCGCGGGGCCAGCCAGCCCAGCTTCCACTTGTGCCAGCCGAAGGGTTCCGAGGCGAGCCCGAACTGGCTGCCCATGATGTCCCAGTCGCCCACATGGGTGTCCCAGTCGCCCTTGCCGTCGGTCGGCCGGTGGTAGAGGTCAGGCAGGTCGAGGACGTGACCGGTCTCGTGCGCGAGGACGTTGCGGTCCGGTGGATGGTGCTCGAAGACCGTGACCACCCGGCGCAGCTCGGTGCCGTCGACGGAGATGGGCTCCTCGAGGTTGACGACCTTGGTCGCGTCGGAGTCCACACCGGGGGCGTCGGGGTCGGCGACCAGATAGACGAGGTTGTAGCGCCGGAAGTCGACCTCCTTGTCGACGGCGGCGATGGCGTCCCGCAGATAGGCGGAGCGCTGCTCCCCGTCCCAGTCGCGCTGTATGTGGTAGTCGCCCGAGGGACGGGGCATCCGGAACCACTTCTTCAGCGGGTGGACGCGGAGGGTGAACCGTCCATAGGAGGCACGCTCGAAGAAGCGGGAGGTGCCGGGGAAGTGGTCGGCGGCGAGCCGGTCGGGGGTGACGAAGGGCTTGGAGTCCGGGAAGGACAGGAAGACCATCACGGCGTCGAGCCGCCCGACCGGCCGGGGGTAGTCCGGATTCCAGGTGTCGAGGCCCTCCGAGTGGTGGGCCTGGCTGCGGGGCAGCGCACAGGGACCGCCTGGTCCCGCGGCGTGCGCCGGCCCGGCGACCACGGTCGTGGCGATCGCGCACAGGCAGGTGAGCACCGCGCCCACGCGGCGCAGCCGGGACCGTTCCACGCGGCGCGGCCGCGGCCGGTCCACTCCCATGGGTGTCAGCGGACGCACCACGTCGACCTCCGGGGACGGAATCGGGAGACCTCACCCACCCTCTTGTTATTTGCGGTGTTATGCCCCGTTTCACTACCCCAGTCGAGTGACTAAGCCGACTTCTGGGTACATCACACTCAGTCACTGACGGTCAATCGACTAGACGCAACCATCCAGCCTCAGGCGTGAGTGTGCGCGGACGCGCATGGACGGACAGAAACGGTCGGACCCAAGCCGACGGCTCCACCCCTCGCGGCCGGGCCGCTGGAACGGTCCCTGCGCGGGCTCTATGCTCGCCACACTTCCAGCACGGAATCCCCCTACAGACGGCGATTTGCCGTCTTTTCCACCACGCGTACGAGCCATACGACTCCCCGCACGGACCCCGTGCGGAACCACTGTCACGCGGGAGCGAGCGTTGAGCGGAACACTCGACGGCCATGGCGGTCCGCCCGACCCCACGCCGCCAGTCGTCACGCAACGTCATGCCATTTCGGATGGCGCTTCGAATGGTTCGAACGGTTCGGATGTCACGCCGGATGTCACGCTGGACGAATTCCGCGCCGCCTTCCGGGCCGCACAGCTCGGTATGGCCGTCGTCGGCGACGACGGCCTCGTACGCACCGCCAACGACGCCCTGGGCGCGCTCCTGGGCGCCGACGCGGATCTGCTGAGGGACTCCCCCGCCGCCGAACTCGCCGGACTGCGCGAGGACCCCCGTGTGTGGAGCGCCTATCGCGAGGTCCTGCTCGGCCGCCGCGACCGGCTGCACTGCACCCGCAGGCTCAGACGGCCCGGCGGGCGGGAGATGTGGGCCGAGGTGACGGTCACCTCACTGCCGGAGACCCACGACGCGCTGCTGTCGATGGCCGACATCACCGACCGGCGCGATCTGCGCGCCCGGTTGCGGCATCTGCGGATGCACGACCCAGTGACCGGGCTGCCCAACCGGAGCCTGTTCTTCGAACGCCTGGCCGCCGCCCTGGCGGCCACCGCGATCCCCCCGGCCGCCATGCCCCGTCCGTCCGCCATGCCCCGTCCGGGCGACGCGCCCCGCCCGGAGGGCGTACCGCCTCCGGACGCCCTGCCGCACCCCGACGCCCTGCCGCACCCCGATGGCGTATCGCGCGGCGGCCGCCCCCGCAGCGGGCGGATCGGGCTCTGCTATCTCGACCTCGACGGTTTCAAGGCGGTCAACGACACCCTCGGCCACCGGGCCGGGGACCTGCTGCTGGGCGCGGTCGCCCGGCGGCTGATGGAGTGCGCGGCCCCGGACGGGCATCTGGTGGCCCGCCTGGGCGGGGACGAGTTCGCGCTGCTGGTCGAGGAGTCGGCGGGCACGGAGCAACTGGTCGACCTGGCGGCGGCCGTCCAGGCGGCGCTCACCCGCCCGTTCGAGGTGGCGGGGCAGCGGCTGGCGGTGTCGGCGAGCATCGGCGTCGTCGAGCGCCCGGCCGCGGGGACGCACGCGACCGAGCTGATGCAGGCCGCGGACACCACGCTCTACTGGGCCAAGGCCGACGGCAAGGCCCGCTGGACGCTCTTCGACCCCGAGCGCAACGCCCACCGGATGACCCGGCAGGCGCTGTCCAACACCTTGCGGCCGGCCGTGGAGCGGGGGGAGTTCGTCCTCCAGTACCAGCCGCTGGTGGGGCTCGGCGACGGTGTCGTACGGGGGGTGGAGGCGCTGGTGCGCTGGCGTCACCCGCAGTACGGGACGCTCGCGCCGAATCGGTTCATCGGACTGGCCGAGGAGACCGGCGCCATCGTGCCGCTCGGCCGCTGGATCCTCGCGACCGCGTGCCGCCAGGCGCGCCGCTGGCAGCTCGACCACCCCGGCGAACCGCTCGTGGTCAGCGTCAATGTGGCGGTACGTCAGGTGTGGGACTCCGACCTGGTCGCGGACGTCGCCGGGATCCTCGCCGAGACCGGGCTGCCGGCGCGGCTGCTCCAGCTGGAGCTCACCGAGTCGGCGGTGATGGGCTCGGCCGGCCGGCCGCTCCAGCAGCTCCAGGCGCTGCGCGACATGGGCGTCGCCATCGCCATCGACGACTTCGGCACCGGCTACTCCAACCTCGCCTACCTCAGCCGGCTGCCCGTCTCCACCCTCAAGCTCGACGGTTCCTTCGTCCACGGCTTCCGCGCCGAGGAGCACCCCAACCCCGCCGACGAGACGATCGTCGAGGCGCTGGTGCAACTGGCCCACCGCCTGGGGCTCACGGTGACGGCGGAGTGCGTGGAGAGCGCGGAGCAGGCGGAGCGGCTGGGGCGGATCGGCTGCGACACGGGCCAGGGGTGGTTCTACTCCCGGCCCGTGCCGGCGGACCGGATCTCGGCGCTCCTCAGTACAGGCGTACGCCCTTGAGGCCCGGGGGCTCCGCCCCCGGGACCCCGCGCGTTCACACCCCTGACGCACCCGTGGGGAAGTCGTACGCGTCGGCTATCAGTCCGTAGCTGCGCAGCCGGGTCTCCGGGGTGTGGGTGTTGGCTGTGATCATCAGCTCGTCCACGCCCGTCCGCTTGGCCAGCGCGTCCAGGCCCTCGCGTACCTCGTCCGGTGTGCCGAAGACCACGTTTCGCAGCCAGTCGGCGACGAACTCCTGCTCGGCCAGGCCGAGCGCGGTGGACTCCGCCTCCTCCGGCGACGGGATCAGGCCCGGCCGGCCGGTGCGCAGGCGCAGCATCGACACCGCGCCGGTGAGGACCTGGCGGCGGGCCTCCTTGGGGTCGTCCGCGGCGAGCGCCTGGACGCCGATCTTGGCGTAGGGGCGGTCGAGGACGGCGGAGGGCCGGAAGGACTCGCGGTAGAGCTCCAGCGCGGGGAGCGTATGGGCCGACGAGAAGTGGTGCGCGAAGGAGAACGGCAGGCCGAGCAGCCCGGCCAGGCGGGCGCTGAAGCCGGAGGAGCCCAGCAGCCAGACCGAGGGCCGGTCGGCGCGCTGCACCCCGCCCGGCACCCGTCCCTGGACGGGCCCGGGGATGGCGTGGATCCGGGCGTAGCGGTGGCCCTGGGGGAAGTCGTCGTCCAGGAAGCGGGTCAGTTCGGCCAGTTGCTCGGGGAAGTCGTCCGCCCCCTCCGCGAGCCGGTCCTGTCGGCGCAGCGCGGCGGCGGTGGCGCCGTCCGTGCCGGGCGCGCGTCCCAGGCCCAGATCGACGCGCCCCGGGGCGAGGGCCTCCAGGGTGCCGAACTGCTCGGCGATCACCAGCGGCGCGTGGTTGGGCAGCATCACTCCGCCCGAGCCGAGGCGGATGCGGTCGGTGTGGGCCGCGAGGTGGGCCAGGATGACGGCCGGGGAGGAGCTGGCGACGCCGGGCATGGAGTGGTGCTCGGCGACCCAGAAGCGGTGGTAGCCGCGTCGCTCGGCGAGCCGGGCCAGCTCGACCGTGGTGCCCAGGGCCTGCCGCGCGGTCCGGCCGCTGCCGACGGTCGCGAGATCCAGTACGGACAGGGCAACGGGCGCGCTGCCGAGGGGTTTCGCCCGGATGATGTCGTCCTGTACGTCGGCCACGGTGGCCCGCCTCCCTGGTTGACTGCCTCGGTCCGGAGCGCTCGCGGCGCTCCGACCAGCAGCAACCGGAGAACATCTCCGCTTATTCCGCCGTTCGCGACCGGACTGTCCCGGGACACCGGCATATGCCAAGGTCGCGGCGGGCAGGACCATCAAAACGGCCGCCGTGGCGATTCTCGTCAACTCCCTCTCCCGGCGGTCGGTTTCGCCGTTACCGTGGAGAGCGGTACACCCGCAAGTAACCCAAGGGGGAGACCGTGGCGCTCAGCCCCGAGCCGACCGCACCGCTGTACTCGGCGCAGTGCGCCCTGCGCGTGCTGGAGACGGTCGCCAAGTACGCCGGTGGCGTCAGCCAGGCCCAGATCGCCCGCGAGACGGCGCTGCCCATGGGACGACTCGCCCATCTGCTGGCGATGCTCCACCGCGAGGAGTACGTGGAGCTGACCGGCGACGGCGGCTACGTCACCGGCACCTCACTGGTCCTGCTGAGCGCGAGCGGCGACCGCGCGGCCGCCCTGGAGGGCAAGCTCCAGCGCTCGCTGTCCACGCTGCGCGACACCTTGGGCGCCGCCGTCTACCTCAGCGCCTACATCGACGGCGAGATCCGGATCACGCAGTACGCGGACGGACCGCGCGCCCCCAAGGTCCACGAGTGGGTCGACTTCCGCTCCGCCGCCCACGCGACGGCTCTCGGGAAGTGCCTGCTGACCCAGCTCGACCACGACGACCGGCGCGACCACCTCGCCCGGCACCAGACCGCCCGGCTCACCTCCAAGACGATCACCAACCAGCGGGTCCTCTTCAGCAAGCTGGACGCCCAGCCCTCGACCGTCCCCGTCCTGGACCTCCAGGAGTACGCCGTGGGCACGGTCTGCGCCGCCGTCCCGATGTCCGCCGGGCGCTCGGTGGGCTCGCTGGCGCTCTCGCTCCCGGTCCGCCACGCCCACCGGCTGCGCGAGGCCGCGGACACCCTGAACCGCCACGCGGCCCCGATGCTGCTCTCCCTGGCCCTCTAGAGGCCCGGAGACCCCCTACGGACGGGGCGGCAGGGGCCCCTGTGACCCATGGTTCGGAGCACCCCCGGACATCGGGTAGAGTTCTCTCTGTCAGCAGGCGCCGCTAGCTCAGTTGGTTAGAGCAGCTGACTCTTAATCAGCGGGTCCGGGGTTCGAGTCCCTGGCGGCGCACAGACAGTCGAAGGCCCTCACCACGCGGTGAGGGCCTTCGACGTATGCCACGGCCCCGGCGGGACGGCCGATGACTTATGTCATCGGCGGCCGGTGATTCACGGATCTGCCCGCGCTCCGCCCGCCCCGGAAGACTTCTTCCCATGACGACCGAGACCATCACCGCCGCCGAAGCGACCACCACCGGCACCGCCGTCGAGGCCGGCGAGGAGATCAAGCCTCTCCCCACCTGGTTCTTCTGCTTCGAGGGCCTGATGTCGGCCGCCTACGACCTGTTCAAGGCGTACCCGCAGAGCCTGTGGGTGCTCGGCGCCCTCGCCCTGGTCAACCTCGTCGCCTCGCTGACCGTGCTGCGCTCCCGGCTGAAGCTGGCCAAGCGGCTGTGGCGCGGCAAGGGCACCCGCAAGATCGCCCTCGGTCTGGTCGCCCTGCGCCTCGGCAGCCACCTGGCGCTCGGCGCGGCGGGCCTGGCCGTGACCGGGATCGGGGGCCACCTCGGCTTCGCCGTCGTGATGGCCGCCACCACGGTCTCCCTGCTCTGGTTCGGCCAGCGCGCGGCCCTGCGCGCGATCGCCGCCGGCCGGGCGTGATCCGGCGGGCGTACGGACGCGCGTCCCGGCCGGCCGTAAGGACGCGCGGTCGCGGGAGGGCGGACGGCCCGTAGCATGGAAGGCCGTCCCCGGCGCCGGTTCCGGGGCGCCCGGCCAGGACAAGGCCTGCCAGGACAGGGAGGAGGGGGCACGTGCCGCAGCACCGCCGCCCGACGGCAGCCGCAGCGCTGCTGCTCCTCCTCGCGGTCCTCTTCGGCCCGGTCGTCTGCGGCGCCGGCTCGTCCGCGTACGCGACGGGCAGCGGCTCCGTCCCGGCCGTCTCCGCCCGGGCCGGGCACCCGGCCGTCCCGGTCTCCCCCGAGCTCCGGCCCCGTACCGACGTCACGGACACCGGCGGCAGCTGCCGCCAGCAGGACACGCCCCTCAAGGGCGCCGAGGCCGCCGTCGCGCACACCCAGGCCGACCCGCTCACCGCCCCCGGCACCGCCCGCACGGCGCTCCCCCGCGCCCGGGCCCCGCAGGTCACCGCCCCCAGGGCACCGCCCGTGACGGCGGCCGACCGCGCCGAGCTGCTCCCCGTCCTACGGATCTAGACCGCCCGACCACGGCCCGCGCCGGGCCGTGCTCCGGCATACCCAGATTCCGTACGACCCAGGGAGTCCCCTCCTCATGTCCGCACGTCCCGCACGCCTCTCCACGCCCTCCCGCCGCCTGGCGGCCATCGGCGCGGTACTCGCCCTCGTCGTGGCGGTCGTCGCCGCCGGCATCGCCATCGCCAAGAACACCGGCGGCTCCGGCAAGGACAAGCCCGCCGCCGGCTCCGGGCCGTCCTTCGACCCCAACCAGGCCACCTACGACAAGTTCGAGCAGGCCACCAGCCGCCGCAAGGACGGCGACCCGCTCGCGATCGGCAAGGCCGACGCCCCCGTGGTGCTGGTCGAGTACGCCGACTACCAGTGCTCCTACTGCGGCCGCTTCACCCGGGAGACCCAGCCCGAGCTGGTCAAGAAGTACGTCGACGCGGGCGTCCTGCGCGTCGAGTTCCGCAACTTCCCGATCTTCGGCAAGGACTCCGAGCGCGCCGCCCGCGCCTCCTGGGCCGCCGGGCAGCAGGGCCGCTTCTGGCAGTTCCACGACGAGGTCTTCGCCAAGCTCCGCAAGGGCGACGCGCTCGCCGAGGACAAGCTCGTCGACATGGCCGGCAAGGCCGGTGTGAAGGACCTCGACAAGTTCCGCGCGGACCTGTCCGGCGCCGAGTCCGAGGCCGCGGTGAAGAAGGACCAGGACGAGGGCTACGCCCTCGGCGTGCAGAGCACCCCCTCCTTCCTCGTCGGCGGCCGGCCGCTCGCGGGCGCCCAGCCGATGAAGGAGTTCGAGGCCGCCATCGCCCAGGCGAAGGCGGTCAAGGAGGCCGCCGGGAAGTCGGGCAAGTGACCGACATCGGCTACCTCGCCGCCTTCCTCGGCGGCGTCCTCGCCCTGGTCAGCCCGTGCAGCGCGCTGCTGCTGCCGGCGTTCTTCGCCTACTCCCTGGCGACCCCCACCAGGCTCCTCGCCCGCACCGGCGTCTTCTACCTGGGGCTCGCCACCACGCTCGTCCCCCTCGGGGCCGCCTCCACCGCCGCCAGCCGGCTCTTCAACGGCCACCGCGATCTGCTGATCACCGCCGGCGGCTGGGTGGTGATCGCCCTGGGCGCGGCCCAGATCGTGGGCCTCGGCTTCGCCTCCAAGAAGGCGCAGGCGGCGGCGGGACGGATCACTCCCCGCACGGCCGCCTCGACCTTCCTCCTGGGCTGTGTCTACGGACTGGCCGGCTTCTGCGCGGGGCCGATCCTCGGCGCCGTGCTGACCGTGACGGCCGTGGACGGCGACCCCCTCCACGGGGCGTCGATGCTCGCCGTCTACGCGCTGGGCATGGCGCTGCCGCTGTTCGTACTGGCCCTGCTCTGGGACCGCTTCAAGCTGGGGCAGCGGCGCTGGCTGCGCGGGCGTGAGCTGCGCCTGGGCCGGCTGCGGCTGCACACCACCTCGCTGGTGTCGGGCCTGTTCTTCATCGCCATCGGGGTGCTCTTCCTCGGCTGGGGCGGGACGACCGGGCTGCCGGGGCTCGTCGACGCCGAGCAGGAGTTCCGCCTGGAGGAGCTGGTCTCCCGGGTGGGCGGCGCGGTGCCGGACTACGCGCTGCTGGCCGTGCTCGCGCTGGTGGCGGCGGGCGCGCTGGCGTGGTTCGCGCTGCGGCGCCCGGCCGGCGGGGCCGACGACGGTCCGGAAGGGTCCGGCGGCACCACCGGCGTGTGAGCCCGGCGGTGCCGTGGGGGTGCCCGGCGGACGGGCACCCCCACGGCGGGCCCCATGAGGCCTCGGCGACCGTCAGAACTGGACGTCCGAACAGGCGTAGAACGCGTTGCCCGTGTCGGCGACGGTCCAGACGGCGAGGACCAGCTGCTTGCCGCTCTTCCCCGCCGGGAGCGTGCCCTGGTGCGTGACCGTGGCGTCGGGGATCCGGCCGCCGTAGGGGATGGTCAGGAACGGCTGGGGTTCGAGGTCGGACCTGGTGAGCGGCCGGTTCGGGTCGTAGTGGTCGTTGGTGATGTAGTAGCGGAAGTCCGTGGTGGCGTGGCGGGCCGTCAGCTTCCAGCGGAACGAGTAGTCCTGCCCCGCCGTGACCTTGGTGGCCGGCCACTCCCCGCCGCGCGGGTCGTCGAGCTCGGCGAAGCGGCTGTTGCCGCCGGCGCAGAGCGTGCCGTCGGACGGGCCGTGGGACGGGAAGCCCTTGGGGCCCTCGACGGACTGGGGCTCCCACTGGATCGCACCGCAGTCGCTCACCGCGCCCTGGGCGCAGAACACCTGCCGGCTGGCGGGCGCGTCGGTGTAGCCGTGGCTGTTGGCACTTCCGGTGGAGACGAGGGAGATACAGGCGACGCTCAGGCCGATGATCGCCGCACTGATCCTTTTGCGCATACGTCACTCCTCGAGAACGTGGGGGGTTCTGTGAGCCGAGTGGATTGCGGTCTAGACCAAGAGCGACGCTAGTACCGGCCAACGGTCATGTCCAGGCCAAAATTGCGGTCTTGACGTCACCCTCGGTCGCAGCGCTCCTCATCGCCCGTACAGGTGACCGGCGATCCGGCCTCCTCGTCCCGGCCGAGACCGTCACGGTCGGGCGACTCGATCCGGCCGTACATGCGCGCGTCGAAGTACGCGAGGCTGGAGATCCGCACCCGGGTCCCCGGGCGGGCCGCCTCGACATAGCGCCCGCCGCCCAGGTAGATCGCGACGTGGTGCACCCCGGAGGCCCGGCCGTCGCTGGACCAGAAGACGAGGTCGCCACGGGCGAGGGCGGTGCGCGGAATGCGCCGGGTGGCGCGGTACTGGTCGGCCGCCAGCCGCGGCAGCCGGACCCCCGCCCGCTGGTACGCCTGCTGGACGAGCCCGGAGCAGTCCCAGCGGTGGGGGCCGGCGCCGCCGTAGGCGTAGGGGTCGCCCAGATGGCCCAGCGCGAAGGCGATGGCGGGCTCCAGCCCGCGGATCCTGGCGCTCTCGCCGGTCCCGCCGCCCTGATCGGCGACATCGTCGCCGTCGACGACGGTCGTGTCGTCGGCGTCGGTGTCGGCGAGGACCTCGGGGGGCACGTCGGCGGGCAGGTCCTCGGGAGCGGTGTCGGGCGGGCCGCCGTCCGGGTCGTCGGCGGCGACGGCCACCGGGTCCGGAAGGGGGTCGGGCCGCTCGGTCGCGAGGGCGAACGTGCCCGTGCCGGCGAGCAGCACGGCCCCTGCGGCCGCCATCGCCGCCCGGCGCCCGGTGCGCCGGGGGCGCCGGTGCCGACCGCGCCCGGCGGGTATCTCCTCGGGCATCTCCCCGCCGCCTTTCCCTCGGTTCCGCTCGGCACAGCTTCTCAGCGACCAAGGAGAACCGCATGTCGCGAGAGAGTCACCCTCCGTAATAAATATCGCCCGATTTTCGGGCATAGCGACCGCAGCGGTCGGAGGCACTCCCGGGCATCGGGTAGAGTTTTCTCTGTCAGCAGGCGCCGCTAGCTCAGTTGGTTAGAGCAGCTGACTCTTAATCAGCGGGTCCGGGGTTCGAGTCCCTGGCGGCGCACGCGAGACTCAGGGCTCCTCACCATCGGTGAGGAGCCCTGAGTCGTTCTCTGTTCGATGCGAACATCTACACGCATCATTGATGACCGCTTCCGCAACATTCGCAAGCATCTTCGTTCGGCGTACCGCTTTGCCCGGTAAACACCTTGTTTCACCCTTGCGATCATGATGCGCGGTCCGAGATCCTAAAGCGCACGACTTCACCCAATGTCACGTCGCCAACGGGGAGTTGGGTGGCGCCGCAAGGAGCCGGCACGGGCCATGCCCGCGCGCGGCCAGGGGGGCCGGGGGGCCCGCGAAACGGCACACACACGCAGCGAGCATGCGTGCGGGGGGAATGACTCATGACGTCCACGCCTGCCGACGCCCGGCAGCAGCCCTACGACCCATCGGTGACGGCACGCCCGCGCCTGCCGGCCCCGGCCGGCGCGGACGACTCGCCGCCGGGGCCCCACCCGCCCAGACGGGCCTCGCCGCCCCGCCGCCGCGAGCCCCTCCCCCGTTTCGACTACGAGCACTACAGCCGGCTCGCCGGCCCGCTGAGCCGGCCACCGCAGGACCCCGGCCCGTACCGGGTGCGCTACCGCAGCCTCCTCGCCGACGAGCCGCACCGCGTCCAGGCGGCGCTGCTGCTCGGCGCGGCGCCCGTGGTCTCGCTGGGCCTGCTGATCTGGCTGATGCAGCCCGCCCACTGGACCCAGCGGGAGCACGGCACACCGCTGATGCGCGCCCTCGACACCGTGATGCTCGTGTCGATCGGGCTGATCGAGCTCTTCCGCACGCTGAACGTGACGTCCAACGCCCACGCCACCCTCGTCGCCCGCGACCCGATACCGGTCGTCCCCGAGACCGGCACCAAGGTGGCCTTCCTGACCTCCTTCGTGCCGGGCAAGGAGCCCATCGAGATGGTCACCAGGACCCTGGAGGCGGCGGTCAAGGTCCGCCACCGGGGGCCCGTGCACGTCTGGCTGCTCGACGAGGGCGACGACCCCGAGGTCAAGGCCGTCTGCGCGCGCCTGGGCGTCCGCCATTTCTCCCGCAAGGGCGTGGAGAAATGGAACCAGCCGAAGGGCCCGCACCGGGCGCGCACCAAGCACGGCAATTACAACGCCTGGCTCGACGCCCACGGCGACGAGTACGACTTCTTCGCGTCCGTCGACACCGACCATGTCCCGCTCCCCAACTTCCTCGAAAGGATGCTCGGTTACTTCCGTGACCCGGACATCGCCTTCGTCGTCGGCCCCCAGGTGTACGGGAACTACGAGGCGGCGGTCACCAAGGCCGCGGAGAGCCAGCAGTTCCTCTTCCACGCGCTGATCCAGCGCGCCGGGAACCGCTACGGCGCACCCATGTTCGTGGGCACCAACAACGCCGTGCGGATCAGCGCCCTCAAGGGCATCGGCGGGCTCTACGACTCGATCACCGAGGACATGGCCACCGGCTTCGAGCTGCACCGGCACCGCAATCCGGGGACGGGCCGGAAATGGCGCTCGGTCTACACCCCCGACGTCCTCGCAGTGGGCGAGGGGCCGAACGCCTGGACGGACTTCTTCACCCAGCAGCTGCGCTGGTCCCGGGGCACCTACGAGACCATCATCAAGCAGTACTGGAAGGGCCCCTTCACGCTGTCGCCGGGGAAGTTCCTCAATTACACCCTGATGGTCATCTATTATCCGATGACAGCGCTCAACTGGATGCTAGGAGCGCTGAGTTGCGCGCTCTTCCTGGGGCTCGGCGCCTCCGGCATCTCCATCGACTCCGAGATCTGGATGATGCTCTACAGCGACGCCGCGGCCCTCCAGATCGGCCTCTACATCTGGAACCGCCGGCACAATGTCTCCCCCCATGAGCCCGAGGGCTCGGGCGGTCTCGCGGGCATGGTGATGTCCGCGCTCTCCGCGCCGATCTACGCCCGCTCGCTGACGGACGCGGTGCTGCGCCGCAAGAGCTCGTTCGTGGTGACGCCCAAGGGCGATTCGGCCAGCCCCGACACCCTCTTCGGCACCTTCCGCATCCATCTGTTCTTCCTGCTCGTCTTCGGGGGGTCGCTGGTGGCCTCCTTCGTCCTCGGCCACACCCATGTGGCCATGCGCACCTGGGCGTCGCTCGCCCTCGCGGTCACCATGGCCCCGATCGTCGCGTGGTCGTGGACGCTGTACCGCGCCAAGCATCCCGAGGGAGCCCGTCAGCGATGAGATTCCAACCGAGCCGCCGCACCCGTCGTACGACGGTGGGTGCGGCGGTCGTGTTCGCCCTGGCGGGAATGAACGGCCCGGCGCTCTGGGACTACACCGCCGACCGGTATCACGCATACAAGATCAATCAGCCCGCCTACAAGGCGGAGAACGGCCACTGGGACGTCGTGGACGTCCCCCGGGAATACCGGATCAACACCATTCACGCCGCCTTGTTGCACACCGGCAAGGTGCTCCTCGTGGCCGGCTCCGGGAACAACGCCGCCAATTTCAAGGCCAAGTCCTTCCGCACGGTCCTGTGGGACCCGCGCAGGAACACCTTCAAGAACATCCCCACGCCCAAGGACCTGTTCTGCGCCGGCCACACCCAGCTGCCGGACGGCAGGCTCCTGGTGGCGGGCGGCACCCAGCGTTACGAGAAGCTCAACGGCGACGTCACCAAGGCCGGCGGCCTGATGATCGTCCACAATGAGAACCCCGACAAGCCGATGACCTTCCCGGCGGGCACCCGCTTCACGGGCAAGGCCAATCACAAGACCTTCGAGTCCAAGGACGCCGTCCTCGTGCCGCGCGCGACCAAGACCGGCGAGGGCGACAAGGTCAAGGTCACGGCCAGTACCGCGCGCGTCTATGTGGAGGCCCTGGACAAGGGCCCCAAGTACGAGACGGGGGCCACCGACAACTACCGCATCCAGGGTCTCACCGGCGTCGACGACCGGAACAACTACGGCATCGCCAACAAGCTCTCCTTCGACAAGAAGGATTTCCAGGGCATCAAGGACGCCTTCGAATTCGACCCCGTGGCCGAGCGCTACATCACGGTCGACCCGATGGAGGAGGCCCGCTGGTACCCGACCCTGACCACGCTCCAGGACGGCAGGGTGCTCTCGGTCTCCGGGCTGGACGAGATCGGCCAGGTCGTCCCCGGGAAGAACGAGATCTACGACCCGAGGACCAAGAAGTGGTCCTACCTCCCCGAGGAGCGGTTCTTCCCCACCTATCCGGCCCTCTTCCTCGCCGACAAGGGAAAGATCTTCTACACCGGCTCCAACGCGGGCTACGGCCCGGCCGACAAGGGCCGCACCCCGGGCCTGTGGGACCTGGAGAGCAACGCGTTCACGGAAGTGCCCGGCATCAGCGATCCGGACATCCTGGAGACCTCGATGTCCGTGCTCCTGCCGCCCGCCCAGGAGCAGCGCTTCATGGTCCTCGGCGGCGGCGGGGTGGGCGAGGACCGCAAGTCCACCGCCAAGACGCGCATCGTGGACCTGCGCGAGGACAAGCCGCGTTTCCACGACGGCCCCGACCTCTACGCCGAGGTCCGCTATCCCAGCAGTGTCATCCTCCCCGACGACACCGTGCTGACCACCAATGGCTCGGGCGACTACCGGGGGCGCAGCCAGTCCAACGTCCTGGGGGCCGAGCTCTACGACCCGGGCGCCAACTCCACCCGTCGCGTCGCCGATCCGCTGGTGGGCCGCAACTACCACTCCGGTGCCCTGCTGCTGCCCGACGGCCGGGTGATGACCTTCGGCTCCGACTCGCTGTTCGGCGACAAGGACAACACCAGGCCCGGTACGTTCCAGCAGCAGATCGACCTCTACACGCCGCCGTATCTCTTCCGCGACGAGCGCCCGGAGTTCAAGGACACCGCCCCCCGGACCGTCAAGCTGGGCGAGCGGACCTCGTACCGCACCGGCGACACCAAGGAGATCTCCCGGGCGCGGCTGATCCGGCCGGGGTCCTTCACCCATGTCACCAATATCGAGCAGCGCTCGATCGCGCTGGACCTCGCCAAATCGGCGGACGGCGTGACCGTCACCGTGCCCGGGGACCCGTCCCTGGTGCCGCCCGGCTGGTACATGCTGGAGCTGATCGACGGCAAGGGCACCCCGTCCGAGGCGGTGTGGGTCAAGGTGCCGGTGGCGGAGAAGGCCTCCGGGGAGCAGGGCGGGGAGTGAGCGCGGGCCCGGGCGCCGGCGGTGGTCAGCGGGTGTTGCGGGCCAGCTCCAGGGCGTAGTTCTCCCACCACTGGCCGGCGTCCGGGCCGCCCTTGCAGGTGCCGTCCGACTCCCCGGGCCGTTTGACCCAGAGGTAGGCGTCCACCAGCGCGTCTCCCGTCTTCGTGGTCGGGGGGTCGCCGAGGGCGCGTCCGGAGGGGTTGCACCAGGCCTTCTCGTGGCCGCCGGAGAGCGGGCCGTTGCCGTTGCGGCTGGTGTCGATGACGAAGTGCTTGCCGCCCAGTTGCTCGGAGATCCGGTGGCCGTAGTCCTTGCTGTCCTGGGTGGTCTGGAAGTTGGAGACGTTGAGGGCGAAGCCGTCGGCCTGGTCGATGCCCGCGCGGCGCAGCGGGTCGGCCATGCGGTCGGCGGGCGTCACCCAGCTGGGGTTGCCCGCGTCCAGGTAGACCTTGGTCCTCGGGAGGGCCTTGAGCCTGCCGACGGCGTCCTTGAGGAGTGCGTAGCGCTCCTCGTGGAACTGCTGGGGGGTGCAGCCGTCCTCCATGTGCGGCAGGGCGTCGGGTTCGAGGATGACGGTCGTCCTGCGGTCGCCGATGCCGGCGGCGGCCTTGTCCAGCCAGGCCCGGTAGGAGTCGCCGTCGGCGGCGCCGCCCTGGGAGTACTGGCCGCAGTCGCGGTGGGGGATGTTGTAGAGGACCAGCAGCGCGTCGCGGTCGACGGCCGCGGCGGCCTCGGTGAAGCCGCGGGTCTGGGCGTCCGGGTCGTCGGCGCCGACCCATTCGGCGACGGGCTGGGCGGCGATCTTCGCGATCAGCGCGGCGTCCTGGGCCTTGCCGGCCTTGCCGAGCCGGAGGGCCTCGCGGGCGGCCGTGCCGTCGGGGTTCACCCAGTAGGGAGAGGTGGACTTGGGGAGCTGGGAGGGGGCCTGGACGGCGAGGGCGTCCTTCCTGGGGGCGCCGGATTCGTCCGAGGAGCCGCAGCCCGTGGTCGTGAGGAGCAGGAGCACCCCCGCCGTCGCCCCCGTCCGCGCCCATGCCCTGCGGCCCCGGCGCGCGCGGCCGGAGTAACTGCGGTACATCCACTCCCCCTTGGGTGTACTGCCTGTGGAGGTGATTGACGGAAGCGCCGTCCCCATGCTGGCACAGACGTGCCCACGCCCGGGGGCAGTCATGCCACGACACGTGGCGGGTCGCTCTGTCGGGCGACCCGGCCGGCGGGTGCCCGTGCGCTCGGGCGGGCCGTCGGCCGGGGTCTCAGGCCGCATGGCCGGATCCCGTGGCGGCGGGGTCGGTCGCGCCGGTCAGATAGGCGGAGACGACGACGTTGGCACTGTAGGTGCGCCGGTCGCGGTCGTAGTAGCCGCCGCAGGTGATGAGGCGCAGCTCGGCGCGGCCCTTGACACGGGGTCCATAGGCGCGTGCGGCGTCGAAGCGTTCCTTGGTGAAGACGGAGACGTCCTCGACGGTGAACTCGGCGACGGAGCCGTCGGCGCGGGTGACGTCGACCTCGGTGCCGCGCCTGATGCCGCCGAGTCCGTAGAAGACGGCGGGCGCGTGATCGGTGTCGAGGTGGCCGACGAGGACGGCGGCGCCGGGGCTGCCGGGCCGGGGCCCGTCCCGGTACCAGGCGACGGCGCCGGGCCGGGCGTACGGGGGCGGGTCGACCGCGCCCCGGGGGGTCAGGCCGTGGTCCTCGACGGGGGCGTGGACGTTCATGGCCTTGATGGTCAGGCTCTGTGGGCGGCTCCCGGTCAGGGGGTGGTGGGGCGGGGGCAGCGCGGGGTCGGCGGGCCGGCCGACGGCGGCCACGTCGCCGGTGGTGGGGGCGGTCGCCATGGGCACCTCGGTGATGTCGCGTCCCCACAGCCACAGCGCCACCAGCAGGGCGGCCCAGGCCGTGCCGGTCAGCAGCCGGCCGGTGCCGCCGGGGCGGTCCTCGTCCATGGCGGTCGTCCGTCCCGCCGGGTCAGCGCCGGGCCGCGGCGGTGCGCCGCCGGTGCCAGATCAGCGCGCCGGCGATGGCCGCGGTGGTGCCGGCGAGGGCGAGGCCCGCGGTGTCGGGCGGTTCCACGGCGGCCGCGTGGGAGGTGCTGCCGCCGCCTCCGGCGGGGACGGGGGCGACGGGCGAGGAGTGGCCGAGGCGGCGGTCGCGGCCGGTGAGGGTGCCGTGGTCGTCGCGGTCGGCGAGGGAGCCCGCGGCCGGGTGGTCGGCGTCGGGGTGGTCGTCCCGGCGGGCGTCGGAGCCGTCGGTGACGACGGTCAGTTTGCCCTCGGCCGTGGCCTCCGTGCCGTCGCAGTTGACCCTGACCGGGTAGGTCCCGGGGCGTACGGCCTGGCGGATGGTGGTCTCGGCGAACATCCCGGCGGAGTCCTTGGCGAGCTTGGCGTCGGAGACGAACGCCTCGGAGGTGGCGGTCCCCCGCTCGCCGGTACAGCCGGAGACCCTCAGCTGCACCTCGGCGCCGGGCCGGGTGGTGACGGGGGTGAGCTCCATGGTCCCGGACATGGTGACGGGCCCGTCGTTGGCGTGGGCGGGGCCCGCGCCCGCGGCGAGCGCCGCCGCGATCACGACCCCGCTGAGGGCGGAGCGGACTGCATCCATAGTGAACCTCCTGGTACTCCCGAGGTTCACCCGGTGATGTCCGTGGACGCATCCGCTCCGTAGCCGTATTGCTCCATTTGACGATCATCCAAGCCGGTCGGGTCAGCGCGGGGGCGCGGGCCCGGCCGGGGCGGGGCGTCAGATGAGCTCGACGAGGTCCGCGATGGAGTCGACGACCCTGGACGGGCGGAAGGGGTGGAGGTCGACCTCCTCGGCCCGGGTGAGGCCGGTGAGCACCAGGAAGGTCTCCATGCCGGCCTCCAGGCCCGCCAGGATGTCGGTGTCCATCCGGTCGCCGATCATGGCGCTGGTCTCGGAGTGGGCGCCGATGGCGTTGAGGCCGGCCCGCATCATCAGGGGGTTGGGCTTGCCGACGAAGTAGGGCTCGCGGCCGGTGGCCTTGGTGATGAGGGCGGCGACGGAGCCGGTGGCGGGCAGCGCGCCCTCGGCGGAGGGGCCGGTCTCGTCGGGGTTGGTGGCGATGAAGCGGGCGCCGTTGTTGATCAGGCGGATGGCCTTGGTGAGGGCTTCGAAGCTGTAGGTGCGGGTCTCGCCGAGCACCACGTAGTCGGGATCGGCGTCGGTGAGGACGTAGCCGATGTCGTGGAGGGCGGTGGTCAGGCCGGCCTCGCCGATGACGTAGGCGGTGCCGCCCGGCCGCTGGTCGTCCAGGAACTGGGCGGTGGCCAGCGCGGACGTCCAGATGTTGCGGACCGGCACGTCCAGCCCGATCCGCTTCAGGCGCGCGTGGAGGTCGCGGGCGGTGTAGATCGAGTTGTTGGTCAGCACCAGGAAGGGCTTGCCGGACTCCCGTAGCCGGGCGATGAAGGCGTCGGCGCCGGGGACCGGGATGCCCTCGTGCATGAGGACGCCGTCCATGTCGGTGAGCCAGGACTCGATCGGCTTGCGTTCTGCCACTGCGGACTCCTGCCGTGCTGTGCCCGTCGCCGGGGACGGGTCGGGGACGCCGGGACGCCGCCGCTCGTGCGTCGCCCCGACACCCCCAGCCTAATCAGTTGCCGGTGGCCGCCTTCCACGCGCTGACATAGGAGGGGAGATTCCTGTCGATGTCGGCCCAGTCGGGGCGGAATATCTCGACGCCTTTCATAAGGTTCGCCAGGGAGGTGGCGCTGAGGTCGGTGGCCTTCACGTCCGTGCGGGAGGAGAAACCGCCGCCGACGCCGGAGACGGCCTTCTGGACGGGTTCGGTGAGGAGGTAGTCCAGGAACTTCCTGGCGTTCTCGTCGTGCGGGGCGTCCTTCACCAGTCCGGCCGCGTAGGGCAGGGCGAAGGTGGTGGGCTTTCCGTCGTCGCCGGCCGGGAAGAAGATCCCCTGGTTCGGCATGGACTTCATGTTCGCGAAATTCATCTGGACGTCGCCGTTGGCCACCAGGAGTTCGCCCTTGTCGACCTTGGGGGCGAGCTGGCCGGTCGACTTCGAGGGGCCGACGTTGTTGGCCTGGAGGTCCTTGAGGAAGGCCATGGCCTTGTCCTTGCCGCCCAGGTCGTGCATGGCCTTGATCAGGACGGCGGTGCCGTCGCCCGCGACGCCGGGGGTGGAGTACTGGAGCTTCCCCTTGAACTTCGGGTCGAGGAGGTCCTTCCAGGTCTTCGGCGGAGTGCTCTTCAGTTCCTTCGAGTTGTAGATGAAGCAGAAGTAATTGTCGGCGATGGAGGTCCATTTGCCGTTCGGGTCCTTGTCGCTCGCGGCGACGTTCTCGGAGCCCTTGGGCGTATAGGCCTCCAACAGGCCCTTGCCGTCGGCCTGCTGGATGAAGGGCGGCAGGGTGACGACCACGTCGGCCTTGGTGTTGGACTTCTCCCGGTCCAGGCGCTGGACGAGCTCCCCGGAGCCGCCCTCGACGTAGTCGACCTTGATTCCGGTCTCCTTCCGGAAATCCTTGAAGACCTTGTCGTAGAAGCCGGAACCGTCCTCGGCCTTGAGGCCGTCGGCGCTGTAGACGGTGATTTCCTTGGCGTTCCCCGCGGCGGAGGCGCCGCAGCCGGTGAGGGTCGTGCCGAGGGCGAGGACCGACAGCGCGGCGGCGAGCGCGAGCGGGCGGGGGGTAAGGGGGCGGGGCATGACGTGTCGGACTCCTTCGGTGGTGGGCTAGCGGTAGGAGGCCCTCGTACGGATCCGGGAGACCGCGGTCAGGACGATCAGCGTCGTGCCCATGAGGACGACGGCGAGCGCGGCGCCCGAGAAGAGGGACCCCCGGTCGGTGGCGGCGAAGACCTTGACCGGCAGGGGCAGCCAGTCCGGCGGGTAGAGCATCATCGTGGCGCTCAGCTCGCCCATGGACAGGGCGAAGCAGAGGCCGGCGGCGGCCGACAGGGACGGCAGCAGCAGGGGGAGCTTGACCCGTCGCAGCACATGCGCCGGGCTCGCGCCGAGGCCGGCCGCGGCCTGCTCGTACGCCGGGTCCAGGCGGCTCAGCGCCGCGGTCACGGACTGGTGGGCGAAGGCGGTCACCAGCACGGTGTGGGCCAGGACGACGATCGTGGGCGTGCCGTTGAGGAGCAGCGGCGGCTTGGAGAAGGCGACGAGGAGCGAGAGGCCCACGACCACGGAGGGCACGGCGACCGGCAGCATGAACAGCGTGTCGGCGGCCCGGCTCAGCCGGCGCGCCCGGGTGCGCAGCGCCTGGGCCGCGAGGGCGGACCAGGTGCCGATGGCCAGCGCCAGCGCGCTCGCCGCGAGGCCGGTCAGCAGGCTGGTGACCAGCGCGTCGAGCGCGTCGCCGCGGGCGATGTCCCGGTAGTGGGCGAGGGTCGCGCCGGAGGGCAGCGCGCCGCTCCAGCCGGTGGCGAAGGAGGCCGCGAGGATCACCAGGAACGGCAGCGCGAAGACGGGCAGGAAGACCACGGTGAAGGCGGCCCACACGACCCACCGGGCGGTGCGGCTATGCACGAGCACGTCGGACTCCGTTGGTGGGGACGAGGAGGCGGTAGAGCCCGTAGAGGGCCACCGACAGGGCGATGTTCACGACCGCAACGACGCAGGCGCCCGTGTAGTCGCCGTCGAGGATCGCCTTGCCGTAGATGAGCGTCGGCAGCGTCGTCACGCCCTTGGCGCCGGTGAAGAGCACGATCCCGAACTCGTTGAGGCACATCACCAGCACCAGCGACCCGCCCGCCGCGAGCGAGGGCAGCGCCTCGGGCAGGATCACCCGCCGTACGATCCGGGGCGCGGTGGCCCCGAGCGAGGAGGCGGCCTCCAGCTGCGCGGTCTCCAGCTGGGAGAAGGCGGCGAGGAGGGGCCGCATCACGAACGGGGTGAAGTAGGTGACCTCCGCGAGGAGTACGCCCCAGGGGGTGTGGAGGAAGTCGAACGGGCCGTGGGCGGCGCCGGTCATCCCGGTCCACAGCCCGTTGGCCATGCCGACGGTGCCGTAGACGAAGAGCAGGGCGAGGGTGATCAGGAAGGACGGGAAGGAGAGGAAGACGTCGATGAAGCGGCTCAGCGCCTTTCCGCCCGGGAAGGGGACGAAGGCGATGACGAGCGCGAGCGCGAAGCCGAGGGCGACGGCGCCGAGGGTGGCGCCGACGGCGATGAGGACGGTGTTGGTGAGGGCGTCGCGGAACGCGGTCTGCGCGAGGACGTCGCTGTAGGCGGACAGCGAGAATCCGCCGCCGTCCGGGGAGACGGATTCCCGGACGACCAGGGCCAGGGGGTAGAGGAAGACGAGGCCGAGGGCGGCGACGGGCGGGAGGGCGAGGGCCCAGGCGGCCCAAGCGGCCCGGCCGGGCCGGGTCGCCCCGGGGCTAGCCACGCGCCACTCCCGCCGGCAGCAGTACCGCGTCCTCGGCGGCGAAGTGCAGCGACACCTCCGTGCCCAGGGGCAGCGGCTCCCGCAGTTCGCGGACGTCGGCCTTCACCCGGTGGCCGGCCACGTCGACGTGGAGCCGGTGGGTGGCGCCGCGCCACTGGAGCTCGGCGATCGTGCCGCGCAGGGTGTTGGGCCCGGTGCCGAGCCCGACCAGGTGGGGGCGGACGCAGAGCGTGGCCGAGGCCCCGGGGGCGGCTCTGCCTGCCGCCACGTCCAGCCGGGTGCCGGCGAATTCGGCGCCGCCGTCCCTGACGGTGACGGGCAGCAGGTTCGCGTCGCCGACGAAGGACGCCGTGAACTCGGTGCGCGGGCGGCGGTAGAGGTCGTGCGGGGTGCCGCAGTCCTGGAGGCGGGCGCTGTCCATGACCGCGATCCGGTCGGCGAGGGTGAGCGCCTCGACCTGGTCGTGGGTGACGTACAGCATGGAGACGCCGGGCAGTTCGCGGTGGAGCCGGGCGAGTTCGGCGAGCATGCCGGAGCGCAGCTGGGCGTCGAGCGCGGAGAGCGGTTCGTCGAGGAGGAGCACGCCGGGCCGGACGGCCAGCGCCCGGGCGATGGCGACGCGCTGCTGCTGGCCGCCGGACAGTTCGCGCGGGTAGCGCTTGGCGTAGGCGGTCATGCCGGTCATCTCCAGCGCCTCGGCGACGCGGGCGGCGATCCCGGCGCGGGGCGCCTTGCGGGCCTTGAGCCCGAAGGCGACGTTGGCGTCGACCCGCATGTGCGGGAAGAGCGCGTACTGCTGGACCACCATGCCGACGCCCCGCCGGTGCGGGGGCAGCGCGGTGACGTCCCGGTCGCCGATGAGCACCCGTCCGGAGGCCGGCTGGACGAACCCGGCGACCGCCCGCAGCGCGGTGGTCTTGCCGGAGCCGGAGGGGCCGAGGAGCGCCATGACCTCGCCGGGTTCGACGGTGAGGTCGAGTGAGTCGAGAACGGTGTTCCCGCCGTAGGCGACCGAGACGTTCTCAAACGTGATGCCGGACATCAATCGCCTTCCGCGGCGGAGCGCTCGTACGCGGCGATGGCGTCCGGGAGTCCGGCGACCGACCCCAGGACGTGGGTGGCGCCGGCGGCGCGCAGGGCGGGCTCGTCGTGGGCGCCGGTGAGGACGCCGGCCGCGAGGGCGGCGCCCGAGCGGCGGGCGCTCAGCATGTCGTAGGAGGTGTCGCCCGCGACGGCGATGCCCTGGACGGAGTCGGCGGCGTGGGTGCGCAGCAGGGCGGTGAGGACCATGTCGGGGTACGGGCGGCCGCGGCCGCCGGCGTCGGCCGGACAGAGGGTGAGGTCGGCGAGGCCGGTCCAGCCGAGGGCGGCGAGGATCGCGTCCTGGGTGACGCGGGCGAAGCCGGTGGTGAGGACGACGGTCCGGCCCTCGGCGCGCAGCTGCTCGATGGCCTCGCGGGCGCCGGGGATCGGCGCGACGTGCCCGGCGTCGACGAGCTGCCCGTAGGCGGTCTCGAAGGCGGCGTTGGCGCGCTGGGCCCGTTCCTCGTCGCCGCCGAAGAGGTGGCGGAAGACGGAGATCTTCGATTCGCCCATGGTGGCGCGGACGTAGGCCAGTTGCCCGGCGTGCTCGGGGGTGCCCGGCTCGACGCCCAGGGCGCGGGCGGCGGCGTCGAAGGCCCGCTCGACCAGGCCGTCGTCGGCGACGGTCGTGCCGGCCATGTCCAGGACGACCAGGCCGATCTTCTTGTTCTCTTGCATCTCTTGCGTCTCTCGCATCTCTTTCACCACTCCAGTGCGTCGGCGGTGGTCTCGGCGATCGCCGGGGAGCAGGTCATGCCGCGGCCACCGGGGCCGGTCACCAGCCAGACCCCGTCGCGCACCTGCTCGCGGTGGACGACGCGGGTGGTGTCCACGCACTGCGCGTACACCCCGGCCCAGCGGTGCCGGATCTTCGGGAGCGGCCGGCCGAGGAGCCCTTCGGCGACGGCGGTCAGGTGCTCGTAGGGGTCCTCGACGACGTCGAAGGAGAAGGGCTCGGCGTATTCGTGGGTGTCGCCGATGGTCAGGCCGCCGTCGGCGCGCTGGACCATGAGCAGCTGCATCTTGTGCTCCGCCGCCACCGGGGGCTGGGGCTTCGCCGCCGCCATGGCGTCGAGGCCGGCGCCCGCGTAGGCGGGGTAGTAGCGGAAGCTGTCGGCGTCGGCGACGGAGGTGGTGAGCTTCTCGCCCAGCGGGGCGGTCTGCATCATCTGGAGCCGCACCCGGCGGACGGGGAGGGCGGGGGCGAGCTCGCGGACGAGGCCGCCCAGCCAGGCGCCCGTGCACAGGACGACCGCGTCGCCCATGTGGAGCTCGCCGCGGTCGTCGCGGACGGCGCGCTCGCCGACGACCTCGCGGACCTCGCGGCCGCCGAGGAAGGTGTAGCGGCCGGAGGCGAGGAGGGCGTCCTTGAGGGCGCGCTGTGCGGTGCGGGGCTCGACGGCCGCGTCGCGCTCGCACCACAGGGCGCCGAGGAAGTCGCCGCGCAGGGCGGGGTTGAGAGCGCGGGCCTCGTCCGGGGTGAGCAGCCCGAAGCCGCGGGCGGCGGCGTCGGGGCGGGCCAGGGCGGCGCGGGCGACGGCCAGTTCGGTCTCGTCGGTGACGGCCGTCAGGGATCCGTTGGCGCGGAAGCCGAGGCCGGGGACGGCGGCGCCGATCTCCTCCCACAGCTCCCGGGCGCGCAGGGCGGTCTCCAGCTCCTCGCCGGCCGCCCGGCCGCCGACCCAGACCAGGCCGAAGTTACGGACGGAGGCGCCGCGGGCCTCGGCCTCCCGCTCGATGTGCACGACCTCGTGGCCGCGTTGGACTGCCTGCCAGGCGTGCATGGTTCCCAGCACCCCGGCTCCGACGACTATGACTCGCATGACTCGAACAGTCGTCGGGCGCGGTGTCGCCGAGGGGGCCGTACGGCGACGCGACGGTGAACGAGCCGCCAAACTTGGCCTAGACCCGTTATCGTTCCGTTATCAGCCGGGCTGGTCCCCACCGCGCAGGTGCGTGGTGAACGAGAACCGGTCCCCCCGGTACAGCGACCGCACCCGCTCCAGCGGGCGGCCCTCGGTGTCGCGCGAGACCCGGTGGATCAGCAGCATGGGCAGCGCGGGCGGCGTACCGATCAGCAGCGCCTCGCGCGGGGTGGCCAGTACGGTCTCCAGGCGCTCGTCCGCGTCGCCGAAGGAGATGCCGAGGCACTCGCGCAGATAGCCGTAGAAGGACGAGTCCGGGGCGAACCCGGCGTCCAGCGACGGTACTCGCGCCACCGCCACGTACGTACTCTCCAGCCCCACCCGTTCGTCGTCCGCGAGCAGGACGCGCTCCATGTGCCACACCGGCTCGCCCGGCGCCACGCCGAGGTCGGGGGCGAGGCCCGCCGGGCAGGAGAGACGGTCCAGGCCGATCAGGGCACGGCCGGGGCGGCGGCCCTGACGGCGTACGCCCTCGGTGTAGCTGGCCAGGGACAGCGGCTGCTCCAGCTTGGGCCCCGCGACGACCGTGCCACGTCCCATGCGGCGCAGCCGCCCTTCCAGCAACAGCTCGCGCAGGGCCTGCCGCACGGTCTCGCGCGAGACCTCGAAGCGCGCCGCGAGCTCGCGCTCGGTCGGCAGCAGACCGCCCTCGCCCAGCTCGTCGAGGAGCGCGGCCACGCGTGTCTTGACCGCGTAGTACTTGGGGATCCGGCCGTGTTCCGGGATTCCCGCGCGAATGGGGGCGCCGGGCCGCTGACCTGCCATGTCATGGGGGTGCGTGTGCGTGTTGTCCACGGCGCGATCCTCGCACCCCCGGGTGACGCCCCGGTGTCGGCGGACCTGGGGGGTGTCGGCGGGTGTCGGCCGTTCGGTCAGGGGGCGTCAGCGGTTCAGTCGCCGCGCCCCGACCACCAGCGCCGTCCCGGCGATCAGCAGGGCGAGGGCGGCCGCGCCGACGGCGAACACGGGCCGTTCGTCACCGGTGTCGGCCAGTCCGGGCGGCTCCAGGTGCGCGGCGGCGTCGGGCCGCGTGGGGGCGGTGGCGGCCGAGGGCGTCGCGGCTCCGCCGCCGGCCCCGACGGCGAACGTGTAGTCGTCCGACTCCCCCACCCACGCGCCGTCGCCGCCGCGCTTCTGCACCGCCGTGACGTTGACCGTGACCGGCCCCTCGGGGGCGTCGCCGGCGAAGCCCAGCCGCAGGGGCACGGTGAGCGAGCCATGGGCGGGCACGGTGAAACCGGGGAAGGCGGGCGTCTCGCCGCCGGGTGCCGGTGAACCGCCGTCCAGGACACCGACGTTCTCCGCCTCGTCGGTCCGCTCGAACCGCACGGGCAGCCAGCGGCCGTCCGCCGGGTCCTGGAAGTCCAGGTGGAAGTCGGCGGGCTCAAGGGCCCGGCCCCGGTCGGCGAGGACCGCGACGGGGTGGATGGCCCGGCACTCGGTGGCGGTGGCGTTGCGCAGCTCCAGCCGCCAGGCGCGCGGGGTGCCGCCGCGCTCGTAACCGGCGGGGCCGCCGGCGATCCGCGACGTGATCGGGAACTCGGCGCTGTGCGGGTCGCCGCACTGCTGCCGTCCCGGGTCGGCGGGCGGACGCGCCGCGCCGACGGCGCCGAGCGCGAGCACGGCGCCGCAGACGAGCAGGGCACGGCGGGGGGCGGAGCGGGGCGACGGCTTGGGGGGCCTGTTCATGGCGGGCCTTTACGGCTGGGGGCTCCGGTCGTCCGCAAGCTTCCACGGCCCACGCCGTCGAGGGCGTACGGCACGGCCCCGTACGGCCGACCGGGCGTCAAACGCCGCCCGATGAGCCGACAGTCGTTTGATCCGGTCGGGTCATTCGGCCGAGCGGGTGAGCGCTGCCGGAGCGGCGGGCGCCAGGGCGCGGCCCGCGCCGAAGAGCGGCGCGAGCACGAGTTCGGCCGCGCCCTCGGCCACGGCGCGCTCCCCGCCGGGGGCGACGGCCACGGGCACGGACGCGGGGAGCTCGGCGCGTACGCCTCGTACGTACGGGTCGGGGTCGGCCAGCACGGTCCGGCCGCCGAGCAGCACGCGGTCGATGTCCAGCAGCTGGACGAGGTTGGCGGCGCCGACGCCGAGCAGGCGCGCGGCGAGGGCGGTGTCGCCGTCGGCGACGGCCCGCAGGCACAGGACTTCGAGGCAGCCGCGCCTGCCGCAGGGGCACGGCGGCCCGTCGAGCCGCAGCACCTGGTGCCCGAACTCCCCGGCGCCGGTCCGGGCGCCCCGGTGCACCTCGCCACCGAGCACGAGCCCGGCGCCGAGGCCGGTGCCGAGGTGGAGGTAGGCGAAGGAGCCCGGCTCGCGGGGGGCGGACCGCAGGAGGCCGAGCGCGGCGGCGTTGGTGTCCTTGTCGAGGACGACGGGCACGCCGGGGGGCAGGCCGAGCCGCTCGGCCAGCGCGTCCCGCAACGGGAAGCCGCTCCACTGGGGGAATCCGGTGACTTCCCGCAGGACGCCGCCGGCGTGATCGAGAGGGCCGGGGGCGGCGACGCCGACGCCGAGCTTCAGCCCCTCCGGGGGGACTCCCCCACCTTCCAACAGCGCTCGCACCCCGTTCACGACCACGTCGACCAAGGTCTCCGCTGTCGCGCCGAGCGAGAGCGGCACCGTGCGAGTCGCGACGGCCGACCCCGCAAGATCCACGACCGTGAACGTCACCGCGTCCCGCTCCACGTGCACCCCCACCGCCCGCCCCGCCCCCGGCACCAGCCGTAGGGCCGTCGCGGGCTTGCCGCCCGTGGAGACCCGCCGCCCGGCCTCGGCCGCGAAGCCCTCCGCCCGCAGCCGTGCCGTGATCTTGCTGACGGCCTGGGGTGTCAGCCCCGACCGGGCGGCCAGCTCCGCACGGCTCGCGCCGTCCTCGCCCGCGTCGCGCAGCAGTCCGAGGACCACGGCGGCGTTGTGGTCGCGCAGGGCGGCGAGGTTGGCTCCAAGATTGCTCACAGGTCCCATTCTCCCCTCCACTTGCGCTTACGCAACAGCGTTGCCAAAGTGGAGGGCATGAACATGGGCATGAACACCGGCATGGGCACCGCCCCCTTCCGCGTCGGCCTGATCGGCTACGGCCTCGCGGGCTCCGTCTTCCACGCCCCGCTCATCGCCGCCACCGACGGGCTCACCCTCGACACGGTGGTCACCGCCAACCCCGAGCGGCAGCGGCAGGCCGTGGCCGAGCATCCCCAAGCCCGTACGGTCGCCACCGCCGAAGCGCTCCTCGACCGTGCCGCGGATCTCGACCTGGTCGTCATCGCCTCCCCCAACCGCACCCACGTCCCGCTCGCCCGCGCCGCGCTCGAGGCCGGGCTGCCGGTCGTCGTCGACAAGCCGCTGGCCGCGACCGCCGCCGAGGCGGAGGAGCTGGCCGCGCTGGCCGAGGAGCGCGGGCTGCTGCTCAGCGCCTTCCAGAACCGCCGCTGGGACAACGACTTCCGCACCGTCGCCAAGCTGGTCGGGGGCGGCACGCTCGGCAAGGTCCAGCGCTTCGAGTCCCGCTTCGAGCGCTGGCGGCCCCGCCCCAAGGGCGGCTGGCGCGAGTCCGGCGACCCCGCCGAGATCGGCGGCATCCTCTACGACCTGGGCAGCCACCTCGTCGACCAGGCCCTCACCCTCTTCGGCCCGGCCGTCACGGTCTACGCCGAGTCGGATGTGCGCCGGGCGGGCGCGGAGGCCGACGACGACACGTTCATCGCCATCGGTCACGCCTCCGGCGTCCGCTCCCATCTGTGGATGAGCGCCACCGCCGCCCAGCTCGGCCCGCGCTTCCGGCTGCTGGGCGACACGGCCGGCTATGTGAAGTACGGGCTCGACCCGCAGGAGGGCGCGCTCCGTGAGGGGCTGCGGCCGGGCTCGGCGGCCTCCTGGGGCGTCGAGGCGGAGTCCTCCTGGGGCCGGCTGGGCGCCGGGGAGTCCCCGCTGACGGGCGGCGGCGAACCGGTGCCGACGCTGCCGGGCGACTACCCCGCGTACTACGCCGCGATCGCCGAGGCGCTGCGCACGGGCGGTCTGCCGCCGGTCACGGCCCGGGAGGCGGCGGCCGCGCTGCGCGTGCTGGAGGCGGCGAAGACCTCCGCCGCCGAGGCGCGTACGGTCACGCTGAACGGCTGACGGACAGCGGGGCCCGCTCGCGCCACCGCGCGACGGCGGGCTCCAGCATCGCCCCCATCTCCGGCATCAGCGGCACGAACGCCAGCGCCCCCACCACCTGGAGCAGCCGCGCGCCCTCCATGACCTCCAGGAGGGCGGGGTCCACAGGCCCGCCGCCGGCGCGCTCGTACGCCTCGATCCCGTGCGGGCCGACGAGGGTCAGGTCCCACTCCACGGGTCCGAGGGTGACGTCCTCGAAGTCGCTGAAGAGCCGGCGACCGCCGGTGACGCGCAGCATGTTGTACGCGGGGGAGTCGCCGTGGAGCGGCTGGAGGCGGGCTCCGGGGAAGTGTGCGGGCAGGTCCACGACCAGCGCTTCGAGCGCGGCGTACTCGCTCTCGGCCCGGTCCAGGTCCGCCGCGGTGAGGCCGTCCGGGCGGCGCCTGCCCAGCTCGTCCAGCAGGGGGCGCAGGCCGGGTACGAGCGGGGAGAGCACGGGCAGTTCACCGGGGTAGCCGGCCAGGAGGGCGTGCAACTCCGCCGCGTTCCCGGTCTGTTCGACGAACCGCGCCATGAGGTCCTCATCGGCGGCGGGCTTCTCCTCGCTGACGAACTCCCAGAACGTCAGCGACGTCCCGTCGGTCACGACCGGCTCACGCGGCACCAGCGGGCTGGGCCGGACGACCGGGGCGCCGGTGTCCGCCAGCCAGCCCGCGACGGCGAGTTCGCGGCGCTGCTTGCGTTCCAGTTCCTCGGCGCCGGCGAAGCCCAGGGACGGCACCCGCACGACGACGGGCTCGGGCGCGAGGTGCACCAGCACGTTGAACACGTCGTGCAGCACGCGGGGTTCGCGGGCGTGGAGCCCCAGCCGGCGCCCGGCCCGGGTCGCGATGGCCACAGCGCGTCCGGCGCGTTCGCTGAGGTTCGTCATGACGATGATCTTGCCGTCCGGGTCGAGCCCTGTCGAAGAGATTTCCCGCGATCTAAGCTCGTGGGACAGCATGATCCAGCCCAACGGGAAGGACTCACCGATGGATACGGCTGCGATGGCCGAGGTAGCCGAGATCACCTCGCCCGAGGAACTGCGCGAACTGCTGGGCGAGCCGACGGCGGCGGCCGCCGGCAAGGTCCGTACGCGGCTGCACGACCTCGACAGGGAGTGGCTGGCCCGCTCGCCGCTCTGCCTCGTGGCCACGGCGGCGGCCGACGGCACCTGCGACGTCTCCCCCAAGGGCGACCCCCACGGCTTCACGCTCGTCCTCGACGACACCACCCTCGTCATCCCCGAACGCCCCGGAAACCGCCGCGCCGACGGCTTCTTCAACATTCTGAGCAACCCTCACGTCGGGCTGGTCTTCCTCATCCCCGGGCGCGGGGACACGCTCCGCGTCAACGGCCGGGCCCGGCTCCTGCGCGACGCGCCCTTCTTCGACGAGCTGGTCGTCAAGGGGCACCGCCCCCAACTCGCGCTCCTCGTCGAGATCGAGGAGGTCTTCCACCACTGCTCCAAAGCGTTCCTGCGGTCCGCCCTCTGGAAGCCGGAGACGTGGCGGCCCGAGGAGATGACCTCGCGCGCGCGGATCGCCAAGCGCCTGGAGCGCCCGGAGGCGCCGCTGGAGGAGCTGGAGAACTACTACGGACCGCGGTACGCGGACGGCCTGTACGGCTGAAATGACCGGAACGCTCTGAATCAATCCGAATCGATCTGAATCCCTCTCGAGTGGAACCAGTGCCCTCTTTTGCGGCGTCGTGAGTGATGTCCTGGCCGCAACTGGAGAGGAAACCGAGACGTTGGAGACCACAGGGGCACACCCGTCGCGCCGGGCCGTGCTGGCCCTCGGCACCGGGGCCGCGCTGGCCGTCACGCTGACCACGGGCGGGAGCGCCGTGGCGGCCACGCCGCGACGCGAGGACGAGATCACCCGGCGGCTGAGGGAGCTGGAACGGAAGCACTCGGTCCGGATCGGCGTGTACGCGCGCGACACGGCCACGGGCCGGACCGTCGAGCACGGCGCGGACGACGCGTTCCCGATGTGCTCGGTGTTCAAGACCCTCGCCGCGGCGGCCGTCCTGCGCCAGGACCGGCGCGGCGAACTCCTCGGCAAACGCATCCGCTACACCGAACAGCAGACCAAGGACTCGGGCTACGCCCCCGTCACCGGCGAGGCCAAGAATCTCGCCAACGGCATGACGGTCGCCGAACTGTGCGCCGCCGCCGTCAGCGAGAGCGACAACGCCGCCGCGAACCTGCTCCTCCGCGAGCTGGGCGGCCCGACCGCCATCACCCGCTTCTGCCGCTCGATCGGCGACGGCACGACCCGCCTCGACCGCTGGGAGCCCGAGCTCAACTCCGCCGAGCCGGACCGCGACACCGACACCACGACCCCCGCCGCCATCGGCCGCACCTACGAACGGCTCGTCCTCGGCGCCGCGCTCCCCCACCGGGACCGCGAGCGGCTGACCGGCTGGCTGATCGCCAACACCACCAACATCGAACGCTTCCGCAAGGGCCTGCCGGGCTGGACCCTCGCCGACAAGACCGGCGGCGGCTCGGCCTACGCCGTGGCCAACGACGTCGGCATCGCCTGGCCCCCGCACCGCCGCGCCCCGATCGTCCTCGCCGTCCTGACGACGGCCCATTCCGCCACCGCCCCGACGAACAACGCGCTGGTGGCCGAGGTCGCGGCGCTGGTGGGGCCGTCCCTCGTCTGAGGCGACTGGTACGTGCTGGACACGCAGGCGGGCGCGGGCGCGGCCCCCTCACGCCCGGAACGTCCTGCGGTACGCCCCCGGTGAGACGCCGATCGCCGTGTGGAGGTGCTGTCGCAGGGTCGCGTCCGTGCCGAAGCCGACGCGTTCGGCGACGCGGGTCACCGGGAGGTCGCTGCTCTCCAGGAGGTGGCGGGCCAGGTCGACGCGTTGCTGGGTGAGCCACTGGCCGGGGCTGAGGCCGACCTCGGCGCGGAAGTGGCGGGTGAAGGTGCGCCGGCTCATGCCCGCGTGCCGGGCCAGGTCGGTGAGCTGGAGGGGCTCGTGGAGGCGGTCCAGGGCCCAGGCGCGGGTCGCGGACGTGCCGGTGTCGGCGCTGTGCGGCACCGGGCGTTCCACGTACTGGGCCTGGCCGCCCTCCCGCTGCGGCGGGACGACGCAGCGGCGGGCCACGTGGTTGGCGACGCCGCTGCCGTGGTCCCGCCGGATGAGGTGGAGGATCAGGTCGATGCCCGCCGCGGCCCCCGCCGAGGTCAGGACGCGGCCGGCGTCCACGAAGAGGACGTCGGGCGCCAGGGCGACCCGGGGGTACAGCCGCTGGAAGCGGTCCGCGTGGCACCAGTGCGTGGCCGCGCCCTTGCCGTCCAGCAGGCCCGCCGCCGCCAGGACGTAGGTGGTGATGCAGATCCCGACGATCCGGGTCCCGGGCCGGATCCGGGCCAGCGCCTCGGCCACGGGGGCGGGCAGCGCGTCGCTGTCGACGATGTCGGCGAACGCCTCGGACGCGGGGATCACCACCGTGTCGGCCGTGGCCAGTACCGACGCGTCGTGCTCGACGCTGATCGAGAAGTCGGCGCCCGTACGGACCGGGCCACCGTCCGGCGAGCAGGTCAGCACCTCGTACAGCCGCCGCCCGTCCGGGTCGACTGCCACGCCGAACAGGCGCGACGCCAGGCTCAGCTCGAACGGGATGACGCCGTCCAGCGCCAGGACCACCACACGATGCATGGCCCGATTCTTGCATGTCATGGCCTCCGGGCCACTGTCGATCACGTTCCGGGCCGGGAAATCCTTACGTCCATGAGCAAGAGCACGATGAAGGCGATCAGTCAGAACAGCTACGGCGGCCCCGAGGTCGTCCACATGGTCGAGACCGAGCGGCCGGCCCCCGGCCCCTCCGAGGTGCTGGTCCGCGTCCGCGCGGCGGGCATGAACCCCACGGACTGGAAGCACCGGCAGGGCGCCGGCTTCCTCGACCGGCTCCCCCTGGTGCTGGGCTGGGACGTGTCGGGCGTCGTCGAGGCCGTGGGCATCGGCGTCACGCTGCACGAGCCCGGGGACGAGGTGTTCGGCATGCTCCCCTACCCCTACGGCGTGGGGTCCTTCGCCGAGTACGTCGTCGCCCCGGCCCGCGCCCTGGTGCGCAAGCCGGAGGGCGTCGACCACGTCCAGGCGGGCGCGATCCCGCTGGCCGCCCTGACCGCCTGGCAGGTGCTCGTGGACACGGCGGACGTCCGGCCCGGCCAGCGTGTGCTGATCCACGCCGCGGCCGGTGGCGTGGGCCACCTCGCCGTGCAGATCGCCAAGGAGCGGGGCGCGTATGTGATCGGCACGGCCAGCGCCCCCAAGCACGCGCTCCTGCGCGAGCTCGGCGCGGACGAGACGATCGACTACCGGAACCAGGACTTCACCGAGATCGACCCCGTCGACCTGGTCTTCGACACCATCGGCGGCGACACCGCCGACCGCTCCCTGGACGTCCTCAAGCCCGGCGGGCAGCTGATCAACATCGCCATCCGCTCCTACGCCGAGGACCTTCCCGAGCGGGCCGCCGCCCGGGGCGTGCGCTTCCGCCCCCTGCTCGTCGAGGCCGACCAGGAGGGCATGCGGTCCATCGCGGACCTCATGCGCGCCGGCAAACTGAAGGCGGTCGTCGAGGCGGTCTTCCCGCTGGACCGGGCCGCCGAGGGGCACGCGCTGGGCGACACCAACCGGGTGACCGGGAAGGTCGCCCTCACCGTTTCCTGACCGCCCCCTCTGCCCCCTCAGCGTCTGCGGTAGGCCAGGCGCAGGTTCTGGCCGCCGCGCCGGGCCCGCCGCAGGTCGAAGGCCTCGGCCCGGCCGAGCGCGGCCATGTGCCCCCGCCGGAGCAGGGGGCGCCAGAGGAAGAGCACGAGCTGTCCGCCCGGGCGCAGCACCCGGGCGGCCTCGGCCAGCGCCGTCTCCGGGTCGGCCATCTCCTCCAGGCTGTAGCTGTAGAGCAGCGCGTCCAGGGTGGCGGAGGCGAAGGGCAGGGCCAGCCCGTCGCCGCCGACGTGGACGGTCGTCGCGCCCGGGCCCGTGCGGCGGTGGGCGCGGGGGTCGTGGGCGGCCGGGTCGAGCGCGATCAGCAGGCCGCCGGGCCCCAGGTGGGCGGCGAGGGCGGGGGTGTAGTACCCGCCGCCGCTGCCGATCTCGGCGCAGCGCATGCCCGGTCCGGCCGCGATCCAGCGCACGTCGCGCCGCGGGTCGTCACCGAGGACGCGGCGTGCGAGGCGGAGGCTGACGACGGGGTAGCAGCCGCTGGGGGTACGGGGCATGGGAGACCTTTCCGCGAGACCTGTCCGCGTGTGTCCGCCGCCTTTGCTCCACCACTACTCCACCACCCTCATCCGGGTCCGGAACAGGACGACGAGGGCGAGTCCGGCACCGGCGGCGACGAGGGCCGTGCCCGCCGTCATGTACGCGCCCATCGGCGGTCCGGTGCGGGCCAGTTCATGGCCGTCGCCGGCGACCGGCGCGTCCTGGGCGGGGGCCCAGGAGGCCCCGGGGGCGCCGGCGAGTCCGGCCGGGCCGACGGCCGGGGCGGCGGGGCCGCTGGGCACCGGCAGGGGCAGGGGCTCACCGGAGTCGGCGGGGTCCGCGGGCACGGTGGTGCCGCAGTCGGGGAGGGAGCCGTCGAAGGGGTAGGCGTGGAGGGCCTGGCCGACCGCGCCGGTCCCGGACTCGTGGATGAGGGAACCGGCCGTGAAGAACCGGCCGTTGACGCCCGGCAGGGTGACCCGGGTGACGCTGGAGCGACGCCCGACGAGCACGGTGCCGTCCAGCTGGCCGCCGCCGGTGAGGCGGACCTCCTTCGCGTCGGGGAAGTTCCACAGCAACCGCTCCCGCCGCACTCCGGTGAGCCTGCCGGAGGACGTACTGACGGCCCGGGCCGTACCGCCGTCGGGGTTGGTGACGTTGACGAGCACGGTCGCCCCGTCCGGGACGTAGCGGAACAGCAGCTCCTGCGCGCCACCGCCGGGCGCGACGAGGTCGAAGGGGGCGTTGAAGACCTGGAGACGGGAGCGGCCGTCGCCGGTGAAGACCGTGGCGGCGCCCTGGTTCACGGCCGTGCCCGTGCTGCGGCGGGCCACGCCCCGCTCGTAGGCGTAGCAGTTGCTGGCGGAGGTCACCTCCTCGCGCAGGGGCCCGTAGAGGGCGACGGTGCCCACGTCGCGTACGGCCTTGGGGCTGACCGTGCCGGTGTGGACGCTCCCGGCGTACGCCACGGTCCCGCTGACCGGGCCCTGTTCGGCCACGAGCCGCTGCCCGGCGGCCACCTTGAGGTCGCCGCCGATCCTCAGGAACGGCGAGCCGTTCTCCGGCGGCACCCGGGAGCCGGTCCCGACGACGCCCACGTTGTAGGCGGGCGGGACCCCGGCGGCCTTGGAGACGTCGAAGTCGCCCAGCACGACGATCCGCCCCTCGGCGTCCGCCGCCGCCTGGCGCACGGTGTAGTCGCCGCCGACGAAGATGTTGACGCCGTTGTCACGGCTGGTGACGGGGCCGTTGTTCGGCTCGGGGTACGCGCCCGGGCACGTCCCCGGGACACAGGGCCCCGGGCCCGCCACGGGCGCCGAGTCCTCGGTGCCCATCATGCTGAAGGCGCAGGCCAGCAGGGTGCCCCCGATCAGGGACAGCAGGGCCATCACCGAGGCCGCCGGGCGGTTCACCCGGAGCCATCGCACATACTCCTTGTGCTGCATGGGCCGGGGGTGCTGCATGGGGTGCATATCCGAAAATATGCCTATCCGGGGTGCCGGATCCCCGCAGCACACGCTTCCGTGCCCCCGTACGGCCCACGGCCGGCGCTAGGCCCCTTTGAGCTGCTGCCGCTGCCTGCCCAGTCCCTCGATCTCCAGCTCCACCACATCCCCCGCCCGCAGATACGGCTTGGGCTCGGGCCGGGCCAGCGCCACGCCCGCCGGGGTGCCGGTGTTGACGACGTCCCCGGGGTGGAGCGTCATGTACTGGCTCAGATGACGCACCAGATGCGCCACCGGAAAGATCTGCTCCGCCGTGCTGGAGTCCTGCATCAGCCGGTCGTTGACCCACAGACGCATCCTCAGCGCCTGTGGGTCGGGTATCTCATCGGCCGTCACCAGCCAGGGCCCCAGCGGATTGAACGTCTCGTAGTTCTTGCCCTTGCCCCAGGCGTTGCCCCACTGCCCGCCGTTGCGCCCGTTCTGGTACGAGCGCTCGGAGACGTCGTGGGAGAGGACATAGCCCGCGACCGCCGCCAGCGCCTCCTCGTCCGTCCGCAGATAGCGTGCGGTACGGCCGATGACGACGCCCAGCTCGATCTCCCAGTCCGTCTTCACGCTGTCGCGCGGCACCAGCACCGTGTCGTCCGGGCCGACGACCGTGTCGGGCGCCTTGAGGAACACCACCGGCTCGGCCGGTGTCGCCACCCGGCTCTGGGCGACGAGATCGCGGTAGTTGACGCCGATGCCCACGATCTTGCCGATCCTGGCCAGGGGCGGGCCGGTGCGCAGCCCGGCCGGGTCGAGGACGGGCAGGATCCGCGCCCCGACGGCCGCCCGGACGCGGTCGAGGGCCGCGGGGTCGCCGAGCAGCGCCCCGTCGACGTCCGCCACCAGGGGCGACAGGTCGCGCAGCGTCCCATCCTCCTCAAGCAGCGCCGGGCGCTCGGCCCCGGCGGGCCCGACCCGCAGCAGTCTCATCACCACACCCCCACATGATCGAACAGGACCGGAGGCTGTCTCCACAAGCCCCCTTTCGGCCCCTGGTCCCGATACGGCGCGCTATGCGGCGGAAGTCCTCGCCTTCGGGCCCGTCCCCACCGTCTCGCGCGGGGTGCGCAGCGGCTGGAGCAGCATCCGCTCCACCGCCGTCCACGTGGTGGTCGTCGCCAGGTACAGCCCGGCCGCCAGCGGTACCACCGCGGCCGTGACCAGCGTGCCGAACGACAGCAGCGGCATCACCTTCGCCATCGCCGCCATCCCCGGCACCTGCTCGTCGCCCGCCACCGGCGCCGGCAGCGTGGCGGCGGCCTTGCGGTTGCGGAGGAACGTCCACGTGGCCACGGCCGCGATCAGCGCGAACAGCCCCAGGTACACCAGCCCCTGGGCGCCGAACGCTCCCCCGTGTCCCAGCGCGCCCGCCCAGCGGCCGCCGAGGGGAGCGCCCAGCAGCGTGTGCTCCAGCAGGTTCCCGCCGTCGCCGGTGGAGAACAGGTGGTACATCACATAGAAGACGGGGAGCTGGGCGAGCGACGGCAGACAGCCGGCCAGCGGCGACGTCCCGGACTCCGCGTACAGCTTCGCCCCCTCCTCGCGCAGCCGCTCGGGGTCCTTGCCGTGCCGGCGCTTCAGCTCGGCCAGCCGGGGCGCGAGCTCGGCCCGGGTGCGCTCGCCCCGCGCCGCCGACCGGGCGAGCGGAAGCAGCGCGAGCCGTACGCAGCAGGTGAGGACGACGATCGCGGCGGCCGTGGCCGAGGCGCCGAAGAGCGGCTCGACCGCGTCCGCGAGATGGGTGAGAAGCGAACCGAGATTCGAGAAAAGCGGTGAGAGGAAAGACATGGCGAGTGAGCCCTCCACGGGGTCCCGTCGTGACCGAACAAAGCCAAAAGAGGCAGGGGATTTCGGTGTGACGAGCCGCGCGGGCACCCCCACGGGGCGGTGAAGGCCCGGGTGTGCGCGCCTACGCGGCCGTCAGGACGGAACGGCCGGGCGCCCGGGGCCGGCGACGGCCGCGGGCATCGGGATCGCGCTGGGCGAGGAACGCCGTCCGCAGCTCACGGTCCCGTATCGCCGTGCGTATCCGGGTGGGGGTGAGCGGGCCGGAGGACCGGGCGGCGACGGCGGCCAGCAGCAGCGCCGCGGTGGCCACCACGGAGGTGGCGACGGTGAAGGCGACCGAGGCCATCAGGCCGCTCAGCCCGCTCTCCGTCAGCCACAGCTCGGCGAGCAGGAAGAGGAGCATGCTCATGTGCGTACGGAAGACGACGCTCATCACTGCTCCCCCCTGCCGAACCGGGCTCACGATCAGGCGAACACCTGATCACATCTCAACTGCCGTCGATACTAGTCCCCGCCACTGACAACGGCACCGGCCGGGGCGCCGTCCCGCTCCGGATCGCGGCCCGGGTCCCGGGCCAGGACCTCGTCGTCGGGCCGGGCCGCCTCGGCCGGTCCCGGCCGCGGGCCCCACCACGACACCGCCAGCGCCACCAGCACGTTCGCCACCAGCGCCAGGGCTCCCGCGTTCACCCCCCACACCGGGTCGTGCTTGGTGAAGACCAGCGCGCACACCAGCGTGCCGCCCACCGCGAGCCCGCTCAGGGCGCCCCACAGCGTCAGCCTCCGCCACATCAGCCCCAGCAGGATCATGGGAACGAGCTGGGCCATGCCCTCGTACGAGATGAGCGACAGCCGCACCAGCGTGTTGGGCGCGGTGTAGGTAAGCAGCAGCGCCAGCGCGCCCGCCCCGACCACCACGGCCTGCGCCGCCGCCTTCTGCCGCTCCGGGCGCTCCGCGAGCCGGGGGATCGCGCCCAGCACGCTCCGGCCCCACATCGTGCCGATGACCAGCATGAACACGGCCATCGGCACGATCGACGAGAGCGCCCCGGCCACCCCGATCACCCCGACCGCCCACGCCGGCAGCGAGTCGACCACGAGCTTGAACAGCGCCAGGTTCGAGCCCGCCCCGGTGAGCCCGGGCACCACGAAGATCGCCGCCATGCCCAGCAGCATCGGCACGAACAGCAGCACGTTGTAGAACGGCAGCAGGATCGCGTTGCGCCGCAGGGCGTCGGCGTTGCGGGCGCCCAGATAGCCCGCCACGGTCGTCGGGAAGATGACGACCGTCAGGGAGTTGAGGAAGCTCGTCGTGACGAACCAGCCGCCGGCCATCCCGCTGCCGCCGTGCCCGGAGAAGGTCAGCCACTCGGGCTTCTCCGCCACCATCCGGTCCAGGAAGGGGCCGTAGCCGCCGAAGTAGTGGAGGGGGACGTAGACGGCGAGGAAGCCGAGGGTGCCGATGACGAGGATGTCCTTGAGCACCGACACCCACGCGCTGCCGCGCAGGCCGCTCACGACCACAAAGGTTGTGGTGACGGCGAAGGCGATGAAGTAGGCCCAGTTCAGGCTGATCGCGCCGTAGGAGATCGTCGAGACGACGACCCCCATCCCGGTGATCTGGAGCTGGATGTACGGCAGCAGGCACACCGTCGCCAGGACCGCCACCAGCGCACCGGCCCATGGGCGGCCGTAGCGGTGGGCCACCATGTCCGTGATGCTGACGAGCCCGTGGCGGCGGGCGTAGGCCCACAGCGTCGGGCCGACGACGTAGCCGATGGCGTAGCCGCAGGAGAGGTACGCGACGACATAGAGGACGGGCGCGCCGTAGTTGTAGCCCCAGCCCGCCGCGCCGAGGTAGCTGAAGCTGGTGTAGCCCTCACCCGCCATCAGCACCCAGATGAAGACCGTGCCCAGGCTGCGGCCGCCCACCGACCACTCGGCGAGCCCGCCGCCTCGGCCGTGGCCCCGGACGGCCAGCAGGCCGAGGGCGACGGTCAGGAGCATGAAGACGCCGAAGATCGCCGAGGCGACGGCGGCGTTCCCGCTCATGCCCGGCCCCGCGCGCGGTCGCCGCGCCAGGCGAGGAAGACGGCGACGGGGGTGAGGAGGGTGGCCAGGAGCAGCCAGAAGAACAGGAAGGGCAGGCCCATGACGGTGGGACGGACGCGGTCCACGAGGGGGAGGGCGGCCAGGTAGAGCACATAGGGGGCCAGGAGCCACAGGAGAGTGGGACGTTTCTTCAGCACGCCCCCGACCCTAGGGGGTGGGAGCTCACGCCCCCAGGCTCACGTCCCAGGACTCACGCCCCCAGCAGCCGGGACGCCGTGTAGATCAGCAGGCCCGCCAGGGCGCCCACCACCGTGCCGTTGATGCGGATGAACTGGAGGTCCCGGCCGATGTGGGCCTCGATCTTGCGGGAGGTCTGCTCCGCGTCCCAGCCCGCCACCGTCTCCGTGATCAGGGCGGTGATCTCGTCCCGATAGGTCGTCACCACATAGACGGCCGCGTCCTCCAGCCAGCCGTCGACCTTCCGGCGCAGCCGCTCGTCGTCCGTCATCCGGGCGCCCAGCGAGAGGATCGAGGCGCGGACGCGCAGCCGCAGCTCGCTGCGCTCGTCCTCGGCGGCGGCGACGATCATCGCGCGGACCGAGGACCAGACCGAGGCGATCACGTCCTGGACCTCGCCGCGCCCCAGCACCTCGGACTTCAGGCGCTCCACCCGGGCCCGGGTGTCCTCGTCGGACTGGAGGTCACGGGCGAAGTCCGTCAGGAAGCGGTCGACGGCGCCGCGCGCCGGGTGGTCCGGCATGTCGCGCATCTCGGTGACGAAGCGCAGCAGCTCCTTGTAGACGCGTTCGCCGACCTTGCGGTCGACGAAGCGCGGCGTCCAGCCGGGGGCGCCGCCGGTGACGGCGGACATGACGGAGTCGCTGTGGGTGACGAGCCAGTCGTGGGCCCGTACGCACACCAGGTCGACGACCCGGTGGTGGCCGCCGTCGGCGACGACCTTCTCCAGCGTGGCGCCGATGCCGGGGGCGATCTCGACGGCGTCCGCGCGCCGGGTGATGGCCTCGCCGACGACCGCCTGGACGTCGGAGTCGCGCAGCACGGTCAGGGCGCCGCGCAGCGCCGTGGCCAGCTCGGCGGTGACCCGGTCGGCGTGCGCGGGGTCGGACAGCCAGGCGCCGAGCCGGGAGCCGATGCCGACGGCCCGCAGCCGTACCCGCACCACGTCGCCGGAGAGGAAGTTCTCGCCGACGAACTCGCCCAGGCTCTGGCCCAGCTGGTCCTTCTTGGTGGGGATGATCGCGGTGTGCGGGATGGGCAGGCCCATGGGCCGCCGGAAGAGCGCGGTGACCGCGAACCAGTCGGCCAGCGCGCCGACCATGCCGGCCTCGGCGGCCGCGGCCACGAACCCGGCCCAGCCGCCCGCGCCCGCGGACTGCGCCCACTTCGCGAGGGCGTACACCAGGGCCACGGCCAGCAGCAGCCCCGTCGCGAGGGCCTTCATCCGGCGCACGCCGCGCCGTTTCTCCTCGTCCGCCGCGCTGTAGGTGAATCCGGCCGCCGGCCCGGGCAGCATCACTCCGTCGGCGGCATTCGCGCCGCCCCCGGCGGCAGCCGGCTCCTCTTCATGGAACCGTTTCATCGACACCACCCGTTCCGACTGTCCTCGCTGTGCATTGTCCCTACCCGACGTACTCGGGGAACGGACGAAGAGTTCCCCGGCGTCGTTCCCCACGTCCGGCCGTCGTCCGCCGTCGATGTGTCCCCGGGAGTTGTCCGCGATGAACAGGCCACCCCTGTCCCGTGGCGCGGCCCACGCCCTGCTGGCCGCGCTGGCGGCCCTGGTCGTGGCCGCCTCACTGGCGATATTCACCGGCGTGGGCGGGGCGGACGGCACGGCCGGCGAGGCGCGGCGGTCCCAGCGCCCGGCCGCGCCGGCCGCCGCCGGGCGCTGGATCGGCTCCTGGTCGGCGTCCCCGGCCGCCGCCGAGCCGGGCACGGCGCGCGGCTACCCCGGCCGGTCCATCCGCAACGTGGTGCACACGACGCTGGCCGGCGGCATGGCCCGCGTCCAGCTCTCCAATCTCTTCGGCGGCGCCCCGCTGACCGTCGACCACGCCTCGCTCGCCCTCGCCGCGACCCCGGGCGGCCCGGCGGCCGCGCCGGGCGGCATGCGGGAGCTGACCTTCGGCGGGGAGCGCTCGGTGACCGTCCCGGCCGGACGGGCGACCTACAGCGACCCGGTCCGCCTCCCCGTGGGCGCCCCCGCGGACCTGCTGATCAGCACCTACGTCTCCCGGCCGGCCGGCCCCGTGACCATCCACCCGCACGCCCGGCAGATCTCCTACCTCGCCCCCGGCGACCGGACGCTGGACGCGGGCGGCGCCGCGTTCACCGCGAAGAGCCTGTTCTGGCGCTATGTGACGGCCGTCGACGTCTGGACCGCCGAGGCCACGGGCGCGGTGGTGGCCCTCGGCGACTCCATCACCGACGGCGTCTCCGCCACCATCGGCGCCGACCGCCGCTGGACCGACTTCCTCGCCGCCCGGCTGCGCACCGAGCACGGCGCCCCACGCCTGGGCGTGCTCAACGAGGGCATCAGCGGCAATCGCGTCCTGCTCGGCGGAATGGGCTCCTCCGCCGTCAACAATCCCAGCGCCCTGGACCGCTTCGACCGCGATGTGCTCTCCCGTTCGGGCGTGCGCGCCGTCGTCGTCGAGCTCGGCGTCAACGACATCCTGCGCAGCCCCCGCCAGACCGATCCCGCGCGGATCGCGGCGGGCCTGCGGACGCTGGTCGAACGGGCGCACACGCGCGGGCTGCGGGTGACGGGCGCGACGCTGTCGCCCTTCGGCGGGCGGACGGGCACCGGGCCGGACCAGGAGCTCGTCCGGCGCGGGCTCAACGCCGAGATCCGCTCGGGGCGCGTCTTCGACGACGTCGTCGACTTCGACCGGACGCTGCGCGACCCGGCCGACCCGCAGCGCCTCCTCCCGGCGTACGACTGCGGGGACCATCTCCACCCGAACGACGCCGGCTATCTGGCGATGGCCCGGACGCTGGACGTCGGCACGCTCAAGGGGGAGGTCAGGGCGGCGCTGTGACCTCCAAGGCGGCGGCTACCCCAGGGCCTTGCCGCCGCCGTCGCGCCGGTCGTCCCACTCCAGCCGCTTCTGCTCGCGCAGCCGCTCCCGTTCGGCCCGGGTCGCCTTGCGCTCGACGCCGACGCCGCCCCAGAGCGCGAGGCCGGTGATCCGCACCTTGGGCGAGCCGGGTGTGCCGGAGCCGGTCGCCCTGTCCCCGAAGCCGCCCATGATGCCGATGCCGCGCACCTCCACGTCGAGGTCCGGGGGGACGACGACGCCCATGCCGCCCATGAGGGCGAAGCAGCGGATGACGACCTCGCGGTCCTCGAAGCGGGCCTCGCGCAGGTCGATCTTCCCGCCGCCCCACATGGTGAAGGCGGTGAAGCGCCGCCCCACGGTCCAGCGGCCCGCGCGGCTGAAGCCGCCCCAGAACGCCATCGCCCAGGTGGAGGTGGCGGGCCCGCCGACGCGCTCCGCCCAGCCGCCACCGCCCTCGGGCACCGGCGCGGCAGCCGCCTGCCCGGTGCCCGAGGGCACCGGCAGGTCCCGCACCAGCGGGGTCAGCTCGGCGTGGGTACGGGCCTTGTAGGCGGCGTCCAGGCGCTCCTCGAACTCCTCCATGGTCAGCCGGCCCTCGGCGGCGGCCTCGCGCAGGACCTCGGCGATCCGTTCGCGCTCCGCGTCGGAGGCCCGCATCTCAGGAAGTTCGCTCATCATGGCGGACAGATTAGATGCCCCGGCCGGATGGCCACAGCGCGCGTGCGCCACCGGCCGCCCCGCGCCCGCTACAACGCGGAACGATCCGCGTACATCGCGGCGATGACCTGCTCGATGTCCGGTTCCCGCACCGACAGGTCCACCAGCGGATAGCGCTCGGCGACCGCCGCCACGACGGGCGCCGCGCTGTGCGTGGCGGCGAACGCCAGCCACTGGCGCGGCCCCTCGACCCGCACCACCCGGGCTCCCGGGACGCCGGTGATGGGCGGGAACTCCCGCTCCAGGTCGACGACGAGCATCCGCTCGCTCTCCCCCTTCGCATGGAGGCCGTCCAGCCCGCCGTCGTAGACCAGCCGGCCGTGGTCGATGACCATCACCCGCTTGCACAACTGCTCGATGTCGGTCAGGTCGTGGGTCGTCAGAAGCACCGTCATCCCGCGCTCGGCGTTGACGTCGCGCAGGAACTCCCGCACCTTGGCCTTGCTCACCACGTCCAGTCCGATGGTCGGCTCGTCGAGGTAGAGCACCTCGGGGTCGTGGAGCAGGGCCGCCGCGATGTCCCCGCGCATCCGCTGCCCCAGCGACAACTGCCGCACCGGTACGTCCAGCAGCTCCCCGAGGTCGAGGAGCTCCACGCAGCGCTCCAGATTGGCTCGGTAACGGCCGTCGGGAATCCGGTACATCCGGCGCACCAGACCGTAGGAATCCTTGAGCGGCAGGTCCCACCACAGTGTGGTGCGCTGCCCGAAGACGACCCCGATCCGGCGCGCCAGCCGCGAGCGGTCCCGCGAGGGGTCGATGCCCGCGACCCGCAGCCGGCCCGCACTGGGCGTCAGGATGCCCGTCAGCATCTTGATCGTGGTGGACTTGCCCGCGCCGTTCGGCCCGATGTAGCCGACCATCTCCCCGCGCGGGACCCGGAAGCCGATGCCGTCCACCGCGCGCACCCGGTGCCGCTCCCGCCGCAGGAACCCCGCCCTGCGGCGTACGTCGAAGACCTTCTCGACGTCCTCCAGAACGATGAGATCATCCACCGCGAACCGTCAACTCCCCGTACTTCGATAGCCCCTGAGCCCCACCCGCCAGGCCAGCCCCGCCAGCACCCAGCACACCAGCGCCACCAGCGGCGACGCGAAGTCCACCCAGCCCGGCAGCCCCAGCGGATCGTCCCGTCCCAGCACTCTCAGCGCCGGCAGCCAGTTGACGAAGGCCAGCGGCACCACGAACGTCACCCCGCGCACCAGGTCCTTGGCGAACACCGACGGCGGGTACTGGAGCAGCGTCGTCCCGCCGTAGGTGAACGCGTTCTGCACCTCCGCCGCGTCGACCGCCCGGAACTGGAACGCCGCGCCCACCACGAACAGCGCCCCGAAGATCACCGCACCCGTCACCAGCATCACCGGCAGGAGCAGCACCGTCACCGGCGTCCACACCACGTCCAGCCGCGACAGCGACCACCCCAGCAGCAGCGCTCCCTGCGTCACCCGCCCCAGCCGGCGCAGCGCGAACTGATCGGCGGCCACCTGCGCCAGGACCGGCGCGGGGCGCGTCAGCAGCGTGTCCATCGTCCCGTCGCGCACCCGCCGCCCGACCCGGTCCAGATTGCCCAGGACGAGATCCGCGAGCCCGAACGACGTGCTCGTCGTGCCGTAGAGGAAGGCCACTTCAGGCAGCGTGAACCCGCCGAGCGCGTGGATGTGGGAGAACATGAAGGCGATCGCGACGAAGTCGAGGGCCGTCGCCGCGAAGTTCCCCACGGTCATCATCACGAACGACACGCGGTACGCCATCGTCGACCGCACCCACATCCGCACGACGAGCCCATAGGCCCGCACCCCGTCACGGGCGTGGGCGGACCAGCGCGCGACCGCGCCCCCGCGCGGCGCCGCCCCGTACGGCCGCGCCTCAGCCACCCTGGACCACCACCTTCCGGGTGGCCGCCGTCTGGAGCGCCCGCCCCGCCAGCAGCAGCGCCACCGCCCACGCGGCCTGGAACCCCAGCGCCGCCGCCAGCCCCGTGCCCGTCCGCCGCTCCAGCAGGACGTCCGCCGGCACCTGCAGCATCGCCGACCACGGCAGCGCCCGCGCGACCTCGCCGAAGGCACCCGGGAAGACGTTGAGCGGCAGCAGCGTCCCGGAGAAGAAGATGCTCAGCAGGGCGAACGCCATGTTGACCCCCGCGCCGTCCAGCAGCCAGAAGGCGCACAGCCCCACCAGATACCGCAGCCCGAAGCTCACCAGCAGCCCCAGGAGCACCGACAGCAGAAAGGCCGGCCAGGCCAAGGACAGGCCGGGCAACGCCAGTTCGAAACACAGGGCGCCCACCGTCAGCGGAACGACACCCCGCCCCAGTAACTGGAAGAAGGCCCGCCCCATGTCGCTCGCCAGCCACCACAGCTGGAGATCGGCCGGCCGGTAGAGGTCCACCGCGATGTCCCCGGAGCGGATCCGCTCCTGCAACTCCTCCTGGAACCCCCCGCCGATCAGGCACGCCGCGCCCAGCAGCGCCTGGCTCGTCCACACGAACGTCAGCGCCTGCTCCCGGCCGTAACCGCCCAGGTGGGGACGCTCGTTCCACAGCGCGATGTAGGTGTACGCGAGGATGAAGCCGAAGACGGTGTTGGTGAACACCCCGGCGGCCGTGGCCACCCGGTACGTCGCGTGCCGCCGGAAGCCGCTGACCGCGACCGCCGCGTACAACCGCATCCTGGCGTCCCCCTCCTCGTTGAACCCGGTCGAGCGTCCTCGCGTCCCCCCGCACCGGGCCGCGGTCGCTTCGGGCCGCCGCACCCCGAAGCGCAGGAGCCTAGCCGCACACCACGTCCAGGAACCATGGATTTTCACTCCATGGAGTGGTCGGACTGGCCCGAACGGCCCTTCCGGGCCGCCCAACGGTGCGCTGGGCCCTTCCGCCGGAACGCATGATGCGACAGTGTCTCCGGGGCCCACGACGCAGTCCGGACCCGCCCGAGACGACACCCCTCCGCCGAGGCGGCACAACCCCGGCGGCGGCCGAGGAGTCCCTAAGACATGAGCGACGAGCAGTCACAGCGGCGTCCCGCCGGACGCGGCCACGCGCCGCCGGGCTGGGCCCCCAGAGGCCCGGCGCACGGCGCGCCCCCCACCGGACCGGGCGACGGCCCCCGCCGGGTCGGCCGGCCCGGGCGCCCCCGCCGGACGGGCTGGCGCCGGCTCGTACCCACCTGGCGCATGGTCCTCGGCGGCTTCCTGCTGATCGTCCTGATCATCGTCGGCGGCCTGATCGCCGGCTACATGCTCGTGAACATCCCCCCGGCCAACAAGGCCGCCACCGCCGAGAGCAACGTCTTCCTCTACTCCGACGGCTCCCAGCTCGCCCGCGACGGCGAGGTCAACCGCGAGAGCGTGCCGCTCAGCAAGGTCCCCAGAGACGTCCAGCACGCCGTCCTCGCCGCCGAGGACCGCGACTACTACTCCGAGTCCGCCGTCAACCCCGAGGCCATGCTGCGCGCCGCCTGGAACACCGTCACCGGCAAGGGCAAGCAGTCCGGCTCCACCATCACCCAGCAGTACGTCAAGAACTACTACCTGGGCCAGGAACAGACCATCAGCCGCAAGGTGAAGGAATTCTTCATCGCCATCAAGCTGGACCGCGAGGAGAGCAAGAACGACATCCTCGAGGGCTACCTCAACACCAGCTACTTCGGGCGCAACGCCTACGGCGTCCAGGCCGCCTCCCAGGCGTACTACAACAAGGACTCGGACAGACTCACCACCGCCGAGGGCGCCTATCTGGCCACCCTCCTCAACGCCCCCAGCGCCTACGACGTCGGCGCCCACCCCGAGAACAGGCCGCGCGCCGAGGCCCGTTGGCGCTACGTCCTCGACGGCATGGTCAAGAAGAAGTGGCTCAGCCCCGCCGACCGGGCCGCGATGACCTTCCCCACCCCCGGCAAGACCAAGCCCCGGCTGAGCATGTCCGGCCAGCGCGGCTATCTCGTCGAGGCCGTCAAGGACTACCTCACCGGCAACAAGATCGTCGATGAGAACACCCTCGCCGCCGGCGGCTACCGCATCACCACCACCATCGAGAAGAAGAAGCAGGACGCCTTCGTCGCCGCCGTCCGCGACCAGCTGATGAGCGAACTCAGCGACAACCGCAAGGTCGACCGCTACGTCCGCGCCGGCGGCGCCTCCGTCGACCCCAGGACCGGCAAGGTCGTCGCCCTCTACGGCGGCATCGACTACACCAAGCAGTACGTCAACAACGCCACCCGCCGCGACTACCAGGTCGGCTCCACCTTCAAGCCGTTCGTCTTCACCTCCGCCGTCGACAACCACGCCAGCACGCTCGCCGGCCAGACCATCACCCCGAACACCGTCTACGACGGCACCAACAAGCGCCCCGTACAAGGCCCCGACGGGCCCGTCGGCTACGCCCCCGAGAACGAGGACGGCTACTCCTACCCCCACATCACCGTCACCCGGGCCACCGACCTGTCCGTCAACGCCGTCTACGCGCAGATGGCCCAGGACGTCGGCCCCGGCAAGGTCAAGGAGACCGCCGTCGCCCTCGGCGTCCCCGAGAAGACCCCCGACCTCACCGCCACGCCCTCCATCGCCCTGGGCCCCGCCACCGCCAGCGTCCTGGACATGGCCCAGGCCTACGCGACCCTCGCCAACCACGGCAGGCACGGCCCGTACACGCTGGTCGAGAAGGTCTCCAAGGGCGGCGAGGAGGTCCAGCTGCCGGACGGCGAGGACACCCGGCAGGCCGTCTCCCGCGAGGCCGCCGACACCACCACGTCCATCCTCCAGAGCGTCGTGGAGGCCGGCACCGGACGCCGCGCCCAGTCGGCGGGCCGCCCGGCGGCCGGCAAGACGGGCACGGCCGAGGAGGACAAGGCCGCCTGGTTCGCCGGCTACACCCCCGACCTCGCCACCGTCGTCGCCGTGATGGGCCAGGACCCCGACACCGGCGACCAGAAGCCGCTGTACGGCGCCACGGGCGAGGACCGCATCAACGGCGGCGGCTACCCGGCACAGATCTGGGGCGCCTACACCGCGCAGGCCCTGGAGGGCACCGAGGCCACCGACTTCGACCTGGAGCTGGAGAACGGCGCGGCCCCGCCGACACTGGAGCCCTCGCCGAGCGCCGCGCCCCCGTCGTCCACCGGCCCGCCGTCCTCGGCCCCGCCGACCGGCCCGCCGTCCCTCCCGGTGCCCAGCCTGCCGCCGACGATCCCGACGCCCCCGCCGGTCACCCCGAACTTCCCGACCCCGCCGGGCCCGCCGACCTTCGGCCCCCCGGGCGAGGGCAAATCGGACCGCCACGGGGACCTGCTGGGCTATGAATACTGACCGTGACCGGGCATGGCCCGTCAGTGGCCGGACGTCGCCTTCAAGCCGACCACGGCCACCAGCAGCAGGCAGATGAAGAAGATCCGCGCGGCGGTCGCCGGCTCACCCAGCACCACCATGCCGAGCACCGCCGCCCCGGCCGCGCCGATGCCGACCCAGACGCCGTACGCCGTGCCGATGGGCAGCGTCCGCGCGGCCTGGGACAGCAGCATCATGCTCGCCACGATGCCCGCGACCGTGAACACGCTCGGCCACAGCCGCGTGAAACCCTCGGTGTACTTCATGCCGATCGACCAGCCGACCTCGAGCAGACCGGCGACAGCGAGCAGAACCCATGCCATGACGGCACCTCCGGTGAAAACGACTCTCCAGGGGTGCGTCGTCTTGTCCTGACCCGGTACGGCGCGTCTCGTCGGGTTGCCTACGAGCGTAGCAACTACAGATACAGCCCCGTGGAGTCCTCGGACCCCTCCAGCCGCTCCGCCGCCACCGCGTGGAGATCCCGCTCGCGCATCAGCACATAGGCGACCCCGCGGACCTCCACCTCGGCACGGTCCTCCGGGTCGTACAGCACCCGGTCGCCCGGCTCCACCGTGCGTACGCTCTGCCCGACCGCGACGACCTCGGCCCAGGCCAGCCGGCGGCCCACCGCCGCCGTCGCCGGAATGACGATCCCGCCGGTGGACCGGCGCTCGCCCTCGGGAATGTCGGTCCGGACCAGAACCCGGTCGTGGAGCATCCGGATGGGCAGCTTGTCGTGGGTGGTATTCGTACTCACGCCAAGACCGTACCTGCCCGAAGGCGGCACCGAGGCCACCGGCCGGTCATCCGGCCCGAACCGGCCACCCGGGCTACCGCACCGCGGCTAGCGCTTGCGGCGGCCCGCCGCCTTGGCGGCCTTCCCGCCGGACCTCGACGAGGACACCAGCAGACCGATCACACCCACGGCCACCATCGCCACCGGAACGATTCGCTCCAGACGAGGCTCGCCCTCCTTGGTGACAAAACCGGAGCGCACCTCCGACACGACCCGGTTGGCCGCCACACACGCCCGGCCCGCCACATGGTCCACCTTCGAGCTCACCTTCGCCCGGGCGTCCCCGATGATCGTGCTCGGGTGCATCCGCACCCCGATCTCGTCGAGCACAACGGCAAGCTCCTGCCGCCGGCGGTCGATGTCCGCCTCGATCTGCGCAGGGGTCCTGGCTTCCGCCACCGCGCTGCCTCCGTCTCGTCGATAAGAATGAAGAGTGATGACTACAGTCTGTCAGCTCCCCGGGGCCACCGCCCCGCGGCACCCCCGAACCGTGACCTGGCTACCCTCGGGACCATAACCACCGACTGTCGAGGAGAGCCATGAGCGAGCGACTGACGCCCGGCGACACCGCCCCCGCCTTCACCCTGCCCGACGCGGACGGCAAGCAGGTCTCGCTCGCCGACCACAAGGGCCGCAAGGTCATCGTCTACTTCTACCCCGCCGCCCTCACCCCCGGCTGCACCAAGCAGGCCTGCGACTTCACCGACAACCTCGACTTCCTCGCCGGCCACGGCTACGACGTCATCGGGATCTCCCCCGACAAGCCGGAGAAGCTCGCCAAGTTCCGCGAGAAGGAAAACCTGAGCGTCACCCTCCTCGGCGACCCCGACAAGGAGGTCCTCACCTCCTACGGCGCCTTCGGCGAGAAGAAGCTCTACGGCAAGACCGTCACCGGCGTCATCCGCTCCACCGTCATCATCGACGAGGACGGCAAGGTCGAACGCGCCCTCTACAACGTCAAGGCCACCGGCCACGTCGCCAAGGTCATCAAGGACCTGGGGCTGTAGCACCCGGCGCCAGCGCGCCCCGGCACACCGGACGTTCACCCTCCGGCACGTCCTCGGCCTCCGGCAGGTCGAGGACGGCCTGGGCGCCACCGCCCGGCGCCGCACCGAACACCAGCCGCGCCCCCAGCACCGCCGCCTGCCCCACCGCGATCGTCAGCCCCAGACCATGACCCGTACCCCGCTCCGGCGCGGCCGTACGGAACCGGCGCGGCCCCTGATCCACCAGACCCGGCGGAAAACCGTCCCCGTGGTCCCGGATCACGATCCGCGTACCGTCCACGGTGATCTCGATCGGCGGCCGGCCGTGCTTGGCCGCGTTGGCCAGGATGTTCACCAGGATCCGCTCCACCCGACGCGCGTCCGTCGCCACGATCCGGCCCTCGCCGACCACCTCGACCGCCACATCGTCCACACCCCGCTGACCACGCGCCCGCTTCACGATCCCGCGCACCAGCGACGGCAGCTCCACCGCGTCCAGCTGCGCGCTCTCCACCCCCGCGTCCAGCCGCGAGACCTCCAGCAGATCCTCCACCAGCGCCCGCATCGTCTGCGCCCGCTCCTGCACCATCTCCACCGCCCGCGGATGCGGCAACAACTCCGCCGACGCCACCAGCCCCGCCACCGGCGTCCGCAGCTCATGCGCCACATCCGCCGTGAACTGCCGCTCCGCCGACACCCGCCCCGCCAGCGACGTCGCCATCTGATGCACCGACCGCCCCAGCTCCGCCACCTCGTCCCGGCCACCGGTGTCCAGCCCCACCGCGTCCAGGGTCTCCCCCGCCGCGATCCGCCGCGCCGCCGCCGCGCTCAGCCGCAACCGCCGCGACAGCCCCTGCGCCACGAACCACGCCACCACCGCCATCAGCGCCACCGTCGCCGCACCCGCCACCACCAGCGCCTTGTCCAGCGCCGTCTGCAACGGATCACGCGCCGGATACGACGCCGAGATCGACAGCACCCGGTCCCCGGCCACCCCCGTCGCCGCCCACACCCGCGGATCCTCACCACCGCTGATATACGTACCCGACTGCCCCCGCGCCACCGCCTGCGACAGCGTGAACGGCAACGTCGAATCGTCCAGCTGCGCCCCCAGCGCCAGCGTGCCGTCCCGCTGATAGATCTGCAGCGCCGAACTCAGCAACCCGTCCTGATACGCCTTCGCCTGCCGGTCGCGCTCCAGCCCCGATATGTGGTGTACGGCCACACCCAGGACCACCACGGCCAACGCGGTGACAAAAGAGATCGCGAACGCGATCCGGCCACGAATACCCATCACGCGATCGGGAGCACCTCTCGGTGCTCACCGGAAGGGGTGGCACCCGTATAGACGACCTCCAGCGCCGTGAACGCCACCGAGCCGTCGACCTCCTTCGGCCCGTACAGCCGCAGCTTCGCCTGGAACGACTTCGCCGCCGCCCCCGACGCACCACCCGACACCTGCACCACACCGCTGCCGTTCGCGCCGTCCTCCGTATAGGCATCCCACTGGATGCCACTGGCCACCCGGCCCGACGTCGAACAATCCAGCGTGATGATCGTCGGCTCCTGCACCGGCTCACCCATCCCGCAGTCCCGCACCCCCGGCAACTCCCGCGCGCCCGAATCCTCCGGCTCCACCTGAGAGTCCTGCCCATCGGCCCCCGACCGCTGCGCCGCCGCGGTCTTCGGCGCCGCGTCCACCATGCTCGCCCGGTCCGTGGCCTGCTCCAGCCACACCCCACCCACCACCAGCACGGCCACCCCCACCAGGATCGCCACCACCCTGCGCCAACCCGCCCAGCGGGCCACGGTGCGGTCGGTCATCGGGCTCTCTTCCTCACTCACAGGCGGCTGTTCGTCCACGGGCCTGTCCCCTTCCCCGCCCTGAGTGACGGAGAAAAAAGGCCGCGCGTTCCCGTTTCGCCCTACGGACATGTGTGGCGTAACCGATCACGTAACCGGTCAGGGGCGTGCTCGTTACTCCATACGAGGCCGCCGGTCGGTGGCCGTACCCAGGGACGCAACCGTCCGAGTCACAGCCCTCGCGGCACGCTCGACGGGAACGGGGTACGGCCGTCGGCCGTGCCCTTTTCCTGCCGGGGGCCGCGGGGTGGGAGGGGAACCATGCCGGTCAGGTACACGTACGAGCTGCTCGTCGAGGCGGCGCGTGCCACGACGTCGTACGGCGAGGCGGTGCGCTGGTGCGGCGGGAAGGCCACGCCGGGCAGCCGGGCATATATCCGCACCAAGATGGCGGAGGCCGGCATCGACACGTCGCACTTCACCACCGCCCGGGTTCGCCACACTGAGGAGACGCTGCGCGAGGTCGTCGCGGTGTCAAACAGCGTGGCCGAGGTCGTGCGCCGCCTCGGCATCAACCCGGTGGGTGGGAACCAGGCACACATCGGACGGCGGATCGCCGTGCTCGGCATCGACACAGGGCATTTCGTCACGCCACGCCCGGCGCAACGTGGGAAAGTGCCCTTGGAGAGCCGCCTGGTCCTGGGGGCACCGTCCGACGGCCGGATCCCTGGAGAGCGGCTGCGCAGGGCGCTGGTGGGCGCGGGTGTTCCGGAACGGTGTGCGGAGTGCGACACCGGTACGACGTGGAACAGCAAGCCGCTACGGCTGGAAGTCGACCACGTCAACGGCGAGTGGTGGGACAACCGGCCAGCCAACCTCAGGCTGCTCTGCCCCAACTGCCATTCCGTCACGGACACATATCGCGGACGCAAGCGCCGGGCAGCGGCATGAGCAGGGCCGCATACACACGCGATCTGCTGCAGAGGACAGCTGCGGTCTCCACCAGTCTGGTCGACATGATGCGCCGACTCGGGGCTCCTCTGAGCAGCGGGCCTCGCAGGTATCTGCGCGATCGGCTGGCGCACTACGGCATCGACACAGCGCATTTCGCTGACGAACCTCTGCCTGTACGCGAGCGCCGCTCCTACCCCAGAGAGGTCCTCGAGGAGGCAGCCGCACACAGTCACAACGTCCGGCAGATGCTCGAGTACATGGGTGTTCCGCCCTACGACAGCTCGTACAGCCACATCTGGAAGAAGCTGGAAGCATTCGGGATCGACACGTCCCACTTCCAAGAAAGGCGTGGCAGCGGCCGCAAACCTCTGTTGCCGCGTGATGAGCTGGAAGCGGCCGCCGCAAAGGCGTACGGACTGGCCGGGGTGCTGCGTGCTCTGGGGCGGCCCAACGACGGAGCAGCCAGGATCCTCCTGAAGCGGAGCATCGCCGCGTACGGGATCTCCACGGCGCATTTCGTGGGCCAGGGCCACTTTCGTGGACGCCCCTCGCAGAACCGGAAACCCGCAACCGAGATCCTGCGGCGCCTGATTCCAGGTTCGCCCCGCACAAGGACAATCTTGCTGCGACGAGCGCTGGACGAGAGCGGGGTGCCCCACGTCTGCCAGGAGTGCGGCGTCGGTGATACATGGCGAGGCAAACGACTCGTGCTGGAGATCGACCACATCAACGGGGACCGACTCGACAACCGCATCGAAAATCTCCGCTACCTTTGCCCGTCCTGCCACAGCCAGACGAGCACCTTCTGTCGTGGCTGGAGCGACCGGAGGCGCTGACACACGAGTTGCCGCTGGCAGTAGAGTAGGGCCGTTGGGCCCGTACCCCAGCTGGCAAGAGGGCGCCGGTTTAGGTCCGGTGTGTCGTGGGTTCGAGTCCCACCGGGCTCACAACGGTGGCGTGGCACTCTGCTGAGTGCCACGCCACACTCGTACTCAGCCCAAAAGCTCCCGCACCACCGGCACCAGCCCCCGGAACGCCTTCCCCCGGTGGCTGATCGCGTTCTTCTCCTCCGCCGTCAGCTCCGCGCACGTGCGCGTCTCGCCGAGCGGCTGGAGGATCGGGTCGTAGCCGAAGCCCCCCGAACCCGCCGGCTCGTGCCGCAACGTGCCCTCCAGGCGGCCCTCGACGACGCGCTCCGTGCCGTCGGGGAGGGCAAGGGCGGCCGCGCAGGCGAAGTGGGCGGCGCGGTGCTCCTCCGCGATGTCGGAGAGCTGGGCCAGGAGGAGGTCGAGGTTGGCCTTGTCGTCGCCGTGGGCGCCGGCCCAGCGGGCGGAGAAGATGCCGGGGGCGCCGTTGAGGACGTCGACGCAGAGGCCGGAGTCGTCGGCGACGGCGGGGTGACCGGTGGCCTGGGCCAGGGCGTGGGCCTTGAGGAGGGCGTTCTCGGCGAAGGTGACGCCGGTCTCCTTGACGTCGGGGATCTCGGGATAGGCGTCGGCGCCGACGAGTTCGACGTCGAGGCCGGCCGCGGCGAGGATCGCGCGGAGCTCGGTGACCTTGTTGGCGTTGCGGGTGGCGAGGATCAGGCGCTTCATGGGTCCTGATTATCCCGGGGGCCACGCCGGGGCCCCCGGGACGGGTGGTGTGTCAGAGCGTGCGGGCCAGGGCCTCGCGCTGGGCCGCGTCCAGGGAGGCGCAGCCGGCGACGGCGAGGTCGAGGATGTTGTTGAGTTCGTCGCGGTCGAAGGGCTGGGCCTCGGCCGTGCCCTGGACCTCGACGAAGCGGCCGTCGCCGGTGCAGACGACGTTCATGTCGGTCTCGGCGCGGACGTCCTCCTCGTAGCAGAGGTCGAGGAGGGGGACGCCGTCGACGATGCCGACGCTGACGGCGGAGACGGTGCCGGTGAGCGGCTTGCGGCCGTGCTTGATGAGCTTCTTGCCCTGGGCCCAGGTGATGGCGTCGGCCAGGGCGACGTAGGCGCCGGTGATGGCGGCGGTGCGGGTGCCGCCGTCGGCCTGGAGGACGTCGCAGTCGAGGACGATGGTGTTCTCGCCGAGGGCCTTGAAGTCGATGACGGCGCGCAGGGAGCGGCCGATGAGGCGGGAGATCTCGTGGGTGCGGCCGCCGATCTTGCCGCGGACGGATTCGCGGTCGCCTCGGGTGTTGGTGGAGCGGGGCAGCATCGCGTACTCGGCGGTGACCCAGCCCTCGCCGGAGCCCTTGCGCCAGCGGGGGACGCCTTCGGTGACGCTGGCGGTGCAGAAGACCTTGGTGTCGCCGAAGGAGACGAGGACGGAGCCTTCGGCGTGCTTGCTCCAGCCGCGCTGGATGGTCACGGGGCGGAGCTGGTCGGGGGTACGGCCGTCGATGCGAGACATGGTGATGAGCCTATAGCGACGGCAGAGGGCCCCTGTTCCGGTTGTGGGACAACCGGGTGGGGGCCCTCGTGGGGAGCGCGTGGCTCAGCTCACATCATGTCTTCGATCTCGGCGGCGATCGGGTCGGCGTCGGTGCCGATGACGACCTGGATGGCGGTGCCCATCTTGACGACGCCGTGGGCGCCGGCGGCCTTGAGGGCGGCCTCGTCGACGAGCTCGGGGTCGTTGACCTCGGTGCGGAGGCGGGTGATGCAGCCCTCGATCTCCTCGATGTTGTCGATCCCGCCGAGGCCGGCGACGATCTTCTCAGCCTTGCTGGCCATGTGCACTCCTGGTTGTCTCGGCCCCTCGGCGATCTCGCCGACCGGCTTTCACACGGTAAACCACGTATAGCCCAACTATGCGGGCGTATGTCCGCCATCTCACGAAAGATGGCGACCACCCGGACTGCGTTCCGGGGGGCCTCACACCGCCCATAAGTGGTCTACACCAGTATGCCAGCAGCCGGAGGACGCACATGAGTTCGGTCGCCGCGGCGGCGCCCCGGAAGAAGTGGTCGCAGGGACTCTTCCAGGGCCTCCAGAAGATGGGCCGCAGTCTCCAGCTGCCGATCGCGGTGCTGCCGGCGGCCGGCATCCTCAACCGGCTCGGCCAGCCGGACGTCTTCGGCAAGGACGGCCTGGGCTGGACGGACGTCGCCAAGGTGATGGCCGGGGCGGGCGGGGCGCTGCTGGACTCCTCGCTGGGGCTGCCGCTGCTCTTCGCGGTGGGCGTGGCGATCGGGATGGCGAAGAAGGCGGACGGCTCGACGGCGCTGGCGGCGGTGACGGGCTTCCTCGTCTATTACGCGGTGGTGCACCAGTTCCCGGAGACCTGTCCGGGCGGTGGCCGGTTCACGGGGCTGGGGCTGCTGAGCGGGGTGTGCGTGGGGACGGCCGGGCCGGCGGGCCCGGCGACGTACCAGAACCCGGGGGTGTTCGGCGGGATCGTGATCGGGCTGCTGGCGGCGTGGTTCTGGCAGCGTTTCCACCGGGTGCGGCTGGTGGACTGGCTGGGGTTCTTCAACGGCCGCCGGCTGGTGCCGATCATCATGGCGTTCGTGGCGATCGTCTTCGCCGCGCTGTGCCTGTGGATCTGGCCGCCGGTGGGGCGTGGGCTGACGAGCTTCAGTCAGTGGCTGTCGGATCTGGGTTCCTGGGGTGCGGGCATCTTCGGTGTGGCCAACCGCGCTCTGCTGGTGATCGGCCTGCATCAGTTCCTGAACGTGTTCGTCTGGTTCCAGTTCGGTTCGTTCACCAAGCCGGACGGCACGGTGGTGCACGGCGATATCAACCGCTTCCTGGCGGGCGACCCGCACGCGGGCCAGTTCACCTCGGGCTTCTTCCCGATCATGATGTTCGCGCTGCCGGCGGCGGCGCTGGCGATCACACACTGCGCCAGGCCGCACCACCGCAAGGCGGTGGGCGGCCTGATGCTGTCGGTGGGCCTGACCTCGCTGGTCACGGGCATCACCGAACCGATCGAGTACTCGTTCCTCTTTATCGCCCCGGCGCTCTACGCGGTCCACGCGGTGCTGACGGGTGTCTCGATGGCGGTCACCTGGGGGCTGGGGGTGCACGACGGCTTCAGCTTCTCGGCGGGCCTGATCGACTACGTCATCAACTGGGGACTGGCGACCAAGCCCTGGCTGATCATCCCGATCGGGCTGTGTTTCGCCGTCGTCTATTACGCGGTCTTCCGTTTCGCGATCACCTTCTTCGACCTGCCGACGCCGGGCCGCGAGCCGGAGGAGCTGGCGGAGCAGATCGAGAAGGACAACATCAAGTAACCCCCTGTTAATCAACGTCCCGTAAGGGTGGCGTGACACAGCGCTGAGCGCTCACGCCACCCTTTCTCCTGTGGTCCAGACCACTTGGAACGATGGATTCCTTTATGCCCGACTCACGTGCTACAACAGGTCTAAACCAGTAGTGGTGTAGACCAAATTGCGGGCCGTCCCCTTTCCCCCCGAGCGCCCGCCTCACCTGGAGGAATCCGATGAGTACGGCAGCCAAGGCGGCGAAGAAGGCGCCTGGAAAGGCCGAGAAGGCTACGAAGCCCGAAAAGGCTGAAAAGCCCGCAAAGGCCGCACCGGAGGAGAAGAAGAAGTTCGGCGCCGGTGCCATGGCCGTCGCCCAGCGCATCGGCCGCAGCCTGATGCTGCCGGTGGCCGTGCTGCCGGCCGCCGCGCTGCTGGTGCGCCTGGGCAACAGCGACATGCTCGGCCGGAGCTCGTTCCCCGAGTTCGTCACCAAGATCGCCAGTTATATGTCGGCCGGCGGCAACGCGCTGCTGGGCAACATGGCCCTCCTCTTCGCCGTCGGTGTCGCCATCGGCTTCGCCAAGAAGTCGGACGGCTCCACCGCCCTGGCCGCCGTCGCCGGCTACCTGGTCTTCAAGGAGGTGCTGGCCACCTTCACGGACAGCAACCTGCCGAAGGTCGCCTCCGTCGTCGACGGCAAGATCGTCATGAAGGAGGCGGCGGTCAACGCCGGCGTCCTCGGCGGTGTGGTGATGGGTCTGGTCGTGGCCCTGCTCTACCAGCGCTACAGCCGCAAGAAGCTCCCCGACTGGCTGGGCTTCTTCGGCGGCCGCCGCCTCGTCCCGATCCTCTCGGCCTTCGCCGGTCTCCTCATCGGCATCGTCTTCGGCCTCATCTGGCCGGTCCTCGGCACGGGTCTCCACAACTTCGGCGAGTGGCTGGTGGGCTCCGGCGCCGTGGGCGCGGGCATCTTCGGTGTCGCCAACCGTGCGCTGATCCCGGTCGGCATGCACCACCTGCTGAACTCCTTCCCCTGGCTCCAGGCCGGCGACTACCACGGCAAGAACGGCGACATCGCCCGCTTCCTCGCCGGTGACCCGAACGCCGGGCAGTTCATGACCGGCTTCTTCCCGATCATGATGTTCGCCCTCCCGGCGGCCTGCCTGGCGATCGTCCACTGCGCCCGCCCCGAGAACCGCAAGGTCGTCGGCGGCATGATGACCTCGCTCGCGCTCACCGCGTTCGTCACCGGTGTGACCGAGCCGATCGAGTTCACCTTTATGTTCGTCGCCCCGGTGCTCTACGCGATCCACGCGGTCCTCACCGGTGTCTCGCTGGCCCTGACCTGGGCGCTCGGCATGAAGGACGGCTTCGGCTTCTCCGCCGGCGCCATCGACTTCGTGCTCAACCTGGGCATCGCCACCAAGCCGTGGCTGCTGGCCCTGGTGGGCCTCGCCTTCGGCGCCCTGTACTACGTGGTGTTCCGCTTCGCGATCACGAAGTTCAACCTCCCGACCCCGGGCCGCGAGCCCGAGGGCCAGCTCGAGGACGTCAAGTGACGATCTGACGAGCCCTCGTCACGAAGCCCCCGGAACCGTCAGGTGTTCCGGGGGCTTCGGCACGTCCGGGGGACGCTACAGCTCGTACACCGCTCCCGCGTGCGCCAGCTCCGCCGGGCCGTCGTAGACCGAGCGCGCGTCACGGAGGTTGGCGAGGGGGTCCGTCCACGGCGGGACATGGGTGAGGACCAGCCGGCCCACCCCGGCGGCGGCGGCCACCTCGCCCGCCTCCAGGCCGTTGAGGTGGAGGTCGGGGATGTCCTCCTTGCCATGGGTGAACGACGCCTCGCACAGCAGCAGGTCCGCGCCCCGGGACAGCTCGTCCAGGGCCTCGCAGGGGCCGGTGTCGCCCGAGTACACCAGCGACGTGCCCTCGTGCTCGACCCGGAACGCGTACGCCTCCACGGGGTGGCTCACCCGGGCCGTACGGATGGTCAGCGGGCCCAGGGTGAAGGTGCCCGGGTTGAAGGTCCGGAAGTCGAAGACCTCGCTCATACAGGCCTCGTCGGGGACGTCGCCGTACGCGGTGAGCAGCCGCCGCTCGGTGTCCGCGGGGCCGTACACGGGGATGGCGTCGGCCCGGCCGCCCTCGTGACGGTAGTAGCGGGCGACGAAGTAGCCGCACATGTCGATGAAGTGATCGGGGTGGAGGTGCGACAGGAGCACGGCGTCGAGGTCGTAGAGACCGATGTGGCGTTGCAGCTCGCCGAGGGCGCCATTGCCCATGTCGAGGAGGATCCGATAGCCGTCGGCCTCCACCAGATAGCTCGAGCAGGCCGATTCCGTGGACGGGAACGAGCCCGAGCATCCGACGACGGTGAGCTTCATACGGGCCTGAACCTCCGTGGGCCGGTTACGGGGGGCCATCCGGTGCAGTCGAGGGTAAGGCGAGAGAACGGGCCGTGACTCCTCCGGGACGGTGCGTGTGGGCGGAATCACCAGGACGGACGTGGCCGGAGCGGGCCCCGGCGGCGCGGCCGGGACGCGCCGGGGCCCCGGTCGCGCTGCCGGTGGAGCGCGATCGGGGCCCTGCGGAACGAACGGACGCACGGACGAACGGACGGGCGGCGTGCGGGGAGACGCGCGGCGGGACGGCTACGACGGAACGGCTACAGCGGCCGGTGGGCCTCGGCCCGGTCCAGGGTGTCCATGAAGCGCTGGAAGCGCTCGGCCGACTCCTTGCTCCCGGCCGTCACCGTGAACACATCCGGCGTCATGAACGCCGCCAGCCGCTCACGCGTCTCAGGGGCGAGCGCATCCCAGGCCGCTCGATCCAGCCGTGACTGCGCCGCAGCTTCCGCACTGCCAGTTTCCATTGTTGAGTTGCCTCATGTCCGAAGATCCACATGCGGGACAGTTCATGTGCGTCTCCCAAGTGATGATGTCAGCCGATTCCCAACATCGGTAGTGCAAGTTCACCCGTGCACAGTTCTGTTTTTAATGGACCGGCGCGCTCGGACGGCGCGTTGGGACTACGCCCAGAGCTGGCCGTGGAGGGTCTCGACGGCCTCTTCCGTGGTGGCGGCGGTGTAGACGCCGGTGGACAGGTACTTCCAGCCGCCGTCGGCCACGATGAAGACGATGTCGGCCCGCTCCCCCGCCCGTACGGCCTTCCGGGCGACGCCCAGCGCGGCGTGGAGCACCGCGCCGGTGGAGATGCCCGCGAAGATGCCCTCCTCGGCGAGGAGTTCGCGAGTGCGGCGGACGGCGTCCTCGGAGCCCACGGAGAAGCGGGTGGTGAGGACGGAGGCGTCGTAGAGCTCGGGCACGAAGCCCTCGTCGAGGTTGCGCAGGCCGTAGACGAGGTCGTCGTAGCGCGGCTCGGCGGCGACGATCGACACATCCGGCTTGTGCTCGCGCAGATAGCGGCCGACGCCCATCAGGGTGCCGGTGGTGCCGAGTCCGGCCACGAAGTGGGTGATCTCGGGGAGGTCGGCGAGGATCTCGGGGCCGGTGGTCGCGTAGTGGGCGCCGGCGTTGTCGGGGTTGCCGTACTGGTAGAGCATCACCCAGTCGGGGTGCTGCCCGGCCAGTTCCTTGGCGATGCGTACGGCCGTGTTGGAGCCTCCGGCGGCGGGCGACGGGATGATCTCGGCGCCCCACATGGCCAGCAGGGAGCGGCGCTCCTCGCTGGTGTTCTCCGGCATCACGCACACCATGCGATAGCCCTTGAGCCTGGCCGCCATGGCGAGGGAGATGCCGGTGTTGCCGGAGGTGGGCTCCAGGATGGTGCAGCCGGGGGTGAGCCGGCCGGCCTTCTCCGCCTGCTCGATCATGTGGAGGGCGGGGCGGTCCTTGACCGAGCCGGTGGGGTTGCGGTCCTCCAGCTTGGCCCAGACGCGGACGTCCTCGGCCGGGGACAGACGCGGCAGGCGGACGAGCGGGGTGTTGCCCACCGCGGCCAGGGGGCTGTCGTAGCGCATGCGGGGCGCGCCGGGATCAGACCGCGCCGCCGGCCACGGCCGGGAGGATCGTCACGCTGTCGCCGTCGCCGAGCTCGGTGGTGATGCCGCCGAGGAAGCGGACGTCCTCGTCGTTGAGGTAGACGTTGACGAAGCGGCGGAGCTCGCCCTTGTCGTCGACGAGGCGTTCCCGGATGCCCGTGTGCCGGGTCTCGAGGTCCAAGAAGAGCTCTTCGATCGTGGCGCCGCTGCCCTCGACGGCCTTCTGTCCGTCGGTGTAGGTGCGGAGGATGGTCGGGATGCGGACCTCGATGGCCATGGGGTGCTCCTGTCGGAGTGCGGAGAGGTGCCTGGTTCCAGAGGGAGAACGGTGGGCGCATCGTATCGATTCCCCGTGCGCCAGCCGTATGTTCGTCCCGGTATGCGGGATAAGCGGTCTCAGCCCTCAGTACGCCGGGACGACCTTCACATCCTCCTCGGTGACCTCGCCGTCGACGATGCGGAACGAGCGGAACTGGAAGGGGCCGGATCCGTCGGTGTCGGCGGTGGAGACGAGCACGTAGTGGGCGCCGGGTTCGTTGGCGTAGGAGATGTCGGTGCGGGAGGGGTGGGCCTCGGTCGCGGTGTGCGAGTGATAGATGACGACCGGTTCCTCATCACGGTCGTCCATCTCGCGATAGAGCTTGAGCAGGTCGGTCGAGTCGAACTCATAGAACGTGGGCGACCGGGCGGCGTTCAGCATGGGGATGAACCGCTCGGGCCGTCCGCTGCCCTCGGGGCCCGCGACCACTCCGCACGCCTCGTCGGGGTGGTCGGCGCGGGCGTGCTCGACGATCCGGTCGTACAGGGCCTGGGTGATGGTCAGCATGCGCGCCAGGATAAACGCGGAACAGGCCCCGTACCGAGGGCGGTACGGGGCCTGTTCATTCAGGATTTACGCGGCCGGGGCTATGCGGCCGGCGTGTAGTCCTTGCGCTCGAACGCCTTGGGGTTGCGCTTCTTGAGCACGAGGTAGGAAACCCACATGATCGCGGCCCAGCCGGGCGCGCAGTAGAGGGAGACCCGCGAGTCCTCGTCGATGCCCATGAGCACGATCACCATGCCGATGAAGGCGAGGGCGAACAGGCTGGTCCAGGGGGCGCCCGGGGCCTTGAGCTCGGACTGGGGCAGCTCGCCGCGGTCCGCCTTGCGGCGGTAGCGGAGCTGGGCGACCAGGATCATGATCCAGGCCCACATACCGGAGATGGTCGCGAAGGAGACGACGTAGTCGAACGCCTTGCCCGGCCACTGGTAGTTGATCCAGACGCCGACGAGCATCAGCGCGGCGGAGAAGGTCGTGCCGCGGAACGGCAGGCCCTTCTTGGACAGCTGGCCGAAGAACTTCGGGCCCTGGCCGTTGAGGGACAGGTCGCGGAGCATGCGGCCGGTGGAGTACATACCGGAGTTGCAGGACGACAGCGCCGCGGTGAGCACCACGAAGTTGACGATTCCGGCGCCGGCGGGCAGGCCGATCTTGGCGAAGGCCGCCACGAACGGGCTGACGCCGGGCATGAACTCGGCCCAGGGGACGATCGACAGGATGATGATGAGCGCGCCCAGGTAGAAGACGGCGATGCGCCACGGCACGGTGTTGATGGCCTTGGGCAGGGTCTTCTTGGGGTCGGCGGCCTCGCCCGCCGTGACGCCGACGAGCTCGACGGCCAAGAAGGCGAACATCACGATCTGGAGCGTCATCAGCGTGCCGCCGATGCCCTTGGGGAAGAAACCGCCGTGGTCCCACAGGAGGCTGAAGGAGGCGGTGTCACCGGCCTTGGAGAAGCCGAGGGTGATGACGCCGATGCCGATCAGGATCATGCCGATGATGGCGGTGACCTTGACCATCGAGAACCAGAACTCCAGCTCGCCGAAGAGCTTTACGGAGATCAGGTTGACGAAGTAGAGAATGACGGTGAAGACCAGCGCCGAGGCCCATTGTGGAATGCCCTTGTTCCAGTACTGGACATAGGCGGCCGCCGCGGTGACTTCGGTGATGCCGGTGACGACCCAGAAGAGCCAGTACGTCCAGCCGGTCACATAACCCCAGAAGGGGCCGAGGAACTCTCGGGCGTAGTCCGAGAAGGAGCCCGAGACCGGGCGGTACATGAGCAGCTCACCGAGCGCTCGCATGATGAAGAAGATGACCAGGCCTGCGATGGCGTAGGCCAGGATGAGGCTGGGTCCGGCCTTGGATATGGCCTTGCCCGCGCCGAGGAACAGACCGGTGCCGATGGCGCCACCAATGGCGATCATCTGAATCTGTCGGTTACCGAGTCCCCGCTCGTAACCTTCGGAAGCTTCCTGTCCGCTTCCTTCTCCGTCCCGCACTGCGGTGCGGTCCGCGACCTGCTCAGAGGTCATGGTGGTGCGCCTTTCTCCATACCGATCCGGTTGCTCCGGATCGGGTACCGATCCCCCCGGATGGAGTCCTGCTAGGTGCCGACGGTCGGCCGGCTCAGCGCCCCCGCCGTGACAGGGGTGGCGTCACGGAGGCAGGTCGGCAAGAAGTATCACGTCTAAAGGCGAGATCAATGTGAGTGTTGTGGCGCATGACACAAATAAATCAGGACAAAAGCAAAGACGGCGGCTTAATTGCCGCCGTCACAGTGACGTGATCGTTATTCGGAATTGAGCGTTCGGTGAGCGAACACCCGAAGAATCCTCCGAATACCGGAAAGTAACTTCAGGAAGTGAGCGCCTCCACCAGCGTCTCCTGGAGTCCGCCGAGCCAGAGGTAGGCCATCACCATGGGCTTGCGCGGGTCGCTGTCCGGCAGCCGGTAGAGGGCGTCGCCCTCGTCCTCGTCGCCGATCTCCAGCCGGGCCGCGATGGTCAGCCGGAGGTCGTTGAGCGCGCCCAGCCACTGCCGGCAGCCGTCGGGGTCCAGGCGCAGCACGGCGCCCCCCTCGCCGCCGGGGGTGAGGGAGTCCAGCGAGCGGACCACGCCGAGGGCGTCCTGGCGCTTGCGTTCGCGCAGGTCGTTCTCGGTGTAGCGGCGGAATTCGGCCGCGTGGGCGCGCTCCTGGCGGTCCTGCTCGGTGCCGGGGGTGCCGTAGGCGTCCGGGAAGAGACGGGCCAGGGCGGGGTCGGTCGGCGGCTCGCTGGGGCCTTCGGCGAAGAGCCGGGCCAGCGGGTCGGCGGCCTCGGGGCCGTCGGCCTCGCCGGGGCCGATCAGCTCCAGGAGCTGGACGGCCAGGCTGCGCAGGATGGAGATCTCGACCTCGTCCAGGGCGACGGCGGCCCCGCCGCCCGCGAGCGGCTCGAAGTGCCCCGCCATCAACGGTCCTGCGAGAGAGTCGCCCAGAGCCCGTAGCCGTGCATCGCCTGCACGTCGCGCTCCATCTCCTCACGGCTGCCGCTGGAGACCGTCGCCCGGCCCTTGTGATGAACGTCGAGCATCAGCCGGTGCGCCTTGTCCTTGGAGTAGCCGAAGTACGCCTGGAACACGTACGTCACATAACTCATGAGGTTCACGGGGTCGTTATGGACCAGGGTCACCCAAGGTACGTCGGGCTCAGCGACAGCGAAGGGCGATTCGCCCGTCTCGGGCCGTTCGATCTCGACCGGTGCAACACTCACGCTTCCCATGCTGCCACCCCGGCTGCCCCAACGCATAAACGCCCCCCGTCAAACGCCCCCGGATGAACGGCCACCAGAAATCGTCACTCTGACGAGTACCGGGTAGCATCTGATCCCATGAACGCTGCGGACCTGAGGCTCCCGGTCGATGTTCCCTCGACGGCCCTCTTCACCGACCGGTACGAGCTCACGATGCTCCAAGGCGCGCTGCGGTCCGGTACGGCGCACCGGCGCTCGGTCTTCGAGGTCTTCACCCGCAGGCTGCCCGAGGGGCGCCGCTACGGCGTCGTGGCGGGCACCGGGCGGGTCCTGGACGCCGTGGAGAACTTCCGTTTCGACACCGGCGTGCTGGAATTCCTCGCCGACCGGAAGATCCTCGACGAGGCCACCCTCGGCTGGCTGGCCGACTACCGCTTCCGGGGCGACATCTGGGGCTACCCCGAGGGCGAGGTCTACTTCCCGGGCTCCCCGGTGATGCGGGTGGAGGGCACCTTCGCCGAGGCGGTGCTGCTGGAGACGGTGATCCTGTCCATCCTCAACCACGACTCCGCGGTCGCCGCGGCGGCCTCGCGGATGTCGGTGGCGGCGGGCGAGCGGCCGCTGATCGAGATGGGCGCGCGGCGTACCCACGAGCTGGCGGCCGTGGCGGCCGCGCGCGCCGCCTTCGTGGGCGGCTTCACCTCGACCTCCGACCTCGCGGCCGGCTTCCGCTACAACATCCCGACGGTGGGCACCAGCGCCCACGCGTTCACCCTCCTCCACGACAGCGAGCGCGACGCCTTCCGGGCGCAGGTCGACTCCCTGGGCGAGGGCACGACGCTGCTGGTGGACACCTATGACGTGGCCGAGGCCGTCGCCATGGCGGTGGAGATCGCGGGGCCGGGCCTGGGGGCCGTCCGGATCGACTCCGGCGACCTGCTGCTGCTCGCCCACCGGGTGCGCCGGCAGCTGGACGAGCTGGGCGCCAAGGACACGAAGATCATCGTGACCAGTGACCTCGACGAGTACGCCATCGCCTCGCTGGCCGCCGCGCCCGTGGACGCCTACGGCGTGGGCACCCAGCTGGTGACCGGCAGTGGTCACCCGACGTGTTCGATGGTCTACAAGCTGGTCGCCCGGGCGGACGAGGACGGCGCGGACGCGCCGCTGCGGCCGGTGGCGAAGAAGTCCATGGGCGGCAAGGCGTCCGTCGGCGGCCGCAAGTGGGCCGCGCGCCGCCCCGACGCGTGCGGGGTGGCGGAGGCCGAGGTCGTGGGCACCGGGGAGGTGCCGGCGGAGCTGGTGGACCGGCAGCTGCTCGTCCCGCTCGTCCGGGGCGGCGAGGTCGTCGCCCGGGAGCCGCTGAGCGCGGCGCGCGACCGGCACGCGCAGGCGCGCGCGGCGCTTCCGATGTCGGCGACGCAGCTGTCGCGCGGTGAGCCGGTGCTGCCCACGGAATACCTCTGACCGGGCGCCCGAGTGCCCCTCCCATTACGGAACAGGACTCACTACCCTCGGTCACGTAAGGCTGATCCGCACAGCCGGCCGAGGGTTCTCGACAGAAGGATCCGCACCATGACCCGTGCACTGATCATCGTCGACGTGCAGAACGACTTCTGCGAGGGCGGCAGCCTCGCGGTGGCCGGCGGCGCCGACGTGGCCGCGGCCATAACGGACCTGGTGGGCGAAGCCCCCGCCGGGTACGCGCACGTGGTCGCCTCGCGCGATATGCACATCGACCCGGGATCCCATTTCTCGGACAGCCCGGACTTCGTCGACTCCTGGCCGCGGCACTGCGTGGCCGGCACCGAGGGCAGCGGCTTCCACCCCAATCTGGCGCCCGCCCTCGCCTCGGGCGCGGTCCAGGCGGTCTTCGACAAGGGTGCCTACGAAGCGGGCTACAGCGCCTTCCAGGGCACCGACGAGAACGGCGCGGGGCCGGCGGACTGGCTGCGGGGGCGCGGGGTCACCGAGGTGGACGTGGTCGGCATCGCCACGGACTACTGCGTACGGGCGACCGCGCTGGACGCCCGGCGGGAGGGGTTCGCCACGCGGGTGCTGCTGGACCTGACGGCGGGAGTCTCGCGGGAGACGACGGACCGCGCCCTCAAGGAGCTCCAGGAGGCGGGCGTGGAGCTGAGCGGCAAGCCGGTGGTCCAGGGCGGATAGCCGCCCCGGACCGGTGGTCCGCTAGCCGCCGGACGGGCCGGCTCCGGCGCGTACCAGCCGTGCGATCGGGTGCCAGGACTCGGTGTCGTCGTGGACGGCCGGCTGCCAGACCATCCCGTCGGGGTGGTGGAGCACGGCCGTGATCTCGTCGGGGGTGGGCGGTTCCGTGTTGCCGCGCAGATAGACGGCGCGCAGCCCGAGGTTGCGGAGCCGGGTGAGCGCGCGCTGGCGGTTGACCGCGTGGACCAGCACCCGGACCCGGGTGTCCGGTGGGGCCGCGCCGCCGGGCGGGGCGGTCAGGGACAGGGCGACGACGACACTGCCGTCGGGAAGCCTGGCGTATCCACCGCCTGCCATCAGCCTCTCGTCTCCCTTGAAGCCGAGGGCGTCAGTAAGACCATCATGAAAGGCATTCTCAAGCCGGACGGCCGCCGTCCGCCAGGGGACGACGGCCGCCGGTGGCTACCGCGGGGTCACTTGCCGGCCGGGCCGACCTGAAGCGTCATCGAGGAGCCGTTGAGGGCCTCGGTGAGGATGCGGATCCGGGTGTTGGTATCCGTGATCTTCACACCGCCGGTGGGGTTCGCCGGGTCCACGTAGGTGTTCTTGTGGTCGTCGAACACCGGGACGCCCAGCTTGCCCTTGACGCGAGTGGCGACACCGTTGTTGTGGGCGGTGAAGCCGTCGGTCGGGTACCAGCTGAAGGTCGAGTCGTACGCCTGGAAGCGGTTCTTCATCAGCGAACCGTCCGCCCACTTCTCGGCCTTGGGGTGGGCGTCGATCGGCAGGATGCGGCCGGTGCCCGGGTGGACGCCGACGTTGTTGTCCGCCTGCGAGGTGTCCCACTGCCAGATCAGCAGGCCGTTCTGGTACGGGTAGTGCTCGACCCAGCCCGGCTTGGTGTTCTTCCAGCCGAAGTTGTACGGGCCGACCTTGAGGGTGCGGTCGTATGACACGTACTGGCGGTTCTCGGCGATGTAGTACTGCGGGTAGTCCTTACTGAAGGACGCGCCGATGCGCGAGAAGCCCTTCGACGTCCAGCCGTTGTCGCCGTTCTCGGCGCCGTCGGTGAAGACGTTCGCGCCGTCGGCGGTCAGGCTGATGGCGTCGGCGGTGAAGCCCTTGCCGGCGGTGCCGCCGTCGGTGGCGTAGCGGAAGCGCAGGTCGATCTTCTTGCCCGCGTAGGCGTCGAGCGGGAAGGACAGCTTCTTGTACACGCCGGAGACCCCGGTCAGGGCCGGCTTGTCGCCACCGTCACGGGTGATCGTCTTGCCGTCGGCCGTGCCGTCGACGGGCGTCCAGTTGGCGCCGCCGTCCGTGGACACCTCGGTGTAGAGGTAGTCGTAGTTCTCCTCGATGTCCCACCAGCCGGACAGGTCCAGGGTGGCCTTGGACTTGCCGGTGAGGTCCACCGGGCGGGAGAGGGTGTTCTTCAGGTCATCGCCCTGGCCGCTCCACCACTGGGCGGCGCCCTCGGCGGGCTTCACGACGTCGGTGGTGACCTTCTTGTCGGGGAGGCCGACGACGAGCGCCTGCTTGTCCTTGGTGTTGTACTCGGCGACACCCAGCTTGTGGGTCGACTTCGTCGCGGCCTTGGCCTTGTCGTAGTTGAGCCAGCCGAGCTGGAGCTTGTCCCAGGCGCTCATGTCGCCGGGCATGTCGCCGATGGTGTCCTTGCCCTCGCCGAGCCAGGAGCCCGAGGACATCAGGGACCAGTAGGCGACGGAGGACTCACCGGTGCCGGTGGTGTCGTACTCGTCGGGGAGGCCCAGGTCGTGGCCGTACTCGTGGGCGAAGACACCGAGGCCGCCGTTCTCGGGCTGCATGGTGTAGTCGCCGACCCAGATGCCGGTGTCGCCGATCTGGGTGCCGCCCGCCTTGTTGTCCGCGGGGCCGGTCTTGCCCGCGTCGGAGCCATAGGCGTACCAACGGTGGGCCCAGATGGCGTCCTTGCCCTGCGCGCCGCCGCCCGCGGACTCGTCCTCGCCGGCGTGGACGATCTGGAAGTGGTCGATGTAACCGTCGGGCTCGTTGAAGTTGCCGTTGTGGTTGTAGTCGTTGCGGTCCCACTGGTCGTACTGGGCGAGGGTCGCCTTGATGTCGGCGTCGCTGCGACCGGCGGCCTTCTGGTCCTTGACCCACTGGTTGACGGCGTCGCGGATCAGGTCCCAGGCGCTGGGGCAGTTGGTGGAGCCGCAGTAGTTGGAACCGTAACGGGCCTCGTTCCACGGGACGCGGACCCAGTCGGTGACCTGGCCGTCGACCGAGTAACGGCCGGACGACTGCTTCTCGTAGTACTTCGCCAGGGACTCCTTGTTCTTGTCCTTCGAGAAGTACAGGTCCTGGAAGTACTGGCGGTTGTAGTCCTTCTGCCAGGCCGTGCTGTTGTCCTTCGCACGGTCCGGCTTGGCTATGGTGTTGTGCGCCGGGCCGGGCGTACCGCCGTACTTCTTGACGGGCGGCTTGGGGCCGTCGGGCCCGTCCGGGTCGTACATGGTGGTGTCGTCGACCTTGTCGCCGAAGTCGACCAGGATCGTAAATATCTTGTCGGTCTTCTCACGGCCGAGCTCGACGTACTTGTCCTTGCCCAGCTGGACGACCTTGGAGGCGCCGCGCTGCACCGGCTTGGCGTCACCGGCGACGACCTGCTCCACCGCCGCCTTGCGCTGAGCTTCCTGCTTCTTGCTGAACGGGCCCTTGAGGTCGTGCTCCACACCGGGCTTGACCTGCGCCGGGTCCTGACGCTGGACATGGGTGGGGCCCTGGTCCGCGCTCGACGGGCCGGTCACGCCCGCCGCCTGCGCGACACCCGCCGCCAGGGTGCCCGTACCGAGCGCAGCGACCACGACGGCCGCCGCCGCGGATCGGACGACCCTCCGATGGCTGATCTTCACTTGTGAATGTCCTCCCCAGTAAGAACTGTGGAGGTATTTGACCTGAGTGACGCAAGAAAAGACAGATCTTGACCATGGCGAGCAGAGCAAGTACGTTATCCGGCCTTTAAGTTGCGGATAACGGGCGTCAATGGGCGAGACCGGGCGCGCTCGACTCACTTGACGACATACCAAACGCCCCCGTGCGCCCCTTTCGCTCCGGGCACCGTGGGTTAGGTCACGCTTACCACCAGTTCCCCCAGGGCAAAGAGCATCGTAGAGTCGAAGTGCGGTACGTACCAACGGCACGTACCGCCAGACTCCGGCCCCCTATATCCCCCCGCATATCGATGCCTTGAGGACGGATACCGCCATGCCGCGTCCGACTCCTGCACAGATCGCTTACGGATCGGCCACCGTAGTCTTCGCCGGCGCCGCGCTCCTGCTACTGACCCCCACCGGGTCGACGCTGATGCTCGGCGCACTGGCCCTGGCCGCGCTCGTCCTCGGCTGTGCCGTGGCCGTCACCGTCCCGGCCCGCTCCCGCCGGGAACGCCAAGCGGCGGGCGCCGCCGCCCGGTTGCCCGAGCAGCGCACGCCCGCGCACGTGGGTTCCCACGCCGGTTCCGCCGTGGGGGAGCACTCACTCCACGGTTGAGACCACCACGGTCTTCGCCGCCTTGTCGTGGACGCACTGGTGGTACGGCTGGTCCCAGGTGCACCACAGCACGTTCACCAGCCAGAAGACGAAGCCGCAGCACGGCACGATCTCGGGCAGGGAGTAGACCGCGGCACGCGTCCACCCCGGCCGCCCTTCCGGGATCGCGCCGTTCTCCAGCATCGCCACCCGGATCTTCATCAGCATCTTGCCCACCGTCTGACCACGCGTGGTCAGCATCAGGCCCTCGTACACGAAGTAGACGACCGCGATGATGATGGACAGGCTGGTGGACCGCGCCTGGTCGTTCCAGGGGTCGTAGTTCCGCGTCGAGAGCGAGAAGATCAGGCTGATCGGGATGCTCACGATCAGCCCGTCGACGATGCGGGCGACGAGCCGCTTGAAGCGGTTCGCGAGCGGGGGCATACCGGCGAGGGGGTCCGGCCCGTAGGGGCCGGCACCGTATGGGCTACCGCCCGGCGGGCCGCCGTACGGGCCGCCACCGGGAAACGGACCGCCCGGGGGCGGACCGGGGTACGGCCCCGGGCCCCCGGGCGGGGCGCCTCCGGGGGGCGGTTCCTGCGGCGGGGGCGGCGGCTGATCGGTGCTCATGGCCCGAGTAGAACCCAGGGCACTTGAGGGCGCATCCGCCACTGTGCCGTTCGGGGGGCCTACTCCCCCGCCGACGCCACGAACGTTCGCGCCACCTTGTCATGCCAGCACTGCCGCCACGGCCGGTCGAACAAACCCCACACCACGCCGAGCACCCCCACCCCCACCACGCCGAGCACCCCGTACACCAGCCACCGCCGCACCGCCGCCCCCGTCGACGCCGTGTCGTGGGACTCGATGTCCAGCACCCGCACCCCGAACAGCTTCTTGCCCAGCGTGCGTCCCCACTTCGCGGTGGGCAGCGCCTCGTACAGCAGCCCGGCGACCAGCAGCACGCCCACCACGATCGCCAGATACGTGCCCGTCGTGCCGTCGAGGAGCCAGACCGTCACCGTCCGGCCGGTCTGCCGCGCCTGCTCCACCTTCCCGTCGATGTGCTCGACCGACTTCGCCCACAGCGGCACCGCGACAGCGCTGACCACTCCGCCCAGCACGGCGGAGTCCAGCAGCCGGGCGGCGAGCCTGCGGCCGAGCGCGGCGGGGCGGCCCTGTGCCTGGGCCGCGCGCAGGAACGGGTCGTCCTTGGGCGGCTTCCGCCACGCCGCGGCCGGCCCGTTCGGCTCGGCGACCGCGCCACCGGGCACGGCCTGCGGCCCCTGCTGGGCGAGCTGGTGCACCTGCTGGGCCCAGCCCACCGGCTGCTGCCGCTCCACGGGAACGGGCGCCGACTCCGGGCGCCGGGCAGGCAGGGCGGCCCCCTGGGACCCGGCCGGGGCCACCGAGGCCACCGGAGCCACGGGGGCCACCGGAGCAACCTCCCTGGCACGCTGGGCGGGCCACGCCAGCAGCGGCGCGGGCGGCCCGCCGGGCGCCGCGCCATGGGGCTTGGGCCGCAGGTCCAAGGTGCCCTGGCCGGGGCCCTGGCCGGGGCCCTGGCCGGGTACGGGGCGCTCGGCCCGCTCCGGGGCCACCGGCTCCACCGCGGGCAACTCGGGCAGCCGCGGGTCACGCGCCTGGGGCAGCGCGGCGGGACCGGAAGCGGCGACAGCGGCGGCACCACCCCAGGAGACCCGCTGGTCCTGGCCACTGTCCGCCTGCGCCTGCCATGCCCCACCGCCCGCCGGCCCGGGCTCCGGCTCCTCGTCCAGGAACACCGGCCCTGTCTCGTCCGCCGGCCGCCCCGCCACCGCCCGCTGCGCGACCGGCTCGGCGGACGCGGTGGACGCGGCGGGCCCAGGCGATACAGGCGTCACGGGCGGGACCGGCGCGGGAGGCCGCGCGGCGGCCGCCGACGGCGGCGGCGCGGGCATCGGCTCGCCCTCGGCGGGCGCCGGCCGGCTCGTACCGGGCACCCAGGCGGCACCGCTCCAGTAGCGGATGTAGCCCGGAATCGACGGGTCCGGATAAAAGCCCTGAGGGGGGCTGCCGTCGGCGGATCCCGAGATAGGTGCGCTCATGGTCTCCGGTGTCCCGTATCTGCTCGGCCGTACATAAGGGGTGGTCACCAGGTCTACCAGAACGCCCCTTCCTCTGTGACCGTCACGGGGCCGGTCCACTCACACGTGCGACTGAGGCATGGCCGCGCCGCCCGGCACGAAAATCTTGAAACTGTTCGCCGAAACCGCGTAATGAAACCCGTCCGGCGCACTCTCTCCGCCCGTAACCGATCCCGAGCAGAGAGGAGTGCGCCCATGCACACCGAGGTGGTACGAGACCTGGAGACCGACCTGGTGCTGTCGCCGGAACGCAGCGTTCCGGTGCCGGCCCGGCTGACCTACCGGACGGAGGACCCCTATGCCGTCCAGCTCAGCTTCCACGTCACCTCGCCACGCCCCGTGACCTGGACCTTCTCCAGGGATCTACTGATCGAGGGGGTGTTCCGGACAGCCGGTGAGGGTGATGTGCGGATCTTCCCCGGCAAGGTCGGCGGGCGGTCCGTGGTCTGTCTGGCGCTGTCCTCGCCGGAGGGCCGGGCGCTGGTGTCGGTGCCGGTGAAGGAGGTGTCGGGCTGGCTGGAGCGGACGCTGCGGCTCGTGGCGCCGGGTCTGGAGGGCCAGTGGCTGGCCCTCGACGAGGCCCTGGAGGAGCTGCTGACGTCCGGTGCGTAGGGCGGAAGGCACCGTTCGGGGAGGGTTGGGCGCGGGCGGGCTACCCGATGGAGTGACCGCCGCGCCGGCCCCGGGCCGATGAGGTCACGCCGGCGGGTCGAGGACCTTGCCGGGGTTGAGCAGCCCGAGCGGGTCGAAGACGGCCTTGACGCCGCGCTGGAGCTCCATCGCCACCGGCCCGGCCTCCCTGGCCAGCCAGTCCTTCTTCAGCAGGCCCACTCCGTGTTCGCCGGTGATGGTGCCGCCCAGCTCCAGCCCCAGGGCCATGATGGCGTCGAAGGAGGCCCGGGCGCGGCGTGTCTCGTCGGGGTCGGCGGGGTCGAAGCAGACGACGGGGTGGGTATTGCCGTCGCCCGCGTGGGCGACGACGCCGATGGTCAGGCCGTGTTCGCGGGCGATGGCGGTGGTCCCGTCCAGCATCTCGGCGAGCCGGGAGCGCGGTACGCACACGTCGTCGATCATCGTGGCGGGGCGCAGCCGCTCCAGCGCGGGCAGGGACATCCGGCGGGCTTGCAGCAGCAGTTCGGACTCGGCGGCGTCCTCGGCGGGGACGGCCTCGGTGGCCCCGGCGGCGCGGCACAGCTCGGCGACGGCGGCCAGGTCCGCGGCGGGGTCGGGGGTGTCGAAGGCGGCGAGCAGCAGGGCCTCGGTGCTCTCCGGGAGGCCCATATGGGCCATGGAGTTGACGGCCCGTACGGTCGTGGCGTCCATCAGCTCCAGCAGGGACGGCGCGTGTCCGCGCGCCATGATGTTCCGTACGGCCTCGCAGGCCGCGGCGACGGAGGGGAACTCGGCGGCGAGCGCCAGTTGCGCCGGCGGCGCGGGCTTGAGGGCCAGGACGGCCCGTACGACGATGCCGAGGCTGCCCTCGGAGCCGACGAAGAGCCGGGTGAGGTCGTAACCGGCGACGCCCTTGGCGGTGCGCCGGCCGGTGGTGAGCAGCCGTCCGTCGGCCAGGACGACGTCCAGGCCGAGGACGTATTCGGCGGTGACGCCGTATTTGACGCAGCAGAGCCCGCCGGAGGCGGTGCCGATGTTGCCGCCGATGGTGCACTGTTCCCAGCTGGAGGGGTCCGGCGGGTAGTACAGGCCGTGTTCGGCGACGGCGCGGGAGAGGGTGGCGTTGACGACGCCGGGTTCGACGACGGCGATCCGGTCGACCGGGTCGATCTCCAGGACGCGGTCCATCTTGACGAGCGAGAGGACGACGCAGCCGTCGGTGGCGTTGGCCGCGCCGGACAGTCCCGTGCGGGCGCCCTGCGGGACGACGGGGACACGCAGGGCGGTCGCGGTGCGCATGACGTGCTGGACCTGCTCGACGGTCCGTGGCAGGACGACCACGGCGGGCGTCCCGGCGGCGCAGAAGCTCGCCATGTCGTTGGCGTAGGACGTCACCACGTCCGGGTCGGTGATGACCGCCCCGGTGGGCAGCGCTTCGCTCAGGAGCTCGATCAGATCGCCCATGCCCCCACCCTGCCACCGTGCGGTGGCAGGGGGAAGATCGCCGCTGCGGTCCGGATCGCTCCGGTGGCGCTCAGAGATTGCCGCGCTTCTCCTGCTCGCGCTCGATCGCCTCGAAGAGGGCCTTGAAATTGCCCTTGCCGAAGCCCATGGAGCCGTGGCGCTCGATCATCTCGAAGAAGACCGTGGGACGGTCCTGGACCGGCTTGGTGAAGATCTGGAGCAGATAGCCGTCCTCGTCGCGGTCGGCGAGGATCTTCAGCTCGCGGAGGGTGTCGATGGGCACCCGGGTCTCGCCGACCCACTCGCCGAGGGTGTCGTAGTACGAGTCGGGGGTGTCCAGGAACTGAACGCCCGCCTCCCGCATGGCCCGTACGGTGGCGACGATGTCGTTGGTGGCCAGCGCGATGTGCTGGACGCCGGGGCCGTTGTAGAACTCCAGGTACTCGTCGATCTGGGACTTCTTCTTGGCGATGGCCGGCTCGTTGAGCGGGAACTTCACCTTGCGGGTGCCGTCCGCGACGACCTTCGACATGAGCGCGGAGTACTCGGTGGCGATGTCGTCGCCCACGAACTCCTTCATGTTGGTGAAGCCCATGACGTTGTTGTAGAAGCTCACCCACTGGTCCATCTTGCCGAGCTCGACGTTGCCCACGCAGTGGTCGATGGCCTGGAAGCGGCGGGGACCGGTCTCGACGATGGGCTCGGCGGCGACGTAGCCGGGCAGGTACGGGCCGGTGTAGGCGGAGCGGTCGACGAGCGTGTGGCGCGTCTTGCCGTAGGTGGCGATGGCGGCGAGGACGACGGTGCCGTGCTCGTCCTTCAGCTCGTACGGCTCCTGGAGCCCGGTGGCGCCGTGCTCTATGGCGTAGGCGTACGCCGCCCGCGCGTCGGGCACCTCGATGGCCAGGTCCACGACGCCGTCGCCGTGCTCGGCGACGTGGTCGGCGAGGAAACGGCCGTGCTCGGTGGTCGCCTTGATCACGGTGGTGAAGACGAACCGGGCGCTGCCGGACTCCAGGACGTAGGCGGCGGTCTCGCGGTTGCCGTTCTCCGGTCCGGAGTAGGCGACTCGCTTCATGCCGAAGGCGGTGGAGTAGTAGTGGGCGGCCTGCTTGGCGTTGCCGACGGCGAAGACGACCGCGTCCATCCCCTTGACCGGGAAGGGGTCTGCCTGCCGTGCGGTGTGCGGGGTGTGATCCGTGGTCTGAGTCATGGGCGAAGAGTCTCTCCGAACCACAAGGTGCGCAATAGTTTGCGATTTCACTGGGCATTATGCATAGAGGAGGTCGAGAAGCCCCGGACGTTCTGTGCATGATGACCACGAAGGGAGCAACAGGGTGATCGATCGTTTGGACGGGCGGCTGATCGAGCTGCTCGCGGGGGAGCCCCGGATCGGGGTGCTGGAGGCCTCACGGCGCCTCGGCGTGGCGCGCGGCACGGTGCAGGCGCGGCTGGACCGGCTCCAGTCGCAGGGGGTGATCAGGGGCTTCGGCCCGGATGTGGACCCGGCGGCGCTGGGCTATCCGGTGACCGCGTTCGCGACGCTGGAGATCAAGCAGGGGCAGGGCGCGGACATCCGGACGCATCTGGCGTCGGTCCCCGAGGTGCTGGAGCTCCACACCACGACCGGGCACGGGGACATGCTGTGCCGGCTGGTGGCCCGGTCGAACGCGGACCTCCAGCGGGTGATCGACCGGGTGGTGGGCTTCGAGGGGATCGTCCGGGCGTCCACGGCGATCGTCATGGAGAACCCGGTGCCGCTGAGGATCATCCCGCTGGTGCAGCAGGCGTCGGAGGACTGACCGCGCGGCTTTTCGCCTTACGCCGGGCAGGAGGGCACGCTGCCCCCGTCCTTCAGCGCCTTCAGGGAGGCGACGGCGTCGGTCAGCGTGGTGACCGGGATCAGCCGCATGCCCTTGGGCAGCTCGGCCCCCGCGTCGGAGCACTCGTCCTTCGGCACCAGGAAGACGGTGGCGCCGTCGCGCCCGGCCGCCTGGGTCTTGAGGGAGACGCCACCGACCGCTCCGACGGTGCCGTCCGGGGCGATGGTGCCGGTGCCCGCGATGGACCGCCCGCCCGTCAGGTCGCCGCCCCGGCCGTCACCGTCGATCTTGTCGATGATGCCCAGGGTGAAGAGCAGCCCGGCGCTCGGCCCGCCGACGTCGGCGAGGCTCAGCTCCACCTTCACGTCCTTGGGCGAGCGGTGGAGATAGCGCAGGGCGGCCTCGGCCGCCGCGTCCTGGGACTTCTTCATCTCCGCGACGTTGTGCCGCTCGATCTCCCGGTCGGACTGTCCCGGGGGGTAGACCGCGTCGCGCGGCATCACGGCCCGGTCCCTGCGGAACCAGCTGTCGACCACATCGCCCAGACCGATCTCGGTGTCCGGCCCGGTGGCCTCGATGGTCGTCATGCGCAGCTGCCCACTCGTGCCGCGGGTCGCGACACCGGAGATCGTGATGACGGGCTTGTTCTTGTGCTGCCCGAGCACGTTCGCGGTCGTGGAACCCGGCTGGGCGATGACGAACGGCAGGGGGACGAGCGCGGCCACGGCGATCAGGGCGACGACGGGTGCGGCGCAGACGGCGAGGACGCGGGTCCGGGTGGGGGCTGGCATGCTGCGAATCTAATTCACGTGTGGGGGGAACGCGGCATCCGGGCCCGCGCCCGCCGTGGTGCGGGTCGGGGGCGGGGTGGGGCGGATGGACCCTTACGGGGCTGACCTCTTCGCGGTGCCTGCCATCACATAATGGCGGCCCCGCACGGGCTCCAGCGGCGAAGAGCTCTTTACGCCCCTACCAGGGCCCATCCGCCCCACCCCACCCCCTCACGCCGGTGGGCTACCGCAGCGCGTCGGCCACCTCCTTCGCGGCCTCCATCACCCGCGGCCCGACCCTCACGGGCACCGAGTCGGCGAGCATCACCACTCCCACGCTCCCCTCCAGCCCGGACACCCCCAGCAGCGGCGCCGCCGCCCCGCTCGCCCCGGCCTCCAGCTCGCCGTGGGTGAGCGCGTACCCGGGGTTGTCGACCTCGCCGCGGCGCGCGGCGAGGATGGCCCGTCCGGCCGCGCCGCGGTCCAGGGGGTGACGGAACCCGGCGCGGTAGGCGACGTGGTAGTCGGTCCAGGTCGGCTCGACGACGGCGACCGCGAGCGCCTCGGCCCCGTCGACGAGGGTGAGATGGGCGGTGGCTCCCAGGTCCTCGGCGAGCGAGCGCAGGGCGGGCAGGGCCGCTTCCCGCACGAGCGGGTGCACCTGCCGCCCGAGCCTCAGCACCCCGAGGCCGACCCTGGCCCGGCCGCCTATGTCCCGGCGGACGAGCGCGTGCTGCTCCAGGGTGGCCAGGAGCCGGTAGACGACGGTCCGGTTGACACCGAGCTTGGTGGACAGCTCGGTGACGGTCAGTCCGTGGTCGGTGTCGGCGAGCAGTTTGAGGACCTTCAGTCCCCTGTCGAGCGTCTGCGAAGTCTCCGCGGTCACGACGCCCCTCCTCCGATGAGTGGCGGCTCCCTTCGCGGTGGGGTCGCGGCGCCGGTCCCGTTCCGGCAGCGCGCGAGGAGAGGCCGCCGGCGGCTTGTCGTTATGGTCCGGCTGCGCTCCGCGGCGGCGCTGCCACGGGGCGTGTGCGTGACCGGCACGGTAGCGCCGCCGGTCCGCTCAGCGGAAGAGTCTGCCCACAATCCGGGCACCACACAGGGGAATTGCGTAATCCGCTTTGTGGACAGGGCAATCCAGGGGGGCTATTGGCATTGCGGGGCTTTAGTGTGATCGCCATGCAGATTTCCCGAATAGCCACGATCGTGGCGGCCGGTGTCATCACCCCGGCCCTCTTCCTGGCCACGCCCGCCGTCGCGGAGGAGCTGCCGGCCACGGCGGGACAGACCACGACCCAGCAGGGCGGCGGGGCGGTCGCCCCGGCGGACACGAACACGGCCCCGAAGGCCGACACGAACGGCAACGGCACCACCCCGTTCGACATCCCGGTGACGGTGCAGGGCCTTCCCAAGAAGATCCAGGCGGGCACCGGCGACTGGTCGCAGTTCGAGATGTCGTTCGACAACCGCAAGGGCGACAAGGACGCGGTCTTCAGGCCGCACGCCATCTACATCCCCGTCAAGCCCGATGCGGACAAGGCTGCGGACTACGCCCTCAAGCTTGAGTACCGGAAGGGCCAGAACGGCGAGTGGAAGCGGGCGGACATGTCCGTGGGCAAAATCGAGAGCGAGAAGGAGGGACGTTCCTTCACGCTCTCCAGGTCGCTCGGTGAGTACCCGGTGAGCAAGGGCGAGATGGCGACGTTCGAGCTGCGTCTGCTCTTCGAGAAGCAGACCCCGGCCCACAAGGCGCACTTCCGGGTGGTCGACGAGCACAACGTGGCCTCCATGGGCGATCAGGAGTTCTCCGTCCTGGCCGCCAAGGCCAAGGACCCGCAGCCGAGCAAGAGCGCGACCACCTCCGCCTCTCCGAGCGCGACCGCGACCGCGTCCGGTAAGGCGACGGCCAGCCCCAAGCCCTCCACGAGCGCCGGCGCGAGCGCCTCCGCGAGCCCGAGTGCCTCGTCCTCGTCCTCCGCCGCCGTCGACTCGTCGTCCGGCTCGGGCGCGAGCTCCGGCGGCACCACCGCCACCGGCAGCCGCACCGAGCTCGCCGCGACCGGCTCCGACCCGGCCACCCCGTGGATCGCCGCGGGCGGCGCCGTGGCGATCGTCGCGGGCGCCGGCCTGGTCGTCGCGACCCGCCGCCGCGCGAACGCGCGGGGCTGACCGTACGCACCGACGCGCCGGGCGGGCCGGGCCACCCGGCCCGCCCGGCGCAACCGTCACCGGAAGACCAGCGTCAGCGTCACCGCATCCGGGTCGCCCACTCCCGCACCTTCGTGATGCGCTCCGTGAGCTGCCCCGCCGTGGCCTCCGCGCTCGGCGGGCCGCCGCAGACGCGGCGCAGCTCCGTGTGGATCACACCGTGCGGCTTGCCGCTCTGGTGGACGTACGCACCCACCAGCGTGTTGAGCTGCTTGCGGAGCTCCAGGAGCTCCTTGTGCGTGACGACCGGCCGCCGCTCGGCGGGGATTTCGAGCAGGTCCGCCTGCTCGTCCGGCTTCCGGCGGCTGTGCGCGATCTGCCGGGCCTGGCGCTTCTGGAGCAGCAGTTGCACCTGCTCCGGCTCCAGCAGCCCGGGGATGCCGAGGTAGTCCTGCTCCTCCTCGCTGCCGGGGTGGGCCTGCATGCCGAACTCGGCACCGTCGTAGAGCACGCGGTCGAAGACCGCGTCGGACTCCAGCGCCTCGAAGGGCAGCTGGTCCTGCTCGCCGGTGTCCTCGTCCTGCTCCTTGTTCGCCTCGTCCATCTCCTTCTCGGACTCGGCGTAGGGGTCCTCCTCGCCCTCCTTCTTGGGCTTGTCGAGGACGTGGTCGCGCTCGACCTCCATCTCGTTGGCGAAGGTCAGCAGCGTCGGGATGGTGGGGACGAAGACGGACGCCGTCTCGCCGCGCCGGCGCGACCGTACGAAGCGGCCGACGGCCTGGGCGAAGAACAGCGGCGTGGAGATCGTCGTGGCGTATACGCCGACCGCCAGGCGGGGGACGTCCACGCCCTCCGACACCATGCGGACGGCGACCATCCAGCGGTCCTCGGACGCCGCGAAGTCGTCGATCCGCTGGGAGGCGCCGCTGTCGTCGGACAGCACGAGCGTCGCGCCCTCGCCGGTGATCTCGCGGATCAGCTTGGCGTAGGCGCGCGCCGACTCCTGGTCGGAGGCGATCACCAGCGCGCCCGCGTCGGGGATGGACTTGCGGACCTCGGTCAGCCGCCGGTCAGCGGCGCGCAGCACGTTCGGCATCCAGTCGCCGCGCGGGTCCAGGGCGGTGCGCCAGGCCTGCGAGACCGCGTCCTTGGTCATGGGCTCGCCGAGCCGGGCCGCCAGCTCGTCGCCCGCCTTGGTGCGCCAGCGCATGTTGCCGCTGTAGGAGAGGAAGATCACCGGGCGGACGACGCCGTCGCCGAGCGCGTTGCCGTAGCCGTAGGTGTAGTCGGCGGAGGAGCGGCGGATGCCGTCGTTGCCCTCTTCGTAGGTGACGAAGGGGATGGGGTTGGTGTCGGAGCGGAACGGCGTGCCGGTGAGGCAGAGGCGGCGGGTGGCCGGCTCGAAGGCCTCCAGGCAGGCGTCGCCCCAGGAGCGGGAGTCACCGGCGTGGTGGATCTCGTCGAGGATGACGAGCGTCTTGCGCTGCTCGGAGCGGTTGCGGTGGAGCATGGGGCGGACGCCCACACCGGCGTAGGTGACGGCGACGCCGTGGTACTCGCGGCCCAGCGGACCGGCGCTGTACTCGGGGTCGAGCTTGATACCTATCCGGGCGGCGGCCTCGGCCCACTGCTTCTTCAGGTGCTCGGTCGGCGCGACGACGGTCACCTGCTGGACGACGTGGTGGTGCAGCAGCCAAGAGGCCAGAGTCAGGGCGAAGGTGGTCTTACCGGCGCCCGGGGTGGCCACGGCGAGGAAGTCGCGGGGCTGCGTCTGGATGTACCTCTCCATGGCGCCCTGCTGCCAGGCACGCAGCTTGTTGGCGGTACCCCAGGGCGCCCGGCCGGGGAAGGCGGGTGAGAGATGGTGATTCGCGGTGGTGGTAGTCACGGTCTCCGTCGGCGGGGTCGGCGGTCGGCAACCGAGTCAGCGTACCCGCGCCGACGGGGCGGTCCGGGGGTCACGGGCCGGGTCCACCCGGGGGTGGGACGGACGTCACAGACGGGCTGATCTTCAGCCGGCCCCCACTGGATCTACCCCCCGTGCCTACCCCCGTGCCTTCAGCCGCGTCGTCACCCACGCCCCCGCCAGCGCCGCCATCGCGGAGAGCGCGAAGACCGCGACGAAGGCCCCCGCCGGCGCGGCCGTACCGTGCGCGGACACGGACGAGGACTCCCCGCCGGCCGTGGCGAAGAGCACCCCCGCCAGCCCCACCAGCACCACGCTTCCCAGTGCGTCCGACACCTGGAGCGAGGACGCGTTCGTGCCCTCCTCCCCCGGCCGCGACAGCCGGAGCGTGAGCACGCCCACGCTGGAGATCGTCAGCCCCATCCCGTATCCGACGAGGAGCCAGCAGACGGCCACCAGCCACACCGGCACCGCGTCGATCAGCACCAGCGGCACCACCGCCACGGCGAGCGCCTGCACCGCCATGCCCAGGCCCATCAGCCGCTCGCGATGGGGTTCCAGGCGGGCGCGGCTCAGGGTGTACGAGCCGAGGGCCCAGGTCAGCCCGCCTCCGGTGAGCGACAGCCCGGCGAGCGTGGCCGACAGCCCGCGCTCGGTCACGAGCATCAGCGGGACGAAGCTCTCGGCGGCCAGGAAGGAGCCCTGGGCGAGGCCGCGCAGCAGCACGACGGAGGGCAGCCCGCGCCCGGCCAGGAACGTACGGGTGGGCAGCAGCCGACGTACGCACGGCACGAGGAGGGCGAGCCCGGCGGCCGCGGGGAGGAGGGAGAACGGGCGGAGGTCCTGTCCGGCGTACTGGAGCAGTCCGGCCCCGGCGGCGACGCCGAGCGCGAGGAGGATCCGGCGCCGGTTCATCGTGTCCGTGTTCTTCCCCGGCGGCAGCGCGCGCAGCGCGGGGAGCATCACGGCGAGCGGCAGCAGTATCAGCACGGGGATGGCCAGGAACACCCAGCGCCAGCCGAACGTCTCGGTCACCGTTCCCGCCACCAGCGGCCCCACGATCACGGGGACCACCCAGGCGGCGGAGAAGGACGCGATCACGGCGGGCCGCAGCCGTTCCGGATAGGCCCGCCCCACGACCACGTACAGGGCGACGATCACGAGCCCGGAGCCGATGCCCTGCGTGCCGCGCGCGGCCACGAACATCCACATCTCCTGCGCCGCGCCCGCGCCCACCAGCCCGGTGCCGAAGGCGGCGATGCCCGTGAAGAGGGGTACGAGGGGGCCGGCGCGGTCGCACCACTCCCCCGACAGCGCCATCGCGAACAGGCTCGCGGTGAAGAAGGAGGAGAAGGCGAAGGCGTACAGCCCGATGCCGTCGAGCGCGCGGGCCGCGACGGGCATCGCCGTGTTGACGGCGCTGGCCTCGAAGGCGATCAGTGAGACGACGGAGACGATGCCGAGGGTGAGAGCGCGGTAGCGGCGTCCGAGAACGCCTTCCACCGTGTCCGTCGCGGCCTGGGTGGCGGATATGGAATCGGCGGCGGTCATGGCCTTCACAGTAAGTGGCGAAAGCCGGTTTGACCCCTGTCGTGCGGAGGAGATCCACTCGGCCTTCAGGCCTAGTCGCACGGTCGGCCGGGGCTCGGCCACGAGTCGGACACGGGTCCGTCGTGGTTCGGTTGCGGTTTGATCATGGCCATGCAAATGGCCGATTTTTCGCCATGCTCATGCCCATAGACTTCCGGCCGGTTCACACGTTCAACCAGTTCAACCAGTTCAACCAGTTCGACCCGGCGATCGGCGCCGGGCAGCACCAGGGGGATCCCTATGTCCATTCGGCATGTCGTCGCGGCCGCGCTGGTCGTCTCCGGCGCACTCGCACTCACCGCCTGCGGCCCCACCGACGACGGCGCGAAGAACGACGACAAGGGTCCGGCCAGCGCGGCCCCGTCGCAGAAGCCCACCGGGGACAAGAGCGGTTACAAGGACCCGTGCGCGCCGCTGCCCAAGGGCCACAAGCTCATCAAGGTGCTCAGCGTCGAAGGCGCGATGAACAACATCATCGCGCAGGACGCCAAGGTGTCCTGCAACACGAAGATGGACGAGGGCGCCTTCTACCGCAACGAGGGCCCGACGAACACCTACGCCTTCGACAACGACAACGCGAAGGTGACCGTCCTCAGCCTGAACGGCCCCGAGGCCCGCCCGACGCGGCCGAACGACAAGGTTCTCTCCGGGATCGGCCACGTCAAGGAGTGCGCGGACCCGAACCACCAGCAGTACGACAACCAGGGCAAGGCCGACCACAAGGAATGGTGCGCCGGCCAGAACTACTACAACGTGACGATCGGCGCGGACCACAAGATCACCGAGATGGTCGAGCTCTCCGGCTCGTGACGCCCGCCTCGTAACGCCCGCCTCGTGACGCCCGTGGGGCCCGGCCACACCGGCCGGGCCCCACAGCGGCAACCCCGCGCCGCACTCCTCACATCGTGAGCAGCACGCCCCCGTACGACGCCCCCGCGACGACCACCCACGAGCACAGCCCCAGCGCCGCGACCCGGCCGCCCGTCCGTACGAGCGAGGGCAGGTGCACCGCGCTGCCCAGGCCGAAGAGGGCGGCGGCGAGCAGCAGCTCCTGCGCGTGCGCCGCCGCGTCCAGCGCGCCGCCGGGCAGCCACCCGGTGGTGCGGACGGCCACCATGGCGAGGAAGCCGAGGACGAAGAGGGGGACGAGCGCGGGCCGCTTGCCCGTGACGTCCGTGGCACCCGTGGCACCCGTGGCACCGGACGCGGGTATCCGCCTCCGCTGCCGTACGGACACCGCCACCGCCGCGACCAGCGGCGCCAGCAGCGCCACCCGCATCAGCTTGACCAGCACGGCCTCGCCGAGGGCGGCGGGCCCGGCGGTCTGCGCGGTCGCCACCACCTGCCCGACGTCGTGGACGCTCGCGCCCACCCACCGTCCGAACTCCGCGTCGCCGAGCCCCAGCGGGTGGTGGAGCAGCGGCAGTACGGCGATGGCGAGGGTGCCGCACAGCGTCACCAACGCCACGGACGTCGCGACGTCCTCCTCGTCGCTGCCCGACACCTCGCTGACCGCGCCGATCGCCGAGGCCCCGCAGATGGAGTAGCCGGTGGCGATCAGCAGCGGCTGGTCGCCGCGCAGCCCGAGCCGGCGGCCGAGCCACAGCGTCCCGAAGAAGGTCGCGGCGACCACCGCGGCCACCATCGCGACGGTGGCCCAGCCCAGCCCGAGCACGTCGTCGAGGCTCAGCTTGAGCCCCAGCAGCACGATGCCGACGCGCATCAGCCGCTTCCCCGCCAGCGTCAGCCCCGGCTTGCCGGCGCCCCGCACCCGGGCCCGTACGCCGGGCAGATGGGCGGCGGCGATGCCGAGGACGACGGCGGCGGTGAGCATGGGGACGGCGGGTACGAGCCGGTGCGTCCCCCAGGCGAGGGCCACGCCAGCGGCGGCCATGGCCAGTCCGGGCAGCTTTCCGCGTACGGAACCCGCAGGCCCGGAGGGCCGTACGGGCGCGGCCGGCGCGGTGGGGGCGGAGGCCTGTGAACCGACTGAGTCGACGACCGCCATCAGAACTCGTCGGCGGGCAGGTCGTACACGCGCCGCACGCTGGAGCCGAGGCGGGAGACGTCGGCGCCGTAGACGTGCAGGGAGATGGCGACGGTCGAACAGGCGTTGCGCACCCGGTGGATATCGCCGGGCGGTGCGAAGCCGCAGACGTCGCCCTGCCGGTTGACCACGTCCTCGGTGGCGATCAGGCGCGCGGCCGGGACGTCGGGGACGAGGCGGTAGCGGCGCTCGCTCTCGGTGCCCTGGTGGACGCCGGTGACGCACCAGGAGACGTGGTCGTGGATGGCGGTCCGCTGGCCGGGCATCCAGACGAGCGCGACGACGGAGAAGCTGCCGTCGGCCTCGGCGTGGAGGATGTGCTGGCGGTAGCGGTCGGGGTAGCCCTCGCACTGCTCGGGGGTGAGCAGGTCCGGGGCGCCGAGGTGGGCGGCGAGGCGCTCGCCGACGAGGTAGGCCGTCGCGTCGGGCGCCAGGCCGCGGCCGACGGTCTCGCGGATCTCGTCGACGAGCCGGCCGAGGCGCGGGGTCGTCGCTGCCGTCGCTGCCGTCGTTGTCGTCGCTGTCGTCGCTGGCGTCGCTGTCGTCGGGGGTGCGGTGGGGGTGGTCATGGGTGCAGCGTCGGGGCGCCCGATCCATCACGTCCAACGACAGTTCTTTACGCGGTCGCCAACACCCGCTTATGAATGTGCGGACACCCGGAACGAGGAATCAGCACCCGACCCGCCGCGCCGCGACGGCCTTGAGCTCGTCGAGGACGAGCGCCGTGGCCGGAATGCGCAGGTGCTCGCGGAGGACGTAGGCGGAGACGTACCGCCGGCAGGCCGGGTCGAGGGCCCGTCCGGTGATCTTGTCGTGCCGGAGGAAGGACAACACCAGCCCCGGCATCATCGCCACCCCCAGCCCCTCGGCGACGAGCGACTGCACGACGAGGTTGTCGTCCGTTGTGAACGCGATGTCCGGAGCGAAGCCCTGCTCGGCGCACTCGTGCAGGAAATTGGTGCGGCAGCGCAGACAGCCGGCGATCCAGCGCTCCTCCGCCAGGTCGGCGAGTTTGACGGCGCGGCGGCGGGCCAGCGGGTGGCCTATCGGTAGCAGCGCCATCAGCTGGTCCTCGAACAGCGGTATCTCGACGAGCTCGTCGGGGACCTGTTCGTGCAGGCCGGGGTAGGTGAAGGCGAGGGTGATGTCGCACTCGCCGCGCACCAGCCGGCGCAGCGAGTCCGGCGGCTCGCCCTCCTGGAGCTCGACCCGCACCCCCGGATGGTCGGCCGCCAGCCGGGCCAGCGCCTCGGGTATGAGGGTGGCCCCCGCGCTGGGGAAGGCGCACACCCGCACCCGTCCGGCGCGCAGCCGCGTCAGGGAGCTCATTTGCCGTTGCGCAGCGGTCAGGCTGTCGAGGATGACCTCCGCGTGCCGCGCGAGGGCCTCGCCCGCCTCGGTCAGCCGCATTCTCCGCCCGACCCGGGTGAACAGCGGCGTGCCGACTACGCGTTCGAGGGCCTTCATCTGCTGGGTGATCGCAGGCTGCGTATACCCCAGGGCCCTGGCGGCGGCCGAGTAGGACCCCGCGGTGACGACCGCGTGGAAGGTCTTGATGTGCCTGGAGTCGAACACGCCGGAATCATAAGCGGAATTTGGGATAGGGGGACGGGTAGGGGTGGCTCGCTTCTGGATCACTGACTATTTCCGGCATGGTGGACTTATGACTCGTTACACCTCATACGACTCGGTGGAGCTGGCCTACCGGGTCCTCGGCGAGGGCGCCGGCCCGCCCGTCGTCTGTCTGGCCGGCGGCCCCGGCCGCGACGCCGCGTACCTCGGCGACCTCGGCGGACTGGACGCCCACCACACCCTCGTCGTCCCCGACAGCCGAGGTACGGGCGCCTCCCCGCCCTCCCCCGACGTGGCCGGCTACGCCTTCCCCGCCCTCGCCGAGGACGTCGAGGCGCTCCGCGTCCACCTGGGCCTGGAACGCTTCGCCCTCCTCGCCCACGACGCCGCCTGCGCCACGGCCCAGGCCTACGCCGCCGCGCACGGGGAGCACCTGACCCACCTCGTCCTGGTCACCCCCGGCTCCCGCCTCCAGGGCGAACTCCCCACGGACGCCGAGGAGATCTTCGAGTCCCGCAGCGCCGAGGACTGGTGGGTCGACGCCTACGTGGCCGTCCACTCCCTGCGCGAGGCCGGCGACCTCGCCGAGGTCCGCTCCCTCCTCCGCCGCGCCGCCCCCATGGCCTACGGCCGCTGGGACGCCGAACAACGCGCCCACGCCGCCACCGAGCCCACCCAGCTCAACCCCGTCCCCCGCGCCGCCTTCTGGCAGGGCGTCGACGAACCGCTGCGCCTGGCCCTGCTCCACGGCCTGCGCGAGGCCCACTGCCCGGCGCTGGTGGTGACGGGCGACCTGGACGCCGTCACGGGCATGCGCGCGGGCGAACTCGTCGCCGCCTCCTTCCCCCGCGGCGTGGTGCGGCCGCTGCACGGGGTGGGGCACTACCCGTGGGTCGACGAGCCGGAGATGTTCCGCCCGCTGGTGGATGAGTTCCTGCGGGGGGTGAGCGCGTGAGGGCGTCGGGGTTTCCGTGGCGCCCGGACGTGACTGGCGCATGTCCGCCATATGACAGTGGCCTCCGCACCATTGAAGCGGGGCCGGGGTGAACGTATGGTCGTAGCCGTCGGGGAGGCGCACAACGCTCCCACCCGGCCGTGTGCCCGAGTGGCTTAGGGGCTCGCCTGCAAAGCGAGTTACGTGGGTTCGATTCCCGCCACGGCCTCTTCAGGTCCTGAGTAGGTACCGCTGCTCAGACCGTACTCAGACCGCTTTGAGTGCGCGAGCGCTCCCGGGCGGGGGCCGTCGGCGTGTGTGATCACTGCATGACGACCGAACAGTTTCCGTACCGCGTGCCCGCCCCCGTTTCCGCGCGGGCCGAGAACCGCTTCATGACCGTCCTGGCGGCGATCCTGTGGACGATCACGGCCCAGGCCGTGGGGCTGTGCCTGGTGGTGGTGCTGATGATCGCCGTCTGGGGCGCGGCGGCGGAACACCCGGCCGAGGCCGGTGACTTGCTCCTCCAGACCGCGGGAGTCCTGGCGCTGGCGGCAGCAGTCCTGACGGCCGTCTGGCACGCCCTGAAGCTCCTCCGTCTCGGCCCGGCCACCCGCTGGGCCATCACCGGCGCCCTGGCCTGCCCGGGCCCGGTGGCACTGGCGCTGTACGTCTACCTGGGGCGATGAGCGAGACCGCCCGCCCGGCCCGGGGGCCGGCTCAGCGCCCCCAGGGGATGTTCAGCCAGGGGCTGGCGGGGTCGGTGGTGAGCACGCGATGCGCGGCGAGCGCGTCCTCGTACCACTTGCCGAACTTCTCCTCGTCGAAATGGAGACAGCGCGCGAGGATGTACCCGGCGGAGAACTCCTCCCACGAGCCGTAGGCGGCCTTGGCCGCGATCCCGGCGCGCAGCACCGCCTCCTCGGCCTCGTGCAGGGTGCAGTACCGCGCGGCCAGCCCCCAGCGGGCCATCCCGGCGGCGCGCCCGTAGTCCCATGCCGCCGCCGTCCGCACATACGCGCCCTCCGCCAGCAGACCGTCCGCGCGGAAGCGGGCCTCGTAGCGCGCGATCCGCCCGATCAGCTGGTGGATCTCCGCGATGTACCCCTCGACCTCGTCGTCCGGCAGGGCCTCCCCCCGGGTCACGCCCTCCAGCGTGATCCGCACCTCCCCCGCCTGCTCGGCCCTGCGCCGCAGGACGCGCTCGGCCGCCCGGCGCCAGTGCTCGACGTCGACGAGCCCGGGGAAGTCCATCGCCATGGCACGGCGGACGCCGAGCGCGAACTCCCACGAGCCGCTGACCATGTCGGCGTCCAGCAGCGACTCCTGGGCGTTCCGCCAGCCCTCCCGGTCGGTGACCCCCCACCACTCCTTGAGCCGGTCCTTCTCGTGGAAGTAGCCGCCGCCGTGGTAGGCCATGGCGTTCCACAGCTCACCGTTGTCGACGAAGAGCAGCGCGGAGCAGGCCAGCCCGTGCGCGAGCGGCCCGTGCAGGGGCCCGCCCGTGTGGAGGGCGCGCAGCCGGCCGTGCCGGTCCGGGCAGCCGCAGGTGGAGGTGCGGACGCGCTCGGCGTGCCGCTGCCAGATCTCCCGCCCCGCCGGATTCGCCGGGAGGGCCGCCTCGCAGGGGCTGCCGGGGTTCACCACCAGGTACGGCGGGTCGCCGGCCTCCCACACGCGGGCGTACCAGCCCAGGGAGTATCCGCAGAAGACGGGGTCCTCGGCGGGCGCGGGCAGCATCCCCTCGGTGAAGACCGCGAGGCAGGGGGTACCGGTCTGCGGGTTCCAGTAAGGGGCGAAGGGCACGGTACGGGTCTCGGCGTCGGCGTTCGCCCGGGGGACGGCGAGGAAGAGCCTCGTCTCGGCCAGCACATGGAAGTACGCGTCCCAGTCGCCGCGCACCCGCGCCTCGTACAGCTTCTGCTCGACGTCACTCGGCGCCTGCCACGGCGCGGCGGCCGCCCGCGGCACGGCCCCCACCGGCGGCGCCCAGCCCATGGGCCGCTGCCCTGTCGTGCCTGTCGTGTTCCACAACCCCATGGTCTGACCCTATCGAGCACTGTTCGAACAACTTCGGGGTCACCCGGGGAGTCGCTCAGAGAGTCACCCAGGGAGTCGCTCAGGGAATCACCCGGCGATCGCGGACACCACAGCCCACGCGGCGACCAGCATCCCCATCGCGAGCGCGTAGGCCCCCTTGGCCCTGCCTCCCTGGGCCGTCAGCCCGTACGTGCCGAGCACACCGGCGACGGGCGCGGTGACCATCGGTATGTAGGCGACGGCGTTCTGCCCGGCGACGGTGCAGATGGCGCGGGTGTCCCCGTCGAAGCAACCGTCGCTGGCCATGACGTTGAGGGGGAGGAGAAGGAACGTGAACGCGGCGAAGACCCACAGCGCGACCCCGCCGAGGTACTTCATCACGAGGAGGGTGGGGTCGCTGCCGGGGTCGATGTCAGTCGTGTTCATTGCCATGCGGCCGACGCTATGGCGGGCGGGGAGGCCGGCGTATCCGTAGCGGTACTCAGGTGGGGGGCGTGCGGGTACGGACGTACTCACACGGGCCGCGTACAGCGCTACGCCCGTACCCGGGTCTCGTTGCGTATCCGCAAGGTCTTCATCGCCGCTGCGTCGAAATCGCCGCTGTCGCCGGGGACGGAGACGGTGCCCACGGTGCTGTGGTCGCTCCACCCGCAGACGACTACCGAATTCGACTGCCCTGCACGGTTGGCGCCGAGAACCTGGCACGTGACGGGCGTCTGGGCGCCGGGCGGCGTGACCTCCTTGGCAGGGGTGGTGACCGTGACACCTTCGTTCTCGCTCATGCCCCGGAGCATGCTGTCCAGAGCACGGTGCGGATCGTCGATCTCACCGTAGCTCCCGGCGAAGAGCATGGTCTCCTGCTCCTCGCCGGAAGAGGTGGTGTACTGCCCGCTCACCATTCTCATGTCGTGCTCGTTCCTGCCGTTCCTCTCCCCCGCGAGCTTGTCGTCCATGGTCTTGCTGAGGTCCTGGGCCAGGGTGTACTGGCCATCCAGGAGGGCAGAGGGCACCTTGAGCCGATAGCGCTCGGAGTCCGGTACGGGACTTGAGGCGTGGTGCCGCTGCCCCTGACCGCCGGAGGACACGTACAACAGGACGCCGGAGAGGGCAGGCAGACCGAACACCACCCCGACGACGATCCCGACTATCGCCCCGGCACTCAGCCCCCGCCGGGGCGGGGGCGCCATGGGCGCGCCCCAACCGCCGGACTGCGCGTACGGGTAGGCGTACGGCTGTTGCGCCGGATGCACTGGATGCACCGGGTATGGCGATGCGGCCGGGGGATGAGGCGGGAGGGGCGGCTGGGGCGGGGGCGTCGTCATGGGTAGACCGTATGCGTCCCGACGGAGCCGAAGCCCACCCTGCGGCCCTAGCCCAGAACCACCCGGCGCCGCCGACTCCACCACCTCCCCCGGCTCATCAACTCCGCCACGCACCGGGCCGCCGCACGGTCGGCGGCACGCCGGTCACGCGGGGCAGATACGACGGCCTGCGGCAGGCCGGGCGGCCGCAGGGACCCGTAATCGGTGAACCGCCGCACTCCGCACGTCCGACCACAAGGGGCCATCCTCGCTTCAGAGCACGGCATAGCGCTCCGCCGCCTCTCGCGGGAGTACGGCCCACAACCTGCTGCCGGCGAGAGGACTCTCCGCCGCCGCGAGCCCGACGACTCCGCCGCACTCGTCGACTACGGCCTCCAGCATGGCCAAGGCCTCCCGCCGGTACGCCCGGCACGCCTTACCGGCCTCGACGGCATGCTCCTGGTGCTCGTCGAACACGGTCAGCCGCAGCACCCCGAAGCGCCAGCGGACGGCGAGGCTGACATCACGCCCCGGGGTGAACGTATAGGCGTTCCCGAGCAGTTCGGACGCGGCCAGGGCCCCGAGCTCGGCGAGACCGTCGAGGCCGTGCTCGACCAGTAGACGCCGGACGACAGTGCGGGCCGTGCCGAGACAGTAGGAACCTCCGGGAAGACCGAGGGAGTAGTTGAGATTCGCGCGGGTGGGAGGGAGCGCGGACGCGGCTGGGCGGGATTCGGGCAGTCCATCACCGCGATTTCCCAGAAGGACGTCGAGCTACGGGCCATGCGCCGCATGCGACGCCAGGAAATCCTCACTCTCCGAGAACACCCGCCCCAGTATGACGTGATCGTTCATGAAGCCGCCCTGCGGATGCAGTTCGGCGGACCGAAGGTAGCCAGAAGACAACTGCAACACCTCCTGGACATGAGCGAGCGGGACAACATCAGCATCCGGGTCCTCCCCTTCGCGGCCCAAGTGTTCTCCGGACCGGGGCAGCCGATCTGCTACGCGAACGGACGGGTAGGACAGCTCGATACCGTCCAACTGGACAGCTTTCACGGACCTGTTTTCGTTGACGAGTCAAAAGAGTTGGCGAAATACCGAGCCCTGCTCGACAAGGCAGAAGCGATGTCACACTCTCCGGATGAGACACGTGAACTCATCCATGAGATCGCGCAGCGACTCTGAAAGGCTCGACATGCCCGATATCTCTTGGCAGAACCCATTATGCGGCGATGAGGGCGGTAACTCCTGCCTCCAGATAGGCCACACGTCCACCGGCACCCTCATCCTCCGCGAAACGACGCACCCCACCGAGCTGATCACCACCACCCGCCAAGGCCTCCGCAACCTGATCGAGGCAGCGAAACGCGGCGATCTGGACCACCTCCTCTAGGCCTGTAAGGTGCACGCCAGGCATTGAACCGAGGGGAATCGCATGAGTCACGGGGAGCTCTGCTTCGTGCGCACAGCGCGCACGTCGCGCCCGGGCACCGGGGCGGGGATCTAGCGATGGGCCTCCGGGACAGATTGCTGGGCACCACGTACCCCGAGAACGATGTCGTACCGCGTTCAGCCGCGGAGGTACGGGAATCGCTGCTCGCGATCGACGGTACGGACACGCCGTATCGCATACGCAAGGCCAACCCTTCCGAAAAGGCCGACGTGGTGGCGGAATGGTGGATCCCGCCTCGTTCGTCGACCCGTGAGCAGGTGGACCGCAGACTCAGGATCCGGATGCGTCTGGATCCGCACGGGCGCGAGGTGCGGATTCTCCAGGAACAGTGGACTTCCACCAGGCAGGGGCTGTCCGGGTCGCACGAGTACAGCCGTGGATGGGGGTTCGCGGTCGAACGGGAATGGGCCTACGAGCGGGGGCCCGACGGCCGCCGGCGCAAGATCGAGACATATCGTCTGGACACGCGTGAAATGAGGAACACCCTGCGGAAGGTGGTCCTCAGCGCAGGGTGGACCTGGCGCGGGGTATTCAGGCTGTGACCGGGTGGGCACGTGCCCACCACTCCTCGAACTCGTCGCGACCGACCTCCTGACCGACCGGCTCAGGGTCGAAGAGGTCGACTACCGGCGGCTGACGAGGCAGCGCCCCCGTCCCCCACCCGCCCCGCACCGCTCGCCGAGGCCCTCTCCCCATGGCATGGTCGAAACGGCAGATCCGCAGCCGAGGGGAGCACGCCATGGCCGGCCTCGTACGCAAGAGCTTCACTTCGCCAGAGGAAATCCGCCCTTTCCAGGGGGACAAAGGGCGAATGGAGCTGCTGGAACTGGGCGGCGGCACGGTGGGCCGGGCGACATTCGAACCGGGCTGGCGCTGGTCCGATCACGTCAAACCGATCGCGGGAACCGACAGCTGCCAGGCCTCCCACGCGGCCTACGTCATCTCGGGCCGCATGCATGTCGTCATGGACGACGGCGAAGAGGCGGAATTCGGCCCGGGCGACTGCATGATCTGCCCCCCGGGCCACGACGCCTGGGTTCTCGGCGACACCCCCTGCGTCATGGTCGACTGGCAGGGCGCCACAAACTACGCCAAGGGTTAGCGGGCTACGCCAAGACTCCGTCGCATGACACGACGCATCTCATTGAGCTGATCCCAGGCCTCATTGATCTGAGCGCGGGACTGCTCCAAGGACTCGCCCTCCCGTCGCGGTGGCAACCCGCCGTCGAGACGCTTGAGAACCCCGTACACCCGACTGAGCCCGAGGTTGACTTCGTGGGCGGCGGCGAGCACGTCGTCCGGCACACGCATCTGCGCCTCGGAGTGCCGCGCTCGATGCTCGCGCCGCGCGTCATCCAGGCGTGACCGCAGCTCGTCGGTGACGCGGCCGGCTCGGGACGCGTACCAGAAGTTGTTCAGCTCGGAGTGGTAGTCGAGGGAGGCGGTGTTCAGCGTGACGTAGCAGGCCCGAAGAGCGTCAGCCGTCGCACGCTCCGCCTCGTACCGCCGTTCGTCCACGCGCTGCCGTTCCGCGTGCTCCAGCTCCTTGGCCTTGGCCTTCTCCACGAGCCGCTGCGTCATCAGCCCGGACGCGAGCGTGCCGAGGATGCCCAAGAACGCGATCACCAGAGAAATCACCGAACCACTCATCCACTCCCCCCACCCCGCACCTTTCCCAGCACCGACGAGACCACTGTGACCGAACTCGACGCACTGCAAGGTCAGTTCCACTCGGAATGACAGCCCATCCACGCGACTGGCGCCCGCGAGCACAGGGAGCCGGAGTGCGGCACGCGTCGGCCACTACCTCATGAACCACGACCGGCATGCGGGCCACATGTCCAGCCGAGTCCTCTGCGGCTGGGACCTCCGCGTGCACACCTATGCCACCGCCTCACCCTCGCAGCCGACCAGCCGACTACTCGAACCCTCGACGTGTCACACGGGTCGGCTCAATTCCTGACTCCGTCAAAAATTCCTCCAGGATGTCGGGTAGATCTTTTACCCCGATAGCAGTCAAGATGTATCCAGGATTTGGGGCATTTTCCACTTCCCGAACCAGAGCAGCCAGAATCCCACTACGGAGCGAAAACGCAAAGGTGAACCACGGACCGAGGTCATCCATGGTGATCTCATGAGGACCCCAGCGCGCCTCGATCTCCTCCGTAACCAGATCAAGCTCGGCAATATAATTCTGGGGCTTACCGCGAAAATCAGAGGCTGCGATTCGTTTCACCACTGCTACCTTACCTCCGTAACAAACACAGGGATTGAGGCGAAGTCTTCACCATTACTCTGGATATATTGCACTCCCGGCTGCTGCCCCAACTCCCACGCCGCATAGTCGCCCGGCGTGTTTCTCAGAGCCTTCGGCTCGGCGGTCGTATAGAATTCAAAACTTCCCGGCTTGGCGTCCTTCGGTATTGGACCCCGGTGCGCCTGGACCATCGGATCGCCTCCCCAGCGCGCCTCGCGCCCCCACAATTGCCCGGACTCAATCACCTGCTGAGTGACCTCCGGCGTTTGAGTGCGTGAGCCTCGCCTGTGAAAGGGGCCATGCAGTTCCGCTACATCCCCGATCCCGGGCGAGCCCGATCCCAACATGCGGGGTGCCTGCGTAGTTCCGTGCCCGGAACTACCTGCACCGGTCTCACCGCGCCCAAAAAAATCCCTCAGGCGGTTGAATATCGACCCCTTACATGGAGCAAGTCCAAGTGGGTCTGCCCACGTATGTGGGTTCTCAACGTACGCCACCGGATTCGGCGCCGGCGCCAACCCCAGCGGGTCCGCCGACGCATACCGCGCCGTCTCCGGGTCGTAGTGGCGGTGGAAGTTGTAGTGGAGACCCGTCTCCGGGTCGTAGTACTGGCCCGGGAAGCGCAAGGGCGTATAGGCGGCGCTGTCCGATGCCCAGGCCGTCGTGCCCCAGAGAGTGGTGCGCGTGCGCCAGGCGATGACACCGGATTCGTCGACGAGCTCGCTCGGTGTGCCCACCAGGTCGGTGACGATCGCGAAGAAGCGGCTGTCGATCTCGGCCTGTGAGGCGTCCGTCGCCGATATTCGTTCCGTCTGAGCGACCGGATGCAATCCGTCGTAGTCCCACGTAAGGGTGAGCGGGTTCGGGACGCCGGGCGACGTCGTCGTTTGTTCGGTGAGTTTCGGGCCGTCCCAGGTGAAGTGGACCTGCTCCGTCACGCCGCCCGACTCGTCCAGGCGCTGCTTCGCTATGCGGCGGCCCAGCGGGTCGTACAGGTAGCGCCAGCGCGTGCCGTCCGGTGTGACCACCGACCGCAGGCGGTCCTCCGCGTCCCACTCGTATCGCCAGGTGTCCGGCTTCCGGGACAGCCTGACCTTCTGGCGCAGGACGACGCGGCCCTGATCGTCGTGCTTGTAGCGGATGTTGCCCGCGCGCGTGATGCGCGTGCCCGCGTACGCGCGGGTGCCCTGAGCATCCGCGCCCGGGTGTTCCGTGGGCCAGATGGCTTCCGTCTGGTTGCCGACGTCGTCGTAGGCGTACCGTTCCTGCCAGCCCGGTGCCGTAACGGCGGTGACCCGGCCGACGGCGTCGAGTTCGAAAGAGCGGTCGTTGACGGCCGTCAGGTGGCCATCATGGCGGTACGTGTAGTCCCGGCGCTGAAGCTGCGCGGACTCCGCTCCCGCCGTCAGCGTCTGCGACGTCAGGCGGCCCGTCGCGTCCCACGCGTGTGTCAGCGTGACGCCCTCGCCGAAGTGCCGTGCGATCTCGCGTCCCGCTGCATCGTGCTCGATGTCGAAGACATGGCCCGACGCCGTCAGCGACGTACGGCGTCCCGCCGCGTCGTACGTCCACATGCTGACCGCGCCGCCAGGACAGACCCGCCGCGTCCGTCGCCCCAGCTGGTCGTATGTGAAGGTCAGCGTCCGGCCGTTCGTCGTCTCCGACTTGACGCGGCCCAGCCGGTCGCGGCTGTAGGTAAGCGTCGCATCGGGGCCGACCACCTCCAGCAACCGGCCGACAGCGTCGTGCGCGTACGTCGTGACAGCGCCATCCACTTCCTTGGCCACCATCCGACCGAGAGCATCGTGGGCGTAGGTGATGGTCTGCCCAAGCGCGTTCGTGCGTGACGTGAGCTGACCGGCCGCGTCATGTGTGTACGTCAGCGTCCGTCCGTCGAAGTCCGTCTCGGATACCAAGCGGCCGACGGGGTCGTATTTGTAGGACCATGTCAGACCTTGAGGATTGGTGACCTCCGTCAGCCGTAGTTCCGTGTCGTGGGTGAATTCATGCCGGATGCCGTCGGGCCCAGTTTGCGCACAGAGCAGATCGAAGTGCGTGTATTCGTATGTCGTCACTCCGCCCAGGGCATCGGTGTACGTGACGCAGTTGCCTTCACCGTCGTACGTCCACGACTGTTCCGTGCCATCGGGAGCGATGCGGCGAACAAGGTGACCCTCCATCGACCACTTCAACCGGGTCGTGGCGCCGAGTGGATCGATCGCGATGGTTACCCGACCGAACGCGTCACGTCGATAGCTGGTCACCCCACCTAGCGGATCCGTCAGCTCCACCACGAGCCCGGCACCGTTACACCGAAGTCGCGTGCTGTTATCCAAGGCGTCGGTGACCGAAGTGGGATGACCGAGTTCGTCGTAGGTGAATCGGGTCACGGAACCCGATGGATCAGTGGTGGATGTACGGTTCCCATTCCGGTCGTACGTCTGCTGCCAGACAGTTCCATCCGGGTTCGTAACCGTCTCCGGAAGCCCCAGCGCCAGGTCGTACGAAGCCTGCGCCGCTCGATCGTCGGGGCGGACCACGCCGGTGTTACGCCCGGACTCGTCATACCGGAAGTGAGTCGTCCGCCCCAAGGCGTCAGTACGCGACAGAAGCTGGTTGTGCTTACCCCAGGTCGATCGGGACACCGCACCGTCCGGAGCGATCTGCGCTACTACGCGCAAGGAGCGGTCGATCACATAGCGCGTGGTGTGACCTAGCGAGTCGGTGACGGTGGTGACGGGCAGGCCGCTTTCACCGTCGGACCCGTCATAGGTGAAGAACGATCGCAGATGCCCTTGGGTCCCGGACTGCTCGACGCAGCGGTGACGGTCGTCGTAAACGTAGTCGAAGTGGCTGCCGTTACGGTCGGTCCAGGAGGTGATCCGGCCATGCTCGTCGTAACCGAAGCGGAGGGGCTGTCCTGAAGAGTTCAGGATCTCGGATAGGTGGCCGTCGGTGTATCCGTAGCGGACCAGCTCAACATCCGTGCCTGCGGTCCCTGCCCCCACCAAGTGCAGCGCAGTGATCCGGCCCGTATGGGTCGTGATGCGGATGTGGTAGCCCGCGTCGTGAATGATGTCGGTCGGGGTGCCGTCGTCCGTGTGGACGAAGGTGATGCGATGACCGTTCCTGTCGGTCAGCTCGTCGAGCAGGGCAAGTCCGTCGTCGTACGGGCGGAAACGCCACGCTCGGCCACTGCCAGGGTCGTTGATCGAGTAGGTGCCGCCCTCGTCGACGGAGAGCGGCCAGCGCTGGCTCCCCGTGGGCAAGGTCGTCAGGCCAGGCGCCGGGTGCGGGTAACACAGCAGAACCCCGTCCTCCCGGACGAAGATGACTCCTTCGGAGTCGATCTCGAGGCGCTGGTCCGCGCTGCTCGCCCAGGATGGGCCGAACCAGACGCCGGCCCGGTACGACGACTCGAAGTGTCGGGAGAACACGAGAGGAAGAGCGCCGGGAAGCGTGACATCCGTTTGCGGCAAGAGCATGCGTCCCGTCGCGACGTCGACAGGGTCCTTCTCACAGATTTTTTCTTTAGGAGCCCTGTTGAAGTCGTTGGGCCCATCGGTGGTGTTCTCTCGCGCCGCGCTCCGCTCAGTGTCTTTGGCTGCTTTGCTTCCTGAACGTGCGCCTGCGCTCTCTGCCGCGTCCGCGGCCCCCCGCCTGGCCGCCCCGATCGCCGTACGTTCGGCCACTGCGGCGCCCGCGCTGCCGCCGCCCGAGGCGACGGCCAGCCCTACGTTGCCGAGGAGACGGCCGCCGGACTCGTAGGGGTCCTTTCCCCAGCCCTCGCCGACCAGAGTGGCGGGCAGGCGCTCGGGGTGGGAGGCGAGGGAGAGCATGCCGGCGGCGGTGTTGGAGACGGTGCTCAGGTAGTCCGCGGGGTGGGTGACGTTGTAGATGTCGAGGGGGTTGAGGCCGCGGGCAAGCTTCATCGCGTCCGTACCGGACCGGAGGACGCCGCCCTCGAAATGCATCAGCTCCATCGCCCCGCCGTCCTTGAGGTCAAGGGCGTTGGCCTTCATGCGGTTGGTGAAGCTGGGCTTCTCCGGGGCGCGCGAGACAGCCGACTCGATCTTCGTCTGGGCCTCGGCGGCGGCCGTGTTGCGCTGCTTGCGGGCCTCGGAGAGGAGGCGCTGGGCCTCCTTCATGTCCGCCTCGCCGGGGTTTCCGGGGTCTACGGGCTTGGGGCCGGGGTCCTGAAGGTTGTCGATCTTCGCGTTGTAGGCGTGGACCTTGGCGTTGTAGTCGTCGACGGCCTTCTTGTTGGCCTCCTGGCCCTTCTTCCAGAGCCGGATCGCCTCCTTGGCCTGGTTCTGCGCCCAGGTGACGGTGTGGGCGTACGAATCGAGGACGCCGGCCGCCGCCTCGAAGGCATCGGCGGCCTCCGCCCACTTCTTCGGCTGCTCGACGAACTTCGTGGTGAAAGCGTCGGCTCCCTCACCCTTCCAGTCGGTGGCACGGACCTGCTGGAGGGCGAAGTGGGTGGCGTTGAAGGAGGAGTGGAGGCTGCGCAGGTGCTTTGCCGTGGCCTCGATCCGCTTGGGCTCGCCATGGACGAGATCCTTGGGATTCTCGGACTGGCCCAGTTGGTGCTCGCCGACCTCGGCGCCGAGGCTGGACGCGATCGCCTCACCGGCATGATCGACCTTGCGGGCCGCGCCGTGCAGGCCGACCTTGTCCAGGCCCTCCGCGGCGACCTCGGTGCCCTTGTGGATGGCCTTGCCGGCAATCTTCTCGGCCTGGTCGAGCTTCTTCTCGCCCCACTCGCCAAGGCTGTCGAACGCGTTCATCAGTAGTCCTCGATCTTGCTGACCGTCCGGACCGCCACGCCGAGCGGGCCCGGCCCGCCGGTCTTGGCACTGTCCATGAGGTCCTTGCCGGTCTTCGACCAGGCGTCCTTGGCACCCTCGCCCGCCTTGGCGAGGGAACCGAGGCTGTAGTCGGCGTCGCGGGTCTGGGTGAACGCGTTGTCGGACAGCACCTCACTGACCGACTTTTTCTCGACCTGTTCCTCGGTCAGATGCGGATTTCCCATGGCTGCGTTGGCGACGACCTTGAAGGTGTCCGCTATGTATCGGTCGCGCTCGTGGTAGTAGCCGGCCGCGAGCCCCACGCGCTCCGCGAACTGGTCGGCGTCTTGAATGAGCGCGCGTACGCCCCAGTCCCAGCGCTCGCAGAAGCCCTTGAGCGAGGCGGTCAGACCGCCGTGTCCGAGCTCCATCCCGGAGAGCGCGAGGTCGTCGAAGCCCCGGCCAACGGAGGCCGCGCCCGCGCTGCCGATGTCCTTGAGCTCGCCGATCGCCGCGTTGATGCCCTTGGCGACGTTGTCGAGCGCCGCCTGGCTCGCCTGTATGCCGCCGGCGCCTCCGCCACCGGCCCCACCCCCACTGCTCACGGTGCTGCTGCCTCCCTCTCGACGGGTTCGTCAAATTCGTCAGGCCCGTCAGGTCCGTCAGGCCCTATGGAGAAACGATTCTTCGATGCATCCAGCGCCACGTCATCCGGCACGATGCCGCGTACGGGCGGGAACATGACGGGGCGTTCGCCGGCGATGTCCAGGGCGACTCCGGCGGGCGCGCCGATCGCCGGAACGACCACGTCGAGTAGGCGCGCGCCGAGGACGGCGCGGTACTCCCATTCCTCTTCCTCGTCCTCAGCGATTCCCCGCGCCACGGCGAACCGTGCGAGGGCGGCCATGTCCGTGAAGCCGCAGATCCAGCGGATGCCGTGCATCTCCACGGACCAGAGCCCGCCGCTCCGGTCGAGCGGCACGAGCACGGCGGTACGGCGGAACTCGCCGACGAGGGAGGCGGGGTGTACCGCCTCGTCGTACATCGCGGCGATTTCGTTGGCGAGTCGGCTGGAATCGGCGCCGGTGGAGGCGGAGGGCATCTGTGACTCGGTCCCTGGGGCGGGGAGCGGGGCATGGGTCATCGGGTGGCCTCGGGGAGGAGGGGACGGTTTCGGAACGTAAAGGGCTCAGCCTAGTCAGGCAACGGCGCCTTCCCAACGGCGAATTTCCTGTGCCGCATGCGGGCGATCGGGTACCCACCCTCGCGGCCCGCGCTCACCAATGAAGACTGCTGGGGCACTATCCGCAATCGCCCAGGATCGGACCGGAGTCGACGGGCGAGTATGTGGCGTACAACAGGAACAGCTCCAGTGGAATCGTCAGTACACCCGGCCACACGCCGATGTAGGCCACGAGCCCACGCTTCGTCCCCCACAGCGGTACGCCGTGCAGCCGGCGGATTCGTTTGGCGAGCAGTACGCAAACCACCACTGCCGAGATGCCGAGGACCGGTCCTGCCCACGCAGCGACATGTTCCATCGTCGGTAAAGGCATGTGCCGACATGCCGCCTGTTGCCGTTCGACCCAGTCGCGATCGATCTCTTGAACCTGCCAGGACGTGACCACGCCGATGACGGTCGCGAGCGGCACCCACAGTGCGGCAATCAGCGTCCCGAACGCGATCGGGCGCTTCTCTGTGGTGTGGTTGGAGGTAGCCGAGGAAGACGAAGTAGCCATTAGTACCAATTCGGATGGGGGCGGACGAAGCGAATACGTTGCTCGCCGTCGTTCCTGGTGGCGATATGCACTCGGCTATCCAGGCTGACGTTCTGCCACGAGCTCGTGTGCTGGCTCAATTTGATGTCGCCATCGGGCGATACCGAGGTGACGAGGGCAGCGTGGTACGTCTCGCCCTGGGGCTCACCGGCTCCAGGAGCCACTTGCTCATAGAAGATGATGTCGCCAGGGCGCGCTTCCGACCGCGGAACCTCCTCACCTCCATTGCGCACCAGAAACTTCTGTAGCTCTTTGGCCAGGGCCCAGGAGCGCGAGTGGTAGGCCCGCTGGTCGAGGTAGGGCACTCCGATGCCGCTCTCCCGGCCCCAGGTGTTGTCGCCCATGGGGCCCGCCCAGGAGCCGAACTTCCTCTGCATACCGCCCGCTTCAAGGGCAGACGATACAAAATTGGCACAATTATTCTTGAATGCGAGATCATCCTTCTTGTCCCAATGGTCCAGCGCGTACCGCACCATCTCGACCCGGTCAATCTTCCCGTCGGCCCCCCGCAGCTCCTGACCGACCCCCGGGGGCAAGCCTTTGAGGTCGGCGAGAGTCACGGGATCAGCCCTCATCAGGGCCTTCTGCTGCTCCGAGGTCAGACCGTCCCACCAGGCGCGGACAAGGTGGGAGTCCTTGCCGACCGGAATGCTCCCCCTGAGGATGTCGAACTCCACGTGGGAGGCGTCGACCTCGAGCTCGTTGTGTGCCTTGCTGGTGTTGGCCACGTCGACGGCCTTCGCCAGCTTGGCCAGCTCCGCGGATGCTTTCTCGTCGGCCTGCGCGGCCTGACGCAACGATTCTTCTATCAGGCCGTCGATCTCGGATATGTGCGCCGACTCCTTCGCGTAGGCGTCGCGCACGTCCTGTGGAACGTTGGGGCCCGTGGGGGCGGCGCCGGTATAAGCGCCGACAGCACGGCCGTCCTGGATGCGGAGCCCGTACTCGTTCGCGAGCTCGGTCGCGTGGAACAGTGTGCGCTGGGCCCATTCCATGGAGTACGCCAGGCCGTCCAGCACCATGGCCACGCCCTTGGTGATGTCGCCGCCGGCCTCCAGACGGTTGGCGATGTCCTCCAGGCGCTTGCCCGCCTTCTTGCCTGTGGCGTCTGCCCAGTGCTCGTCGAGCGGCTTCTTGCCCTGCGCACGGATGTCCTCGGCGGCGGATTCGGAACGCCGGGAGAGGGCGACCCAGTCGTCGGCCGCCTTCTTCCACTGCTCGACGCGGCAGCTGTAGAGGTCGTGATACGAGACCACCGGATCAGTTCCTCCCGAATTCCGAGAGCCCGTGCTGGAGACGGGAGAAGCCGTCCTTCGCCTGCAGGTCGGTGGTGTCGTAGGCGTTGGCCGAACCATGGAGGTTCTCCGCCATGGTGGTCATCTGCTTGGCCAGGTCGACCATGTGGTTCTCCCAGGCGGTGGCGCATTGCTTCAGGGCTGCGGCGGAGGTCCACCCGTGGTGACCGTCGGCGGCCGTGTCGCTTGAATCGAGAGATCGGCGGAGGTTGTCCAGGGCGGTATCGGCCGCCGCATGAGCCCCGCCGGCTCCCTGCCGCACGTAGTCCGTCTTGATATTTATATCCATCGACTTCCCCCTGAGAGACGCGAGCAGCCTAGTCGGCATCGAGAAATGGCAGCAGCTCAGGCAGGTTGGGTGGCCGGTTACGGTCGCGGTGGCCATGCCGTCTGTCCGGCCGAGCAGATAGGTGGGTGTCTGAAGCCGGGACCGTCTACTTGGGCTGCGTCCTGCGGCGGCGTTTGAGCAGGACGGAGGCGCCGGAGGCGAGGATTACCGCTGCGGCAACGCCCACGGCTAGTACGTTGCGCTGGGAGAGCAGGCTGCTGCCGTCCTTCTTCGGCTCGGCTGCTTGCCGGTGCGCCGCGTCCTCGTCGCTGCTCGCGGTGCCGGGGGCAGGGGACTTCGCTGCCGCGAGCTCGGGGAGGGGGCTGACGTCGGCGGGGCCGGGGTCGCCGGGGGTCTGGAGGGCGACACGGGGGCGGACCACGCCGTAGCCGATGGAGTCGCTGCGCTTCTCGCCGCTCTTGGGGCCGCCGGCGGTGTTGATGAGGACGCGGAGGACCTGGTTGGCGGTCCAGTCGGGGTGGGCGGACCAGAGGAGGGCGGCCGAGGCGGAGGTTAGGGCGGTGGCAGCGCTGGTGCCCTTCCCGCGACAGACCCCTGTGCCCCCGAGGCACGCCGTCACCATGTTGTCGCCAGGTGCCGCGAGGTCCACCTCCGGCCCATGGCGTGACCACGAAGGCGCCTTGATTTCCTGATCTACCGCAGCCACACCGACGACGCCTGGGTACGCTGCCGGATATTCGACATCGTTGCCTTTGTCGCCCCTGTTCCCCGCGGAAGCAAAGATTATCTTCCCCTTGGAGAGGGCGTATTCGATATCCTTCGCACCCTCAGGGTCTCCCGCTGGCATCCCCATGGAGATGTTAATAATCTTGGCATCGGAGTCGGCGGCATACCGGACGGCCCTGTACACGGTGGCTCCGGCGAGCAACTTTGTCCTCGGAGCCTTGTCGTTGGCCACTCTCAGCGGCAAGATCTTTGCCCCCGGAGCCAGACCGAATGACCCTTGGCCACCGTTGCTCTTACCCGTCCCCGCAATGAGTACAGCCATTCCGGTTCCATGGCCCTCATAGTCCGGTGGCGTTTCTTCTTCGATTCCCGAAAAGTCTTTGCCGGGGAGCACTTGACCATGCAGGTCGGGCAGGCTCCCGTCGACACCGCTGTCAATCACCGCTACGGTCACGCCGGCACCAGTACTGGTCCTCCATATTTCCTCTGCATGCATCGCATCCAGGTACCACTGCTGGGAGCGAATGGTGTCCGCGTTGGCAGGCGCTACGGAGGTAGCAAGGGCGTAGAGCGCAACAGCCGTGCACCCGGCGCTTCGCCACCCGCCCATATACGGGAGCCAGTTTCGGCGCATCTTTTTCTCCTGCCTCGCCATGGAATCAGTCGATGACGGGCGGTACGACACGCCGATTGCTCTGTGCCCAGGTCTCCTCGTCTTCGACCAGGTAGCCGGGGCGCTGCCCGCCTTGCCCGCGCCGTGACGGAGACCCTCCTGTGGTGCCGGGAACGGGGAAACCCTGCCCTCGTGCACCGCCTTGTCCTGACGAGCTGCCTTCCACCGCAGGACGGCTACGGACCAGGCCCGTACCGCCCGGAGTGAAGTCCACGGCAGCACCGGGGCGCCGAACAGGGGCCCCTCCGATTACCCCGCCAGGTTCAGTGGCCAATCGACGCCCGCCGACCATGCCCGTTCTGTTGCCGCTTTGTCCGGCAGCACCCCCAAAGGCAGGTCCGGTGCCCGTGGAAATGCGCCCTTGGCCCTGCCCGTGGTCTTCCGCGCCAATGGCGCCTCGCGGGATCTGCCCGCCCGGACGGTCCATTCCTGTGACAGCAGGACGACCACCGACAACGCCAGGGTCGGAAACCCGCGGTACAGCAAGGCTTGGCTTTGCGACGCCCGTCCCCGGCCCCACAGGCAGAGATGAGCGAGTCGGCAGAGATGTGCGGCCGCCTCGAGCCGATCCCACAGCTCTCGCCGCTGCCTCCGTCGCAGGTGGCATGACAACGCTTGACAGAGGCGACGGGGTGCCAGTCGTACCGCCGCCTGTTGAGCCTTCCGCCTGCCTAGTGGGCAGAGTGGAAGCGTGCGTCGGTGACGGGGCGAGGCCGTCGATCGCAGTGCCGATGCTCTCGGTTGGCAGGGGCACACCATGACGTTCAGGAAGCGACGTGGCGAATGCGCCCTGGCCGCTCGCTCGGGGGAGAGAGCCTCTATAAACGCCCGTCTGGCCAGCTCGGCCACCGGCCGGGGAAGCCGATGGACCGCTTGTTCCGCCTCGGGGGCCCTGCTGACTGGCACCCGGCGCGGGGATGTACTCCATCTCCTCGCGCCCCGTAGGCATGAGTCGCGGGTCAACCGGCCGAAACGTAGGCCGCTCCGTCGTCGACATCTGATGCGCCGACCACGAATAGGACTGCGCCAGCCTCCGCATCAGCTGGGCAGCCTCCGCGCGGTCCGCGTCCAGTTGTCGTTGGGCCGCGTATGCCTGGGCCTGCGAAGGACCGGAAGTAGCAGCACCACCCGACAAGCCGCTGCCCTGGCCCGAGAGCCCGGGCGGTGCGACGGCGCCCACCTGCCCAGGGTTGGCGCTTCGGAACGCGGCAAGGACGGTCTTCGAGTCTGCCGAGACCTCCGGCATCGAGGATTTGACCAGGGACAGGGTCTGCGCTGCCTCGATCATCCATGAGCCCGTGCGGTGGCTGTAGTCGCTCAGGCGGAGCGTCGCGTTGGCCATGTCGGCGCCCCATTCGCGGAAGGCGTCGCCGCCCTGGCCCTCCCAGTCGACCTTGGGCATGTCGGCCTTGAGGTCCTCGCCGAGCTGTTTCATGGCGACGGCCGCGACCATGAGCTTGACGCCCAGGTTCTGGGTACCCGCCGGGTCCGCCTGCTCGATCATGGCGCGCAGTTGCTCGTGCGACATCGACTCGAAGTCCGATGTCGTGATCAGGCCGCTGCTGGGCTGCCGGATCAAAGGGGATGGGGTCGTAGGGGGCTGGGGCGAAGGCATCGGGTTCGTCGGCGTCGTCATCAGATCCGTCCTTCGTCGCTGCCGCCCTGCGGCCGGGGCGCGGGCGCGGGCGCAGGCGCGGGTGTGGCGCCCGGGGCCGGGTTGGGGTTCGGGTCGTGGGACGGTACGTACAGCTCTCTCGTCCGGGCCTGGATCGCCCACATGCGGTCGCGGAGGTCCGCGTCGACGTTCGCGTAGCCGATCTTGGCGGCGTGGACCGCCGTGCCCAGGGCCTCGATCTGGTCGCTCAGGAGCTGGGACAGCGCCTTCAGTTGCGCGTGGACCTCGTTGTACGCGCTGTAGAGGGAGTCGACCTCCGCGAAGCCCACGCCCAGCTGAGCGGGTACCAAGTGGTTGTCCGCCATATGGTGCGGAGCGGCCGCCGAACCCTGGAGGTAGGTCAGGAGTTCATCGACCCTGCCCTTGAAGGACTCCAGCGACTCCAGCCCTGCCCGCATCGCCCCGTCGCCCGCGCCCACGGTCCCCGCCCCACCCCTCGTGTCATCCCCGTCAGTTCCATCGGTTCCATCAGTTCCATGCGCATGGAACACAAGAGCCTTAAGACTACTGACAGGCACCGACACTCGCCTGAGTACACCTACTCAGGCTCAGGAAACAACCGCCGCCGTCTGGGGCCTGATCGGGAGGCGGTTGACCGGGCGGCCTGTGGCCGCGCGGACCGCGCCGGCTACTGCCGCCGGGGAGGCGACGACCGGGGCCGCGCTGATCGCCTTCGCGCCGAAGGGGGCCACGACGTCGCGTTCCTCGACGAGTTTGACGATGTGGATGTCCGGCGCGTCCAGTGCCGTCGGGAGGGCGTACGACATCAGGTCGGGGCGGCGGACCTGGCCGGCGTTGGTGCGGAGGTTCTCCGTCAGCGCGGCGCCCACGCCCTGGATGACGCCCGCTTCGAGGCGGGCCCTCGCCTGTGCCGGGTTCAGGACGCGGCCCACGTCCTGGGCCAGTGCCAGCTCGACCACGCGGACCGAGCCCAGTTCGACGTCCACGTCCACCACGGCCCGTACCGCGCAGAAGGCCATGCCGACGAAGGCGTCGCCCTGGCCGGATTCGTCCAGGGGCTCCGTCGGGTGGGGGCGGCACTGGGCGGTGGCCCAGAGTTCCTTGCCGTCGAGGGCCTCGGCCACCGTCGTGCTCAGGACGCCGTCGTACGACGTGATCTTGCCGTCGGCGATGGTCAGCAGCTCCGTCGACATACCGAACTGGTGGGCCAGGGGCTGCAGGAGCTGCGTGCGGACCATTCTCGCCGCGCGTTCCACCGCGCCGCCCGAGACCCAGGTGTGGCGGCCGTGCGCGGCCGGGCCGCAGGGCGGCTGGTCGGTGTCGACCGGGGCGACGTGGACCTCCTCGATGCCCAGCACGTCCTGGACGATCTGCCGCGCCAGCGTGGCGAAGCCCTGGCCGGTCTCCACGGCGGCGCAGATGACCGTGGCCACCGAGCCGGAGACCTTCACCGTGGCCGTGGACACCTCGTCGGCGCCCTCCGCGCCCAGCATGTGGACCATGCCCACGCCGTAGCCGACGCCCCGGCGCACCGCGCCCGGGTCGCCCGCGCCGTCGGGGCCGCCGGGCAGGAGCCAGTCGTCCTCGGAGCCGTCGGGGTCGTCCTTCGGCAGGCCCGGCAGCGGGTAGTCGCGGACGGCGCGCAGGAGTTCGGCGACGGGGGCCGGGCAGGTGACGGTCTGGCCGGTGGGCAGGACGTCGCCCGTGGCCATCACGTTGCGCATGCGAAGTTCCGCCGGGTCCAGGCCGAGCTGCGCCGCGAGCTTGTCCATCTGGCCCTCGTACGCGGCACACACCTGCATGGCGCCCTCGCCGCGGACGTGCCCGGAGGGCGGGTTGTTGGTGCGGACGACCCAGCCCTCCACGAAGGCGTGGGGGACGACGTACGGGCCGCAGGCGAAGGCCACGGCCGCCGCCAGCGCGTCCGAGGAGGAGTCGGCGTAGGCGCCGCCGTCCATCAGGACCTGGGCCTCGACCTTGACCAGCTTGCCCTCGGCGTCCGCGTGGTGGCGGTAGCGCAGCAGGGTGGGGTGGCGGTGGGGGTGGCTGAGGAAGGACTCCTCGCGCGTCGCCACCAGTTTCACCGGGTGGCCCGTGCGCAGGGCGAGCAGTGCCAGGGCGAGCTGGACGCCCGGGTCCTCGCGGTCGCCCATGGCGCCGGGGACGCCCGTGACGACGACCTTGACGCGGTCGTGGTCCAGGCCGAGGCAGGCGGCGACGAGGTCGCGGTCGGCGTGCGGGTCGGTGGAGGCGGTGTAGATCTCGACGCCGCCGTCGGGGCGCGGCACGGCCAGCGCGGCCTCGGCGCCGATGGGGGCGGGGTCCTGGCGGCCGATCCGGTACAGGCCCTCGACCACGACCTCGCCGACCGCTTCCGGATCGCCGAAGCGCAGCGGGATGTGGCGGACCAGATTGCCGTCGGGGTGCAGCGGCTCGGCGGCGAACGCCTGCTCGGGGTCGGTGACCGGGTCGAGCGGCTCGTACTCCACCACGATGGCCGCGGCGGCGAGCCGGGCCGTGTCCGGGTGGTCGGCGGCGACGGCGGCGATCGGCTCGCCGTGGTGCCGGACCAGGTCGGAGGCGAAGACCGGCCGGTCGGCGACGCCCCGGCCGTACATGGTCTCGCCCGGTACGTCGGCGTGGGTGACGACGGCTCGGACGCCCGGCATCGTCGCGGCGGCCGAGGTGTCGACGGAGACGATACGGGCGTGGGGGTGCGGCGAGCGCAGCACGGCGGCCCACAGCAGGCCCTCGGCCCACAGGTCCGCCGCGTAGGGGAACGTGCCCTGGGCCTTGGCGGTCGCGTCGACGGAGGGCAGGGAGACGCCGATGCCGAGGAGAGGCTCCTCGGGAGTGGCGGGCGGTACGACGGTGGCAGTGATGACGGACGCCGGGATGTCGCCCGCGCCCGTGCCGCCCGCCATTCCGCCCGTACCGGTCATCCCGCCCATTCCCGTCATGCCGTTGCCTTTCCAAAGCCACTGCCGGCGCCGCCGTCCCCGTACGGGCCGTCACCGTAGGAGCCGCCGTCACCGTAGGGGCCGCCCCCGTAAGAGCCCGTGTCGTACGAGCCGTCGTCGTACGCGCCCGTCCCGTACGGGCCCTGGGCGTACGCGCCGTCGCCGTACGGGCCGGGCTGCTGGTGCGGGATGCCCATCGGGTCCGGGGCCTGAAGGGCCTGGGCCTCGATCCGGGCCTGCTCCTCGTGCGTCGCCGCGTCCGCCTCCGCCGCCGCCTCCTCTTCCAGGGCGGCAGCCTCGGCGCGCTCGTCGGCGACCTGGCGCACCGCTTCGAGCACCCCCCGGTAGCCGGAGCAGCGGCAGAGGTTGCCGCAGATGGCCTGCCGGGTCTCCAGCTCGGTCGGGGCGTGGTTGCCCTCGAGCAGGTCGTGCACGGTCATCGCGAGACCGGGTACGCAGAAGCCGCACTGCACGGCGCCGCACTGGGCGAGCGCCCGCTGGACGTCGGACGGCTGTCCGTGCGCCGCGAGGCCCTCGACCGTACGGATCTCCGCGCCCGCGCTCGTCGCCGCCGGCACGAGGCAGGACGCGACCAGCCGGCCGTCCACCTGGACGGAGCACGCGCCGCACTCCCCCTGCGAGCAGCCGTCCTTGGCGCCCGCGAGACCGAGGCGCTCGCGCAGGACGTACAGCAGGGACTCGCCGATCCACGCGTCGGTCACGGGACGGTCGGTGCCGTTGACGCGCAGGACGTACGAGGCGCAGGGGTGCTCATTGAGGGCGTACGGCTGCGGGTGGTCGGGAGCCGGGAGGTCGTCCTGTCCCTGGACCTGGCCCTGTCCCTGGGCTTCGGGCTCGGCCCGGTCGTGGCCGTCGGTCCGGTCCGTTTCGGGTTCCTGTGCCGGCTGTGCCTCTGCGTCGTGCGCGCCTTCGGCGGAGACGAGATCCTCCGCCTTGGCCTCGGCTTCGATCTCGGCCTCAACCGTCTCAGTCGCCTCACCGGTCACGGCGGGCTCGGCCGCAGCCGTCCACTCGCCGGTCGGATTATCGCCCGCATCGGTGACCGTACGATCGTCGACGGCGACGTCGGCAACTCCCGTTCCGTACCCGGCGGACGCGTCCCGCGCTGCCGGTACGGACCACTGCCGCGCGGCGGAATCGCGCAGCGCGTACTCTCCCGACTCCTCCACCGAGTCGTCCCCGGCGGCCGGGACGGACCACTGCCCCGTGGCCCCGGGCCCCGGGTGGTTCAGCGGCTCCGGACCCTCGGGCTCGGCGACGGCGGCAACACCGGGGACAGCCGCGCCGCTCCCGGTGTCGTCCGCCGCGAAGGACACCTGCCACTGCGCGGTGGCGTGCGGATCGGCGGCACCGCCGTCGTCCGCGCCTGGAACGTGCTGGTCCGGAACGTGCTGGTCCGGAACATGCTGCTCAGGCACCAGCGCATGCGCGTCCGGCACGTGCTGGTCGTACGACGCGGCCGCGGGCTGGTGGTGATCGTAGGAGCCGGCGGCACGCTGCTCGTACGAGTCCCAGTGCTGCTGCGCCGGCACCTGCGGCACGTGCTGCTGAACGGGCGCGGGTGCGGGCGCAGCCTCCGGATGCTGGTGCTGCAGGTGCTGCGGGTGCTGGTGCTGCGGCTGCTGCCAGGAGTCCACGACCGGGGGCGCGTAGCCCGTGCCGGGCGCCGCCAGGGGGCTCCATCCCGCGCCGGTCCCGGGGCCGGTCTGGGCCAGGAGCTCGGGCGGGAGCTGGAGGAAGGTCGTGCCGTCCGCCTCCAGGCCCGCCCCCTGCGGGATCGGCTGCCAGCCGCCCGCGCCGGGCGCGGGGGCATGGGTGTGTCGCTGCTGGTCGTCACTCACGCGAGTGCCCTCCCCAGTGCTCGGCGGGCCAGGGTCGCCACCGTACGACGGAGATGCAGCACGGCCGGCGGCAGGGTACCGGGCTCGGCTCCGTCATGAGGGGCGTGAGAGTCATGGGGGGACAACGGGTTCGGCACGGGGACCGGATCGGGGATGCACGCGGCCGCGACATAGTCGCCGAAGGCGGCGAGGGCGTCCGGCGCGAGCGTGCGCTCGCCGTCCCAGTCGACGATCGAGGACACCCAGCGTTCGGCGTCGAAGGGCCGCAGCGGCATCGGCGCCACCGCGCCCACCGCGCAGCGCACGCTGCGCCGCGCCGGGTCGAGGACGACGGCGACCGAGGCGATGGCGCGGCCGGGGCCCATGCGGCCGGTGGCTTTGAGGAAGGTCTGGGGGGCGTGCAGCAGCGGTACGCGCACGTAGCCGATCAGCTCGCCGGGGCGCAGCATGTCGAGCCCGGCCAGCAGGCGGCCGATGGGGATCTCACGGCGCGTGCCGCCGGGACCGGCGATGACGAGCGAGGCCTCCAGGGCGGCCAGCACGGGCAGGGTGTCGCCGGTCGGCTGCGCGGAGGCGATGTTGCCGCCGAGGGTGCCGGCGTTGCGGATCTGGGGCGGCCCGGCGGCGCGGGCGGCGGCGGCGAGCGCCGGCATGAGGGCGGCGAAGTCCGGGCGGCCCATGCGGGCGTGGGTGAGGCCCGCGCCGAGCAGGGCGGCGCCGTCCTGGTACTGCCAGCCCCGGATCTCGCTGATGCGGCCGAGGCCGACGAGTCCCGCGGGGCGCAGCAGCCCGGAGTTGACTGCCGCCATGAGATCGGTGCCGCCGGCGACGGGCACGGCCGTGGGCATGGCGGCCAGCGCCGCCACGGCCTCGTCCAGCGAGCCCGGCAACGTCACCGTGTGCGCCGCCTGCGGTGCGTGCGTGGTCAACCCAGGTGCCCCTTCCCGGTGGTCCCGGCTGTTCCGTCGGGCCCTCGCCGTACGGTACGTGCTGTCGGCCCGGACGTGGAAACTTTGGCACATCTTCCGGTTCCGCTGTCGCGAGGGTCCGCAAGCCGTGGTCGCGTACCCGCCCAGGGAGAAAGTCCGGGTTGGGAGACTCTCACCAGTGTGGGCGCTTTGCCAGCGTATTGCGGTGCTTGCTGACTCTTGTGCGGCCCTTGTACGACTTACGGCAGTGTGTGGAGGACCACCGTGCCAGGGGCCGCCGCACGGTTCGTCAGCTTCCGGCGCGGCTCACACGATCGGGGGCGCGCCCTCGATCGGACGTCCGAGCACTCCGGGCCGGCGCTGCCAGGGGTGCGGCCCGCCGGGCGGGCGGTAGTCGACGCCGAGGGCGTCGAGCCGGGCGTAGTGGACGGCCATACGGCGTTCGAAGGCGGCGTAGTCGCGGGCGGCGGGGGCGGGCAGCGGGGACCACACGGTCTCGGCGAAGGCGGCCAGGCGGGGGAACGCCTGGTAGTCGAGGCGCCGCTGGTCCTCCATCACCTCGGTCCAGAGGTTGGCCTGGGCGCCGAGGACGCGGGCGGCCTCGGCCTCCGTCAGCTCCGCCGGCACCGGGTCGAAGCGGTAGACGTCCTCCAGGGTGCGGACGTAGCCGATGGAGACGGGCTCGTCGGCGCCGGGCGCCTGGCGGTGGTCGAGGTAGACCTGCTGTTCGGGACACATCACGACGTCATGGCCGGCCCGGGCGGCGGCGATGCCGCCCGCGTATCCCCGCCAGGACGAGACGGTGGCGCCCGGCGCCAGGCCCCCCTCCAGGATCTCGTCCCAACCCACCAACCGCCGGCCGCGTTCCGCGAGCCAGCGGTCGAAGTGCCGGATGAACCAGCTCTGGAGCTCGTCCTCGTCCGCCAGCCCCTCCGCCGCCATCCGCGCCCGCGCCGCCGGGGACGCCTTCCACTGGTCCTTGGGGCACTCGTCGCCGCCGATGTGGACGAAGGGGGAGGGGAAGACGTCGAGGACCTCGGTGAGGACGTGCTCGTAGAAGGCGAGGGTGTGGTCGGTGGGGGCGAGGATGTGGGGGCTGATGCCCCAGGTGTCCCAGACGGTGAGGGTGGTGGTGTCGACGACGTCGGTGTTGCCCAGTTCGGGGTACGCGGCGATGGCGGCCTGCGAGTGGCCGGGCAGGTCGATCTCGGGGACGACGGTGATGTGCCGCTCGGCGGCGTACGCGACGATCTCGCGGAGGTCGTCCTGGGTGTAGTAGCCGCCGTGCGGGCGTTCGTCCCACAGCGGTGAGGCCCGGTGGCCGAGTTTGGTGCGGGCGCGCCAGGCACCGGTCCGGGTCAGCTCCGGGTAGCGGTGGATCTCCATGCGCCAGCCCTGGTCGTCCGTCAGGTGGAGGTGGAGGACGTTGAGCTTGTGGGCGGCGAGCAGGTCGAGGTAGCGGAGGACGCCGTCCTTGGGGAGGAAGTGCCGGGCGACGTCGAGGAGGACGCCGCGCCAGGCGAAGCGGGGGGTGTCCTCGATGGCGGCCATCGGTAGCGTCCACTCGCGACGGCCGGTCACCGGCGCACGCCGGAACGCCTCCGGGCCCAGCAGCTGACGCAGGGTCTGGGCGCCCCAGAAGACACCGGCGCTGCTGCCCCCGTCGACGCGTACGGCGTAGCCGTCCACCACGACGCGGTAGCCCTCGGGGCCGAGCCGCCGCCCGAGCGCCGGATCGACGGCGAGCACGATGCGATTGTCGGCGTCGCCGCCCGGGGCCAGCGGCAGCCCCGTCGCCGCGCCGACGGTCGCGCGCAGCCAGCGCGCGACGCCCTCGGTGCCGGGGCGCGCCTCGACGAGCGTCTCCTCGTCGAGGACGTACCGGCCCGGGGGCGGCACCTCGCGGACGGACACCGGGGCCGGGATCAGGTCGAGATCGAGGTCGAGATCAGGGTCGAGATCGTCCATGGTTCAGTCCTTCACCGCTCCGCCCAGACCCGATACGAGCCCGCGCTGTACGAGTACGAAGAAGACGAGCACCGGAATCGTCATCACGGTCGACGCCGCCATGATGCCGCCCCAGTCGTTGCCCTCGTCCTTGAAGAAGACCAGCAGTGCCATCGGAAGCGTCGAGTTCTCGGTGGCGCTGATGATGAAGGACTTGGCGAGGAGGAAGTCGTTCCATGTCGAGATGAAGGAGAAGACGCTCGTCGCCACCAGTCCCGGGAAGACCAGCGGAAAGAGGATCCGCCACAGGAAACGGGCCCGGCTCGCCCCGTCGAGATACGCCGCCTCCTCCAGCGTCTCCGGCACCGCCCGGACGAAGCCGCGCAGCATCCAGATCGCGAAAGGGAGGGAGAAGGCGAGGTGCGGGAGGATCAGCGAGCCCAGCGTATTGAGCCCGACGCCGGGCAGCCCGGTCACGTCGCCCAGGTCCCGCATCAGGAAGAAGAGCGGAATCGCCAGGGCCTCGACCGGCACCATCTGCGCGACGAGGAACATGACGAGCAGCGTCGTCCGGAAGCGGAAGCGGAATCGGGTGACCGCCACGGCCGCCAGAAAGGCGATCAGCGCGGAGGCGACGACCACGACGACGGCGACCAGCAGGCTGTTGGCCAGGTAGCGGCCGAAGTCCTGCTGTCCGAAGACCCGCCGGAAGGCGTCCAGGGTGGGGTGGGCGGTCCACGGCCGGGCGTCCTCCGACAGCACTTCTCCTTCCGGTTTGAAGGCCGAGAGCACCATCCAGTAGAGCGGAAAGGCCACCACCGCCGCGCACAGCAACGCCACCGATTCCGCGACGAGCCGGGGCCGAGGCCGGTGCCGGTGCCGGGGGCGAAGCGACCGGCGAAACCGCTTCATATCTCCTCCCCTTGTCGTCTCAGCAGCCGTAGGTATCCGAGCGTCACCGCCAGCAGGATCAGCAGCATCACCACGCCGATCGCCGAACCGAGCCCGTACTGCGAGGAGGCGAACGCCTTCTGATAGGCGTAGACATTCAGCGTCAGATTCTGTCCGGCGATACCACCGCCGTTCGTCATCACATAGATCTGCGTGAAGATCTTGAAATCCCAGATGACCGACTGGATCGTGACGACGACCAGCACCGGGCGCAGCATGGGCGCCATGACGTCCCGCCAGATCCGCCACTGCGAGGCCCCGTCCAGCGCCGCCGCCTCCAGCACCTCCCCCGGAATCGCCCGAATGCCCGCGTAGACGGTCACCATGACGAAGGGGAACGAGCACCAGACGACCTCCAGCAGGACGAGCGCGAAGGCGCTGTACCGGTCGTAGGTCCACGCGTAGCCGTCGAATCCGCTCAGCCCGAGCCGGGAGAGCGCCTTGTCGACCGGTCCGAAGTCGGGGTCGAACAGGAAGACCCACACGGTGGAGCCCGTGATCGCGGGCGTGGCCCAGGCCCCCAGCGCGGCGAGCGTCAGCGCCAGCCGGGGCAGGGCCCGGATCCGCGTCAGCAGCACCGCGAGCGCGCAGCCGACGGCCAGGGTGGCGACGACACAGGCGGCCGCGAAGACGACGGTCGTCAGGAGGACCTGGCGGAACTGGCCGTCGGCGAACAGCGCGCGGTAGTTGTCCAGGCCCTGGAAGCTCGTGGGTTCTCCCCCGCTGACCTGCGCCTGGGTGTATTCGAGGAAGGAGATCAGGCCCAGCTCGTAGACGGGGTGGACGAGGAGCCCGCCGAGGACGACGAGTGCCGGGGCGAGGTACAGCCATGGGATGCCGCGTGTGCGCGGGTCCGTCCCCCTCATCACCGGACTCCGTTCTTCCGGAAGGCGTCGTTCATCTTCCGCGCCGCCCCGGCCGTCGCCGCGTCCACGTCCCCGCGTCCGCTCACGACCTCCTGGAGCAGGGTCGGCAGCACCTGCCCGGCGTCGATGGCGGCCCAGGCCGGGGTCACCGGTACGGTCCGCGCGCCCGCCGCCAGCGTCCGCACGAACGGTTCGACGAAGGGCCGCTTCCGTGCGGCCTCCGCCCGGGTGTCGGAGAAGGCCGGCAGGAAACCCATCGCGTCGAAGAGCCGGGCCTGGGTGCGCTTGCCGGCCAGGGTCTTCAGCAGGTCCACGGCGAGGGTGCGATGGGAGCTGCTTCTGAGCACCCCCAGGTTGTTCCCGCCCGCGAAGGCCGGGGCGATCCGCCCCTCCTGGGTGCCGGGCAGCGGTACGACCGCGTACGCGCCCTTGACCTTGCCGTTCTCCATGGCCTGATGGCTGAAGTCACCGGCGACGGCCATGGCCGCCTTCCCTGACGCGAAGGCCTGGACGGTGTCGTTGCCGGTCATCCGGGCGCACCGGCTCGCGGGGCAGTTGTCGTCGCCGAACAGGCTCGTATAGGCCGCGATGCCCTGCCTGGCGGCGGGGTCGGCGACGGTGGCCTCGTACGACCGTCCTTTCCGCTTCGCGACGTCCCCGCCGTGCGCCCAGACGAAGGGCAGCGCGGCGTAGGTGTACGCGCCGCCCACCGCGAGCCCGTACAGCTCCGGCCGGGCCGCGTGGACGCGGCGGGCGGTCGCGGCCAGTTCGTCCAGGGTGGCCGGGGGCCGGAGCCCTAAGCTCCGGAAGACGTCGGTGCGGTAGTACAGGGCCCGGACGCCCACGAACAGCGGCGCGCCGTAGAGCTTGCCGTCCACGGTCACGGACCGTTTCGCGGCCGGGTCGAGGGCGCGGGCGTCGTCCCAGGCCGCCAGGTCGGCGGTGAGATCGGCCAGGCCGCCGTCCCGGACGTACCCGGCCGTGTCCGTGTTGCCGTACTCGACGACGTCGGGGGCGCTCCGCGGGTCGTTGAAGGCGGCCTTGATCCGCTGCGCCCGGGTCTCGACGGGGATGTAGGTGACTTCGGCCCGCACCCCGCGGTGGGTCTTCTCGAAGGCGGCGACGGCCTCGTCGACGACCGCCGCCTTGGGCCCGTTGTCGACCTCGCGGAAGAGCCAGACCCGCAGGGTGCCGGTCGCGCGGTCCCCGCCCGGGCCGCCGGCCGTCGTACGGGGCGCGCAGGCGCCGGCGGCACACAGCACCGCCCCCACCACGACCAGGACGAGCGTTCGCCACGCCATGAGGCCCCCCGGAGCGTTGCAACATACGCAATGGACGTTTCGCAGCGCACAACTGAGAGGAGGCTAAGCGGGTGACAGCGCCCCGGCAAGAGCCAAGCCGGCAGAAGCAAGCCGACAAAAGCGAACGGCTCCCAGAGCGCGATCACGCGCCCTGGGAGCCGTCAGCGAACCCGAGAGTGAAGGAGCGGGGCTGAAGAAGCGGGGCTACTTCTTGTCGCCGCCCTTGCCGCCCTTGCCGCCCTTGTCGTCCCCGCCGGCGCCCATGCCGTCGAAGATCTCCTTGCACATCGGACAGACCGGGTACTTCTTGGGGTCGCGCCCGGGCACCCAGACCTTGCCGCACAGGGCGACGACCGGGGAGCCGGAGAGCGCGCTCTCCATGATCTTGTCCTTCTGGACGTAATGGGCGTAGCGCTCGTGGTCGCCGTCGCCGTGCGACACCTGCGGCGTCGGCTCTACGAGGGTGCCGGTACCTGCCCCGCGCTCGGGCTCAAGAGTGCTCATGGTCTCCAAGAGTACTGGGGCCGGCCCGGGTCAGTTGAGGCTCGGGTCGTCCGGATAGGTGGCGACCATCGCCAGCTCGCTGCGCTGACGCCGCAGTACGGCCCGCCACAGCCGCGCGGGGTCCGGGGACGACACGTCGCCGGGCTCCGACTCCACCACGTACCAGGCGCCCTCGGCCAGCTCCTTCTCCAGCTGCCCGGGCCCCCAGCCGGAGTACCCGGCGAAGATGCGCAGCGAGCCCAGGGCCCTGGCCAACAGCTCGGGCGGGGCCTCCAGGTCGACCAGGCCGATCGCCCCGTGCACCCTGCGCCAGCCGACGGGATCCCCCATGGCGGCCGACGGCAGCGGGCCCGTACCGGCGCCGTCCCCGGCCGGGGACGGACCGTCGTGCTCCCGGGCCTCTCCCGGCACCACCGCCACACCCAGCGCCGAGTCCAGGGAGACCGGGCCGCCCTGGAAGACCACTCCGGGCTCCCCGGCCAGCGCGGCCCAGGGCTCGAGGACGTCCCCGACGCCGACCGGGGTCGGGCGGTTCAGGACCACACCGAGGGAGCCGTCCTCGTCGTGATCGAGCAGCAGCACCACCGCGCGGTCGAAATTGGGGTCGGACAGCGCGGGTGTCGCGACAAGCAGTCGCCCTGTGAGCGAGGACACCTCGGTCATGGGCACATGATCCCGCATTTCGGCCCTTTGAGGGGAGTGGACGAGTACCCCTGCCCGGGGCGGGCAGGGGGCGTACGAGAGCAGCGCCCGCGCAAGTGACCGAAAGCGACCTGGCGGCCACGGAAAGCGCCGAAACGGCCGCCTGAGGCGTGATGCCGGGCTCTCGGGGCCGCCGCGGGACGACCTGGCGGCACCCCGGTGATAACCGGTAGCGACCATTCCATAAACACAGAGTGTTGTGACAAACCCATGACGTGCTTTCCGGGCCCTCAGCGCACCAGAACGGCCCCCCGGTCGCATTACCCTTTCTTCTTGCCCCCTGCCCAACTCCAGGAACGCGAGATCCATGACCGGCCCTGACGATGTCCTGCTTGTCCACGGCGGAACCCCGCTCGAGGGAGAGATCCGCGTCCGAGGCGCGAAGAATCTCGTGCCGAAGGCCATGGTCGCCGCCCTGCTCGGGCACGGTCCCAGCCGGCTGCGCAACGTGCCCGACATCCGTGACGTCCGCGTCGTGCGCGGTCTGCTCCAGCTGCACGGTGTGACCGTCCGCCCCGGCGACGAGCCCGGCGAGCTGGTCCTCGACCCGACGTACGTGGAGAGCGCCAACGTCGCGGACATCGACGCGCACGCCGGCTCCTCGCGCATCCCGATCCTGCTCTGCGGCCCGCTGCTGCACCGCCTCGGCCACGCCTTCATCCCGGGCCTGGGCGGCTGCGACATCGGCGGCCGGCCGATCGACTTCCACTTCGAGGTGCTGCGCCAGTTCGGCGCGACGATCGAGAAGCGCGAGGGCGGCCAGTACCTGGAGGCCCCGCAGCGGCTGCGCGGCTGCAAGATCCGCCTGCCCTACCCGTCGGTCGGCGCCACCGAGCAGGTCCTGCTCACCGCCGTCCTGGCGGAGGGCGTCACGGAGCTGTCCAACGCGGCCGTGGAGCCGGAGATCGAGGACCTCATCTGCGTCTTGCAGAAGATGGGCGCGATCATCGCCATGGACACCGACCGGACGATCCGGATCACCGGTGTCGACAAGCTCGGCGGCTACAACCACCGCGCGCTGTCCGACCGCCTGGAGGCGGCCTCCTGGGCGTCCGCGGCGCTGGCCACCAGGGGCAACATCTACGTCCGCGGCGCCCAGCAGCGGTCGATGATGACCTTCCTCAACACCTACCGCAAGGTCGGCGGCGCCTTCGAGATCGACGACGAGGGCATCCGCTTCTGGCACCCGGGCGGCTCGCTCAACGCCATAGCGCTGGAGACGGACGTCCACCCCGGCTTCCAGACGGACTGGCAGCAGCCGCTGGTCGTGGCCCTGACGCAGGCGAGCGGCCTGTCGATCGTCCACGAGACGGTCTACGAGTCCCGCCTGGGCTTCACCTCCGCGCTCAACCAGATGGGCGCGCACATCCAGCTCTACCGCGAGTGCCTGGGCGGCTCCGCCTGCCGCTTCGGCCAGCGCAACTTCCTCCACTCGGCCGTCGTCTCCGGCCCGACGAAGCTCCAGGGCGCCGACATGGTCGTGCCCGACCTGCGCGGCGGCTTCTCGTACCTGATCGCGGCGCTGGCCGCGGAGGGCACGTCCCGGGTGCACGGCATCGACCTGATCAACCGTGGCTACGAGAACTTCATGCAGAAGCTGAAGGATCTGGGCGCGAACGTGGAGATGCCGGCGCCTGCCGCGCAGGGCTGACCCCAGCCCCGCTCCCCTCGAACCCCCGGACGGGGCCGACCACACGGTCGGCCCCGTCCGGCGTTTGCGGGCCGGACTCGCCTGCCGGGCCGTCAGGGCGCCTGAACGACCGTGGGTGGGGCTCGGGCACCCTGACGAGGCGTTAGGGGCTTTACGGGCCGTACACGGGCCGTTTACGCGGCAACGCGGCGGGGCAGACTCCCCGGATACGCCAAAAGGGCGGCCACCCCGTGGGGTGGCCGCCCTTCGAGCTGAAGGCTTACTTGCCCTTCGCGGCTTCCTTGAGCTTGGAGCCCGCGGAGACCTTCACGCTGTAACCGGCAGCGATCTGGATCGGCTCGCCCGTCTGCGGGTTGCGCGCGGTCCGAGCGGCACGGTGGGTGCGCTCGAAGGTCAGGAAGCCGGGGATGGTGACCTTCTCGTCGCCCTTGGCGACGATCTCGCCGACGGTCTCGGCGAGCGCGGCCAGAACGGCGTCGGCGTCCTTGCGGGTCACCTCGGCGCGGTCGGCCAGAGCGGCCACCAGCTCACTGCGGTTCATGTTGTACTCCCGTGTTCTTCTTGCCAATGAGGCGTGAGATCGAAGCCGATGCTGCCAGGGCCCTCGGACAGTCCCCGGACCCGGGTCCGTTTGCCAGACCCTCGCGCCCGGTTACGCATCCTGCCCCCACCAGTGGCGGGAAAGCCAATCCGGCACCCTGGAGAGTCACACGGAAAGCGCCACGGCCAGCTGCCACAGCCTCGGATGTGGCCGCATTTCTGCGGCCGGATGTCTGCCCGACACCTTATGGGGGGCCCAGCGGCGTCGCGCCACTCGACGCGCCGTGCGTCAGACCGTCGTGGTGCCTGTCACAGCGGCCCCGGCGGCCTTGGCGGCATCCCGGACGGCACCCGCGACGGCCCCGGCGACCTTGTCGTTGAAGACGCTGGGGATGATGTAGTTGGCGTTGAGTTCGTCTTCGGCGACGACGTCGGCGAGGGCGCGGGCGGCGGCGAGCATCATGTCGGTGTTGACGGTGCGGGACTGAGCGTCGAGCAGGCC